>CAYRYD010000020.1:0-94653 GCA_964428345.1 uncultured Saprospiraceae bacterium | reverse complement strand
CCGATATCCGCAAAGTCAAGGGTCCTTTCATTTTCAGCGTACAATGCCCGCAACCGGATCAATATGGCGGCTACCAGTTGGGCTTCCATCCGGTTGATCTTGCTATTGAACAATTCGCCGGAACTGACCGGCAGAAAGAGCACTCTCCGGGTGGCAATCAAACCGGATAAATAATCGTCCGGTATCTCTGAAAAGACCAGAGATGCCGATTGCCGCACACCGGCTTCACCCGGCAGAACCTGCAGCATGTCATGATAAAATTGTTCACTTGGAAATTGCATCACCTCCTGGTGCATCCGTCCCTGATAACTCAACTTGTCATATGCCCAGGTCCAACCTTCCTGCTCGCAGCGTGAAAAAATCCGCTCGAAATATGAATTTCCGAGATCGGTCACTCCAATAGCCCGAAGGGATTCATCGGTCACTCTCCTTTCTGCAGCCGGTTGGGTCACCACCGCAGCCAGCTGCCGGTGATCTCCAATCAACAGAGCCTTTTTGAAAGAAGGCAACAGACCGGACACCATCGGCTCGAGTACCTGGGTCGCCTCATCAATGATCAGACGGTCAAATGATTTCAGCTCAAACAGCTCAGGCTTACCCAAAACCGAAGATATGGTGCCGCACACGATGCGGTGTGAGTCGATGATGGTTCGCAAGGCCTCCCTGTTGGATACCTCCCGGGTTTTAGTCACCAGTAAATTGGCAACAAAATCCGGATGAGTGGAGTAACGGGATCCGATCCTTAGAAAATCGGGCTGACCGGCCGCTGTGAGTGCATGACACATCTCATCCACTGCCCGGTTGGTATAAGCCAGCAATAATATCTGTTCACTGGTATTTTCCTTCAGATATTTCATCAGATAGCGCACGATAATGCTGGTCTTACCCGTTCCCGGAGGTCCCCAAAGCAGAAAGTAATCTTCGGCATCGATGATTTTCTGCATGATCCTGTTTTGCTCATCTGTCAACTCCGGCAGGAATGCCCAGGGTTTCTTCCTGGGAGGGGCGGGAGGAGAAAGCGAAAGAAACCGGTTCCGTTCCTCCGGTCGAAAGGTAGTAAACCGGTAGAGTGACCGGAATAAGACATTAAATCCACTATCGAGTGAATCATGCTCGATATTCCAAAAGCGGTGCGTTTTAAAGAGTGAATCATTAAATTGCTTTGCCCTCAAACGAACAGTGATGCGGTCACCATCCAGTTCAATAAGGGTCCCTTTAAAGAGCTGACTGGACAAAGGTGATTTTCCCTCCACATTGGGATAAATGATCGTCAGATCGCCCTGCCGGAAATTAGCCAGTGTATTGGTTTGTGCCGTGCGCAGGAAAACAATCAGCGGATTCTGGTCGACGGCCCGGTTTTCAGCGATCATCAAATTACTCAGGATATTAAACTGCTCCTCTTTATCCCGCTGCTGATTGAGCCAGAGGGAAGCCTGGCCATTGTTACGGCTATCACCTTCGACCCCAATCTTCGAAAGACGGTATTCCTTCGCTACCAATCCGGTCATTGCCAAAAAATACTTTTTCTCCAGCAGGCTCAGATTGGCAAAATGATCAATTAGTGCGTTCATTTCATGGAGGGAATAGCCGTTAAGGTTCTTGGATTTTTCCCTGATGAAGTTCAGAAAACGATCCGGATCATGGAGTGTCTTATCCGCCAGGCTAAGCTGCACATCGATGGCGATCAGCCGGTTGCGGGCAACCATGGCTTCATACTGCTGGGAGCGCACAGCAGGGGCAAACCGCAGATGGCCGGTCTCCAAACCACTGTACAAAATATAGTTGGTCGGCTTTAATTTGTCGGATGACGCTGACCGGATCAACAAATCATACAGTAAGGTCTGTACGTAGTGACTATGGCTCAGTCCATACACATTCGGCCGGTATGGCATACCCGATTTCAATTCGATAATTGCTGCGTCATCGTCCACTTCCGGACTGTCAAACAATACATCAAGGCGGCCTTGCAGACCATACTGTTCTGAATAAAATGTGGGTTCGAGAAAACAATGCCGGATGTCAATTCCCTGCTTTTCAAATCCCTGATTAATCACCATTTTCAAACTCACAAAATGACGCTGGGCCTTCCCGACGATCTCACGGGCTTCCTTGTCGTTAAACAGCGAAAAAGTAAGGGGATTAATCTGAAATACCTTTTTGATCAGTTCTTTGAAAGTGATGGTAGGGTCAGCCATGAGTTCATCCAGAAAAAAATTGGCGATATGACCCATAATAAGATTGACATTGGACGATACCGGAAGAAATCGCCGGGTAAAATAACCGGATTCAGTAATGCCACTATTATTAAAACATTCAGCTACTGCTGTGATATCAATCAAAAAATCCGGTTCGATGATCAGAGCACGCGGCAGATAGTTGCCCTGATTGTCAATTTCCGTATCGATGAGATTAATCTCCACCGGAAATTTTAACACCTTACCTAACAGGTCGACCGATTCGTTGAATAATTCATTCCGGTCGGGCAAATTGTACCTGACTTTTATTTTCTGATCAGGCTTTGAATAATCGATGGCTGTCAGGGTATCAGTTTTTTCATCCCGGGAGACTACCAGTATCCGTTGAGATCTTTTAAACTGCACCACTTTATCTTCACTCCTCAGATAAATTTTATCGGGTGGTATCTCTTGAAGTATTTCCGGAGTTGGCAACACCTGGTAAATAATCCGCAATAAATCACTGGTCAGTTTGAGTCCCAGTCGATAAATTTCCATTTGCAGATCCTGAGATACGGGATTATCAATCACTGCAGCCGCTTCTCTCCTGAACCGGTGAATATTAAATAATAATCGACCTGGCAAATTGTACTGATGACCTGCGTAGGCAATAATGCTAAATATCGTATGAAACTGAATTCCGGTATTTTTTACGGCGGTTTTACAAATATTGATTAACAACTCAACCTGGGCGGCTATTTTCTGATCCGTTGGAAGTTCCTTGCGAATTATTTGAGCGAGTGATCGTATAAAAAGATCCCCCACCATTCTTTCATCCATAATTCAATGATTTTAGGGTATTTACAAGATTAATAATCTGACCGGCTGTTTCCCGGATTTTGTCACAGGTATTTTGCATCGACTCCTCTTCACTAGTAATCTGTGTTAAAATCGAAAAAGCACCCGATAGACCAATTGCGCGGGTCTCAACCAGGGAGAGGGCTAACACCCCACAAAGAGCAACGACCGGTTTGTGGTATTTTGCAGCCAGTCCTGTAATACCGGAGATCAGCTTGCCCTGTCCGGTCTGATGATCGATCTTTCCTTCACCGGTAAAAATCAGATCACAGCCGGCTATTTCCTTTTCGATTTCCAGTTGCTGCATCAGATATTGAATACCGCTCTCCAGGGTGGCATCAAAAAAAGCCATCATACCGCCTCCCACTCCACCAGCAGCTCCGGCGCCCCCGATCTCATCGAGATCAATACCTTTCCAACCGGAAATCATATTCCGGAAATGGATCATGCCTTCTTCCAATCGATGCAGGGTTGAACCCGACGCTCCTTTCTGAGGACCGTAGGTATAGGTCGCACCCCGGGGTCCTGTCAGCGGATTGTTCACATCGCACAAGACCCGGATCCTCGCCGCCGGTAGCTTTTCCGGGGTCACGATCTGCCGGATTGAACCCAGGGTATTGCCTACCGGCAGAAAATCTTCCCCGTGTTGGTTGATAAACCGGTAACCCAATGCCTCCGCAATGCCACAACCTCCATCATTGGTAGCGCTTCCTCCGATACACAATACCACTTCATCGACCGAATCCCGCAGGGCTGCCCGGATGAGCAGTCCGGTACCGCGGGTAGACGTCTTTCCGGCATCCAACTCCCTCATTGAAAGCAGCTGTAATCCCGAGGCCCGGGCCAGTTCGACGTAGGCTATCCGGTCAACCCGGAGATAATAGGCAGTCATTGGACGTCCAAGGGGATCCTCGGTGTCTACCGCGATGAAGTCACCCCCCAGGGAAAGGCGGATTGTTTCCAGGCTCCCTTCACCTCCGTCAGCCAGCGGTCGCAGCTGGCAATCAGCATGATGGTCAACTGCTTTTACCCCCTCGGCAATACATTGCGCTACTTCCACATTGGTAGCCGATCCTTTGAAACTGTCGGGAATAATCAGAATTTTCACAGCTGGGAAAAAGGGGTAAATTTAGCGCGCGATGCACGAAATTGATAAGGTAATAATAAATTTTGACGAGGGACAACTCTTTTTACTCAACATCTGTCTGGGTTTTCTCATGTTAGGAGTATCCCTTGAGCTGAGCCTGAAAGACTTTAAATATGTTCTACAACGGCCAAAACCGGTCTTTATCGGCCTGATATCACAGTTATTGTTGTTGCCCCTGCTGACCCTCATCCTGATCTATTTTATCCAACCGGCATTTACCATCCAACTTGGTATGCTAATGGTGGCAGCATGTCCGGGGGGCAACGTATCCAACTATATGGTGCACCGGTCAGATGGAAATACCGCCTTATCCATCACCCTGACTTCCATTGTAACCCTGTGCGCCGTAGTCATCACCCCCTTCAGTTTCTATCTGTGGACCAGGATTCTGGAGCCGCCCGATGACTTTAACCGGACGATCGCAGTCGACTTGTGGGCTATGGTTTCCATCATCGTGCAACTGATTATCATTCCCCTGATCATAGGCCTGGTCATTAACCGGTATGCTCCCGGGTTTCGCTCCCGCATTATCTATCCGGTCAAACTCTTATCCGTGGTTCTGCTGCTGGGCATCATCGCCTTTGCCCTGATTGGCAATACGGAAATCATCCGCTATCATCTGGAAGAAGTCTTCTTCATCGTGCTGATCCATAATGGTCTGGCCTATGTACAGGGTTATTATTTCGCCCGGTTAAACCGCCTGCCGGAGAAAGACGTAAGGGCCATCTCCATAGAGACCGGTATTCAGAATTCGGGATTAGGGTTAATCCTGATTTTTAACTATTTTTATGGGCTGGGAGGCATGGCAGTGCTTGCTGCCTGGTGGGGTGTCTGGGACATCATTTCGGGTTTCGCCCTTTCCAGTTACTGGGCCAGTCAGAAACAGAAAACGGCTTCTTTTGTAACCCGGCAGGAAAGCCATCGATGATGCTTCCCTTTATTTAAGTTATTCAAATACAAACAATACGAGCATGGCCAATCTCCTGGAAATTTTTCAAGAAGCAGTAGGAGATAAGTTATCCGTTCAGGCTGGTTCTTTCCTGGGAGAAAACCCCGAAAATACCGCCGCTGCCACCGGTATGATCCTTCCCGCAATATTGGGAGGTCTGGTGCAGAAAGGTACGACCGCCAAGGGGGTCACCGCCATTTTTGATTATATTAAAAACGACAATATCGAAAGCAGTCTGCCCGATATACCCGGTCTGTTCAGTGGTGGCGAAACGACGAATCAACTGATTGAAAAGGGAGCCGGCATTCTTGATTTTCTATTTGGCGAGGTACCTGGCCCGGTTAATACCATCATCGGGGTGGTTACTGAACGGTCGGGCCTGGGATCGGGATCTGTTCATACCCTGATGAAAATGGTCGCTCCGGCGTTGATGAGCATCATGGGCCGTCAGGTGAAAAATCAATCTCTCGACCCGATCGGTCTTAACCGATTGTTGATAGAACAAAAAGCATATGTTCAAGCGGCTGCTCCTGAAGGCCTTTTTACCAAACTGGGGTTCACCTTGTCACAGGATGAACCAGAAGAAGAACAAATTGAAACAGTCAGTGGCGAACCGGGTACGGTGTCCAAGACAATTCCCTGGATTATTCTGATATCGCTTGCTTTGGGTCTTTTCTATGTTATGAAGAGTTGCGGTGGCCGGGAATCGGAGACAGTCCCTGTTTCCGGGAGCGAATCGGCAGATGAACCGGTGGATGCCGATAAAACTCCGACGGCCGCTGACACATTGGCTATCACGCAAGCACCCCAGACCGACGCCATCGGTGGTGCCACCCGAAGTACCGAGGGGGGAACTGCCTGGATCAAACTTCCCGGAGGGGAGGAAATCGAAATGAAGGAAGGTTCGGTCACCGACCGGTTATTTGAGTATCTGAATAGCGATGAAGCTGACCCAGACATGCGGTTTACCTTTGACAACCTTGTCTTTCAGGAAGGATCATCCAATATCGCACCTACGTCAGTAACGCAGCTGGAAACGGTTGCCTCTCTCCTAAAGGGTTTTCCCTCAACCAAAATTCGCATAGAAGGAAATACGGACAACCAGGGAGATCCGGAAGTCAATAAAACCTTATCACAGCAGCGGGCACTGGCGGTAAAATTCATCCTGACTGAACTGGGCATTGCCCACGAGCGGATAGAGACAACCGGTTTCGGTGAGGAAAACCCGGTCGAAAGCAATGATACCCCGGCAGGAAGACGGGCAAACCGCAGGATAGATCTGTTTGTCGTCAGCAAATAGCCTGTAAATACGGCACGAAATCCGGGATACTGAGGAACCTGCCTCCTTTTCCCGGGGTTTTGATCTGCATAGGACATTCAGGGATGGGATCTCCGCTACCGGATCACTTTCATACCGGCCTTCATACCTGGCCGGATAATTTTTGTTTCCTGTCAACTACTGACGGCATAGGAGTAAAAACTTCCCGATATTTATTAACAATAGGTAATCATTGTCGTTGAAAGAGGTAATGAAGTTATTCCTTGCGATATTCCTCGGACTGCTGCTACCGGTACCGACAATCCTTGGTCAGTTAAATTTCGATCTAGGACCCAAAGGGCAGGTGACGCTGAGCTATGAATCGACCAATCATTTCATCATCATGGATGTGAAATTTGGGAATGTACTGCCGTTGAAGTTCATTTTCGATACAGGCTCCGAACACACGCTGCTCTTTAAGAAGGAATATGCCGACCTGCTTGGTATTCAGTACGACCGGAGAATTCCATTGATGGGATCCGATATGTCGCAGGAGATTTTCGGCTATATCGCCCGGGGAGTTAATCTGAGAATCGCCAATGTGTACACGGTTCAAACCGACATCCTGGTTTTGGAGGAAGACTATCTGAAACTGGAAGAATCGACCGGGGTCAAAATCGATGGCATCATTGGCGCCAGCGTTTTCAAGTACTTTGTCATGACCGTCAACAACCGGAGGAATAAAATTCAATTTCACCGTGCCGAAGATTACACCCCCCCCAAGACCTTCAAGGAAATCCCTGTCAGGATTTTCAAGAACAAACCCTATGTCGAAGGGATCACGACCATAAGCCAGGACCAAATAGAGGTAACCCTGCTGCTCGATACCGGTGCCGGCCTTCCGGTGCTGATTTATACCAATACAGCCGACCATCTGAGATTGCCGGAAAAAACCATCCGGGGTATGCTGGGTTCCGGATTGGGAGGTAACCTCGAAGGATACATTGGTCGCATGGAACACTTTGCCTTCGGTGAATATGAATTTGAAGATGTGCTATCCAGTTTTCAGGATGTAGAAGTCGACAGCATTACCCGCATGGGGCTCCAACGCAACGGGATTCTGGGAAATTCCATACTAAATCGCTTCAATTTTGTGATTGACTATCCCCATCAGAAACTGTATATGAAACCCAGGGGCCGGCTGAAACGAAAATTCAACTATGACAAAAGCGGCATTCATCTGGCTGCGTCTGGTCACCATCTCAAAGATTATATCATCCAACGGGTTCAGTTCAATTCTCCGGCCCATGATGAAGGACTCCGGAAAGGTGATGTGCTGAAGAAAATCGAAGGAATTCCAACCGGTTTCTATTCACTGACTGGCATCAACAACATCCTGAGCAGCCGGGAGGGAAGGATAGTCTCCCTGCATATTGACCGGGATGGTGAGCGGATCAAGAAGAAAATAAAACTTCGCAGGATCATTTGAAGTCGGAATCTGATACAGGAGTGAATTTCTCCAACAGCAATTGCACTGCTCTGGCTCGGGCTCAGATTCTTAAAAAAAATACCTCCTGAAGGCCGGAGCGTTTTTTATGCCCGGATATTGTCCGATTGGACAGCTCGTCCTTACATTTGCAGATGACCAACAACAAAAATCTGCTGGGCAGGCACAAATGGTGGCTGGAAATAATCTGGTGGGCCGCCACCATCCTATTCAGCCTTCTTGTCCTTTTTCCGATCCTGCAAAAAACCAACCGTTATCCGTTTACGGCCATTAATGTGATCTTTGTGGTCGTCTTTGTTACTTTATTCCGGTATATTTTTACCTGGAAATACAATCTGATTGCCCGGAGGCAATACCTGAAAATCGCCCTGGTATTTCTCTGCATACCACTGGTCTTCAACATGACCAACAATCTCAATCATTTCATTACGCACCTGGACGATTTTGGCACGGAAGCATACCTCTCACATCTGGACGAAGAAACCCGAAATAACCTCCAGGTTTATATTCGGAGTGAGATGATTCTTTTTGGAGTGGGTAGTATTATTGCGTCGATCGCTTTTCCTTTTCGCCTGTTAATCAGCGTCTGGCGCCAAAGAAATAAAGGCACCGTCTGAGGCTGGCAAAGTTGGATGCTACCTTGCCCAATAAAAGTACATATGGTAAAATTAAAAAAGCAGTGGAATACTTTTACCCCACTGCTGTATGAAAAAGCTCTACCTCAACTAATTCTTGATTAACTGGCCTGGAAGGTAATCTTCAAATTATACATTCCAGGTTTCAGATTTTTTTCCTTTACCTTTTGATAGTTGAGCCGGTTTTTGAGGAACGAATCGAGGTATAGATTGTCTGTACCGGTGTCAACCACCACAATTTCCTGGTCTTTATTGATATAAAATTTCAATTTGACTTCTTCTTTTGTAATACCGTGTTCACCCAGGTCGGGTGACTCGACCAGTTGCACAATATTGCTTCTCAGGTTGGATATGGCCTGGGGATCATCACCATCATTGGCAAACATGCTGGAACTCAGGGAAAAAAAGGCGAGTACAAGCAGACAGCTGAGCATTCTTACTGTTTTCATAGTTTTATTAATTTTTCAGGTTAAGAAATTTGAGAGGTATATATCAAATCATTGGCAACTGTTTTCGGTAATAAGGACGAACATCAAGATGAGAAAGTTGCAAGCGTCCCGAATTTTAACGATCAAAGACAAAGGACCATAGATCAATGTCTGAATTAGCCGGATTAAAATTAGACAGCTTCCGACAAACCGTTTTTAACTCCGGACAATGGGATTTTTTTACCCGAAAACCCGGCATCACCGACCGTATGTCACCGGAAAGTTACCGGTCGTATATATAATGTTGTCATTCACTGCAAATAAGTGACTGTTGACAGCAAAGCTGCATTTCGATCCTGATCTGGGGGTTGCAACAAAATTGCCGGATGCGGTCCAGGATTCTTACCGGATCCATTTTATCCCTCCTCCCGATTCAATCCACCAAATTTTAGCATCTTACCAAAGAATTTAAAATACCACCTATGTCACTCAGCAAAGAATTTAACGACTACCGGGAAAGAATGAACCAACGTCTGCTGGCTGAACACAATACCGTACTCAAGCGTTTTTTCAGTCTGGATCATCAGACCTACCAGGACGGTGCCCTTCCGGTAAAAACCAAAGAACTGCTGGGATTGGTCGCATCCATGGTACTGCGTTGCGACGACTGTATCAAATATCACCTGGGGACCTGTCACGAACTCGGAGTCACCACAGCCGAGATCATGGAGGTCTTTTCTGTAGCCAATATTGTTGGCGGGTCTATCTGTATACCGCACACCCGCAGAGCCATGGAATACTGGGATGAGCTGACCGTTAATAGTTGAATCGTTTCAAGCCTTTTGATCTGATTCAACAGCCTCTCCCCGGATCATCAGAAAGACAGAAGCATTGGTGGTATCCCGGGGCTTCCCGGGGTGAAGGATCATTCGAACCAGACCTGTTCCGGACAAATTACAAAAAACCGGCATACCTTTAGGACTTCCGAACTTATTAAGTACCTTAGCTGTTTGGCAAAAGGGCAGATGGTATTGGAATATTTAAACGATCTGAATGATGTGCAGAGACAGGCAGTCACCACCACCGACGGCCCGGTCATGGTGATCGCCGGCCCCGGATCCGGCAAGACCCGGGTACTGACCTACCGCATCGCCCACCTCATCGAATCAGGCATCTACCCCGAACAGATCCTGGCCCTGACCTTTACCAACAAAGCCGCCCGGGAGATGAAAGAACGGATTGCCAAAGTCGTGGGTGAACGGGCCCGGAGACTATGGGCAGGCACCTTTCACTCCATCTTTGCCCGCATACTCCGCATTGAAGCGGAGCACATCGGTTATCCCTCCAATTTTACCATTTATGACACTGCCGACAACCGTAGCCTGCTTACCCGGATCATCAAAGAGATGAACCTGGACAAGAACAACTACAACGTCAATTCGGTGAGGGCCCGGATTTCTTCCGCCAAGAGTAACCTGATCACTCCTAAGCTCTATGCGGAGGATCAGGATCTGCTGGGGGTAGACCGGTTTAATAACCGGCCGATGCTTTATGCTGTCTATGCCCGCTATGTCTCTCAGTGTAAACAGGCGGGCGCCATGGATTTCGATGACCTGCTATACCGTTTTTTTGAATTGCTGCAAAAAAACCCGGAAGGGGTACTCGAGAAATACCGTCGCCGATTCACCTATCTGCTGGTCGATGAATTTCAGGATACCAACTTTCTCCAGTATGCGATTCTTAAAAAATTGGTCAAGTATCCCGGTAGCCCCGAAAATATCTGTGTAGTCGGCGACGATGCCCAGAGTATCTACGCTTTCCGGGGTGCCACCATCGACAATATCCTGAATTTCCGCCACGAATTTCCGAATCTTGCCACCTTTAAGCTGGAACAGAATTACCGGTCTACCCATTGCATCGTCGAAGCCGCCAACCAGGTCATCGTCCAGAATAAAAACCAGATTCAGAAAAAAATCTGGACCGACAAGATTGACTCAACCAAGATCAAGCTGGTAAAAACCGTGTCCGATACGGAAGAGGGTCGCCGGGTGGCCGATATGATCGTCGAACATAAAAACCGCTATCACATACCCAATAAGGAAATCGCCATTTTGTACCGTACCAACGCCCAGTCACGCGTCTTTGAAGAGCAGTTGCGACGGTACAACATCGCTTACAAAGTCTTTGGTGGTTTGTCCTTCTATCAACGTAAGGAGATCAAGGATCTGGTAGCCTATCTGCGCCTCAGCGTCAATCCCTTTGATGAGGAAGCCCTGCTCCGCATTATCAATTATCCAAAGCGAGGTATTGGAAATTCAACCATTGATACCTTTACGCAATATGCTGCCGAAAAGGAAATTTCACTTTGGCGTAGCCTTTCCGAGTATCCTTTTCCTTCCAAAACCCGGAGCACCCTCCAGGGTTTTGTAAAAATGATCGAACACTTTGCCAAGAAATCCCAGGATCTCAATGCCTTTGAAGCGGCAACCCTGATCGCCGATCAATCCGGTCTCATCGATGATCTCCGGTCCGATCATTCCCTCGAAGGAATGTCCCGGCTTGAAAACCTCACCGCCCTGTTTGACGGTATCAAAGATTTTTGCGAAAACGATGAGGCTACCGACGATAACCTTCCCATGGATAAAAGTCTGGCTTCCTACCTCCAGAATATCGCCCTGGTTACCGACCTCGACGAAGAAAGCAACGACCGCGATTACGTAACGCTGATGTCCGTTCATTCCGCCAAAGGTCTGGAGTTTGACAGTGTTTTCGTTGCCGGTCTCGAAGAAAACATGTTTCCCTCCATCCAGGCTCTGGAAGAAAAAGATGGCATCGATGAAGAACGCCGATTGTTTTACGTGGCCATTACCCGTGCCCGGAAATATCTGACATTGAGTTTCGCCGGGTCGCGGTACCGGTTCGGGAAAATCGTATACAACGACCCGAGCCGTTTCATCCTGGAAATTTCCGCCGATCTGATGGACAGCACCATCGCCCGCAGGCCGGAAGCAGTCGAGCCGGTTCGTCTCCGGGCAGGAGTACAGGGTAATTTCCGCCAGCCGGAAAAAGAAAAAACTCCGGCCATTCCTGCCGACTTTAAGGCTGCTGCCCCCCATCAGATTGTGGCCGGCATGAAAGTCAGACACCTCAAATTTGGCGAAGGGAAAGTGCTCAGCGTCGACGGCTACAACGATTCGAAAGTGGCTACCATCTTCTTCCAGGGAATCAGTAATCCACAACGGCGTATCATGCTCAAATTTGCCAAACTGCATATTTTGTCGTGATTCGGACCTAAGTGACTCGTGCACCGGATCAGCATCCTTCTTGCATTTTGTTGTAATTTTATCAGCACAATATTGATTGGATAATACATAACTTTCAGGCATGTTGGCCAGGCTCGAGGGAGCAGGTAAGCAATATCAAAGCGGTGATCAGACGATTATTGCTTTGCATCCGACCGATCTGCAACTGCATTCCCATGAATTGCTGTTAATCATCGGTCCCTCCGGATCAGGTAAAACGACCTTACTATCGCTGATCGGATGTATTATTTATCCCAGTTTTGGCGATCTTTATGTTGATGGATATCATATCAACACCATGCGTCAGAAGGAACTGGCGGCTTTGAGACTCCGTACCGTTGGATTTGTATTTCAACAGTTTAATCTGCTGGCACCTCTGACAGCAGAGGAAAATGTGGCCATACCTTTAAAATTGCAGGGTATCCGTTTTAATGAAATCAGGAAAAGGGTCGGATATGCGTTGGAAATGGTAGGAATGACTGATCGAAGAAAAAGTTTGCCCAGGCAGCTTTCGGGCGGCCAACAGCAACGTATCGCTATAGCCCGCGCATTGGTCACCAATCCAAAGATCATCCTTTGCGACGAACCAACTGCGGCTTTGGACAAAGATTCCTTCAGCGTCGTCATGCAGGAATTGAAACTCCTTTCAGAACAGGGAAAATCGGTAGCAGTGGTGACCCATGACCCAAGACTTGCCATCTATGCCACCCGGGCGGTCGAAGTGATCAATGGTTTTGTTTCACCATTAGACCTGGCCTCATTCAAATAACTAAAGCCCCGTCATGAAACCAACATCGTT
Organism: uncultured Saprospiraceae bacterium; assembly: GCA_964428345.1. GTDB lineage: Bacteria > Bacteroidota > Bacteroidia > Chitinophagales > Saprospiraceae > JABDMH01. The sequence continues at coordinate 81,596 of CAYRYD010000020.1, read as the reverse complement.
TTGGCATTTTGTTGTATCCTTTCTTGGATGTTTCCTTTGTTGGTCAGCTTGTTCATCGTCCGACATGCAGAGCGTTAACCAGGCTCAGTCAAAAGATAGGCTGATCACTTCATTACCTTTAAAAGATGAGGTTTTCGGGGTAGCCAGGATCGAACCGGAATTTGATATCGTATCCCTGCATGCGGGTACGGAGGGTAAGATCCTGCAGGTATTAGTCACCGAAAATTCCGAAATCACTCAGGGCCAGGAAGTACTGAGACTGGATCAGGCCATTGAAGTTGCCCAGCTCAACCAGGCTAAAAGTAGACTTGGGTCGCAACAGCGTGCTGAGGTAGTTGCTGGAGCGAATCTGGATCAGCGACGACTGGATCTGATCCAGGCAGAAAAGGATCTCCTGCTGGCGCAATCACTGCTGGCCGGAAATGCGGAAACTCGGCAAAAAGTCAATGACCTTCAATCGGAAGTGGATCAACGCCGTCAGGAAGTAGTCATTGCAGAGGCCAATTTGCAACAGGTAAAAGCAAAGCGTGCAGAGATTGAAGCCGATATCCATTACTATCAGATTCAACTATCCCGGAAGAAGATCCCGGCAACCATGAAGGGAAAAGTATTGAATGTTCTGGTACATCCGGGTGAATATGTTTCGCCAACCACAGTGATACTGGAATATGCTCCCGAAGGTGCCGTCATTGCTAACACCGAAGTGGATGAGCTATTTGCTTCCAGAGTGAGTCCCGGTCAGAAGGCGGTCATCTATTCTCAAATGACAGGAGAAGAGCTTGCCAGGGGAGTGGTCACCTTTGCCGCAGACTACCTGCGTCAAAAATCACTCTTTAAAGATCAATCGACCGAACTGGAGGATCGACGGGTACGGGAAATCAAAGTACGCCTGGACGAAGGTATCATACCCTTATATGGTAGCCGGGTTGATTGTCGCATCTTTCTAACTCCAGAGTAATGTTGCGGGATGCATTCAAATTTATGTGGTTTGATAAAGCCAAGATGTTTGGTATCCTCTTCGGGATGATACTGTCTGTCTTTCTGGTTGGGCAACAAATAATGATCTTCCTGGCATTAATCGGAAGTACCGTTTCACTCGCCACCTACAATCAACCATACATCTGGGTAGTCAATCCAAAAAGTAAACAAGTGACAGACCTTCCATCACTGGATATGCGGATAGCCCGGAGCCTGATGAGCGTACAAGGAGTGGCCTCAATACATCCACTGGTTTTTACCGGAGGAGTGCTGAAACTTACCGATGGCAAGAAATTTCCACTAACACTGATCGGTACCCAGGCACCTGAATTTGTGGGTGGCCCCTGGAATATCAGGCGTGGCGATCCGCTGGATATGCTGGAATACGGTGGCATTTTCCTTGACCAGATCAATACGGAGTATGGTCATTTGATACAAATGGGCGACTATGTCGAACTGAATGGTACCAGGATGCGCATCGTTGGTCTGACCGAGCGCACGGAGGGTTTAGGTGTGCCCTATGCATTTACTTCGATCGAGAAGGCAAGGTCATTGACAAACTTTCCAATAACCGAAGCCTCTGCATTTCTGATCCGGCAGGATACCAACTTTACACCCGGACAGGTTGTCGAAGCGATTGACCGGGTTATCCCTGAGGTTAAAGCGATTACTGGCAAACAGTTTCGCAGAAATTCACTGATCTACTTTGCCATCAATAGTGGCATGGCCTCCTCCTTCAGCCTTCTGGTTATCTTTGCCGTGATCACCGGATTTTCTATTGTTGGACTAACGATGTACTCCGCGGTCAGTGACCGGATAAAAGACTACGGAACCCTGAAAGCCATTGGAGCTAACAATGGCAAAATCCGCAAGCTCATATTACTGCAAGCCGGCATTTATTCAATGACTGGTTTTATCCTTGCTTATTGGTTGCTCGTATTTTTCGTCAGTGCAACGGAAGCCGCACTGGATCTTCAGCTGACACCAATGCTGACTTATACTCTCATTGGTGTGACTTTGTTGATAGCAACCCTCGGAAGCTTGTTTGGAATGCGTAAGATCCTCAGACTGGAACCAGCTGCTGTGTTTCGATAATGATCTGCCCAAGCTAAACATTAAACGTATGAAAAAGAAAAATTCGATTTGCCTTCTGGTCATTCTGATTTCATTGTTTGCATCAGTGCCCTGGCTTGCACCTGCTCAATCTGCCCTGATGTTATCTCTTGACCAGGCTCTGGAGCAAGGGTTGGCCAACCGACCGGAAGTACAACTGCAACTCCTTGAACAACAAATAACTGATGGAGCCAATGCAAAAATCAAAGCGACAAGGAATCCTCAACTTAGTGGCTCGGCAGATTTTCGTTGGAATACCCAATTGCAATCAACCGTTCTGCCTTTTGACATCAACGGGTTGGATCCCGAAGGCTCCTCTACGGTCCGTTTTGGCACGCGTTTTCAACATACTTTGGGGATACATCTGGATCAGGTCATTCTTGACCCGGTAAAGAAAGTTGAATGGAAAATCAATGAAAACCGTTCCTCTGAAATGCTTCATGCTGTCAGCGAGACCAAAGTAATGATCCTTCAGACAATTGCTGAAGCCTATTATGCATCCTTGTATTACCAGGAAAAAGCCAGGTTAGACCGGCAGAGCCTGGAGCGTGCCCAGTTGAATCTGGAGGCAGGCCAGGTCCAGTGGGAACAAGGCACCTTGCTTGAAAATGAACGACTAAAGCTGGAAGTGGCCTTACGTAATGCCCAACTTACCTGGGAAAAATCGCGGGATCAATATACCCTTAATTTGCTGCAGTTGAAGGAACAGTTATTTCTCGATCCGAACACTTCCATCGAGTTGACGGATGACATCGCATCATTGGAGGACCGAATCCTCAACCAGGAGCAAATACCCCCTGAAAATCGACCGGAAATCCAGCGTGCACAATTGGATGAGCAATATGCCGTCCTTCAAAACGAACTGGCCCTGGCCAGAAAAAAGATATCGCTCAACGCCTACGGTCACTACGGTCTCTTGCAACTGAATGACCAGTTGAATCCTTTTGGCAGTAATACCTGGTATCCCTTTAACTACCTGGGACTACAACTGGCCATCCCGGTTATGGATGGCAGGCTGGCCAGACTCAATTCCCAGGATCAGACGCTCCGACAGTTACAAGGTAATCTGAAACTGAAGCAGCTTCAGTATCAACTGCATCAGGATAAGGCACAAGCCATCAGTAAGGTTGCTTTGGCTCAGAAAACTGTCAGCATGGCGCGGGAAAATATGGTCCTCGCTGAAGAGCTGTACGCTACCGATCAATGGCGTTTTAAGGAGGGAGTAATCCTACCGGTAACGCTTAGGGATTCCGAATCGCAACTGCAGTCGGCAAAAGCCGGTTATCTTGATGCCATCTATCAACTTTTGACCGCTGATCTGCAGTACAAACGGGCGTTAGGTAGGTATTAAGGCGACAAGGTTGACTAATCTCCACCTTCCATTCAACTGGAACACAAAAGGAGGCTCGGTAGAGATCTTTGCCGGGACTGATAAATTTTGTCCGGTTTCCGATTTTAGATATTTTCAGCCAATGGAGCATAAATACCTCGGCTGGATTATTATTGCGTGTCTTTTGACAGCTTGCCAGTCATCAAACACATCCCCTGATCCGGAAAATGCCCGGGTGGAAATTATTGAGAAAGGAAATGGATTGCTACCGCCTTTTGTCCGGTTTTCCTGGCAGGCCGGCGACCAACCGGCAGCACAGGAAAGTTTTCAGATCCTGGTCGCCAGTAACCAAGAGATCCTCAAACAGGATATCGGTGATCTTTGGGACAGCCATCGCCGGTTTGGAGCCAATTCTGAGGTTGAATACCCCTGCAGCAGCCTTCCTGCCGGGAAGAAGATATGGTGGAAACTCCGGATTTGGAACCACGATGGACAAGTTGGCCAGTTCAGTAAACCCCAGTCTATCCGATTGCCGGAGTCTCCTTCCGGACACCGCATTGCCCTGGTGGGTGGAACGCTGATCTCTGGAATGGAAAATCACGGTTATTTCGAATCAGCCATTTCCCGCATCTATCCCGGTGAGGAGATTACCTTTCGCAACCTGGGATGGCCGGCTGATGATGTATTTGGTCTGGCCCGTTCTCAATTTGGTTCGGCCCAAAACACCCGCTCCTGGCAACCACCAACAGCCCAGGAAGGATTCGGTTCGAAAGTCCTGAGTAAGCACATCACCGAAGCCAGGCCCGACATCCTGATCGTAGGCTATGGTTCGGAAACGGCCTATGGTGACGATGAGGAAGCCTTTGATTTATTTATCAGCGGATACCACCGGCTGCTCACCCTGGCCGATTCCCTGCAGCTGAAGGTGATTCTGCTCTCTCCCCCAAGACAAGAGCAGGTCCTGATCGACCAGGAGACACTGATGCTCCGAAATCAGAAGCTGGAAAAAACCCGCGATTTTATCCGCGAAGAAGCCAGTCAAAGACATTTGCTCTTCATAGACCTCTATGACCAGCTGATCACCGATCCGTTGAGCCCGATGTACACCAACGATGGCGTACAGCTTAATGATGCCGGTTATCGCCGGATGACCGATGTTCTTCTGAACGCACTCCATTTGCAACTAAACGATGATTTCACCGTGACTCTTGATTCAACCGGTATGATCCAAAAAGCCCGGCAGGCGGAAATCACGCAGTGGAAAAAGACGGTCAGAGGAGTTCAATTTAATCTGGCAGCACCGGCCCTTGCCTACCAGGGACAATTTGATCTGACCGTGCCCGCTGCCATCTATCTGGATGGTGAATTGATCATGAAGGGCAATGGTCCTTTTAGTCTTTCTCTTTCTCAGGATTCGCTCAGACAGGAACAATTGCGTGAAGAAGTAGCCCTGAAAAACCGGCTGCACCGTTACCGGCTCAGACCGTTGAATGAAGCTTATATCTACCTGTTTCGGCGACATGAGATGGGTCACCTCGCCTATGAAATGGATGACTTTACCCGCCTGGTGGAAGAAAGCGAATCCAATATCTCAACCCTCCGTACTCCGGTCAGTCACCGGATTGACATCGAGCTGATCAAACCCTGGCAACCACCGAAAAATTATCCTGAAGATGAAGTTCCGGCCCACATTCCAGAGCCCGATATCGCCGAAGAATTGAGCGCTTTTACTGTACCGGATGGATTTGAGATCAACTTGTTTGCCGCCGATCCCATGATTGCCAATCCCATCAATCTAAACTGGGATACCCGTGGTAGGGCCTGGGTAGCCACCAGCAGCACTTACCCGCACATTGTGCCGGGCCGCGAACCCAATGACCGGATCGTCATCCTGGAGGATACAGACAAAGACGGACAAGCCGACCTGTCGACCGTTTTTGCCGAAGGTCTGCTGGTACCGCATTCGGTGATGCCGGTACCAGGGGGTGCCTACGTGACCAGTACTACCGAATTTCTGTTTCTGGCCGACACCAATGGCGACGATATCGCAGACAAACGGGAGGTCATTTTTGACGGCTTTGGCAATGCCGATATTCATCACACCATCCATGGTTTGCGCTGGGCTCCCTGGGGTGATCTGTTTTTTACCCAATCGATCTATATCAACACTTTTGTTGAAACCCCTTACGGCCCCAGACGCCTCAACGGATCAGGTACCTGGATTTTCCGGCCGGAAACCGGACGTCTCGAGATTTTCAGCAGGGGCCTGATCAACCCCTGGGGACAGGCTTTTGACGAATGGGGTCAGTCGTTTGCTACTGACGGAGCCGGCAGCTCAGGAATCAACTATATCTTTCCCGAATCCGCCCATGCAACTGCCGTGGGAGCCGACCGGGTTGTGGATGGACTTAATTCCGGAACCCCAAAAAATACGGGCGCAGAGGTGATCTACAGCCGGCATCTCCCTGCCAGCTGGCAGGGTAGTATCCTGGCTTCAGATTTCCGGGCTAACCGAACGGTTCGCTATGCGGTACAACCCAATGGGAGCGGATACCATTCCCAAGAAGTACAAACCATACTGCATTCCACCCACCGTTCGTACCGGCCGGTGGATATGAAAGTGGGTCCGGATGGTGCGATCTATATCGTCGACTGGTACAATCCGATCATTGATCACGGTGAGGTGGATTTCCATCATCCGGTGCGTGATAAAACTCATGGCCGGGTCTGGCGGTTGACCAATAAGCAAAAACCAGTCCTCACCTATCCGCGCATTCAGGAAAACGCCATACCGGAACTCCTGGATCTCCTGAAATCACCGGAACAGAATACCCGCCTGCAAGCCAACCGGGAGTTGGTTGCCCGAAAATGCGATCCTCAACAGCTTAGCCGCTGGGTGAGCAACCTCCGCCAGTCAGATCCCGACTATGAGCGCCACCGGGTGGAAGCTCTCTGGCTGGGAGCAGCCCTTAACTATTATGACGATCAACTCCTGACTGCAGTACTCCAATCAGGCAAACCCCAAGCCCGCGCTGCTGCTGTACGGATGATTATGCACTGGAACCGGCAATCGGAAAAACTCGAAACTCTGGCCGGACTCATCCGTGATCCCCATCCCCAGGTAAGACTGGAGACGATCCACGCCCTACGAACCCTAGGAAACCTGAGGGCAGTCGAACTGGCTTTGGAGGCTCTCGACCAACCTCTCGATGCCAATCTGAATTTTGCAGTCTGGCTTGCTGCCAAAAACCTGAAAAAAGTCTGGCTCCCGTCGTTTAAGGCCGGACAAACCGATTTCGGCGGTGATATTGATAAACAGGTCTTTGCTCTGCTGGCCTGCAATGACGCTGAAGTAGTACCCCTGATGTCGAATCTGATTGATGATCCCAACCTGACAGATACCCTCGCCCAACAAGCCTGGCGAAGCTTTGCCCGGTTGGGTGACGAAAAGACACTGACCATGGTGTTGAAAAAAGCCACCAATGAATCGGACCTGATTCTACTCCGGACAATGGTCAATGCACCTGCCGCCAACCAATCGGTACCGGAAGATTTGACACCACTCGATGCCCTGATGCAGCATGACAGTCTGCAAATCCGGATTGCCGCCACCCAGCTGGTGGGGAGGTGGAAACACTTACCAGCCGCTGCTACGCTCGAATCGATGGCATCCAACCCCGGACTGGAAAATAATGAGCGTCTGGCTGCAGCCCGGGCCCTGATCAAACTGGACCGCCTGACTCACGTCAAAAGTCTGACCCGCAAGACTCAACCACCTGCCGTACGCAGTACTGCCTCTGCCGCCTGGGCAGAAAGCGAACCGGCAGAAGCCCTTGGAACTGTGGTCGATCTGCTGCAGGAACTGGATTCACCCGACGATGCTGAACTGCTCTTTATGACCTACCGCCGGATGGAAGAAGGTCCGGCTCTGCTCGCAAAAGCCCTGACCGGGAAAAAACTGACCGAACCAGTAGCCAGTGCCGGACTCCGGGTAACTCAAACCTCAGGTCTTGATCTCTCCAGCCTGGAGCAGGTCATCCGGGAAGCCGGTTCCCTGCAAGCCGTTGGGATCACGCTAACCGAGGAAGCAAAGAGCCAGCTGCTGGCAGAAGTAGCAGACGAAGGCAGCATCTCCCGCGGCCGCGCTATTTACCGCCGTCCCCAGCTGCTTTGTGCCAGTTGCCACCGCATCGATGGTATCGGCGGTCTGATTGGGCCAGACCTTTCGAGTGTGGGAGCTTACATGACTCCCAACTCAATACTGGAATCGATTCTGAATCCCAGTACTGATATCAAACAAGGCTATGAGACAGTGATTATCACCAAAACAGATGGCGAAGTATTGAGTGGAACCCTCTACCGGAAGACCGAAACCAGCACCCTGTTGCGACAGGCCAATGGCGACATACTATCCATTCCGGCAGCCGAGATCGCGAAGGTTGATGCCAGCCCGGTTTCACTGATGCCTGCCGGACTCACGGCTTCGCTGCACCGCGATGAATTGCGGGACCTGGTACATTATCTGATCAACCTTGGCGTGGAAAAATCGCCCAATTAATGCTCTGGATGACCGCTAACGATGAAAGTGAATATGCTAGGATGGACCACAACGTTTAATTTCGAGACCTCTTCTGGATAAAACATCAAGTAAATTGATAATTACATAAAAGAACTCCATGCCATTTTACCACTTGATCAACCTGTTGATCGTTCTCCTTTTTTCCGGTCTTAATACCAGGCATGCTGATCAGCGAACAGAAGTATCCATCAAAGACGAATCATTTTACATCAATGACCTGATAACCTACCCGGACCGCTATTGGGAGGGCTATAAAATCGAAGGCTTACTTTTTAATTCGAGAATGGTGCAGGGTATATTCGATGACTTAAATCCGGCCACCGCAAACCTGTGGAAATACGCTGATACCCAAAAATGGGATCCGGACCGGAATACCAATGAATTTGTAGCCGCCATGACCGGGTGGTATGCCCATGGGTTGTTATCTTTTACCATCAATCTGCAGGGAGGAAGCCCCATGGGATACGGTAACCGGGACTGGTATAATTCTGCCTATTTTGAAGACGGCCGACTCCGGCCTGAATATACGGCCCGCCTCAAAAAAATACTGGATAAAGCCGATACACTGGGTATGGTGCCAATTGTTGGCTTGTTTTATTTCGGACAGGATCAGCATCTGGCTGACGACAGCGCAGTCATCAGGGGAGCAACCAATGTCATTGAATGGCTTCATTCGGAAGGATACAAAAATATCCTGATCGAAGTAGCCAACGAGTGCGACAACAACAAATACGACCGGAACATCTTAAAGGCAGACCGAATCCATGAATTGATCACTTTAATCAAAGGGATTCAAAAAAATGGATACCGGTACCTGGTCAGCACCAGTTACAACGGTGGCAGCATTCCGGGAGAAAACGTGGTCCGGATCGCCGATTTTATATTACTGCACGGAAACGGCGTTCACAAACCGGCAGGGATCACCGAGATGGTCAGAAAGACCAAAGAAGTAAACGGTTTCAAACCTATGCCCATCCTGTTTAATGAGGATGATCATTTTGACTTTAACGCCCCGGAAAATAATTTTGTCAATGCCATCCGGGCGTATGCATCCTGGGGTTATTTTGATTTCCGGATGGAGGGCGAGGGATTTGAATCAGGTTATCAAAGCGTTCCTGTCGATTGGGGTATCCGGTCAGAACGGAAAAAGCAATTTTTTCAGAAATTAAGAGAGATTTCCGGTCGATAACAACGATCTTCCCCTGAACCTGAGCTGACAAATCAGAGGAGGTTATAACTACCCGGTGCCTTTATTTTCCGGCATGATACCCCTTGTATAAAGTTGGTACGATCATACTGGGTGATCAGCGTCTTTTGAGGTACAGTCGAAAACTCCGCAAAGTGCTTTAAAAAAAGGCCCTCCGGATTTCAGACGAGACCCTACGACCAAACTGGTGATGCGTACCGAACCACGTTATGCTCCCTGGTTTAAACTGAATGATCAACGGACCCGAAATGTGACCGTATCTCCCCTGACCCACCTGGTGCCACCCGGCAACTATCAGGTACAACTGGTGGTCGATTCCACGGTTCAGACGCAACCCATCAACGTATGGAAAGATCCCCATTCTGAAGGTACCGTCGAAGATATCCGTCTTCAGTATCAATTGCTGGACCAGATCCGAGCTGACTACGAAGAAATAACCGGAGTCGTCAATGAAGCCGAACGGATCCGTCGTCAATTGCTCGATCTGAAAGTCGATGCTGCCCGGTGAAAAGGAGGACCTGAAACCCAGGTTGACGGAAACCGACAGTTTGATCACCATCATAGAGAATCGGATGATTCAACTGGAGCACACCGGTACCGGACAGGATATCATCCGTAAACCGGGCAAGTTGCTGGAAAAACTCAGTTATCTCTCCTATGCCCTGCCGTCGCCGATTTCCGGCCGGCCGATCAGCATAACGCTGTTTTCCGGGAGCTGCATGAACAATGGCTGAAAGTCAGGGAAGACTGGACTGCGTTCAGGAGTGGGGTGCTGGCCGATGTCCTTCAGTTGTTGCAGGACCAGGAAATCGGGCCGGTGATCCTAAGTGCGGATCATTAAAAGTGGGCGTCCAGGAAGAGACCATCTCAGCGAGCCGGACATGCAAAGCCGGTTTTGGCAGCAGGTAAATCAGGTATCCGGTACCCGGACTTCAACTGTTGGATATTGAAAATCCGTGCAGGGAAGACGGCTCTACCCGGTCTTCCGGAAATCTCCCGGTGACTCACCCCGGTATTTTTTCCATAGCCGGATAAATTGCCGCGAATTCTCAAAACCGCATTCGATGGCGATTTCCTTGATCGACTTTTCGGTATGTTTCAATAATTCTTCACCAAAGTCAAGTCGAACACGATCGCGGTAAGCCTGGATGGTCTGACCCGTATGATGCTTAAAAAGCCTGGCCAGGTGACGGCTGCTCATATTTAATTGAGCAGCAAGATCGTCAATGGTAAAACCGGTTGCCAGATGGGTGGAAAGCATTTCCTGGGCTTGATAAACATCCGGATTAAAATGATTTTTAAAATCCAGAAAAACATTCCGTTGTTCTGCGGTATTGGCCCTGCGCACATTGATCACCATTTCCCGTGCAATCCGGGCAGCTACCAATGGATTATCCCATTGCTCGATCAACGCCAACGCCATATCAATGCCGGCGGTCATCCCGGCGCTGGTAAAAACACCCCGGTCGAAACAATATAGCCTTTGCTCCCTAACTTTGGCCCGGGGGAAATGCTTCTTCAGATAATCCAGACACTTCCAATGGCTGGTGCATTCGATCCGGTCAAGCAGACCCATCCTGGCGAGGATCAGCGCACCGGAACACACTGACCCGATATAGGCACCTTTCCGCTGCTGAGCCGCTACCCAATGTCGCAGGTTGGTGATTTCGACGTCCATTTCTCCCAGGGTAAAGCGGTTAAAATCAATACCCGGCACACAGATCAGATCACCTGGCCGGATATACAATGTCTCCAATTTCTGCAATGGCTGAAAAGAAATCCCCTGTCTGGATTTTATCGTTTCATTTCCAGCCGCATAGATCAATTCATAGGAGCTGCCTCCCAGCTGGGATGCCTCATAAAATACCTGAGCCGGTCCAGCCAGATCCAGCAGGTGAGTTTGTGGGAATAACAGAAAGACAATCTTCCGGGACTTCATTTTTAGATCGAAATTAATTGGGTCGTATTATTACAAATATGTCGTATATGTCGTATCAAGACATAATGATGTCAATATAAGACAATGAACCACATGTATCCATCAACCAATTACTTTTGATAAAAAAGCGCTATGCTGGAGATCCGACCCCTATGCGAACACTGCGGCAAAGACTTGCCCAATGACAGTGATGAAGCCATGATTTGTTCGTTTGAATGCACATTTTGCGTCAGCTGCGTCAAAGACATCCTGAAAAATGTCTGCCCCAATTGTGGAGGAGGGTTTGAAAAGCGGCCCACCCGTCCGGTCCGTTGCTTCACCTCCAATTGCCTGGAAGGATATCCAGCCACCCGTATCCAAAAACACCAGCCGGTTAATCCGGAGGTTTTGAAAAAAATGCAACAGCAATTTTTTTTAGTTGATCCACGGAAGCGCTGAAAACCATGCGATTAATCCGTAAGTAGGAAACCTTCTTAATAATTATGATTCAGTAGCTAATCACCAATATTTAACTAACCTTGAAAATTTTAGAAACTATGTTACCACTTTTTAATGCTCTTTTAATGATCTATTTCATCTCCATCAACCTGCCAATGGCCAGCCAAAATTTAACCCAGAACGATCAATACGTTTGTCCACCTTGTGGTGATGGCAGTTGCGACAACACCATTTTCACCGCACCGGGTACTTGTCCGGTCTGCGGCATGACCCTCATTAAAAAAGACCGGATGAAAAATGTCGCGATTTTTGTCCACGACGGTGTCGAAATTCTCGATTTCAGCGGACCAGGTGAAGTCTTTGCCGCTGCCCGGCCGGAAAATGGAGGGTTTAAAGTGTATACCGTATCCCTCACCAAAGAACCCATAATCAGTCAGGGTTTTGTTAAAATTATTCCTGAATATTCCATAGCCGATGTGCCAACCCCCGACATCCTGGTCATACCAGGGGGCAATAGCGGACCGGTCGCCAACAATCCACAGGTGACCGCATGGATCCGGCAGATTGCCCCTGATCTCGAAAAATTGCACTGTCAGTATGTACCGGTGCTTTTGTCCTCCAAAAAGCCGGGTTGCTCGATGGCAAAAAAGCCACCACCTGGCACGGCGCTATTGATCGCCTCCGGCAAATGGCTACCCGGACAGAAGTCCTTGAAAATACCCGGTGGGTCGACAATGGCCGGGTAATTACGACTGCCGGGGTCTCTGCCGGGATTGACGGAGCCCTTCATGTCGTTGAAAAAATCTTCGGTCCTGAAACTGCCCAAGCTACAGCCAGATACATGGAATACGATAAATGGAAACCGGGAGAAGGCATGGTCGTGGATCAACAATAAGGGGAAGAAGAAATATCTTCCAGCGATCAGAAGCCATAAGCTGATCTACAATTTTTTGTGAAATCATCACCTGAATAAAAAACAATCACAGCCAGGAACCTGTCCAATCAAAATACCGACACAATTTTTATTAACGGATTGAACTCTCACGTGTATAGGAAGGAATTGGAATTCGATATTGGATAATGCCTATCTTTGATCAGAGCAATTTGGACAGCTGATGTACCTAAAATCTGTTAACATCCGAAACATCCGCTCAATCACTGATTTTAAGATGGAATTTTCGGAATATCCCGGGTGGCATGTACTGATCGGAGACAACGGATCAGGGAAGTCGAGTATTATCCGTTCAATCGCCTTAGGGTTGATTGGTTCGCAGGAAATTCAGGGTATCAAGCCAAACTGGAACGAATGGCTACGGTGGAAGGCAACATCGGGATTTATTCAGATCGATATGATCCAGGAACGAGGCGGGAAATCCAAAGAATCAGTGCAATTGACCCTGAACCGGTCTGGTGAACAGGTGATTATCGACGACGGTTCAACAGCCCAGACCAAAGGTCTGAACCTCAATAACGGACCAAAGGTATTTTCGGCAGGCTATGGTCCTTTCCGCCGGTTTACTGGTGGCAGCTACGAGCGGGCAGAGGTCTATAACAACCCGAGTTTCCGGAGACTAGCCGCCCACTTGTCTTTATTTGGTGAAGATGTGGCACTGAGTGAAGCTACCACCTGGCTCATTCACCTGCAATTTCAGACCCTCGAAAAATCGGTTCGGAAAGATGTACTGGCCAATGTGATGACTTTCATCAATTCGGAAGATTTTCTACCTCATAAATCCAAACTGAAAAAGATCACCTCTCAGGGCGTGATTTTTGTCGATGGTAATGGATCGGAGATTACCGTCAATCAGATGAGCGATGGCTACCGCTCGATCTTAAGTCTCACATTTGAGTTGTTGCGTCAAATGGTGGCCTCCTACGGTGCGGATCAGGTTTTTGAAAATGTATCGAACGGCGAAATGGTCATCGACCTGCCCGGCATTGTGCTGATCGACGAAATCGATGCCCATTTGCATCCAACCTGGCAAACCCGGATTGGTGAGTGGTTTATTAAATATTTTCCAAAAATCCAGTTTATCGTGACCACGCATAGTCCGCTGATTTGCCGGGCTGCAGAGAACGGCAGCATATGGCGGCTCCGGGCTCCGGGCAGCGACGAACTTTCAGGAGAAATTACCGGCCTCGAAAAAGAACAAATCGTCTTTGGCAATGTGCTGGATGCCTATGGCACGGAAGTCTTCGGTAAGAGTCCGGTGCGCTCTGAAAAATCAGATGAAAAACGAGACCGGCTGGGAAAATTGAATATGCTTTCAGCACTGGGTAAAATCACCAGCGACGAAGAAAAAGAACGTCTGCATCTTCAAAAAGTTTTAAAAACCGATGATCCGGTTAGCCTCTAAAAATCTGGATACCCCTGTTCAGCAAATACTGGATAATTTACAGCAACGGGTAAATAATGAACCTTCTTTTGATAAGAAGGCGAAAAAAGTACAGTCACTGTGGAATTCCAAAGGTGGGAAAAAAGGTAAAGACGCATTTACGAAAATCGGAAAAGTACTTTACTCGCTAACCATATTTGAAGGTCTCTGCAATTATTGCGAACAAAGTGAGGCCAATGATATCGAGCATATTGATCCGAAATCCTTTTTTCCCGAAAAGGCATTTGTCTGGGAAAACTATTTACTGGCCTGCAAGCAATGCAATTCCGGATTGAAGCTGGATAAATGCCACGTGCTTGATCAAAATAACGAACTGGTAGAAGTAATCAGGGGCTCGCAGCCTCCTTTCCAAACCATTGCTTTTATCAATCCCCGGCTTGAAGACCCCAATCAATTTATGCTGTTAAACCTGCAGTCTTTTAAATTTGAAATATTGCCCGGTTTATCGAGAAAGGATGAAAACCGGGTCAAATCTACACTGGATATTTTAGAGTTAAATAACCGGGATCCCTTAATTCAGGCCCGTAAAAGTGCTGGTCAACATTATTTTGAAAAACTGGATCGCCTGGTCCGCATGCTGGAGGTTCGTACCAAAAAACAATTAAAAAATTTATTGAATCCTTTCGACAACCGGTTTGATTTTACAAAAACCCTGAAACAACTGAAAGAGGAACTGAAAGACAGTCATCGCATTTATATTTCCAAATACCAACACCCTTCCGTCTGGCACTCGATCAAAATCATCGAAAGTCAGGTTGATCCCCGCTGGCAGACGCTCTTTAATAAATTGCCGGAAGCATTGAACTGGTAAACTGATATATTTTCACCCATAATTTGTCAGAGTACGCCGGATTTAAAAATCTACCTTGCGGTTATCCATCCTTTCAGATTACCACCCTCCAGGAAAAAACCTTAACTTCCAAAAATCCTATTGAACTACTGATGATTCTGAGACCACTGTTGTTACTGCTTTTTCTGGGTCTGCCCTTTCTGGTCACGGGACAAACCCCACCCAACATCATCCTGATCATGACCGATGATCAGGGTTATGGTGACTTTGGCTTTGCCGGCAATCCGTATGTGCATACGCCCACCATCGACCGGTTGGCCCGGGAAGGCACCCTGTTTACCAGCTTTTACGTATCGCCTGTATGTGCTCCCACCCGGTCGAGTCTGATGACGGGAAGACAATCGATCAAAACCGGGGTGTACGATACCTACAATGGCGGCGCCATCATGGACACCCGTGAAATAACCATCGCCGAGATGCTCACTGCCCACGGCTATGCTACCGGTATTTTTGGTAAATGGCATTTGGGTGACACTTACCCTAACCGTCCTTCGGATCAGGGCTTTCAGGAATCACTCATTCACCATGCCGGGGGAATGGCTCAGGTCGGTGACCTCAACACCTATTTTGAGGAGTACGCCTACACTGACCCGGTACTATGGAAAAACAACAGCCGGTTTGACTCCCGCGGGTATTGCTCCGATGTTTTTACCACCGCCGCCATCAATTTTATCTCCGAACACAGGAGCCAACCCTTCTTTACCTACCTGGCCTTTAATGCTCCTCATACCCCCCTCGAAGTACCTGACAATTACGGGAAATACCGGGAGAAGGATCTGGATCCCACATACTTTACCAGCAGGGGATATCCGGTACCGGCTATGACATCGAAAGATCACGAGGATGCCCGTAAAGTCTATTCGATGGTCGAAAATATAGATGACAACATTGCCCGTCTTTTGAAAGTGCTGGAAGAAAATCAACTGACCAGCAATACGCTGATTTTCTTCCTGACCGACAACGGACCGCAACAGCGTCGTTTTACGGCTGGCTTCCGCGGACAAAAAGGCACCGTTTATGAGGGAGGAGTACGTGTGCCGATGATTATTTATCCTCGCCAAAACGGACAGGAACGAATCAATTCTCCGGCCGCCCATATGGACATTTTTCCGACCATCATGGGAATATGCAACATTCGTCACAGCCACGAAATTGACGGGTTGAGTCTCTGGCCACTGATCCGAAACAATGATAATTCCTTCGAAAACCGGCCCATTTTCCATCACTGGACCCGGGGATTCCTGACTCCCTATCAGAATATGGCTATCCGTCAGGGAGACTACAAACTGATCGGCCAGGTGGATTATGATGCTTCACTGGATCAATTTGAATTATACAATTTAATGGAAGATCCATTTGAACAACATAACCTGATCGGCAGTCACCCGGAGGAGGCCGAAAAACTGAAAACCAGTCTGGACAACTGGATTAAAAATGAAGTGTGGAATATCAAAGCCAATCCGCTGATCGACATCGGCAGTCCCAACGAAAACCCTACCCTCCTCAACCGCAATGACGTCAAGGGCCAGCCCGGAATCTGGGCTCAGGATGAAATCTACGGTTATTGGGATGTAGCAATAACTACGACCGGATTTTATGATTTTCGATACCATTTTCTCCATCCGCTTGAAGGGACCGGAAAAATCCGGCTTAACCTTAAACCGCTGGAATATACCCGCCAAATTTCCGGCAAGCAAGATAGCGTCACATTAAAAAATATTTTTATCCGGGAGGGAAAATACCGGTTGGAAACATGGTATGAACCGGGCAACGGACGGTTTATTTTACCGTTTAGTGTGGAAGTGGAAAAAATCGAATAATTTTTTCAAGCACCTACTGCTCAACAATTATCAGGTTGTAAATTTTCTCTTTTTTAATTGAGCCTAACTGATTAACCTTAAAGGAACAACTGCATAAAAATCAGATCCAGCCAGCGGTCAAACTTCAAATGTATAGACCAGTATGGTATGGAAAATCTCTTCTACTCTTTCGGCCGTCAGCATCCGGGGCAATTGGTATTGAATAATTATCCCCGGTTTATGCAGGAAATGAGCATCCCAGGCAATCCGGTATACGATCTCGGCGCGGTTGATATTTTACGGGCGCGTGAAAGAGGTGTGCCCCGGTATAACGCCTTCCGCCGGGAAATGGGGTTGCATCCGATATCCCGCTTTGAGGATCTGACCACCGATGACCATTATGTCCGGTTATTGAAAGAAGCCTACCATGGAGATGTAGAACTGATCGATCTGATGATTGGTGCCCTGGCCGAAGAACACCGGCCCCATGGGTTTGCCTTTGGAGAGACCATCTTTCAGATCTTTCTGCTGAATGCCACCCGACGCCTCCAGGCCGACCGCTTTTATACCAGCTGCTATACTGCAGAGTATTATACGCAGGAAGGCCTCGACTGGATCGACGCAAATACATTAAAAACTGTCCTGTTGAGGCATTATCCAGCCCTGACCAGTACCGGACTATCGAATATTCAAAATGCCTTCGAACCCTGGGATGAGACCAATCAGCTGGACCCGCATCGTCATCCGCTGAGGGCTTTTGACCGGGCGCTGAATGGTGATCCCTGGCGGGTCTGATCCTAATCAATCTGCAAAATCTCAGTTGCCGGCCTCAGAAATCTGTACCACCTGAAAAGCGCTTTGAATCACCACCAGATCGCTGGCATCACCAACCACCTCGTCAACAATGCCGAATTCTCTGGCTTCCAGAGCATTCAGGTACCTGTCCCGTAAAAAGAATGCTTCAATCTCCTGCCAGGTATGACCGGTATGCCGGCCCATCAGATGGAAAAGCTGGGTTTGTAACCGCTCCTGCTCCCGGGTAGCGATCCGTACATCTTCGGTGTAACCCTTCGAACCCCCTCCTGTAGGATGCATATGAATGGTAGCATGCGGTAAGGCAAAGCGATGGCCGCGTTCGCCGGCAGATAAAAGAAAGGTACCCATGCTGCCGGTAAACCCCACCGAATAGGTAGCCACCGGTGCACTGATCATTTTCATGGTATCATAGATGGCCAGACCCGCATACACTACCCCACCCGGACTATGAATATAGAGATTAATTGGTGCCTTTGAATCAGTACTGTTTAAATAAAGCAATTGTGCAACTATCACGTTAGCCAATGCCTCGGTAACCGGTCCTCCTAAAAAAATAATCCGTTCCTTCAACAACAGGCTGTAAATATCAAATGCCCGTTCACCAGCAGTTGAATTATCAATAACCATGGGAATTAGATTATTCTGCGTCATTTTTCATTGGAATTAAAAATCTGATAAATTTTATCCTGAAAGCCCGATTTGTGCCTGTTGCTCATTAACATTCGATGGATTTCTTCGAGCTGCTTCCGTATTTTTTTCCGGTCATATAACCGTACCAGTAAATAGGCTTCCCTCTGCCATTGCACTTCCTCGCGTAAACGGGGAAATCGCCGCAGCAAATCTTCAGCCTTCCGTTGCTTTGCCGCTGTCATCGGAGTCAACAGAAATTGCTCGATCCAACGCGTTCTGTTCGAGAAAATCTTCATAGCTAAGGGATTTTTCAGCGATCACTTTTTTGATTTTATCCAGACATTTGTATTTCTGGACACTGGTCGTATGTTCATTGGCATAGCCAAAATCACGGGCAATCTTCCGAACCGGCATCATCTGATAATAAAATGCCCTGAGCAGATCAAGACATTTCCGGCCGGCAACTTCCAGTACCCGGAGCACTCTTCGCTGACTGACGGTGGGATAAAAATCTGCAGGTATCGGAATGTCTTTTTCTGCCTCACTGAGGGTCATCAGTTTTTTACTGCATTCATATTGACGGAGACAAAGATTTTTGACGATACCCATCACATAGCCAGCTTGTGACCGGTTAATTTTACCCGGGTTTTGTGCTTGCTGCTCCCAGTAAATGATCAACGCATCGTGAAAGATATCTTTAGCCTCTTCCATTGATCCTCCCAGCCGCCGGACCAGTCTGGCTACTGGAGGAAAGACTGCTTCATAAAACCCGGCAATTTCTGTGCTGGTGTCGGCACGACGTTGATCCACCCTTGTTAACTCCAAAATTTCCGCCATATCATGCGACTTTATAAGTAAGTGCATCATATTAGCCAATTATCACCCGAAATGACAAAATTTTTATACAAATGTCATCTGGCAGGTGCCGGATAGGGTCGGACTCAGGGAGGAATGGCATCGCTGCCTTAGCCCTTCAGCAGACTCTTAAGGATCGATACCGCCTTTTCCAATTCCTCTTCATTGGAAGAGGCAAAACCCAGACGTGTGGCCGATAGATCATCAGAATCCGTTTGAAAAGATGTTCCATCCTGAAAATAAAGATCCCTTTTCAGGGCTTTCCGGGCCAGCAATTGCAGATCGATCCCTGGCCGGAATTTCGTCCAAATGGCCATGCCTCCGTCCGGAATCCGGAAATCAAGGCAGTCCGGGAGTTGATCCCGTAATAGTGCTGTAAAGTAATCCCGGCGGTTTTGATAGATCTTACGGTTTTTCCGCAGATAACGCGTAATAATACCCAGATCCAACAATTCGGCAATCGCCAGCTCGAGCATCGGATCACCCTGACGGTCGATTAGTCTTCGTAAGCGGGCAAGAGAATCAATCTGCTCTGCCGTGGCCACCAGATAACCAACCCGGAAGGCAGGGGAAATAGCCTTGGTAAACGATCCGGTATATAAAACCGAACCCGGGTACCCGGCCGAGGCCAGTGGCATCAGTGGATAACCTGCGTAGTGAAAATCGTAGTCATAATCGTCTTCGAAGACATAAAATCCGTGAATTTTCGCCAACCGGACCAGCTTGATGCGGCGATAGGCCGGCATGATGACTGTAGTCGGATATTGGTGGTGAGGGGTTACATAAACCATCTTAAGCCGATGTACACGACAGATTTCTTCCAAATGATCGACGTCCAGACCTTCATCGTCGACCCTTATCCGGATCAATTCGGCTCCATGGTACCGGAAGTTGATACTGGCTGATTCCCAGTTTATAGCCCCGATGGCCACTTTGTCCCCTTGCCGGATAAAACCTTTGATCGCGAGATACAATGCCTGAGTGACTCCCCGGGTGATCAGGATCTGGTCGGGCAGGATCTTCATGCCTCTTGTCTTCTGAAGGTATTCAGCGAGGCGCTCCCGCAATAGCTGCTGACCCCGGGTATCTCCGTAAGCATACCTGGGATAACGCCATCCCTGGGTGAGTGCGGTCTTCCAGGCCCTGGCAAGCTCCTCTACCGGAGCCAGACGAGGGTCGGGTAAACCATCATCCAGATGAAAACGGAGGTTATTTGGCGGCAGGGACCGGTCCAGGATGGCTGGCACAACCAGCGGAGGCCATGCAACCACCGGACCGGGATGAACCGGGAGTTGCCGGTATTGGAGGCCTTCAATCTTTGAGGCCACAAAGGTACCCTTACCGGGTTTGGTTTCCAGCCACCCCTGAGCGACCAGTTCGTCAATCGCGGCCACCACCGTTTTCCGGTGCAACTTCAATCTTAGGGCTATCTGGCGGGTGCCAGGCAACCGGCTACCGGCTACCAGCATGCCATTGCGGATCAAATCGGTCAGTTGATCAGCCAGTTGCCGGTAGACCGGTTTTTCGGATAACCGCTCCAGTTGAATCAGATCTAACAGCACCGGACTATTTGTTTTTAAAAATGTGGACTACCTGGACCATCCGGCAAGATGCTATTTTTGAGGGTGAAAACCAAGAAAAAATGATCCGGAAAACCGCTCGCACCACGCCCAGCCGTTATGCCAGTCAGCGCACCTTTTACGACCAGGAAATCATCTATCCAATCCTGGATGAGGCCCTCTTTTGCAACGTCAGTTACGCCGAAGGAAATCAACCTTTCAGCATTCCCCAATCATTTGTCCGGATCGATGATCACCTTTATCTGCACGGATCCGTAGGATCACATTTCATCCGGAGTCTGGCAGATGGTCGACCCGCCTGTATTACCGTCATGCTGGCCGACGAACTGGTTATTGCCAAAACGGCTTTCAACCATTCCATCAATTACCGGTCGGTAGTGATCTTTGCCAATGGTGAGGCCGTCGAAGATCAGGATCTAAAATATCAGGCTTTTAAAGCGCTGACGGAAAAAATGGTGCCCGGAAGCTGGGAATATCTGAAGCCTATGACCAACAAAGAAATGGCTAAAACCAGCGCGATCCGTTTTCCCATCCGGGAAGCTTCCGCCAAAATACGCCAAGGACCTCCCAGTCATGAAACAGCGGAAATGCATCTGCCGATCTGGACCGGTGTCATACCCATCCGGCCCGTACGACAATCCCCCGTCGCGGATGAACATGGCAGCGGGATTCCCCTGCCGGAGCATTTAAGAATGTGAGAAGTAAAACGACCTGGCTTTCATTCATCAAATTCTTTAGTAAGGAAAACGCAGGGAAAAAGTAACCCTGGATCCTGCAGCAAATCCGGTTGTATTTTCAAATCAGGGAGTTTTTCCTGCTGATCGCCATTTCCCTTAAGCAAAACGTCTATTACACCTAAAAATGATGATCCCGATCAGACAGAAAACCTGGTGTCTCATCGCTTACTACCTGCTATCTTCATATTCTGTAAGCTTTTCAGCCGATAAAAATGGACATTGATGAAAATCAAAGCGATACACAGTAAGAAGATACCGATATCCTCATCGATTCGCAATGCCTACATCGATTTTTCCAAAATGGACGTATCCGTGGTGAGTATTGTCTCGGATGTGGTGCGCAATGGTAAACCACTGACCGGCTACGGGTTTAACTCCAACGGACGTTACGCCCAGGAAGGCATGCTTAAAAGCCGGTTTATACCCCGGCTCATGGAATCCCGTGAAGAAGACCTGTTGCAGGATGATGGTCAAAACTTCGACCCTCTGAAAGCCTGGCAGCTGATGATGACCAACGAAAAACCGGGAGGCCATGGCGAACGTTCAGTGGCGATTGGAGTACTGGATATGGCATTGTGGGATCTTATTGCAAAAATCGAAGATAAACCCCTCTATCGTTTGCTGGCCGAACGCTACCACCAGGGAGTAGCTGATGAAACAGTATTTGTCTATGCTGCAGGTGGTTATTATTACCCGGGTAAAGACCTCCGGGAGTTGAAAGATGAGATGCAGTCTTACCTGGATATGGGTTACAGCACCGTCAAAATGAAAATTGGAGGTGCCTCCCTTTCCGAAGATCTCGCCCGGGTCGAGACGGTACTCAACCTCGTGGGAAACGGTAATCGTCTTGCCGTAGATGCCAATGGTCGCTTTGATCTGGAGACCGCCTTAAGATATGCCGATGCACTGGAACCTTATCAACTCAAATGGTATGAAGAACCTGGTGATCCACTGGATTTCGAACTGAATGCCAGGGTATGTGAAGCCAGCAGGACTCCCATTGCTACCGGTGAAAATCTATTTTCCATGCAGGATGCCCGTAACCTGATCCGTTATGGTGGCATGGACCGGCAGAGAGATTATCTTCAGTTTGATCCGGCCCTGAGTTACGGACTAACCGAATACCTCCGAACCCTGCGGATGCTGGACCAGCATCAGTGGTCATCCCGGCGGTGTATTCCGCATGGTGGTCACCAGTTTGCCCTCCACATCGCCGCCGGTCTGGGACTGGGTGGCAACGAATCATATCCGCATGTCTTTCATCCTTTTGGCGGTTTTGCCGATCAGATGCCGGTACGGGACGGCCTGGTCGGGATACCCGATGCTCCGGGGATCGGGATTGAATTAAAGAAAGAACTCCTCAAAGTATTCCCGGGATGATCCGAAAAATACTGGTCGTTCTGACAGGCCTGCTTATCTGGTTTGCACCGGTCCCCTGGGAGTTAAGTCAGCAATCCTGGCAACTCTTTGCAATCTTTTTGAGCACTATTGTCTCCGTGCTGATCAATGCCTTCCCCATCTTGCTATCGTCATTGTTTGCCCTGGTCCTGGTGATTGTCACCGGAACCCTGGATCTGGACCATGCTTTATCCGGCTTTTCCCAAAGTTTTATGCTTCTGATCCTTTCGGCTTTTCTGGTGGCCAAAGGAGTCATTAAATCAGGACTGGGTCACCGGGTAGCTATGCTACTGATCCGCCGGTTTGGAAAAAACACCCTGTCTCTGGGATATTGTATTACCGTTACCGATGCGATCATTGCTCCAGCGATACCCAGCAATACAGCCCGCTCAGGTATTCTTTTTCCGATCATTCATGCCTTAGCTCTGGATACCGGCTCCGAGCCAAAAGCGTCATCCCGGAAAAAGTCCGGAAGCTACCTGATGATGAATGGCATCACCAGTCTGACCATATCCTCGACCCTCTGGCTCACCGCTATGGCTGGCAACCTGATCGGAGTGGAAATTGCCCGTAAGTTTGGTGTAAACATGACTTTTGGGAGCTGGTTTCTGGCCGCATCGCTACCTGGCCTGATTGCCCTGGTGATCCTTCCCTATGCCCTATACCGAATTTTTCCTCCTGAGATTAAAGAAACGCCCCAAGCCATGCTGGCAGCTCGCGAAGCCCTGAAAAAAATCGGACCGATGCGTCGTCAGGAATGGGTCACGCTGCTGGTCTTTATTGGGATGATCATTCTTTGGGCTTTGGGTGGTCTCATCGGTATTGACCCTGCAGTCACCGGTATCCTGGGCCTGGCTATGCTCCTCCTGACTGGTGTCTATCGTCTGGAATATCTGAGAGAAGAAGGCGGGGATGCCTTGGAAACCTACATTTGGTTTTCGATACTCTACATGTTGAGCAGCCAGCTTAATGACTTGGGATTTATGCATACTGCGGGCAGTCAGATCAGTTATGTGCTTCACAATCTGCATTGGATGAGAGCTTATCTGTTGCTGACCATCCTTTATGTGGCCATTCACTATCTGTTTGTGAGTCAGACCGCTCAACTGCTGGCATTGTATGCTGTATTCCTGGAAGTGGCCATCCAGACGCAGGTACCGGCGGCATTAATGGCCTTTTCCCTGTCTTTTGCCACCAATTATTTTTCGGCGATCACACCCCAGGCATCTAGCGGCAATGTACTGTTTGTCGGAAGTGGGTACCTGCAACCCCGTGAGGTGTATTCCGTTGGTGCCTGGATCACCTTGATTAATTTATTGATTTTCCTTTTGTCTACTCCCTGGATTTACTGGGTTTCTGGTTAGAAAATCAGTCTGTGCCTGAATAATCGATGTCAGGATTGCGACCGGATAAACAGCCAAATAACAATCTCAGACCCAGCCAGGAAACCACATCCATTATCTGGCCAACCATCCACCGTCTACTGGTATGATGGTGCCATGAAGATAGTTGGATGCCTCTGAAGAGAGAAAGACGGCAACTCCCTTCAATTCGTCCGGATCTCCATAACGACCTGCGGGAATCCGGTCGATCACGGCCTGATTACGGGTAGCATCAGCCCGGATGCCCGCTGTGACTTCCGTCTTGAAGTAACCCGGAGCGATAGCATTGACATTGATGTCAAAAGGAGCCCACTCGTTGGCGAGGGCCCGGGTAAGGCCTGCCAGCGCACTTTTTGTAGCCGTATAGGAAGGTACCATCAGGCCCCCCTGAAAAGAAAGCATCGAGGCCAGGTTGATAATTTTACCACCTTCACCCCGACCGATAAAATACCGGCCAGCGGCCTGAGCCAGGTAGAAAGCACTGCTAAGATTTACATCAATAACTTCCTGCCAATCGGCTTCCGAATAGTCGATCGTGTTCCGTCGCCGGATGATGCCGGCGTTGTTGACCAGTATATCCAACTTGCCCAGTACGTTGCATCCTTCAGCGATCACGCGACTGGCTTCGTTTTGTCTGACTCCGGCCAGATCGATCACCATCGAGTGGAATCGACGGCCGGTCTTCTCAATCAGTACCGAGGTTTCCTTCGACGGATCGCGGTCCACTAAAACCAAATCGGCGCCTGCTTCCGCCAGGCCCACTGCGATCGCCTGCCCCAACCCCCGGGTAGCTCCGGTCACCAAAGCCTTCTTTCCCGTCAAGGCAAACTTGTTTAAAATGCCCATCAGTTAGCGGATGAATGGTTCGATAAACTCTTTACCGAGTCCGACCGATTCATAGTGCCTGATGCACATTTCGATTTTGGTAAAGACATCCTCGTATCCGATGGCTTTACCTTCTTCATCGACATAGATCATCGCCCCGTTCACATTAAACATGGTAATCATTTCATCAGCACTGTCTACGACGAGGGTGTGGGTCTCTCCCGGAGGTTCAAACAGGAATTTCCCCGGGGTTGCCACAAAATCATGTTCCAGATAATGCCACTCACCCTTTACCACATAGCCATATACCGGACCGGGATGCCGGTGACGGCTTAATATGCCCGATCGTCTCACCCGGAGCAGATTAAACCAGGCACCACCCACCGTATCCAAAAACAATGGCCGGAACCAGACATCGGGTGCCTGGGGAACCCAAATCCGTTCATCGGCCGGTATGGCATCAAAAATCATATCCGGTTTGGCATAGGGTGGTAATGACCAGCTGGTTTTTCCCATCGGTGTGACCATTTAATTTCCGCTTAAGATAAGCAATTACCTCAGGCTGGCAATGGATTCGGCCGGCTGTGGGATATGCGATACCCTCAGATATTTTTCTATCTTAAGTCATCTTATCAAAAGCATACTCCGCTATGAAACGATACGGAATTCTGTTGATTTTGCTGGCCTCTCTATCGTCCAGACTTTCTGCTCAGGATATCCGGCTGATTGATGAAATCAATCGTTACAAAGAGGGCACAAGACTCTGGTGGACAGGGCACAATGGCTGGTTGATTAAATCAGATGACCTCGTGATTTGTACCGACATCATATTGGCTTACGGTCAGCGCATCAATCCTCCTCCAATCAGCGTCGAAGAATTGGCAACCATCCTTGATATTTCCTTTGTTACCCACGGCCACAACGACCATTTTAACCGGGCGGTATCGCGGGTATTGGTAGAGCAGTCCGATTGTCTGTTTGTCATACCGGAAAGCTGTATTTCCATAGCTCAGGAACTGGAAATACCCGAAGCACGACTGCGTATCGCCCGACCCCGTGAACCCTTTGAGCTGATGGGTATCCAGGTCAACCCGCTCCGGGCCATCCATGGCAATGCCAATTTTGCCATCTACTATGATGCTAATCTACAGGACTGCGGCTACCATCTGAATATAGATGGAACCACGTTTCTCCAACCGGGTGATTCGTATTTATTGGAAGACCATCTTTTCCTAAACCACGTAGATGTTTTATTCTTTTCACCGACAGAACACAATATGTACATTGATCGCTCGGTGATTTTGATCAATGCCCTGAATCCGGATTTTATCTTTCCTCAGCATCACAGCACGATTGTTGTCGATGAGACGTCCCGTTTCTGGGCAAAGGGATATCCCGATGAAGTAAAGATCCGATTATCCGAATCTTTAAAAAACAGATATCATATACTGAAAGAAGGTGAAATGGTCAAAATACGTTAATCATCAATGCATGGCCAAACCAACAGGATTTAATCATCATTTCCATTTCCCCATTTCCCTGACAATGGCATATTAATAAACCGAAAATTCATCCGCTAAAGGTAGCCAGGATAAAACTCTGTCCGGATTTGGACGATCGACTCCCGGCTATCTTTGATCTTGTTTGGCAAAAACCTTTTTCAGTAGGGCACTGACTCTTTTGGCCGGATCCTGCCGGATAGCGATCTCTTCCTTTTCGACCATATCAAAGAGTCCGGCGAGCGCTTCCCGGGTCACGTAGTCGTCCAGTTGGGGATTGACCGGATCGACGAAGGGGATCTTGTTATAGGCAGACATTGCTTTTTCCCAGTACTCGAGCGCATTGAGATGATTGAGCGATTCGACAACCTTGGGCTGAAAAGCCGAATACAAACCATCATAAGTTGAGGCTTCGAGATAACGCGTTGCCGCATCAGGTTGACCCATCAGGATGTTGATGGCATCGGTAATCGTCATTTTTTTAATAGCGTCGACAAATATCGGTTTCGCGCTTTTAGCTGCATCTTCTGCTGCCCGGTTGAGACGTTTGACAATTTCTTCTTCGACGTTGGTGAATCCGGGTATCACTTTGAGTTTGTCGGTCACCTTCCGGGCTTCCGCCGGCAGTAGTATTTTATAGACACTCAGGTAGTAGCCGTCTTCTCGCGAAAGCAGATCGGAACCTTTCGAAATACCAAGAGCTAAAGCCTCCTTGAGGCCGGCAATGATCTCCTCGTTGGAAGGTTCGGAAAGGACACTGTTTTGAACTTCCTTTAAAACATCGCAGGAAACCAGGGATAGAGTGATGATCAGGAAAATGATGCGAATGTTCATATCTGGTTGTTTTTTGCAGATGAAGACGCAAGTAGCCGCTCAATAATTGTTACGAAAATGATAAATTCTCAGCCTTCAATCTCAATCAGGGCATGGTCGACCAGGCCTCCCAACAGGGGATTCATTTTCCGGATAGTGACCTTACAGCTACCCTGACTGCCAATTTTCTGCCGGATGCCCTCCAGGATTCCCATGGCAACTGTCTCGATCAAACGGCGTGGTTGATCCATCTCGACCTTACATACCTTGTAGATCATTTCGTAGTTGATCGTCCGGGAAAGCTCGTCGTTGAGCTCCGCCAACGCCAGATCTGTCTTGATGGTGACATCGATCTCGTAATTATTGCCAACCGACTGCTCTTCAGCATAATAGCCATGAAAACTGTGAAATCGCATGCCTTTCAGGGCAATCGTGGTCATCTTCTTCAATCGAAATTCCGGCACTCAATCTAATAATAATATTTTTGTGACCAATCAAAAGTGCACGATATGTCAATACGACAGGAAGATCGCTACATGTCTCATGATTATTACCTGGTCGACGAGCTGCTGGAGCCCGATCATCTCCTGGCCCGGCAGGCGGTGCGTGACTGGGTAAAGCAATCTGTGAGCCCAATCATTGAAGATTATGCCAACCGGGCAGAGTGCCCTGTACATTTGTTTAAAGAATTGGCTGAAATTGGGGCGTTCGGACCCAGTCTTCCGGTGGAATACGGAGGTGGCGGGATGGATGAAATCGCTTACGGCATCATCATGCAGGAACTCGAGCGGGGCGATTCAGGCATCCGTTCCATGGCTTCTGTCCAGGGTTCTCTGGTGATGTACCCGATCTATGCCTTTGGGTCGGAAGAACAAAAAAGAAAGTATCTGCCTAAACTGGGCAGTGGTGACCTTATCGGATGTTTTGGATTGACCGAACCTAATCATGGCAGCAATCCTGCCGGCATGGAGACCAATATCCGGGATGATGGTGATGCCTATATTCTGAATGGATCGAAGATGTGGATTACTAATTCACCGGTGGCCGATATAGCGATCGTCTGGGCCCGCAACGAATCGGGTGTGATCAAAGGGTTGATTGTGGAGAAAGATACCCTTGGCTTCGCCGCTCCGGAAATCCACGGTAAATGGTCATTGCGCGCTTCGATCACCGGCGAACTGGTTTTTCAGGATGTCCGGGTACCGAAGTCACAGGTCCTGCCCAATGTCGAAGGATTAAAGGGACCTTTTTCCTGCCTGAATAAGGCTCGCTATGGCATCGCCTGGGGAGCCGTAGGTGCCGCACTGGACTGTTATGATTCGGCCTTGCGTTATTCACTGGAAAGGCACCAATTTGGTAAACCGCTGGCAGGATTTCAGCTGACCCAGAAGAAACTGGCAGAAATGATCACCGGGATTACCAAGGCTCAGTTGCTGGTCTGGCGACTGGGTACGTTAGCCAATCAGGGTAGAGCTACCCCAGCACGGATTTCAATGGCTAAAAGAAACAATGTCCAGATGGCCCTGGAAATAGCCCGAGAGGCCAGGCAGATACATGGGGGGATGGGCATTACCAATGAATATCCGGTGATGCGACACATGATGAATCTGGAGACCGTATTAACCTATGAAGGTACTCATGACATCCATCTGCTGATCACCGGCCACGATGTCACTGGCATCAATGCCTTTTCATAGGAACGTTGAAAATATATGTACGGGAAGTGAACCGAAGGCGACGAAAATCCTTTTCTGATAATATATCATTTTGGAATTTCTCCAAACTGCGACACCACTGTATGGCGTTGAAACGTTAATTTCTTATTAAACCTTTTGAGCGCCAAACTGAAAATGTTATTTTTTTGCTTGAATGTTGACTATGAAGGTTAAGTGGGTGATCAACCTGTTATTCTTTCTGGTGGTGCTGATGAGTGATGCACTTTCTCAGGCTTTGCCACCAAATTTTGGAGATCCGAACAATCCTGAATTGAGCAACCCATCCTTTGAGGATATTGCCCGGGCCAGTTTGCCTCCCAAAGGATGGATCGATTGCGGATTTCCGAATGAGTCACCACCGGATGTACAGCCCTCCGGAGCGTGGGAGGTATACCGGCCAGCCTATCACGGCTACACCTACCTCGGCATGGTAACCCGTGAAAATGATACCTGGGAAGCAGTAGGTCAAAGACTGAATTATCCTTTGCTAAAGGACCGATGCTATACCTTTTCAATCTATCTCTGTTCTTCCAGTGAATACTGGAGCGCGGTAGCACCAGATTCGGTCAAAAACCGCGATTTCCTCCCGGATGATCTCCCGAAAAAGAATTTTGACCAGGCTATTAAACTACGAATCTGGGGCGGTGACGGATACTGTGACAAAAAAGACCTGCTGGCCGAAAGTGAAACTATTGGCAACGCCAACTGGCAGAAATATAGTTGGAAAATTGAGCCAAAAAGGGACATTTCCCACATTGTATTAGAGGCTTTTTACAAAACTCCCACCCTATTTCCTTACAACGGTAATGTGTTGGTGGATCATGCGTCACCCTTTACAATGATCTCGTGCAGGGAAGATGAAGAACTGGTCTTACCGCCGACAGTCAGGATCCTGCAACCAATCGAAAAAACAAATCCCCGGTTAAATCAGGTAAAGGTCAATGCCATTGTCAGAAATATCAAATCCAAATCACAGATCCGGTTTAGAGTCAATTCAGTCAATATCGATGTTTTTAACTTCGATCCTTCATCCGGAAGTTTTTCAACCACCCTATCACTGAAGGAAGGGAAAAACACCATTCATCTATATGCCAGCAATGCGATGGGTGAAGCTGAAGATGATACCCAGGTATATATCGTAGGGCAGGGCTCTGTTGCCGAGACTCCGAAACCTGCAGCACCAAATCCGGAAAAACCCATTACTCCCAAAAAGGATTATAAAGTATTGAAGAGTCTCAACGAAGATGAGATGACAACCGGTCAGATTATCAATATTGATAATCTTTATTTTGCCGCCGACAGTTCCAATCTGCAAGATGTTGCTTCCTTTGCGGTATTGGACGAACTTTTCCAATTTTTACAAGAGCATCCGACCGTAACGATTGAAGTTCGGGGCCACACCAGTGCTGGTTCCGGCCGACAGCGAATCAATCTAAAATACAGTGAAGACCTAAGCCGTGCACGAGCCAAGACCGTGGCATTATACCTGGTGAATAAGGGGATAAACGCTGACCGTATCCAGTACCGGGGTTATGGCCCGCGAGAGCCGATCGCTACCAATGATACTCCGGAGGGACGACGAAAAAATCAACGGGTGGAGATCAAAATTCTTAGCACCTGATGGAATAACCTTGTGGATCAGCAAGGTCAGAGCATATCAATCTGCCATCCGAGGCTGATCAGGTCTTTCCAGAAGCCAGGATAAGATTTGGCTACAACGCCAGGATCTTCAATAATCACGGGACGAATCAGACTAAGTGGAGCAAAAGCCATTGCCATCCGGTGATCGTGATAGGTCGCAAATTCCGGTGGCTCCGACCAGGATGCCTTCCCTTCGACGAGATAAAAAGTCTTTCCCGTCTTGCTGCTGAAACGGGGAGGAGCCTTGCTAAAAAATACCTCGACTTTACCCAATTCCGTTTTTAAGGCAGCTATCCGGTCGGTTTCCTTAATGCTAAGGGTTTCCAGACCGCTGAAAACACCGGTAACTCCCAAACCACCGCAGACAACAGCCATCGTTTGGGCAATATCGGGGCACAGGATAAAATCATGTTCCAGATGCGAACGCAACTTACCATCTTTACGAACGGTCAATCCGTCATCCAGCCAGCTGGTTGTCAGACCCAGATGACTGAACAAGTCAACTGTTGCCGCATCTCCCTGGGAACTGTGACGGAACAGCCCACGTAAAGTCAGTTCGGCCTCTCCGGCCAATGACGCCAGGGCATAATGGTAGGAAGCGGCAGACCAATCCGATTCGACCCGGAAATCTACCGGCCTGTAATCCTGGGGTGCTATTTCGATGATCTGATTTTCAAAATGATAATCGATTCCAAATTGACGCATCATATCCAGTGTCATTTGCAGATAAGATGCCGATACCAGATCACCCACCAATCTGAGTTTAAGTCCCCCGGGCAGGACAGGCGCAATCATCAGCAATGCAGAGATAAACTGACTGCTGATGTTGGCCGGTACTTCCAATTGCCTGTTTTTACCCAAATCACGGGGTGCGCGGATCAGAAGCGGTGGATAACCTTCATTTTCAAGGTATTCGATATCGGCACCGATCAGTCGCAGGGCATCCACCAATGCTCCGATGGGACGTTGTTTCATCCTGGTTGATCCGGTGAGTATCTGTTCTCCCTCCCGGGTAGCGAAGTAGGCTGTAAGAAACCGGAAAGTCGTACCGGCCGGCCCCACATCGAGTACACCATCCTTCCGGGTGATCAGTGATTCCATTGCCCGGGTATCATCGGAAGTGGAAAGGTTTTCGATACTGAAAGGTGTTTTGCACAATGCCCGGATCATCAATACCCGGTTGCTGATACTTTTTGAACCATCCAGCCTGATCTCACCATGGAGGTTTCGATCGCTTTTCTGCAGTAGAAATTTCATGGAGCAGGGGTTGCGGGAATCCTATTCTTCTTCATTGGCACGCTGGTAGGCCTTATCATATGCATCGATGATCTCCTTGACCAGACGGTGTCTTACCACATCCTCCTTATCCAGGGTGATGGTGCTGATACCATCCAGATGTCCAAGGATCCTGATCGAGTTGGATAATCCGGAGCGAACATTGCGGGGTAAATCGATCTGGGAAAGATCACCTGTGACAATACACTTGGCCGATGGACCAAGGCGGGTCAGAAACATCTTCAACTGAGTGACCGTTGCATTCTGGGCTTCGTCGAGAATGATAAAGGCATGATCGAGTGTCCGTCCCCTCATAAAAGCCAGGGGGGCCACCTCAATTACCCGGTTGGTCATGAACTGATTCAGTTTCTCGATGGGGATCATATCGTCGAGTGCATCGTAGAGTGGCCGCAGGTAAGGATCAATCTTCTCCTTCAAATCCCCTGGTAGAAATCCAAGGCTCTCACCGGCCTCCACGGCAGGACGAGTCAGAATAATTTTCTTGACAAACCGGTTTTTTAAGGCCCGCACTGCCAGAGCTACCGCTGTATAGGTCTTACCGGTACCCGCCGGTCCTACTGCAAACACGATATCATTTTTCTCGATGGCTTCGACCATCCGACGCTGATTGCGGGTACGGGCTTTGATGGCTTTTCCGTTCCGGCCATGAACGATCACGGTCTGGTCGGTAAACAATGTTTCATAAAACGGTTCACTACCGTTCTGCAGCAGCTCAATCACCATCTGAGGTGACAGTTCTTTTTGTTCGCGGAGCAACCGCACCATCATCTCAAATTTGGATTTAGCTTTTTGTGTTTGCTTCTTGTCGCCTGTCAGTTTCAACTGATGCCCTCTCGAAGTGATACTGACATCAGGAAAGGCGTCTTTGAGAAGATTCAATTTGACATTGTTTTCACCATAAAGATCGAAAGGATCAACACCTTCGATGGTCAACACAATCTCACTCAATAGCTTATGATTTTTCAGATTAGCGATTTGGTTTTCTACCTTTGTGTGCACGAAAATAAATGTATTAGACGAAAGCCAGTGGGAAAGTTTGGCAAAATTCTCCCGGATCGATAGCTTGACGTCATTTTAAAGAAATTACCGAATTAGTTACTGTTTTTACTGTTTTAATACCTGAGCTAACTGAATAGTTCCATGATCTCCGTACTGAGGCTTCCGGATTACCCAATCTACATTGGTGATTGCATTCATCAGATCAATGACACCATCACCAGCCTCAAACCGTCACGGGTGATTCTATTGGCTGACCATCCATCCGAACAGTATTGCCTTCCCCTTTTACAAAAGGAATCGGTCCGGATTGATGCGACCATTATCATTGCTACCGGTGAAAAACATAAAAGTCTGGCAACCTGTGAGAAAATCTGGCAGCGGATGTTTGACCTGAAGACCGACCGCAAATCGCTCCTGATCAATCTCGGTGGTGGCGTAATTGGTGATATGGGTGGCTTTTGTGCCAGCACCTATATGAGGGGTATTCCCTTCATACAGGTGCCCACCACCCTTTTATCTCAGGTGGATGCCTCCATTGGAGGAAAACTGGGCATCGATTTCTACGGACTAAAAAATTCGATTGGTTTATTTCGTGATCCTGTTGCGGTATTTGCCGATCCGGTCTTTTTACAGACCCTGCCCCAAAAGGAACTTCGCAGCGGCTTTGCCGAGGTGATCAAACACGGGTTGATCAAAGACCGGAGACTCTGGAAAACCATTATCAGCGCAGCCGGATGGTCACACCAAAACTGGGAAGATGTCGTCAACCGGTCTCTGCAGGTCAAACAAAAGGTTGTCGAGAAGGATCCCTATGAAACCGGCGTTCGGAAAATCCTGAATTTTGGCCACACAATAGGGCATGCCGTTGAAAGCGTTATGATCGAGATCGACCATCCTGTGTTGCATGGGGATGCTGTGGCTGCCGGCATGATTGCCGAAGCTTTTCTTTCGCATGCCCATGGTAACCTGCCCGTCGACGAGCTGGAAACCATCAGCAATTACCTGATCGGGGTTTATGGACAATTGCCGTTGGCGGAGATTGGTTTTAACCAGCTGATGAATAAAATGATCCACGATAAGAAAAATCAGGGAGCATCCATCAATTTCACCTATCTCGACAGAATCGGAAAATCCAGCATCAACCATACCGCATCACCCGTCGAGATCAGGGAAAGTTTGGATTATTATGCCAGCCTGTAAAACAGAAAAGTCGGGATCATAGTTATTAAGGTAATTTTAAATATCACAGGTAATGGCCATACGGATATCCGAAGCAAACCAGGCGACGATCAGTAAATGGGTCTGGCGGTTTGCCATCACGGGAGTAGTCTCAGTATTTCTTTTGTTTCTGGTACTCTCACTCGGCAATCTGCCAACCTTCGAACAGCTGGAAAATCCCCGGGAAAATGTTGCCTCAGAAGCCTATGCAAGCGATATGACCATTTTGGGCAGATACTGGTTGGAAAACCGGGTGCCTATCGATTACGAAAGCATTTCACCCTATCTGGTCAAAGCACTGCTGGCCACCGAAGATCAACGTTATTACCGGCATTCAGGTATTGACTTTCAGGCTCTTGGCCGGGTTGCCGTAAAATCACTTTTACTGCAAAAAGAAACATCAGGTGGTGGTAGTACCATCACTCAGCAATTGGCGAAATTGCTCTTTGACCGGCCTGATTTGTCCAACATGGGTAAAATCAGGCGCACCTTTACCCTGGCGATGACCAAATTTAAAGAATGGATGACCGCTGTCAAGCTGGAACGCAGTTACACCAAAGAGGAGATCATTGCCATGTATCTGAATCACTTCAATTTTCTCTACAACTCTCATGGTATTCAGGCGGCTGCGGAAACCTATTTTGGTAAAAATCAGGAAGACCTGAAGCTGGAAGAAGCTGCCATGCTGATCGGTATGTTAAAAAATCCTTCTCTCTATAATCCCATACGGCGACCCGAACTGGTCACTCAAAGAAGGACCGTAGTTCTAAAGCAAATGGTCAATCAAGGATATCTCAGCAGGGAGAAATACGACTCCATCCGGATGATTCCTCTCAATATGTCCAACTTTCAAAAGTCATCCCATGTTACCGGGCCGGCCCCTTATTTCCGGATGGAGATGCGTAAGGAGCTACGGGAAATTTTATCTCGCAAGGAATGCCTGAAACCGGACGGCACTCCCTGGCGGATCGACAGCGATGGTCTGCGGATTTATACCACCATTGATCACCGGATCCAGATGCATGCCGAAGCTGCCATGATCAAGCATATGTCTACCCTGCAAACGACTTTTTTCCGGCATTGGAACCAGGTGAAAGAAGACCCCTGGGAGTACGCTGAAGACGATTCATTTGTCGACATCAAAATGGAAAACCTGCAAAGCCAGATCAGGGCATCCGAGCGTTACCAGGGTCTGCGCGAAGGAGAAGCTGCCGCCGGATTAAAAACATCTATTGAATCATTTGGTGATGAGCTGAATGATATCGATCTGCTCCGGGTAGAAAAAGCAATGCATCAAACCGGTTACCTCGCCGAACTGCTGGCCAGAAAAGTGATCTCGAAAAAACAAAAGGACCTATATGAAAAAATTCTGAAAAGCGATCAGGGTAAGCAGTTGATGAAAGAATGGGCCAAATTTCAAACAGGGGTAAAGGAAGCATTCAACAAGAAGGTGAAGATGACCGTCTTTACTTATGAAAATGATCAGTTTGAAAAAGACACAACGATGAGCCCTCTGGACTCCATCAAGTATCACCGTAAGCACCTGCAGACCGGCATTCTGGCGGTCGAACCACAGACCGGTCATATTAAGGCCTGGGTTGGTGGGATCAATATGAAGTATTTTCAACAGGATCACATCCATACCAACCGGCAGGTGGGATCGACTTTCAAACCTTTTGTCTATTCCACAGCGATCGCATTTCAGGGTATTTCCCCCTGCTCCGAAGTTTATGATATCCAGTACACGATCAGCAAGGGAGAGGGTAATTTTAATATGCAGAACGACTGGTCACCTAAAAACTCGGACAATACCTACGAGGCAAAACCGATTACCCTTTACGACGGTCTCCGTGAATCCAAGAATACCATCTCTGTCTACCTCATGAAACAGATTGGGGATGTCGAGCCTGTGCGCAATCTGGCCGCCAATATGGGAATCGATAAAAACAAGCTTCCACCGGTACCCAGCTTATGTCTGGGATCTGCCGATATCTCCTTGTATGAAATGACGGGAGCCTATGCAACTTTCGCCAACAACGGAACCTATATCAAACCAACCTTCATCAAGCAGATTGAGGATAAAAACGGAAAACTCATCTACCGCTCCATTGAAACAGAAGAACAGGCCCTACAACCTGATGCCAACTACGTAATGGTTGACATGCTCAAACGGGCATTGGCCGGCAGGGGTGGTTCCTACGAACTGGCATCAGAAGTGGGTGGCAAGACCGGCACTACCCAGAATCATTCCGACGGTTGGTTTATGGGCATCACTCCCAATCTGGTCGTTGGTATCTGGGTAGGTGGTGAAGATCGCTGGATCCGGTTCAGAAATTTGACTCTCGGCCAGGGTTCGGTCATGGCACGACCCATGTTTGTGGATTTGATCAAACGCCTGGAAAACGATCCATCGGCTGACTACGATAAGACCGCTAAATTCTACCGGCCTCCCGGTAAACTCAGTATCACCATAGACTGTGAAGAATATCAGAATTTGCATCCTCTCAATAAACCGGAAAGTTTCGAGAGGGATGAGGAACGGGACTTTTTCTGAGATCTTCCAGGGTATGCTCAGTTTCGGGGTAACTGTTTCCGACAACCGGGGAGTGTTTTGCCCTATTAAGAAGTCGTTTTTTATATTTGGTCCCGAGTGAAAATTATAATCTGATGATGCTGTATCCCGTCGGTCTTAAAAAAACTAAGGTGCCGGATCATTCCAGACAGGCTTTAAAGCTGTCTGGATACTTCCTGCTTTGTTCATCTGATTGCCTTTTCGGTTTTTACTCCTGATGATCATCCTGTTGAATATCATATTTTGAGGAAGATAGAGGTTATGCAGTGGATATCAGTCAGACAGGAAAATTATATCCTTATTTGGTCTTTCCTGCTGATGTTGCTTGCTTGTGGCCAGAATTCCAGTCAGATGGAGGAAAATACGGTCCTGACAGAAGTAAAGGTGAGCCTGAAGGATACCATCGCCAGACAGATTCTGGATCACCAGGACCGCCTGCAGCCGGGACCTATTTTTCCTTATTTCAACCATCGCGATCCCACCTACCGCTATCTCGCTGCCGGGGCATTTGCTTCCCTGAAAGATGAAGCTGCCATCGATTCGTTGCTTCTGCTGTTGGAGGACCCGGTCAGAGAAGTTCGCAAGTCCGCTGCATTTGCTCTCGGCCAAATCGGTGACATACGAGCGGAAGATGCCTTGATCACTGCATTTCAGGATCAGGACAGCTCCATTGATGCCAATAACGAACTGAACTGCATCATCCTGGAATCCATTGGTAAATGCGGCAGCCAGACCAGCTTATCGCTGTTGAGCCAGGTCACCACGTACCAGCCTTCTGACCATTATCTCCTCCTCGGTCAGGCCCGGGCCATCTTCCGCTATATGATACGGGGAATTATTAATGAACACGGTACCCAACGGATGGTAACCTTGCTGACTGACCCGGATTTACCAGATGATATACGCATCCTCGCCTGCCATTATCTGGCGAGGGCCGATATCAATCTGAACGACTACTCCGAGGTTTTAACCCTGACCTTTACCAATCTTGACAGCAGCGACCTGAAAAACAACATGCCGTTGGTCCTGGCTAAATGTCAGACCAGAGAAGCTAACGATCTTCTAAACCAATGTTTGAGAGGTCCTCAGGATTTCCGGCTGAAGTGCAACGCTTTAAGGTCTATGGCCCGAACCAACTTTGGTATATTCCGGAATTCCATCCAACGGGCATTGTATGATAAGAATCTGTCGGTAGCCATCACCGCTGCAGAGATGATTCTGCAATACGGGAGTCCCGGACAATGGCGTACCTATATGAACCTTTCTCTCGGTGATTTTCCCTGGCAGGTCAAAATCACCCTCCTTCATGCTGTGAGTCGCTATATCCAGGGGAACAACGCCATGTTTAGTAATATGAACTATGACTTTCTCAGGCAGCGGATCAACACTACTGCTAACGTCTATGAGAAAGCAGCCGGTATTCTGGCACTGGCCGAAGAACCAGGACGGTTTAGCTATATTATCAGCCTCAAGGAAAACAACGATCATCCGGTGATTAAAACGGCCTGTATCCAGGCATTAAAAAACATTGCCACCGCACCTTCTTTCCGGCGACTGGGATCGGTTTCGCAAAAGGCAGTGATTGATCACCTGGTTCAGTCAATAGAATCCGGCGATGCCGGTATGGTAGAACAGGCTTCGGCCATTCTCAGCATGGATCTGACTTCATATGG
Organism: uncultured Saprospiraceae bacterium; assembly: GCA_964428345.1. Lineage (GTDB taxonomy): Bacteria > Bacteroidota > Bacteroidia > Chitinophagales > Saprospiraceae > JABDMH01. The sequence continues at coordinate 43,318 of CAYRYD010000020.1, read as the reverse complement.
GTATGATCGCAAGACAATCATCGAACGGGCCAAGGATCAATTACAGATTCCAAGGGACATGGAAGCGCTGATCGCGCTGCAACAAAAACTGGCCGAAATCGATGGGAGAGCCTATGACCACCGGGAGGATCTGAGTTTTACCCACTCCATCGACTGGAAATCCCTTGATGCAGCCGGTGACCATCCTCAGGCGACCATCGAAACCAGCAAGGGTAGTTTTACAGTACAACTGTTTCCCCAGATGGCTCCGGCGACCGTCGCTAATTTTATCGATCTGGTCAATCTCAATTATTACGCGGGCAAACCGTTTCATCGGGTCGTGCCAGGTTTTGTGATCCAGGTAGGATGCAATCGCGGCGATGGTTATGGCAGCCTGGACTACAACATCCGGTCGGAACTTCCCATGGTCTATTATGATCAACCCGGCTATCTGGGCATGGCCTCGGCCGGAAACCACACCGAGAGCGCTCAATGGTTTGTGACTCAGGGTTCAACTCCTCATCTGGATGGCAATTATACCTTGTTTGGGAAGGTCATCAGCGGCATGGAAACCGTCAACCGGATGGAAGTGGGAGATCTTATCCAAAAGATTTCTATCCACTAATCTTCAAAACTTTAAATTCGAATCCATGAAACCGACTCCATTAACACAGCACCATATTCAGCTGGGGGCTAAGATGACCGATTTTGCCGGATACAACATGCCTCTGCAGTACACTTCTGTATCAGAAGAGCATCAGATGGTCCGGCAAAGAGCGGGCCTTTTTGATGTCTCCCATATGGGTGAATTTATCATCAAAGGAAAGCAGGCGCTGGACCTGGTCCAGCTGGTTACTTCCAATGATGCATCCAGACTGGCCGTGGGAGAGGCCCAGTACAGCAGTTTGCCCAACGAACTTGGAGGGGTGGTCGATGATCTGCTGGTATACCGCCTCGATGAGGATCAATGCAACGAGGGAGAGCAGGCTTTCATGCTGGTGGTCAACGCTTCCAATATTCAGAAAGATCTGGACTGGATCAACCGGCATAATAAGTTTGATACCCGGGTGATCAACATTTCTGACCAGACCGGCCTTCTGGCTTTACAGGGGCCCGGAGCCACCTCTATTCTGCAGTCCCTGACAGATCTGGATCTGAAGAAAATAGAGTACTATACTTTCCGAAAAGGTCATATTGCCGGTCAGCCAAATGTACTCATTTCTGCTACCGGATACACAGGCGCCGGTGGATTTGAACTCTATGCGGAAAATCAGGCCATTGTAGCTATCTGGGAAAAATTGCTGGCCAGTACCGATCCATCATTACTGGTTCCGGCCGGACTGGGTGCCCGGGATACCTTAAGGCTGGAAATGGGATATTGCCTGTACGGCAATGATGTCGATGATACAACCTCACTTCTTGAAGCCGGTTTAGGCTGGATCACTAAACTGGACAAAGGAAATTTTATCGGCCGGGATGCCCTCCTCAAACAAAAGGAGACGGGGGTTGTTAGTAGATTGATCGGGTTTACCACCGATGACCGGAGGGTACCCCGGCATGATTACCTGATCGAAAACGAAACCGAAGAAGTGATCGGAAGGGTAACCTCGGGAACCTTTAGTCCAACCCTTGAAAGACCAATTGGCATGGGATATGTTAAAAAGGAGTATAGCAGGATTGGTACCGAGCTATATTTTGTAGCCGGAAAGAAACGAATTAAAGCCACTGTCGTAAAATTGCCATTTCTAAAAAAATGAGTTTTAGTAAAACCAAATCTGCCTTTATCCAGCGCTGGGGTGAATTAGCCACCAAATGGGGTATTAACAAGACCATGGGTCAGATTCATGCACTTCTGCTCATCTCGGCCAAGCCCTATTGTTCCGATGAAATTATGGAGACACTCAACATTTCCCGAGGTAACACCTGCATGAATCTTAAATCGTTGGTGGAATGGGGTCTGGTATACAAGAATTGCCAGGATGGATGCCGGAAGGAATATTACGTCGCTGAAAAAGACATGTACAAGGTATTCCGGCAGATTGTAATTCACCGGCGCAAGGAGGAACTGGAACCCCTGCTCGAAATAATGGAGCACTATGATGGTGTTGAAGAAAATTGTCCTGAATCTTCAGAATTTTGCCGGGTCCTGAAGGATATCAAGTTTTTTTCACTTAAAGCCGATGCCACCCTCAATTCCCTCCTCAAGACCAATCCTGACTGGTTTGTCAGCAGCTTCCTGCGAATGATCCGCTAACCACATACGATGACCCAGTTCCGAAAATTCAGTGCCCGGCAGATCTATACCAATCTGGGTGACCCCGTATCCGACCGGGTTGTCGTCATTGATGACAAGGGTACTATCCTGGCCATTGGCCCAACCCGGGATCACGATCCGGTGACCGTTGAGAAACTGGATGGAATCATCGTACCCGGCTTTGTAAATGCTCATTGTCATTTAGAGCTTTCTCACATGAAGGGTAAAGTACCTACCGGTACCGGGTTGGTGAAGTTTATCGAAGGGGTAGTGTCCATGAGAGATGCCGACCCTGAGGAGATCGATCAGGCTATCCATCAGGCCGATCGGGAAATGTATCAGCAAGGTATTGTGGCTGTCGGTGATATTTGCAATCGTGCGGATACCTTTGCCCATAAGGAGAACAGCGACCTTTTTTACTATAGCTTCGTAGAGATGTTCGATTTCCTGCAGGACCACCTGGCAGGGAAATACTTCGGAGATTACAGAAAAATCTATGACCAGGTCCAAAACACCGACGGGCACCGCAAGAGTGCCGTTCCTCATGCTCCTTACTCAGTCAGTCAGACGCTCTTCAAACTGATCAACCAGTTAAATGAAGATATTGTCACAGTGAGTATCCACAATCAGGAAACAGCGGCAGAAGATCTCATGTTCCGGAATAAAGAGGGTGAATTTCTCCGCTTTTTCAGTCAATTGGGATTTTCTTTTGAACACTTTCGGCCCTCGGGAAAAAGTTCGGTTCACTATGCACTCGAAAATCTCGATGCGAGGCACCGGCATCTGTTTGTACACAACACGATGACCACTTCCGAAGACGTCCGAGTCGTTCATGAATGGAACAATAAAGCCTACTGGGTATCCTGTCCCAATGCCAATCTGTATATCGAAAACCGTCTACCGAATTACCAGATCTTTCTGAATGAAAATGCCGCTGTTTGCCTGGGAACGGATAGTCTGACCTCCAACTGGCAGCTCAGTATCCTGGAAGAGATGAAGACGATTGCCCGTTACCAGTCTTATGTGCCGCTGGAAACCCTGATTCGGTGGGCTACCCTGAACGGAGCTCAGGCTCTTGGAGTAGAAGACTACTACGGTAGTATTGAGGAGGGAAAAAGCCCCGGCCTGAACCTGATCACTGTCAATCAGGAAGGTCTGTTGGATTCTGGCAGCAAGGTAAGAAAACTCTGTTAGTACTTCGATTTAGAGTAGTTTTAGGCCTGTAAATTCAGGCATTTTACCTTTATCAAAAAACACCTGGTCTTTAAGACAATGCCTGCCGGGCCTGCCTGATTTCCTCTTCCTCCCGGCTAAAATCAAGCCCGGGATATTGACCCTTCAGGCTGACCAGCTCCTTTTCCAATGAGATCAGAAAATCCCGGAAGGCTATACTACCGGAGTGGATCGGCCGGTGATTCAGCGAGCGCAGAAGATGACCAACACTCCGGATCTGTTGCCTGACCTCCTCATCGGCATAGTGATCGAGAAACCTTTCCATCACATATTCAACCGCCTGTGTGGTAGGATGGGTCATGTCCTCCTTAAAAAACCGGTAATCGCGCAGTTCGTCAATGACCATTTCATAGGCGGGAAAATAAGAGCAAAAGTGGTAAAGCTCCATCAATTGATGCACGGCCGCCAGGAGATGTGCTTTGCTCCGGTTGCTTTCAACCAGACCATCGCGAAGATAGCGTACCGGGCTGACCGTTAGTAAAACCCGGATTCCGGGATTATGCTTACGGAGGTCTTCCAGCATTTGACTGAGCGACTCTGTGATGACATCGATGGACAATAATTCCCGTCGAAAAAGGTCAGCCGGGAGTTTGTGACAATTGGCAACGATCTGATCCGATGGCAGGTGCCGGTAAGCATGAGCTGAACCCAGGGTGATCAGAAGAAAGTCGGATTTCGCCAAATGCCCTGCAGCCGACCGGACGGAGATATCGATATACCGGATCAGATCCTCCCTGAGTAGTCGTGAAAACCGACCGTGATGAAGCAGACTATGCCAAAGTCCGTCATGACTTACGAGCATCGGATCATCGGGAGAAAAAGTCTTTCTCTCCAAAATCCACTGAATGGACCTGGCCAGTGACACAGGGTTGAAGACAATCCCCAGTGGATTGACCATCATATTGAACTTGTGCCGGCAGAAGAAATGTCCGGTTTCTTCGGCAAAGCAAGAACCCATCGATAATAAGACATCCTGTCGCTTCAGTCGAAAATTGCTTTCCGGCATTCTGACTATGGTAGAGAAGGTACTCACTATAAAATCTTGTTCTTGCAGCATAAATTATTATTTTTCTGCTACACATTAAGAAAACAGAAGTCCGGCACTGACAGATGAGTTTAATTTCCCGTCTTTTTAATCACAAAAAACCAACCCGCTCCCTGCCCGACATCGAATTTGGCCGGTTTAGCGACAGCTATAAATCAGAGTCCAGGTATGATGCCTGGGACAAGGCGGTCGAGGCCTTCGAAAATGCTGGCTATTTTGATTGCTTCACTTACTTTTTCCAATATTTGGCGGATGACCGGGGCGAAAATGTTTCGTACGATCTGACTGATGAACATCTGACATTCACGATCCTGCAGGGATCAAAAAAGATTACCGGGTTTGCAAACGCCCATACCTTTAAAGCCGAAGGTAAAATTGCCCGCGCAGATCAACTCAGTATCGGTTTTATGCGCAGACTGATCGAAAGCAACTATGATCTGCAGTACGGTCGTTACGGCCTGGATGAAGAACAGAACATCACCGTTGTTTTTGACAGCATTACGCTCGATGCCTCACCTTACAAGCTATACTATGGTTTAAAGGAAATCGCCCTGGCCGCCGACAAGCAGGATGATCTGCTGATTGAAGAATTTGAAATGCTCAGACCCATCAACACGACCCATATCATCGACATCGCAGAATCAGAAAAGAACATCAAACTCGCCTTCCTGCGACAAAAGATACAGGATGTTGTGAGTTATGTAAGGGAGGGTAAATTAAATCCGGTGCAATACGCCGGAGGGATTACCTATTTATTGCTGGATACCATTTACAAACTGGATTTCTTGATCCGGCCGGAAGGGTACACCATGGAAGCCTTTGAAAGGATGCACCGGATATTTTTTGCCTCCGACGGTTTGAACAACCAGCAAAAAAACCATTTGATCATCAAGGAACTGCAATTACTGCAGGAAAGGCCGGATGATAAGATTAGCGGAGAGCTATACCGCACGATTTCGACCTTTGGAATCCTGGGAACCACCAATCACGAACTTTTAAAAGACCTGATTGAGGGTGAGTTGGTCAATATGGCATGGTTTGCAGAAAATGGTTATCCGGAAATTGCCCAGGCAGTTCCCGGTTATATCGTTGGCCATGCACTCTTTAATTTCTGTTTACCCGAGCCCGACAAGGACCTGTTTATGCTGTATTATCAGGTAACGGAAATGGACTATTTTAAGGAATTGGGGTTTGAACTTTCATATATCACTCCTGACGACAAAATCGATAAGAACGAGATTCGCGAGGCAATCCACTATATAACACAGACCTGGAAAAGTCAATATCCCAAATTTAAACCAGACCTTCGGTTATTGAATTTTTCTGACAAAGTCCATTTTACCGGCAGTTTTCTGCAAATGATGGCTGCTCTTGACCTAACCAAAGCATCCTGATGGTTCCGATCTCAGATATCATCGAACAGTATAAACCGGTACTGATCCAGATTGCAACTCCTTACAGTACCGGAACCGGATTTTATTTGCAGGATTTCCACCTGATCGTAACCAACGAACATGTGGTGAGAGGCAACCGGCAGGTGGTCATCGATGGAAGCCGGCTAAAAAAGCAACTGGTCAGTGTGATGTATACCGATCCCAAATATGATCTGGCTTTTCTCGAAGCTCCGGAAGAAACCCTGCCCAAGGTTCAGTTGATGGAACCTGCTCCCTTGCATGAGGGCGAACAGGTCATTGCAATTGGACATCCTTTTGGATTAAAGCTTTCAGCGACCAATGGCATCATCTCCAGTCTGCAGCATCAGGTAGGTGATCTGCATTACATTCAACATGATGCGGCCCTTAATCCGGGTAATAGCGGCGGTCCACTGATCAATGCTTCGGGTAAAATTGCCGGAGTGAATACGTTTATTATCCGGGATGGCAACAATATTGGATTTTCATTACCGGCCCGTTATTTAAGGGACACGATTGACGAATTTAAAGCTGGAGGATCGAAATCGGGCACCCGGTGCTATTCCTGCACTAACCTGGTATTTGAAAGCAATGTAGAGGGCAAATATTGTCCACATTGCGGAGCCAGAATCGAATTGCCACATCAGGTAGACGATTACGAGCCCATTGGAGTCAACAAGACCATCGAGGATATCCTGGAATCACTGAATCACCCGATTATACTGGCGCGAGTAGGACCCAATCACTGGCAGATTGAGGAAGGAAGTGCCCGGATCACCCTGAGCTACCATGAAGAAAGTGGCTTAATTATTGGAGATTCGTTCCTGGCTCAGTTGCCAAAAAAAACCATTGGTCCTATTTATGAATTCCTTTTGCACGAAAATTACCGAATGAATCACCTTTCATTCAGTATGCGGGGTAATGACATCATTTTGTCGCTGATCATTTATGACCGGTATCTGAATGTAGAAACCGGCAGGCAACTTTTACGGTATTTGTTCGAACGGTCAGATCATTATGATAATATCCTGGTTGATCAGTTTGGCGCATTGTGGAAAGAAACAAATGACGAATCTGGAATCTGACGGGGGCCGGATTTAAGAAAAACAAAAGCCCATGATTGTAATGTTGGTGGACAAAATACGTTGTAATAAGGATTTGGATGGCCATTGCCACTAAAAATGTCTTAGATTTACTTTCAGGTAAGATCAGCTTGCGTATGAATAAGAACCTTATACTGGCCGGGTTGGCGCTGTTGCTTAGTGTAAATAGGTTGATAAGCCAGGACATTCATTTCTCCCAGTTTTATATGTCACCGCTCAATCTGAATCCGGCTATGACCGGAGTCATGAACTGCAACAGCCGGTTTGTAGCCAATTACCGTAACCAATGGGCAAGTATCTTAAAGTCCAACGCATTTACAACGTATTCGGCTTCTTATGATCGAAAGATACCGGTGGGGAGATACGACTATTTCGGGATCGGTGGCACATTGTGGGGAGATGTAGCTGGTGAAGCGGATTTTAAAACGCTTCAGGCAAGACTTTCCGGATCTTACAGTCGCCGGATGGGAGGAAACCGTGACCTGGCCCATTACCTGGTCGTGGGAGCCGATGCGGGGATATCCCAGCGATCCATCGATTTTCTGAAATTACGCTTTGGCAGTCAGCATGATGGCAATGGAGGTTTTGACCCGACCAGACCATCCGGTGAAACCCTGGCCAGAGATAATTTCACCTTTGCCGACGTATCAGCCGGACTATTGTGGTTTACTGTCCTCAATAAATACAACAGCTTTTTTGCCGGTGCCGCGTTTCACCATCTCAACAATCCTGATGTTAGCTTTACCCAGGACTCGATTGTACCTATTTACTCCAGACTGACCATTCACGGAGGTGGTGAGTTTGCCATTGGTAACGATATGGGGCTTGTACCAGGGGTTGTGATTTTCCGACAGGGACCATCCTTCCTGTTAAACCTGGGTACCAGTCTGCGATTTACACTGGCGCAGGACCAATACACGTCCAATACCTTTCAGATCGGAGCCTGGCTGAGACTAGTCAACAATTACCTGCTTGGGTCACCGGATAACGGAACCACCAGTAGCAGTCTGGGAGCGGATGCGGTGATTTTGTCCACCCGCTTTGAATATCAGAACTTTGGCATTGGTTTTTCCTATGACTGGAATGTATCCGATCTGAAGACCGCCAGTAATGGCAACGGAGCCTTTGAATTATCCCTTATCTATACCATCTGTGGCAGCGAGAACCGGGGAGTTTACTGCCCGAGTTTCTGAGGTAGGTAATCCCGTATTGGACAATCCTGGATTTTTAATTGCCCGCAGTTAAAGGCCGGGTACTAAATGTGATTTTTTATATCTTAGTGTGGTGCACACTCATCTCTACTCAAAATTTTGATGAAAACCAAAAAAGCACGAATTATGTTTGGAAAAAAGACAGAAACCCCTTCCAGTCCCAGCCAAGTCCGATCCGGAAATTCATTGTCTCATAACAGCCTGGTACAAGGATCCCGGCTTGAAGGCAACGTAACCTCAGAAAACGATTTTCGCATCGATGGTATTTTCATCGGGAATCTCCGATGCCAGGCCCGGGTCATTATCGGACCTTCCGGCGAATTCCGGGGTGAAATTGATTGTGAAAATGCCATCGTCGAAGGGCGGTTTCACGGCACACTTCGCACGCATCAAATCCTCGAAGTGCGCGAAGGAGCCATCATTGAGGGTGATGTACACACCAATAAACTGGTGGTCCAGTCGGGTTCGATTTTCGATGTGAAGTGCTCCATGGGTGAGCATGAGACAGCATTGCTGAGCCCGGTTGCTGAAGAAGAGGCTGTTTTATCTGAAATTGAGAATGGACAACTCGACTGAAGATAAAAAAGGGAAAAAACTACTAGACGATAAGGCTGCCAAAAACTACATGAAGTACTCTGGTATGGCATTCCAGATTGCTGCATATCTGATTGTGGGTATATTCCTGGGAAAACAGGCAGACAAATATTTTGATACTGCCAAACCTTACTTTACGGCTCTTGGTGCCATGTTATTTTTGGTAGCCTTTTTCATCAAACTCCTGAACGATATGAAGAGTGGCCGGTTATAAAAGGGCAGGGGTGAGTAAACAAGAAATATGTATATTTCGAATCTCCAAATTCGAAACCACACCCCGGACGGCACACCATGAAGAGCCCTGTTTTTTTTAAATGGCTGATCATACTCACTGTTCTGTTGGCCGGGATTATTACCGCATTGAGTCTTATCCCAATTTTTAAAAACATCCTTGGCATTTCTTTCAGCACCCTGATTTTCTTTGTATCGCTGAGTATTACCGTATATTATCTGGGAAACTCTGCGGCGAGGAGTCGCAATAAAAACCGGTTAACCCAGTTGATAATGATTCTGGTCTTTTTCAAGTTGTTCAGTTGTCTCCTGATCATCATCATTTACGACCGGTTCTTCCATCCGGCCAGTAATTATTACGTATTGCCCTTTTTTCTTATTTATATATCCTATACGGTTTTTGAAGTAATGATGTTGTCAAAAGCCAATAAATCGGCAATTTAGCTGCAAAACCTATGTATCAGGCCATCATCAAAGGTTATCCACCACTGGCTGCCGAACAGACATTGCTTTCGCAGTTGGAGATTCTGTATGACCGGAACCGGCAGCCCTGTGGAGTGATTTTTGAGGGCAAACAATATGAACTCAGGCTTCAGGTCAGTCCGGAGGGTAAACAGGTGGTCATCCTGGATGGTCTGCCGTTTGAGGTCGAATTGCTGCGGGAGGTTGATCTGCTGGTTGAAACCCTGGGTTTTAACCGTCGCAAACCTGGTGAATACAAAATGATAACTGCTCCTATGCCGGGCCATGTTATCCGCCTGAATGTCGTCATTGGTGAACGAGTCGAAAAAGGATCGATGCTTATGACCCTGGAGGCGATGAAAATGGAAAATACCGTGCAGTCACCCGAATCGGGGATCATCAAGGAGGTCTTTGTCAGGCAGGGCCAGACGGTCGCCAAAGGTGAAAAGCTGCTCGAGCTGGAATAATAAAGCGGCTTACTTCGCCAGGTATTCCCTCACAAAAAATTCCCGGTACAAGTCAATGGATTTCAGTTGGACGACTTTTCGGTAATTGGTCTGACTGGCTGCATAAATTTCATACTTGGTCATGTCACCTAAAAATTCTTCACCGTTCTTCTGAACTCCGTCATAATACGCCATCGCTTTTTCGCGTGTATCGAAACGCCGGATAACGATCAGGGGGACGTCATTGTTTTCTCCCAACAAAATCATGGAAACGTTCAGTGCGTCCAGACTGTGGTATTTTTTATTGTAATCGGATATGTCAATTCGAGCCTCGTTACGTACCTTCCCATCCGTATCGGGTTTGAGCAACACCAGCACCATGTGCAACTTGTCATCCGGACTCAGACTAAAGTACGCCTCGGGATTGATCTCTTCAATCCCTTCGCTGGTTTCGGTAAACCGGATTCCCAGTAGCCGGATGATCTCCTTGGCCCTTTCTTCCTCCGGGGTATTGGGATATTTGGCAATCAGCTCCTTGAGGGCATTCACATACGGTTCCCGGCCCTGTATACGGCCGATGCAAAGGGCGTTCAACAGGGTAAACTTTGCCTGCATGCCATGTTTTGCCGGCAGATTATTTTTAGCTTGCAGCAGCTGCTTCAACGCCTGATCGTACTGACCATTGTCAAATAAAGCATGGACTTCCTGATAATATTTCTCAACCTTCTCTTCGTCAGAAAGGGTATTCTGCAAGTAAGATGGATCTTTGATGTATTTGGCATACTCGGAGTCGGCGTGCTCTTCGACAATTTTCTGACTATAGTAATTCGCTTTTTGAGTCTGGCCCAGCTCGGTATGATTGACAAAGAGCAGGTAATAGGCATCCAGTGCATGCTCAGTAGCGGGGAATCTATCCAACAGCTGATCCAGTGATTCGACCGATTTCACACTATTGGAAAGCTCAGAACGGAAGAGTTGTCCCAGGGCAAAAAGAGCGTCTTCGATCTTCTTTTCACTGGCAGCCAATTGCTCCGGAGTCCGGGGTACATTCTTAAAAATTTCCTCGATCTCCGTTTCTGAAATACCGGCAATCTGTGTTTCCAGTACTTCACCGGTACTTTCAGAAGCTATCACTCCAAAAGATGCACTTCCCGATCTTCTCCAGTTATCCTGGAGATCAATATCCCCCCAAACCCGGCTAAAATCGCGCTGACCTTTTTTCAGGGCTCTGTCGTCGTAAGCAAAGAAAGATGAGGTACCCTGCTGGCCCAAGGCCGCACTCTGGGTAGTGGCATTGAGTGTGGGGATATTGCTTTTCGGTGCCTGTTGCTGAGCAGCCGCTTTAGCTGCCAATTCTGCAGTTGCTGCATCTTTCTTGATCCTGGCTGCCAGGGCCTTCAACTCCTTCTCCGGTAACTGGCTGATCCGGATCAGGCTATCCTGCAATTCGATAATTTCAAGATTGGAGGCAATTTTACTGAGATGCCGGCTGTAGTTGCCTACTTCTTCATAGCGTTCATCATTCTGGCTCATGACTGTGAGGGTGCTGTCATAATAGTGTTTGGCGCCAACAAAATCATCGTCCTCAAAATAGAGCTCGGCCAGGGTATAATAGGCTTCCGCTTTCTGAATTTGATTTCCGGCGCTGTTGCGAATCGCCTCGGTCAGGTGGGCAATGGCCTCTGCCTTATTCCCACTTTGGAGCTCCCGCTCGGCAAGGGCAAAGTATAACTGATCCTTGTATTCCCGGTTTTTATCATCCCTGATCATGCGCTTCAGGACATCGACATATTTTTCCTGGTCGACTTCGCCGGTTTTTGCCTGTATCTTCAGCTTGCTCAGCTGTGCGTTGAAGCTCATCTCATAATCTGGCCTCAATTTGACCACCTGATCAAAGGTTGCCAGAGCTTCCTGGTGTTGATTGGTCCTTTCCAGTATCTGAGCGAGAATATAGGCATACCTGGCTCTTAACAAGCGGTCACCAGTCACCTCAACCGCTTTTCTTAAAGGTTCGATCGATGCAGCGGTCTGGCCCCGGCTCAGGGCGCTATGAGCCTGTACCGGGTAAATCTCTTCCCGTACTTCTTTAAAGGTGTTGGCGTTGCTTTCAAGGGTTCGAAGCAAATTTTCCGCCTCGCCAAACCGGTCTCGTTCAATCAACGTCTTAGCCAACCAGAGTTGCCCTTCCTGATGTGCCGGCTTGTGTTTGAGAAAATAATGATCGGGGTTTCCTTTAATCCGGGGCAGCTCCGGGTTTTCATCAAACGGTTTTCTCTCCTTCTTCGATTTTGGCTTGGCGTTATCAGCCAGATCTTTCGTGTTGTCAGCAACCGGTGCCTTCGAACTAGGACTATTGTTTTTGGCCAGCTTTTCCCTTTCTTTGATCTCCTGTTTTCGTTGCCTGATTCGGGCCAACCTATCGTTTTTCGCCTTTTTCTTTCGTTCTTTTTCTTTCCGTTTTATGTCTTTCCTGCGTTGTTTAACCTTATCCTCCCGTTCCTGTGCCGCCACTTTCTTTTGCTGGGCTTTTTCCCGGTCTGTCAGTTTTTTATTGAGATTACGAGACTTTTGAGCAGACGACGAGATCAGATTGTTAGGATCATAATGCTTGATCAGATAACGGAAAGTAGCCTCAGCCGATTCAAAATCTTCCTTAAGATACTGGGCCCTTCCAATAATCAGATAATTATCGTCTGTCCAATGACTTGGGCGATGGATCGAGATGGCTACGGAAGCTTTTTCAATGGCCCGGTCCATTGGCTCAGCCAGCTGAGTAGGGTTTTCTTTATCAACAAAGGGATAAACAGGCAGAATTTCAGTGTAATCATCCTGATATCCCGCCTCCAATTGGGCCAGGGTCTCATCGATGAGCACATTTGCATTAAAATTCCGATTGTATTTGGAGGTTATATCGTGATATAGCTTACCAATCTTGCTTACTTCATCCCGCTTCTTCTGGGTGACACAGGCTGTCAGGAAGGGTAAAATACTAAGTATAAACAAGTAATGCTTTATCTGACACATAATTACAAATGTAAAAAAATACTAATGTATGGTACCCCAATTTTCAATGCATATAACTTATAAGCGGGGATAATTATTTTGTTCTGATCTTTTTTAAGACTTTTGATTTTTAAATCATCTGGACGGTAAATTTAGTGGTAGAAAAGAAGAAAAAAGAAAACCGTTTTCGGCTTGTGGTCTTTAGTGACAGTACCTTTGAAGAGATCCGGTCATTTACCTTCAGGCCTTGGTATATCTGGGCCATTTTGGGCACTGTAGCACTGTTGGTCATCGCCATGATGGTGGCACTTTTGATCCTGACTCCCCTGGGGACTCTCTTCGCCCCTCCCAACTATACCGATACTCAGGAACTTTTAAAACTCAGGGAGAAGGTGCTTCAACTGGAAGAATCGGCCGAAGCGCAAAATGTCTATATACACAATCTCCGACAAATCCTGAGCGGGGAAGTAATTGTGGATGCTGATACCTCGATCACCCAGCTGCCGGATGACTCGATATATACCATCGCACGCATCGATGAAGATGAGCAGTTGCGAAGAGCCTATGACCTTGAGCAACAACTGCAAAGCGTCAGTGTGGAATATCCCTCTCCTTCCCATAGCCGGCCACTGGATCAACTATTTCTGGTACCGCCAATCACGGGATCCATCAGTCTGCATTTCGACCCGGAAAAGGAACACCTTGGAATTGACATCAACGCCCCTCCCAACACTCCGATTAAGTCGATCATGAGCGGTTACATTATCTTCTCCGGATGGACGCTTGAAACCGGAAATACGATAGGTATCCAACACGATCAAAATCTGATTTCATTCTATAAACACAATTCAACACTGCTAAAAAAAACCGGTACTTTCGTTCAGGCGGGCGAAGCCGTGGCTATTATCGGTAATACCGGAACCCTTTCATCCGGACCACATTTGCATTTTGAACTCTGGCAAGCCGGCAAACCAGTAAATCCCACCAATTACATCAACTTCGAGTAGCTTATCTAAGCCACCGGACAGCCGGTAATTTCCGGTATTCTTCCAAAAGTTGCCGCCAATTTAATGGATATCCGCTATCTTTGGCCCCACTATGGAACAGCAAAATCAGAAAAGCACAGGTTTAAAGCAAGTGACAGACGAACATGGCAAACTGCTTAGTCCTATCCTGCCGGATGAAGTCAAGAACTTCCTGATCGACATCGACGGTACGATCTGTGATGATATACCCAATGAAGAGCCGGAACGGATGATTACCTGCGCGGTCTATCCGGATGCTCTGGAAATGATCAACAAGTGGTATGACGAGGGCCATGTCATTACGTTCTTTACCAGCCGTACCGAAGAACACCGGGCCATAACGGAGGAATGGCTTAAAGCCAACAAATTTAAATACCACGGTTTATTGATGAACAAACCGCGTGGCGGTAATTACCACTGGATTGACAATCACATAGTACGGGCTACACGCTTTAAAGGTCAGTTTACCGATCTGGTAATCAAGACAAAGGAGATCGAGGTCTTTAAGTAAACGCTGCTCCACGATTCTTGTCTGCTGATCGCAGATTTTCCAGGGCATTTTCCAGGTTCTCATATTTAAAGGTAAATCCCTGTCCGATCAGTACGGACGGAACGACCCTTTGGCTAAAAAGCACAACGTCGGCCATTCTTCCCAACACCAGCCGCAACAGGAAAGAGGGTAGCGGTATCAACCATCCGGGCCCTTTACTGAACCCGGTGAGTATCCGGGTAAAAGTCCTGTTGGTAACTGCTTCCGGCGACACCGCATGGACGACACCCCGGATATCATGACCGATCAGGTAAGAAAAAACCTCTACCAGGTCATCAGGGTGGACCCAGGAGATATACTGCCTTCCGCTTCCAAAGAAAGCACCGATTCCCAACACCACCGATCGTTTCAATTCGGGTAAAGCGCCACCCAGATTGGACAAGACAACCCCAATCCGGATTATTACCACCCTTTCGGCCAATGCCTCAAATTTCATGTGGGCCATTTCCCAGGCCTGACAAAGGCTGCTTAGAAAATCATTGCCACTGGTAGCCGTAGATTCCAATAACAAATCATCGCCCCGGTCTCCGAAAATCCCTACCGCAGAGGCCCCAATATAACATTTCAATTTCACAGACTGCCTGTTGACGGCATCGGCCAGCAACTCAGCAGGTCGGATACGGCTTTCCCACAAAATTCTTTTTCGTGAAGCGGTCCAACGGGCACCGGACAGGGATGCTCCCGAAAGGTTGATCAGGATGTCTGCTCCCTTAAAAGCCCGATCATCAATTAGGGATTGATCCGGATCCCAGAAGAAGGTATCAGAATCATTAACTTTGTCCTTATTCCGGGTTAAAATCCTTACCTCATAACCCTCGGCCAGTAATTTCCGGGTTAAAAAAGTACCAATCAGACCTGAACCGCCCGCGATTAAAATCGTTTTCGCCATTTGTTGAATTATTAATTAATTTGGACGATCCATGCTTAGCCGGAGTATCATGTTGATAACCAATACAGCGACTCATTGGTTGCCGGTTTTTTCATTAATTTTATTGTTTCATGCCTGTCAGACCGCAGATCATTACGACTCCGGAAAACCGTCATTTGATTTGTCCATCCGGCTAAATTTTGAACCCGACCGGTTAAATCCGATGCTTTCAAAGCTAAGCGGAGCTTCGCAAATAGAAGGAAAGATCTTTCTTCCTCTGGCAGATTACGATCCTATCAGGCTGACTTATGAACCCGTCCTGATCAAATCCATCCCGGTAATCACTGCGGTAACCGACGGGCCTTTTGCCGGTGGTTCAAGATATGAAATGGAAATCAGGGAAGAAGCCCGGTGGGACGATAGCACTTCTGTGACCGGGTATGATTATCTTTTTACGATGAAGGCGGCTTGGAATCCATATCTGGTCAATACTGCCTGGCGGTCAAATCTTGGCAGCGTGGTGTCCATCGAAATTGATCAGGAAAATCCCAGGAAGATAACGGTTATCACCCGAAATCAGTACATACTGGGATTGGAAGTGATCACCAACAATGACATTTATCCGGAGCATATTTACGATAGAGACCATCTGTTACGGCCGTATTCATACAACGATATAATCGGATACGATACTTCGAAACATTCGACCCTTGACAGCGTACTCCGGCAGTTTGCAAATCAGTTTAATGACGAAAAATTTTCCCGCACAGTGATCTCAGGTGCCGGTCCATATGCTTTTGTTGAATGGATCCCCAATCAACATATCGTTCTGAGAAGAAAAGAAAACTGGTGGGGATCAACTTTTAGAGAACACCATCCCCGGTTTCAGGCAAATCCCTCCTCCATCACTTACTACTTTATTCCGGAAGCCCAGACAGCGATCACCGCCCTCAAAGATCAACGGATTGACCTGGTCGCGGAATTATCGGCCGAACAGTTTCATGAACTGAAAATCTACAATGATCAATATCAGACACTCAACCTTGACACCCCTCAGGTACTGCAGTATTTTTTCATCACTTACAACAATGACCACCCCATTTTGGGAGACCGTATCGTTCGACAGGCCATCAGCAAACTGATGGATGTCAACAGTCTGATCGACAAGCTTTTCTTTGGACTGGCAACCCGGACAGTTGGGCCCATTCCTCCTGGCAGTTTAGCCTACGATCATTCGCTGGAACCGATCGCTTTTGATCCGGAAGGGGCCTCCCAGTTGTTGAAAAACAACGGCTGGTATGATTCGGATAGTGACCAGATCCTGGACAAGGTCATTGAAGGGAGAAAATATGATCTCACCCTCAACATTTTGACCAGCAATTCACAACTATCGCAGGATGTAGCCATTATCCTGAAAGCTGCTGCCGAAAAAATTGGGATAAACATCAACATTGTTCCCAATGAACTGCGAAAAATACTTCTACAAGTGCGGATGGGCCAATTTGATATGGCCTGTCTGGCGGCGGTTCAGTCGATTGGTCCTTACGATCCATACAATTCCTGGCATTCGGACAATATCAGCAGCAATGGAAGCAATTATTCCCGCTTTAGCAATCAGCAGGCCGATCGTATTATCGATCAGATCCGCACCACACTGGATGAGGAAAAAAGGCTGAAATTATACAAGGAATTTCAGAAAATCATTCATGAAGAGCAACCCACTTTATTTCTGGTAGCTCCGAAAACCCCCATTGCCAGCAGTAACCGGTTGAGGGTGACTCCGACACCATTGAGGCCAGGCTACTTTGAAAATACCTTTTCGCTTAAATAAAGCTATGTGGTATTTCGTCTTAAAAAGACTCATACTGACCCTGCCAACCATTTTCCTGGTCCTGGCAGTGGTCTTTGTCCTGACCCGGCTGATTTCGGGAGACCCTGTCTTATTTGCCATCCAGTCTGATGAATTCACTTCCAGCCAGCAGGTACGCAGATTTGATGCGAATCTCTATAATCAAACAGCTCAAAATCTGGGCCTGGATAAGCCTGTCTTTTATTTTTCGGTGGTTCCTGCCAATCTTCCGGCAGACTTTTATCAACTTCCCCCTTTGCAGCGAAAATTTGCATTTGAGCTGGTACGCCAGTATGGTCAGCCTGAACGTATTTTGAAGCTGAACCACCAGTATGAAGACTTTCTGAAGAGAACCCAGGTCGAATATCGTCCATTACAAAACCTCATCAGCGGTTTTCCTTCCCAGCCCGGCGAAGTCATCAACGCCATCCGGCAGCATCCCGGAGGCAACCAGGATACGGTGCTGAAATCCCTGAGAGAGACACTGGAAGCGCTGATCAATACCGAACAGCGCAATCTGTCACCAATACCATACTTTATCTGGCATGGTTTGAATAATCAGTTTCACCAGTGGATCGTAAATTCATTTAGCTTAAAATTTGGTCTTTCGGTCGTCGACGGTCAACCCGCTTCCCGAAAAATCTGGCTGGCTCTCCGCTGGACATTGATCATCAATATATTGTCTATTGCCATTGGCTATTTTCTGGCTATCCTGACTGGTGTTTATGCAGGTTGGTGGGGTGGCGCCTTTGATCGGATGATGAGTTTGATTCTTTACTTCATCTATTCAATTCCCGTTTTCTGGTTGACCACCATCCTGATAGTTTTCTTCACAACCCGCGAATACGGATCCTGGACCAATATTTTCCCGGCTGCCGGGATTATCCGGGCCGAAGCTTCTGATCCCTTTTTGAAAGTCATTTCCCGGAATGCCGGACAATTGATCATTCCGGTCATGGTCCTGAGTACCAGCCTGATGGCCTATATCGCCCGTATCGTACGTAACAGCATCGCGGAGGAACGATATAAATCTTACGTCGCCCATGCCCGCACCAAAGGGCTGACTGAGCACTATATTTTATGGAAACATGTCTTTCGCAATGCCAGTTTTCCCCTCATTACCCTCCTGGCTTCCGTCTTGCCTGCTTCCCTGGCGGGTTCACTGGTGGTCGAGGTGATCTGTAATCTGCCGGGATCCGGCCGCCTTTTATACGACGCGGTGATTGACCACGACTGGCCGGTTGTCAATGGTGTCATCATGATATCTGCCCTAATGACCATCCTGGGTTTACTCGTCAGCGATATCCTTTACAGAGTGGCCGATCCAAGGATAAAATGGCAGTGAGATGAAGACAATAAAAGAAGTCTCAACAATTGACCGCTTAATCTCCCGGATTGCCTGGATTATTTTGGGTTTGTTTGTCATGGTGGCTTTACTGGCACCCCTGATAGCCACGGATGCACCTGTTTATGCCACCAGGAATGGTAAATCATACTGGCCGTTATTCTCCGGTAGTCACTGGACAGGTAGACTTTCGGATTATGACCGGGTGATATTACCGCCGGTTGCCTTTAAGGCTCAGGGCGAACCGGATCTGGAGCAACGTCTGAAACCTCCCGGCACCATCAGCCGGGAAGGCAACTACGAAAAAGTACACTGGCTGGGAACCGACCGGCTGGGCCGCGATGTAGCTGCCGGATTGATAACCGGCTGCCGCAAATCGATCTGGATCGCTTTTCTCGCGATGGCGGTCTCGGCAATTGCCGGTACTTTATTAGGCGCATCGGCTGGCTATTGGAACAATCATTTACCCATACCCTGGGGCTGGAAATTGGTTGTGGCGGGACTGAGCGTCTTATACGCCATTTATCTCTGGCATTACCGCCTGATCAATGTCTGGATATTCCTTCTGATCATCATCATTCTTCTTATTGTTTTTAGCGGCTTACGCAGGGATCAAAAAATGATCAACTTTCCGCTCGATCATGTGATTTTGAAGCTCATCGAAATTTTCCAGTCCATACCTGCCCTATTGTTGCTGATGGTGATTACTGCTTTGGTTGATTCGCCCGGATTACTGACCATAGCGCTGCTGATCAGTTTAATCCGTTGGGCTTCCTTTGCCCGTTTTACCCGGGCAGAAGTGATCAAAATCAATGCCCGTGACTATATCACCGCTGCCCGGGTCAGTGGCCTGGGAACCCTGAAAATTCTGAGCCGGTATATCCTGCCGGAAGCTTTCGGGCCTCTGGTGGTCGTCTTTGCTTTTGGCTTCTCCTCTGTGATACTTCTCGAATCGACCCTATCATTTTTGGGCATAGGTCTGCCTGTTGAAGAAGTGACCTGGGGCACGATGCTCAGTCAGGCCCGCCGGTACAGCAGCGCCTGGTGGTTGGCAGTATTCCCGGGTCTCTGTATACTCCTGCTGGTCTTCAGTCTTAATCTGATCGGAAGCCAGCTGAAGGAACGTTATGTTCCCCGGGATTAGACATTGTCACCGGTTGAACATGTCGATCGCCTATCCTTCACTGGCCACTGCCTGAATCAAAGCAATATTGTAGCCAAAGGCAAAGGCATGACCTTGCAGGTGACTGGCCGGATCTTCATGATGTGGCGTATGATCAGGCATTAGCATACCGGAATACCCTACGTCGCGCAAGGCCCTGACAACCTCGACAAAGTCCATATCGCCATTATCGGGATAGACTTCCTGAAAATTATTCCATCCACCTTTGATGTTACGAAGATGGATATTGAAAATCTGGTTACGTTCACCAACCCATTTGATGATCGGGATGATCTCCGTTTTTGGATCTTTCAATCCTTCTGCCACGGAACCCAGGCATAAATTAAAGCCATGGGAAGGACTGTTGTATAATTTTGCAAATCTTTTAATGCCTTCAAATACGTCGGGGCTGTTCCAACGGGTAATGCCGCGATATCCGACCGGAGCGGGAGGATCCGCGATATGATTGCCCAATTTGACCTTAAACTCCTCCGCTACCGGCAAGACCCGATCCAGGAAGTAGGTAATTCGTTCATACATTTCATCAATGTCAACTACCTGATCGATAAAATTGGGTTCGTTTTTCTTCTTTGCCTCCTCGTAATCCCAGGTGCTGTACGAAGCATTTCCCCGGCTGGGATCAACGGTCCGGCCGGTTCTTAAAATTGGAAGGATAATGGTGTTATACAACAATAAACGGACATCGGTTTTGGCCGCTACTTCGATCATCTGCTGGATCATTTCTATTTCCCGGTCCCTCTGCGGACTCTTACCCAGCATGATGTTGGGCGTTGATATTCTGTCGATGCCCGCTGACGACAGAGGCAGGTGATAGGCATCAAGACTAATGCCGTATTTTTCACAAGCTTCTTTTTTAGCCAGCGAATCCTCCAGATCCCATCCGATCCCATCAATAAATTTTGGTGAACCTCCATCGATATTAAAAACACCATGGCGAGCCAGGTATTCGAGATTCTCTTTAGTGGTGCCCCCATGCTGGCAACCCACTTTCATGAGAACTTTCTTCTTAGGCTCAGCCAATTTTGGCTGTTTTTTGCTATTCAATCCCAGCAAAGAGGCTAGATCTCCCGTTGCCAGAGCTCCGAGCGAAGTTCCCGCCATTGTAAGAATACTGCGTCTTTTCATTTTATTCAGATACATCATGATTACTAAATTTATGACACCCCTGGTAATATAGTTAATTAATTATTTTCAAATTAAGGGAAAGACTTTAGCGGCCAACATGGTTACGATCAGCCCGGTGATACCCATGATGGTTAGCAAGGGTGAAAAGGTCTTCAGTGCTTCCTTTTCCGTCAAATCACTCATCTTGCACACGATCCAGAATCCACTGTCATTCATCCAGGGTATTAGCTTGGAACCACAGGCAATGGCAAGCCCAAGGTACAGCTGATGAAAGTCCAGAGGAGCCACCGATGCTATCCCCGACAAGATACCCGAAGCCGTAATCATAGCCACTGTAGCCGAACCTTGTGCCGTTCGCACTACTGCTGTAATTACAAAAGCCAGGGGGATTAACGCCATCTGATAGTTCTGGGTCAAATCACTGATTCTTCCACTGATCCCCGTTTGCTGGAGCATACCTCCGAAAGCTCCTCCTGCAGAGGTGATCAGGATTATGCCCCCCGCACTTAAGAGCGCATTCTGTACGGACGTATAAAGTTCCTGCCTGTTCTGCCGCTTATAAACCACCAGCATGATCAGCGCTGCTATTGCCCCTAGAATCAACGACATATTTTTTTCACCCAGGAAATCAATTAATCTAAATAACAGATCGGATAAATCGGTCGAAGTCTCTTGCCCGGTCTCGGCGCGAAAAGTATCTGACAAAGCTTTGGCACTGATAAAGAACACGGGAATGACTATTGGTAGTATCGCAACCCAAAACTTGGGCAAATCACTTTCTTTTCTGGTTGCCAATACTTTTATCTGTTCCAAAGGCGCATCAACGGAATCCCTCAGTGCAACCGGCCACCGCTTATTGGCCCATTTTGCATAGTGATAGCCAGCGATAATGGTAATAATGCCTACGATGGTACCTCCTGCCATCATTAGTCCAATCGGGATATTCATTTCAGCTACCAGAAAAAGTGGCCCGGGAGTGGGAGGAACCAGCGAGTTGGCCATGGCTGCTCCGGCGGCAATGCATAAAACCAATAACAGGTAATTTTTACCAATTTTCATGGCCATGGCTTTCGCCAGTGGTACCATCAGATAAAACACCGTGTCGAAAAAGACCGGGATACCAATAAAAAAGCTACTGCTCAGGAAGGTGGATGGCGCCCGCCTTTCACCGAAGATCCTCAAAGTAGAGCGTACAATCTTTTCCGCTCCTCCACTTTCCAGCAGGCATTTCCCGATTATGGAAGCCATGGCAATTAATATCCCTATCGCTCCACAGGTTCTACCAAATTCGGTTGCCACTCTCACTCCGATCTTTGTCTTCACCAGTGCGTTGGCAGCTTCGGTATTCATGCCTTTGCCACTCGCAAACTGGAAAATGAGATCCTCAGGCGTAAAAAAAGCGACAACCAGCGCACCGAATAAGAGCGCCAGAAAAGCATGCAACCGCAATCCAATGATGCCACCGACGACTACAAGAATTCCAATACCTAATATTAACAATGGGTCGTGCATAATTCAGTCTTACCTCATTCCAGAACAGAGAAATTGATTAAAACGGAGAACCAGCGATCATAAAATAAAGCCAACCAGCCGGCAATGCGGCCAATTGGCCTTTTTGATGATCTAAAGGAATAATGAAAGTCTACTGCTATTTTTTATCCCACCAGACCCGGGTATCCAGGATATCCGGTCCCTGCCGGGCAATGGCCACATCAATATTCTCAGCATTAACGGTCCGTTCAGAATCCGGGTAGGTCAATCTTCGAATAAATGCTTCTGTTTTTAGATCGCTACCCGGATATGGATTTGGTGCCACCGCAGGAAATCCACTTCTTCTGAAATTCGCCCATGCTTCCGGACCATTTAAAAAAGATGACATCCAATACTGCTCATTAATCAACTCTATTTCTTTTCCGGACTCAAGTGGATTTGCCACTATATAGGCATCAATATCAGCTTGATCGATACTTGTATTACCAGGCCAGTCCGCATACTGTTGCATATTAGCTTCAATACCCCGGGTATAGGCCTCAGATGCATCGCCACTGACCCAACCCCGCATAATTGCCTCAGCCAGTAAAAGTTGAGTTTGGGAATAAGTCACCAAAAAACTAGGAGCTTCCGGATTACCGAGACGTGTCCGGTCCAGCTGGCTGTATTCAAAAAAACTTTCCAACCCGTCAGCTTCGGCAATGGGTGGAATTGTCGAATTGTCATAACCCTGGGGCATTCCGATCTGAACCTCAAAAGACCGATCCGCATTTTCTTCCACCTGACCTCCTCCACTGGCTGCTCCCACATAACGCACGGCGATAGAGGTCAGTCTCGGATCATTCTTACTCTTCAGGTAGTTGACAAAATCCCGGTCAAGGTAATAGAAAGGTGCCTGACCTCCATTGAGATTCGTGCCTACATTATTTCGGTAGTCTGCATTATGACGGACCACTGCATTGTCGTCATTTGACTGCATCAGACCACCAGCTGCCGCTTTTGCGGCAAATTCCTGCGCCTTACCGGGATCAACTTTGGTAAGTCGCATGGCAGCCCTCAGCAGAAGTGAATTACCCAATCGCTTCCATCGGTCAATGTTTCCGTCATACAAAATGTCCTGTTTAACAGCATCCTTGCTTACGTCAAGTGCGCTTGCAGCTGAAACCAGCTCATTCAGGATATCGTTGTAGATATCCTGTTGAGCATCATATGCGGGAAATCCCAGACCATCCGAAAATGCTTTTCCCGCATCAAAATAAGGGATGTCTCCATAGGTGTCTGTTAAAACCATAAAGGTATGAGCTCTCCAAATACGGAGGATGCTGTAGGCATTGGTCCGTTCAGGATTATTTTCAATATTCCGAATCCCATCAATAAGATTCTTAAGGATATTCCGATATCCGTTTTGCCAATTTCCCTGAGTAGCTCCCCGGTTATCCTGGTTGAGATTGCCACCGGTACCAACTCCCACAAAAGGGGTGATCATTTGTTTCACTATGGTAGTTTCATAGGTTAGGTTATTATATCCGGGAGCACTGGAAATTATTGCTGCATTGAGTTGAAATACCGGATCAATAGAAGTAAGACGGACCGGGTTGGTATTCAGTTCATCAAATCCCTTATCGCATGCCGACAAGATTAGCAGAGCCAGGGAAATGACGAATATATGTTGATGTCTGGTTCTCATTTTTTACAAATTTTAATATTTCCTTAAAATGATAAATCTGCTGACTTCTAAAATTTCAGATTCAAATTAAATCCGATACTACGAGTGATTGGTAAGCCAGTAGCTTCCAGGCCTACAAGCTGGTCGGAAATAATTCCATTTTGATCAGGATGGATGTGCGGCACCCATTTCTTTAAAACTGCCACATTGTTGGCGATCAGATTTAACCGTGCTCCCCGGATGTGGCGATTATCCGGGATTAGCCTGCCAAGATCATAACCCAGACTGATCTGTCGTAATTGCCATGAGCCTGCATTAAACACCGATTGCTCTGACATTAGATTTGTGCGGATTGTCTCATAGTAAGGTTGTATTGGAGTACGGACTGTGTTGATCTCACCATCCGGTGTCACTCCTTCCCCAATAACATATCCGACGTCACGGCCCACAAGAGTTGCCTTATCCAGACCATGCCGGTAAGCATTGGTATGGGTACCTGAAATCATTTTATGTCCCAACTTAAAGTCGATCAGGAAAGAAAAGCTAAATCCCTTATAATTAATATTATTATTCCAGCCTCCCCACCATTTCGGTAAGGCACTACCAAATTCCAGTTGGGTTGTTGACCGCAGTGGCCGTCCATTATTAGGGTCGTGCACAATTCTACCCTGGTTATCTCTGAGATACCCCCATCCATATAACTGAGCCATCGGTTTTCCCACTACCTGTCTTAATTCGCCATGAAATTCTGCGGTCCCTACCGTGATGAAGGTCCCGTCAACATCATCGCCAAGACTGATTACTTCTGAAGTATTGTAGGTGGCATTCAGGGCACTGTTCCATTCAAAATTTTGCCGCCGGATCAATGATCCTGCCAAAAGCATTTCGACACCGTTATTCCTACTTTCACCCACATTGATTAATTGAGTCTGAAAAGTAGAGGCATCGGATATCTGTGCCTGAAGAATCTGATCGGATGACAATTTATCATAATAGGAAACTTCCAATTGAAGATTTCTGAATAAAGTCAGTTCGATGCCGATTTCCTTTTCCGTTACTCTCATTGGTTTCAGATTAGCATTCGGAACCACCGAACCACTAATACTGCCCACCGGTTGCAGTACTCCTGTAGAATTCGGAAATTGCTGGGCATTTATTCCATAGAATAAATTATTGGCGTATGGAGCCACATCGGTATCACTACCCACTTCGGCATAAGCCAATCTGATTTTACCAAATCTTAGCCAACTCGGTAAAGTGGTCATCATTTCTGTAAAAACGAAACTACCAGTTACTGAAGGATACAAAATACTTCTATTGGCAGGTGACAAAGTGGAAAACCAATCATTCCTGGCCGTTGCATTTAAATAAACAAAACCCTTGTATGAAATCTCAGCCGAAGCATATAGCGAATTAACTTTTCTTTCTGAAATCGAATAAGCAGGTGTCACTTTGCTCGCATTTCCAATGGTATATAATCCTCTGGTAAAGAAATTCTCCCCCAGTTCGGTATTTACATCAGACCGTCGATACATTTGGTTGCCACCGGCATTTAAGATCACTCCAAATTCACCGAAAGTCTTATCCGCACCAATCAGGAAATCTGCGTTAATTTCCCGAAATCGGCGAAAATCCTGAATATACTGACCGTTGACAAATCCAGGAGGGGGAGAAGACTGTCTCCGGGATCCTGTTGGAAGATTATAATCCACATCTCTGGCATAATAATCCTGTCCGATCCTGCCCTGCACATACAACCAGTCAGTCAGATTATATCTACCGGTCAGGTTGCCATAAACCCGGTCTCTCCGGTTATTTTCAAACCGGGAAAGCGCAAAATAAGGATTGGTACGATTGGTAAAACGAGACCATGATATTTCATCACCATTTTCATCAAAAGCATTCTCTTCCAGCAGTTTTAATGGCATCGTGGTTGCAATGGTATAGATAACTACCGGACTGTAATCCTGCTCTGCAATATTGGGTGGATTTTTTCGAAACTCATTGGAATAGTTGATATTTCCCGATACCAATAATTTCCCGGCTGTCTGGGTAAAACCAAAATTCACGGTCCTCCGGTCATAATCGGATCCCGGTAAAATAGCCTTGCTATTCAGATCCGACAATGACAAACTAAGACCGCCATTTTCACCACCCGATGATATCGTCACGGTATTGGAAAACGCCAAACCATTTCGGTAGTAATCTCTGATTTTATTTGGCTGTGCAGTATACGGTACAACCAATCCGTCAAATAGAATCTGAGTCATCCCGGGTTCGATCTTTTCGCCAAAACTCCATACTCCCGAAGTAGGACCAGGAGCATCTGGACGCACCCCACCTTCTCCCTGCCCATACTCATACTGATAGTCGGTAAAATCAAGAGGAGTGTCGTGCGTAAAGTTAGCATTGTATTCCACCTGAATGCCCGATCCGGTTGCCCGGTTTCTGGTGGTGATCATGATGACTCCATCCTTTGCCCTTGCTCCGTACAACGCCGATGCAGCGGCCCCCTTTAAAACATTCATCGACGTGATATCATCCGGATTGATGCTACTGAGTCCATCCCCACTATCCGATCTGCGGTTGCTGCCTGGACCGACGACATCGCCCCTTACCCCGAAGTTGGTATTGTCAATCGGTACCCCGTTTACTACGATTAACGGGGAATTATTCCCTCCAAAGGAAGAAATTCCCCGGATCCTGATTTTACTGCTCCCCTGTGGCCCACTTCCCATTCCGGTAATATTGACCCCGGCAACCTTACCCTGCAGGGCATTCATAAAATTGGGAGAACGGTTGATCGTAAATTCATCCGATTGCACTTTTGAAGTGGCATAGCCCAGGGTCTTCTTGTCCCGCTCGATCCCAAGGGCCGTAATGACCACTTCGCCGAGCTGTGCTACATCGGGCACCAGGGTGACACTAATGCTGGTTCGACCACCGATCGCCTCTTCAACAGTCGTATAACCGGTATACGAAAAAACCAAAACGGCAGCATCATCCGGCACTTGGAGTGCAAAAGATCCATCAAGATCTGTAGCAGTACCGATCGCGGTCCCTTTGACCAATACATTGACACCAATCAGGGGATCGCCTGCCTCGTCGGTGACCGTGCCGGTGATCAATTTTTCCTCTTTAATCCGGGTTAGGCTACTAGCCACCGCTCTGAATTTTTCCTCACTGGATTTGGCTGTTGGCCTCAGACTGATGTTTCCCCTTTGTTCGAGTTTATTGATCTGATTGATTTTCTTGATCAGCTTCTTTGCCGATTTGCCCCCCTGCCGATCGTCTTTATAAATAATGACGTATCTCGAATCAATGGCTTCATACCGGAGATTGGTTTTTGCCAGTAAACGCCCGATAGCAAGCTCCAGCGACTCACCCGGGATAAAATTAAAATCAACCCGGATATTTTCCAGGAGTTTGGTTTCATACGAGAAAAAAACCTCATAGGTTTCACTCATTTCAAATAGTATCTCAGAAAGCAGAGCCTCCTGAGTAAAATCCGTTTTATTCCAGTGCGATGCTCCTTCATTTCCGGAAATAGCATCAGTGTAAACCATGAAAATCAACGATAATACCAGAACTAAACTCTGGTTTAATTTTTTCTTCTTCATCATACCTTCCTTTATAATTATACAATTATGATCAACTGTAATTTTAATTCAGCTTCAGCATCTGAACCGTCCGGATTTTCACCAACCTGCCTGAATTTTCCATGACAATATCAGGCAGACCAATTATCCATTCGATCCGACAAAAAACATTCATCTCGCATCTGGTCGTTGTTTCAGATGCACAAATACCTTGTTATATGACAGTTTTGTTAATCTCTTACAGGGAGCAGTACAAATCAGGCACTTCCAATGTTACTCGACAATGTAATGTTCACCTTCTCTTCGAATATTGTAGTCAACCATAGTTTTATCTAAAATGGAAATAGCTGTTTCTAAGTGATAGATCGGTAAGGGGAAATTGACTTCAAGTAAATAAGCCGATGTGTCCTTAACTTTAAAAACAACACCATATGTCTCTTCAATTTTCTGCAACACTTCTCTCAATGGTGAGTTTTTGAAGATCAATACTCCATTTTTCCAGGAGGTGTAAAGTTCTGTCTGTACCTTATGTTTATTGGTAATTTGTCCACTGACTTTATCATAGACCACAAGATCACCTGGTTTCATCAGAATTGTGGAGTCCGGTTCTGTAATGTATAAACGGATTTCACCTTCTTCCAAATAGACACTGGTTTTGTCACCATGACTATTTATATTAAATGCGGTACCAAGCACTTCGACAGTGAGACCGGATGTCTTCACCTGAAATTTCTGGCGACCTTTATTTTTTTTCTGAACTTCAAAATACGCCTCTCCTTTCAACCAGACTTCCCGGTTGTCATGATCCGACCATTTCGAATTAAAAATCATCAGTGAATTGGCATTTAATCGAACCTTCGAGCCATCCGACAAATCAAAGGATTGCCATTCACCATAGGCCGTTTGAATGACCTCCCGGTGTGGAGTACTCATCCAGATAAAAAAAATACAACTCATCAATAGCAATATGCCAGCGGCAATCGACAGAGATCGTCGTGTCAATCTGCTACCGGATATCGTTGCTTTCTTGCCAGGGTAGTCATCCAGTCGATCCTGGTCATTGATTTTTAATGTCACTCTGGAAAAAATCCGGTCTGATACCTCCTGGTCCAGTGGAAGATTTGTTTGTTCCCACAATTTCTCCATCAACTGACGATCCGGTGGGGAAGGATCCTTCCGGATCAACCTAAACAGGAGCGACAATTCTTCCTCTGAACATGTATTGTCAAAGAGTTTTTGAATCAACCTTTCTTTTATAGCATCCTGGTTTGCCACTAGGCACCAAAGTGTTTAAGATAATATCCAATCATCTTCAGAAAAAGGATTAACCAGAATTGAAGTTTTTACAAAAAAAATCTATTTTGGAGACTGTTCAGACGAATTTCCAGGAAGATTCCTGGTTTTTTAGAGGATTGGGATTGGATCATTCTTCATTTAGTTGATTAAAGTGGCTGACAGAGATCTACATACGCATCTGGAAAATCTTAAACTGGGAGATCCGGCGAGTTTCAGGTGGGTTTATGACCAGTTTTCGGCCAGGGTCTACCATTTCTGCCTGTCGTTTACCAAATGTCCGGAAGATGCCGAAGAAATTACTTCCGATGTGTTCCTGCGGATATGGGATAAAAGATCCATCATTGATCCTTCGGTTTCCCTGTACCCCCTGCTGTTGAAAATCACCAGGGATCTGACCTGGAATTATCTGAAGCGGAAATCCAGATCGAGAGAACAGAAAGTATTCCTCGAAAACTATCGCAATGTGGTGGTACAGAGCTCATCAGATGAACTGATCTACAATGAGTATCGGGAAATGATGGAACGGGCATTGCAGAAATTGACCCCCCAGCAACAAAAGATTTTTACCCTCCGGTACCTGACCGGTAAGGATCTGTCCCAAATCTCGGAAGAGTTGAAAATTTCCAAAAACACTGTAAAGGTTCATCTGGCCAAATCCAGAAGGTTAATCATGCATTATCTTCCTTTCCATACGACCAGCTAATCCCACAGTTTTATTCCCGAAAAGTGTTAAGGATGGTCTTGAAAAAAATCTGGTATGGCACCAGCGGTTCTCTCCATATCCCGAAAATACCAACAACCATCAATCCTATCCCGTTTTACCTGACCCATCAAAAAATCGAAATCAGAATTTGGGACTTTTCAGGTTCTTCTGCATTTTCCTGGGAAAGAGATTAGTCTTGCTGCTTTTACTCAGGTTCTTCTTTTTCTTTACTTTCTGAGCCTGAATTTCCGCCGGGCAGCCATTACGGACACAGCCACTAACCGACAGGCCCGTTGCCAATAAGAAGACCAGCAATGCTGGCATTGTCCATTTTCTCATAGTCTTAAGGTCTCTCAACTCTAGAAATCAAAACATATACCTTTGTTTCAGAAGGTATATAAAAACTCCGATATTTGCGTTGTTCAGCTAATGCAACTAAAAAATCATGCCAGATGAAGGATTATTCCTACATTTTTAACGCACACCCAACATTTATCGATGACCTCTATCAACGATTCCAGCAAAATCCGGATAGCGTTGAGGAGGGCTGGAAGGCATTTTTCCAGGGATTTGATTTTGCTGCCAGTGGAGGCTCACAGGTTGTGCCTGCCGGGGTCAGTGACGATATCACCAAAGAGTTCAGTGTCATCTCGATCATTCACGGATTTCGCAACAGGGGTCACTTGCTGTCAACGACCAACCCGATCCGAACCCGTAAAGACCGTAAACCTTACCTTGATCTGGCCGATTATCAACTCAGTGAAGCTGATCTGCAAAAAACATTTCATGCTGGTAAAGAGATCGGTTTAGAGGGTGCAACCCTCGAGCAGATCCTGCAGAAGTTGCACCGGATCTATACCGGCAATATCGGTTTTGAATATGCCCACATCGAAAATCGTGAACGGCGGATGTGGCTGCGTGACCGGATTGAAGGCCGTAACCTTTCTGATGATTTTGGCCTCTCCCTGGATAAGAAACGCCGAATTCTACAGAAGCTGAACGGCGCTGTAGTGTTTGAAAAATTTCTCAATACCAAATATCTGGCCCAAAAGCGATTTAGCCTGGAGGGTGGAGAAACCACAATCGCAGCCCTCGACGCCATCATCAATTATGGCGCCGACGACCGGGTCGAAGAAGTGATCATCGGCATGGCTCACCGGGGTCGCCTCAACGTTTTGGCCAATATCATGGGCAAGACCTATGAACAGATATTTAATGAATTTGAAGGGCAGGCCATACCCAATCTCACCTTCGGAGATGGTGATGTCAAATACCATCTGGGCTTTTCGAGTCAGGTAGTGACCACCAGTGGTAAGACCATCCATCTTAAGCTGGTACCCAATCCCTCTCATTTAGAATCCGTCAATCCGGTAGTCATGGGCTTTGCCCGCGCCAAGGCCGATATTCTATACGATCATGAATACGATCGTATCCTACCCATTCTGATCCATGGTGATGCCGCTGTGGCTGGTCAGGGAATCGTCTTTGAAACCGCCCAAATGAGTCAATTACATGGTTACCATACCGGAGGTACATTACATTTTGTAATCAACAATCAGATAGGATTTACCACCGATTTTGATGATGCACGCACTTCCACCTATTGCACCGGAGTCGGCAATATGATCCAGGCACCGATTTTTCACATCAATGGGGACGACCCTGAAGCGGTAGTATTTGCAGTGGAACTGGCCACCGAATACCGGCAGCTTTTTCATACCGATGTCTTTATTGATATGGTCTGCTACCGCCGGCACGGTCATAACGAGGGTGACAATCCCAAATTTACCCAGCCTAAGATGTATGAAATCATCGACAGGCATCCCAATCCCAGAGAGATCTATGCTGCTGAGTTACAGGGACGTGGAGATGTTGATAAACAACTGGCAGAAAGCATGGAGAATGAATTTTGGGACGATTTGCAGAAAAGGCTGGATATGGTCAAGGAAAAACCCCTTCCATATGAATACCAGGAGGCAGAACAGGCCTGGCGGAAGTTGAAGAAAAAGACAAGCTCGGAAGATTTTGTCACTTCCCCCAAAACGGGAATTGCCGAGAAGAATGTACGAAGGATCATCGATCACCTCCTCCGGGTGCCCACAGGTTTCACCCCTTTAAGAGGGGTAGACCGGATGCTTGAAACCAAGAAAAAACAATGGCAGGAAGGAATCATAGACTGGGCTTCGGCCGAATTGCTGGCATATGGCTCTCTGCTTACCGAAGGGAAAGATGTGCGGATCAGTGGTCAGGATGTCAAGCGGGGCACCTTCGCCCACCGACATGCTGTCTTTTATGATGAAAAAACCTATGAGGAATACAATCGCCTCAATCATATTCAGGAAGAGCAGGGCAATTACCTGATCTACAATTCACTCCTCAGTGAGTTTGCCGTGCTGGGTTTTGAATACGGTTATTCCCTCGCAACCCCGGACACCCTAGTGATCTGGGAGGCTCAGTTTGGTGACTTTGCCAATGGCGCCCAGGTAATCATTGATCAATACATTACTGCCGCCGAAAGTAAATGGCAACGTATGAGCGGTCTGGTCATGCTTTTACCCCATGGTTATGAAGGTCAGGGGCCTGAACACTCCAGTGCCCGGATGGAAAGATTTCTGCTGGCCGCTGCTGAATATAACATAACGGTTGCCAATATTACCACACCGGCCAACCTGTTTCACGCTTTGCGACGGCAATTGATCAGGCCTTACCGAAAACCACTGATCGTTATGTCTCCAAAAAGCTTATTACGACATCCCCTTTGCATCTCCGGAGTCAGGGAATTTACAACCGGCCAACGATTTCAGGAGATCCTGGATGATCCGGATGCCTCCAGAAACCCGGAAAAAATCAGAAAAGTACTGTACTGCAGCGGTAAGGTGTATTACGATCTGCTGGAGGCAAAAAAGGCCAGGAATATTGACGATGTCGCCATTGTCCGGCTCGAACAGCTGTATCCCTTCCCTTTTGCCCAGATGGATGCTCTGGCCCAGCAATATGCTTCGGTCAAAGCATACTGGGTGCAGGAAGAGCCTTCCAATATGGGTGCCTGGCAATACTTGTGGTCGTTCTACCGTACTCAGAATCTGGAGCTCATTTCAAGAAAGTCGAGCGCTTCACCGGCCACTGGTTATAAGAAAGTCCATGCCGAACAACAGGACGACCTGATCGATAAAGCACTGGCCTGATTATTTATTGCCTGCCATTATTGATCATGATTGACAGCCCAAAGGTCGATGGCCGGAAATGGCAAGTCTCACAGGTCGATTCTTCTAATTGAAGATCCTGTCTCAACTGCCGGGTAGAGAGATCTGCCCACAATGTCTGATAAAAAGCCCGGACGGAAAATGATAAATTGGGCCGGTTGGCCAGATGGGCCCCTATAAAAAACCTGCTTCCGAGTGGCCGTTGTTTTATCTTGACATCGTGAAAGCTGGCTGTCACATAATCCATTTCAGTATGGTAGGTATTGTAATCCAGGCTGGCACCGGTGGTTACGGTCCGGCCAAACTCAGCGATTAATGAAAAGGTACGGATCTCATAGAAGAAATTGACATCGGTGATTCCTTGTATGGTACCCCGGTCGATATTGAAATGATCACCGATACGCCTGGTAAAACGCCGGTTATAAACCATCTCAAAAGTCCCAAGGGGATACTTGTACCTAAGCCCCGCAGTGAAGCCATGAAGAACCCGGATATCCGTCAGTGGGACGGTAGGGCCAAATTCGGTATTAAAAGCATGTAAAACCTGGTTGACCGCTCCGGCATCGGCACTGGATACCTCATACCCAGCTACTGCATTCCATTGCGCGCGCAACTCCGGCCCGGCTGCAAACAGGCACCAAACCACCAGAATACCCCTCGCTGCATTCATAAGACCAAAGTAGCGAAAGCCCCGGTAAAAATAGCTATTGATTCTCTCAATCTCAATCTTAGACCAACAGACATACCTGACACTGTCCGTGTCCGGTCTTTTTCCGGGTTATTCCAGAGAATTTTGGTCACTCCGTATTAATAACGGATCTTGCAACCATGTATATTGACACTCATGCCCACCTTTATCTGCCCGAGTTTTCGGAAGACCTGCCTGTTGTCCTAAAACGGGCACAGGATGCGGGTGTCACCAAAATTCTGATGCCCAACATCGATCTAGACTCCGTTGCCGCTCTGCATCAGGTCGAGGAGGAACATCCCGATCTCTGCCAGGCGATGATGGGACTACACCCCTGCAGTATAGATGATCGTTTTGAGACGGTTCTGGCCCAGATTGAGGGGCTGATCAAACAGCGTGATTATATTGCCATCGGCGAGATAGGGATTGATTTATACTGGGATACGACTTTTTTTGCGCAGCAGGTAGAAGCCTTCAAAATCCAGGCTGGTTGGGCTCACGAAAGAGACTGGCCCATCGTGATCCACAGCCGGGATTCGATTGATGAAATCCTGGAGATCCTCGAGAGTCTGCATTTTCCCGGCTTAAGGGGAGTTTTTCACTGTTTCACCGGCAACAGGAAACAGGCTGAACGCATTGTGGATCTCGGATTTTCAATGGGAATCGGTGGCGTGGTGACATTTAAGAATAGCGGCCTGGCTGAGGTTTTGACCTTCGTCGATCCACAGTCATTGGTCCTGGAAACGGATGCTCCCTATCTGGCACCTCATCCGCACCGGGGAAAAAGAAACGAAAGCAGCTATATCCACCTGATTGCCGGTCGTCTGGCTGATATTTACGAGATGGAAACGGATACTATAGGCCAGATCACCACCCTTCAGGCGACTGCTTTGTTTGACCTATAGGAGCTGTTGAAATACCCTGTTTGCACTGATATTTGTCAGATTATCTTTTCCCAATGGATCTCCGCATCAATCTGTCTATTTCAAGAGCCATCGGATCCACCAGGATCGCTTATTATTGCATCTGTTGTCATAAAGGGGCACAATCTGCGTCGTATTAGTCATTATTTATTTCGATCTTTACCAGCCCGACACCATAGACGGAGAGGTGCTCGAGTGGTTGAAGAGGCACGCCTGGAAAGCGTGTATACCCAAAAGGTATCGAGGGTTCGAATCCCTTCCTCTCCGCAATTCACCGGTACTCCGGTGAGGAAGGATCAAAAGCCTTAGCGTAGGTTTATTCTGATTCCTTGGACCGGGAACCGAGAAGGGCCGTTCTCGGAATCTGTCATTATTTTATTGGGAGTACTGGACTATTCCTTTTGAAAATATTTTGATTTGCAATAGATCTTGTATATTGGCGAGCCTTTCCCCGGACAAAAAGTTCGGATCGCGGGAAGGGAGCATTAGAAAATTTCCCGGAAGGGAAGCTTTTCCATGAGAAAAGCGAATGATGATCGATCATGGATCATTTGGAAAAAATGATCGACATAACGATCTACTATTCAGATATTTTTTAATTTAACAATCCATTTTTAACTCATTTAGTAAACGAAAATCCTAACTGTTATGCGAAAAGTACTTGCACTACTGCTTGTTTTTGGAATTGCAGCTACATTCGGAGCGATTGATGCCGCTGCTCAGGGAGAAACATCTTCTGGTTTTCAGATCTTAAAGCAATATTTTATTGATGGGGACTGGCGTTTTATGAGCTTTGTCTTGATCTGCCTCATATTGGGACTTGCTTTCTGTATTGAACGAATTATTACCCTGAACCTGGCTACGACCAATACCGATAAGTTGATGCGAAAAATTGATGAGCGTTTGGCAGAAGGGGATCTGGGAGGAGCCATGGAAGTTTGTAAATCTACCCCTGGTCCTACAGCCAGCGTGCTATATGAAGGACTCCGTAATGCTCCCAATGGGCCAGAAGCAGTTGAGAAAGCCATCACCTCCTATGGAAGTGTACAAATGGGGCTTCTTGAAAAGGGCCTGGTGTGGATCTCACTCTTTATCGCCATTGCTCCTATGCTCGGATTTATGGGTACGGTTATCGGAATGATCCAGGCCTTTGACCGGATTGAAGCAGTCGGTGACCTTTCTCCATCGGTTGTTGCCGGGGGTATTAAAGTGGCTCTTTTGACCACGGTATTCGGACTTGTGGTGGCAATCATACTGCAGATTTTCTACAATTACATCGTGTCTAAAATCGATGGCATCGTCAACAAGATGGAAGATGCTTCCGTTGGTCTGGTAGACCTGCTGGCTAGAAATAATGTCTTTAAATAATCAAAAAAAGCTGGAATCATTATGTATAAGATTTTAACTAAACATGGCCAGCTTGCTGCATTCAGTTTGGGATTGCTGGTGATCATCATATTTATGGTGAGCGTGATGACGGGAATTGAAGGTTTTAATGCCTTGTCTAAAGAAGACCAGTATTCCTCGACAATTTTTGACATGGGTATCCGGTTGACACTGGTCTTGCTGGCAGTTTGTGCACTTGCTGCCCTGCTGTTTGCCCTGTATCAGACCGTAACCCATCCAAAAGCAGCTTTAAAGGGAATTATTTCCCTGGTTGTGCTCGTTATATTATTCGGAGTACTCTACAGTACTTCAGTTGCCGAAACCACTGGTCCGGTAGCTGATGCCGTACAGGAATTTGGATTGAGTGAAAATCAAAGCAAGATGGTCAGCGCCGGCATCAAATCCACACTTTTATTGGGCGGATTGGCTGTTGCTGCCTTTGTAATATCAGAAATCAGAAATTTATTTAAATAATTGAATCATGGCAAGAACGAGCAGTCGTGACCGGATGAAGAACGAAATCAATGCAGGATCCATGGCCGATATTGCTTTCCTGCTGCTGATATTCTTCCTCGTCACCACCACCATTGACGTTGATAAAGGTATCACGGTCAAACTTCCCCCATGGTCTGATGAACCGCCGGAAATTCAGCAATTGAGATCCCGGAACGTGTTTTCCGTTCTGGTTAATGCCCAGGATCAGCTTTTGGTAAGAGGCGAACTTACGGAAATAGATGACTTGCGTGAGAGAGCCAAGGAGTTTATCAGCAATCCTCAGAGGCGGGACGACTTGTCGACCGATCCAAAAAATGCGATCATCTCTCTGAAAAACGACCGGGGTACGAGTTATAAACAGTATCTGGCGGTATACAACGAACTGAAAGGTGCTTATGATGAGCTATGGGATGAAGAATGTCAGCGCTTATATGGAATCCCATACAGTGATGACCTCCCCACTGCCTATAAGCGGGCGATCAAGGATAAAATACCAATGGTATTGTCAGAGGCTGAGCCTACTAGTTTTGGAGAAGAAAATTAAAATCATATGGGACATTTCAAGAAAAAGAGAGGAAAATCAAATCCGGAAGTTTCTACGGCTTCACTCCCTGACATTATATTTATGTTGTTGTTCTTCTTTATGGTTGTGACCGTACTACGGGATGGCGAACGAAAAGTCAAGGTGGTTGTCCCCGAAGCCACCCAGTTGCAGAAACTGGAGCAAAAGTCTTTGGTAAACCATATCTGGATTGGTCGACCGATCGAAAAATACCAGGCAGTCTATGGTACCAAACCACGAATTCAATTGGGTGATAAATTTGCCACAGAACACGATATCCCCCTGTTTTTAGAGCAACACAAGATTAAGGTGCCTGAGCCTCAAAGACCTCAGATCACGAGTTCTTTGAAAGTAGATGGTGAAGTCACCATGGGGATTGTGAGTGACGTTAAGACCATACTTCGTAAATCAGGACAATTGAAAGTTAATTATTCGGCAAGACCGAAGCAAACGAGATAGGATTTTCAAGCTTTAAAATTTTACCGATGACCCGAATCAATCCCACTGATTCGGGTCTTTTTTTGTTACGATCTAACGGAGCCGGTCAGCCGATCGGACCAGTTTCTCATCCTTCCGGATGTAACGGAAGGCCAAAACCAAAAACAGGATCGCCAAAACCGGTAAAATATATCCATATTCAATGGTTACTTCTGTCCCGACCGCTATATTTTGGTAGTCCTGCATAAATAAGATGATCGTCAAAACAACCGACAAGATAATCAGCACAATACTTAACCTGCTCAGTTTCATCTGCAACGGCCGGTTGTTATACAGGAAGATGGTAATCACCGGAATGAGTATTCCCAAAATTACCAGCACCAGCAAGACTGCATGATCCTGTGTGTTAAAAATACCATCTGCAAGCATACTCTCGCTGTTGCCCACCGGCAATGGTTGATCAATACTGGCAAATGACATGGATCTGGAAAATAACAAGCCCATCATTAGGGCCGCCAGAGCCAAAAAGACAGTTTGTAATCGTTGGATCATGGTTTTCCTTTTTAATAAATCGGCCACCGAAATTACTAAATTTATCCCATGACAGGGAAGCAGGCTTCCAGGGCAAGTTATTGGGAACAGGAGACTTTCCTCTTCCATCGAAACCTCATTATTCTCGGATCGGGCATCGTTGGTCTGTGCGCTGCGCTGGCGGCCAGAAAAGAACGGCCGGATTGGTCCATACTGGTCATCGACCGGGGCACCCTCCCACAGGGAGCCAGCACCAAAAATGCCGGATTTGCCTGTTATGGCAGTCCTTCTGAATTACTGGCGGATATTGATACTTCGGGGTGGGATGCCATGGCATCGCTGGTTGAACGCCGGTGGAATGGGGTCAGAATCCTGAGGAATCTCATAGGTGACAAGGCGATGCAATACAATCCATGCGGAGGTTATGAGGTGTTTGACCACGATCAGCGTGAACTCTATGAACGTTGTCTCACTTTGTTACCCCGGTTTAACGAAGCCTTTTCTTTCATAGGCAATGATGTATTCAAGCAAGGCAATGGTACGGAAGAGCATGGTCTGCATCGTTTTAACGCCGTCATCGATTGCCGGTATGAAGCTGCGATAAATCCGGGCAGAATGATGGAAAAGCTCCTGGATACCTGTCGCAGCCAAGGGATTCAATTTCTGAATGGTCTCCAGGTAACCGGTCTCGGCGAAGATGGTAACAAAGTCGTACTATCCGGTGATGGATATGAAATCAGCAGCGATTGGGTACTGCTGGCGACCAATGCTTTTACCGGCCGGCTTATTCCCTCCATTGATCTTTACCCGGCCCGTAACCAGGTATTGGTTACCTCACCCATTGCCAATCTCCGGCTCAAAGGTGTCTATCATCACGATTACGGCTATGTATATTTCCGCCCGGTTGGTGACCGAATACTGATCGGAGGGGCTCGCAACAAGTTTGCCGATCAGGAGAAAACCGACGAATTGAGCAATACGGATAATGTTGTCGGGCATCTGATCCAATTGTTAAAGACCAAAATCATTCCGGGAGAACCTTTTGATATAGAGTACCAGTGGAGCGGTATTCTGGGACTGGGTCGTGAAAAATCACCGGTCATACAGTGGGAATCTGATCGTATCTTTACAGCCTGCCGTTTGGGTGGCATGGGGGTAGCGATTGGGGCTCATGTCGGGCAGACAGCGGCCAAAGCAATAACCAGTCGTTAACATTCTGTTAATCACCTGAAGTCAACTTGAGATTATATAGTACAAGATCGTTTCCTCTGATAAACGGCACGGTGATTCGTACATGCACCCTGCTCATTCTGATGATCAGCGGGTTCGGGTCGGTAGTTTATGGACAGATCATCCAGGAAACAGAACCTGATACGGCCCGGTCCAATCTGGTAGTCATCGATAAAGCAGATAAAGTCGAACGAACTTTAGGGCCCCAACAGGAGGAAATCCTCATTTTGTCGGGAAATGTCCTGTTGCACCAGGACAGCCTATTTATGCAGTGTGATTCGGCCCGGAAGGAAGCAAACAACCTGACTGCAGTTGGTAATATACTATTGCAGCAGTGGGATTCACTCAACGTTTTTGCCGGCCGGCTTCAATATTTTGGAGACACCAAAGATGCCTTTCTGAGGGACTCCGTGGTATTGCAGAGTAAGAGCCAAAAACTCTTTACAGACTCATTGTCTTACAATACTAAAACCCGGATCGCCCGTTACGAACAGGGTGCCCATCTTACCAACGACACGATTTCCCTTTACAGTCGCAGAGGCACTTTTTTCCTGACAAGCGATGAAATCTATTTCAAAGACAGTGTGTACATTAAAAGTGAAGATTTCGAACTTTATGCCGATACCTTACTATACAATACCGCCCAGGAGAAAGCCTATTTTCTTGGCCCCACCCGCATCGACCTGACCAATGGTAGCAAGGTCTATTGTGAGGCCGGGTATTTTGATCTGGCCAACCGGGAAGCGCTTTTTACCCGGCAGGCCCAGTACGTCGATGATCAGCAGGTTGCCCTTGGTGATTCTATTTTTTACGACGGCAATCTTAAGGTGGTTACCCTTTTACACAATGCATCGTTAAGTGAACCGGGTAAAATTGCCGAAGCCGATACCATTGTCTACCGGGAACAGGAGAAATTGCTCACTTTAAGGGGTAATGCCTTTTTCCGAGATTCCATCCGGACGATGCGTTCGGCAGCATTGGAATACGATACGGAAGAAGATAAGCTCATCTCCCATACAAGGGCCTCAATTGAAAACGCATCCCAGTTTCTCGATGCCGATACCATCGATTTCGACAATGAAAGGGGCGCCGGATATGCAGCTGGCAATATCGTGTGGAGAGACACGGCATCGCACTATACCATCTTCTGTAACCAGGCATTATATGTTGACTCGACCGGATATCTGAAGGCTTTTGGGGGTCGTCCTCTTCTGATTAATAAGATTGAAGATGACTCGCTTTATCTTTCGGCAGACACCCTCTTATCCGTTGAACAAATCAACGAAACGGATACCTTCAGGGTGTTTCAGGGCTATCACGACGTCAGAATCTTTAAAAGCAATTTACAGGCTATCTGTGATTCGCTGTCCTACTCATCAGAAGATTCGATATTTCATCTGTATGAGGATCCGGTCATCTGGTCAGATACTTCCCAGTTTGAAGCAGATTCTGTCAGTATCCGGCTTACCGATGACAAAATCGACCGGATACACCTCAAAAAAGAGGCCTTTATCATCAATTCTGCAGACCAGATCCTCTATAATCAAATGAAGGGTAAAGAGATCACTGCCTTTTTTAAGGAAGGTGAAATCGACCACATGTTGATTAAGGGTAACGCCGCCTCCATTTATTATGTGCTTGATGATCAGAAAGCCTATATCGGAGTCAACGAAACCCTATGCAGCAGCATGTTGCTGAGGTTTGCCGGGAATACAGTGAATGAGATTGTATTTTACGACAATCCGCAGGCAACCTTTCATCCAATACAAAAGGCCAACGCAGAGGCACTAAAACTGGAAGGATTTAACTGGAGGGCCAATGAGCGTCCCCAATCGGTAGCAGACCTGACAAAGATCGTATTACAATGAGACTAATAATCGTCGCATTTTGGACAATTCTGGCTCTGAAGCTGTCGGCATCGGCACCGACCGACACCTTTCAAATGGCCAATGAAGCTTTTGAAAGGGGTGCCATCAATGATGCCATCCAACTATATGAAAATATCGTTGACAATCACTATCATTCGACGGCTATCTATCACAATCTGGGCCTGGCATATCTCAAGCAGGAAAACTGGTCAGCAGCCAGGTATTATCTGGAAAAAGGTTTATTGGAAGCCCCCCTTGACGCCGGTTTAAAGCGTAATCTGCAATATGTACGGGAGCAGGTAGATGATCCGTACAATTTTCCTGCTTTTCCGCTGACAGGACTGATCGTAAAAATCCACCATTACGCGGGCAGGAATTTGATTGCTGTCGGATTGCTGATAGTCTTCCTCGGTATCCTGGCGATCGTGTGGCTCAAACCCATGAGTTGGCAAATGTATAGCTACTTTCTGGGGGCTTTATGGATGATCTTATTGGGTTTGTTTCTACTGGAGCGCAACTACGATCGTACCAACCACGAAATGGCCATTATATGGAGTGAAGCTGATGTATATGAGAAGCCCGATGAGCTCTCGGGTCCGGTGACTTCTTTAAAAAATGGATACAAAGTACACATCCTGGAGGAAGTCGGTTCCTGGTATCACATCGATCTGGCTGATGGTACTACCGGATGGATGGAAGAAAATAATCTGAGAAGACTTTAAACTGGGAAAAAGGAAGGAGATTTACTCACTTTTCGACACCACCTTCCAGCTGGTCTTTATAAGCCTGCAATTCATCCCACTTACCTTCAGCCGCCAGTTTAGCCTGTTTTGGCCAGGTAGTAGGGTTAAACATCTTGAAGCGGCTACCGGCATTCTCCAGGATTTCCCGCAGCTTTTCCGGATCGGATTCCGACATTACCTGCAGATCGGAAATACCACTTTCTTTCAGGATCGACTCCAGCTTAGGGCCAACTCCTTCGATGATTTTCAGATCATCCAGACTACCAGCCTTCTTACCGGCTGCTTTGACCGGCGCCGGTGATTCTGCCTGTACAGCAGTCTCAGCACCGGGTGTTGCTTTGCTTGGGGTGGTATCGATTCGCTCTTCTACATCATTAAAAGGAAGCACTGAGATAAATGTCCGGTCATTACGGCCTTTTTTGAAGACGACCGTACCATCGGCCAGGGCATACAACGTATGATCTTTACCTATGCCAACCAGTTTTCCGGGATGGAATTTGGTACCGCGCTGACGCACAATAATGTTTCCGGAACGGGCCAATTGTCCTCCGAAAAGTTTAACGCCCAGTCTTTTGCTTTTGCTATCCCGTCCGTTATCCGAACTACCTACACCTTTCTTATGTGCCATGATTGATTGACTTTTTATCCGATGGAATCCACCTTGATTTTGGTAAAGCTTTGCCGGTGTCCGTTTTTGACCCGGTAGCCTTTCCTTCTTTTCTTCTTAAAAACAATGACTTTGTCTCCCTTTTGATGTCCCAATACGGTTGCACCGATGGAAACACCGGCAATGGCAGGATTACCGATCGTAGTCTGACCATCCTGCTCCATCAACAATACCTTGTCGAAGGTCAATTTGGCTCCTTCTTCCGCATCCAGATGATGCACGAATACCTCCTGGTCTTTTTCTACTTTAAACTGTTGACCTGCGATTTCGACGATTGCAAACATTGCTAAAAAAATTTAGGACTGCAAAGATAATTTATTCCGGTAGGATTCCAAGGGAATGGACCAGAAATCGTGGGCCAAAAGTCTTGGTTCTTCATCCTGAATGAACCGGGTACTATGAAAAAAGCCTGATAAGATTGGATACTCATCAGGCTTATGGAATAAAAAAAATGGCAGCGACTTACTCTCCCGGGTTTACACCCAGTACCATCAGCGCTGGGGGGCTTAACTTCTCTGTTCGGAATGGTAAGAGGTGGGACCCCCCCGCTAAAACCACCATAAAATTTTAAGTCATTGAAGACTATTATTTTAAATCTAACAGGCTTTTCCTGAAAGAATGAATAGAAATGGGAAGAAAAAAAGCACTGAGAACAACAATCAGCGAAAAAGCGTCAGAGTGCGCGATGAAATTGATTCTTTGAATCACGGATTCAAAGAAAAAAAAGGAAGCATTCGGGTAATTAGTACTACTCGGCTGCGTACATCACTGCACTTCGACCTGTAGCCTATCAACGTAATCGTCTATTACGACCCTTTTATCCCCCGAAGGGAAAATGGAATACTCATCTTAGAGTTGGCTTCGCGCTTAGATGCTTTCAGCGCTTATCCATTCCGAACATAGCTACCCAG
>CAYRYD010000019.1:0-96904 GCA_964428345.1 uncultured Saprospiraceae bacterium | reverse complement strand
CCAATACGGAGAAATACTGGTGCAGACCCGGTATGATTTGAAGCGGGGTAGAAATCTGTTCAAACTGGAGTCACGACATCTCATACCGGGGATTTATAACCTCCGCTTTGCAATCGATCAGGAGGTCGTCAGCAAGCTGGTAACTATCGTTGATTAGTTTGCTGACAGCTTGATATTAAGTATCTTAATTATATGATTATCAATGAGGAGTAATATTTTATCTCCATTGCTACTGGATGATAACCGGGATCGTGCCTAGGTGGCCGGAACCACCCATTTGTTGGA
This sequence comes from uncultured Saprospiraceae bacterium, assembly GCA_964428345.1. GTDB lineage: Bacteria > Bacteroidota > Bacteroidia > Chitinophagales > Saprospiraceae > JABDMH01. The sequence continues at coordinate 96,619 of CAYRYD010000019.1, read as the reverse complement.
TTACCAGGTAATGGAGACCAACCGTGTTGTCACCAGAGGGCAACCTAAGCTCCAGATAACTGCTTCCACTACGGATCCAGTCTTTCAATAAGGTCTGCCCAAGGGTATTAACCAGGTGAAACTGTAAAGGGTATTCGGAATCGGCCAATCTTTCTTCCATGTTGATCTGCAGAATTTCTCCTCGCTGGGCCTTTACCCCCGGTAGGGCCGCGTGGGCCACCTCTGGATTTACCGATTTACGTGTGACCAGTTGGGTTTGCCCGCCACAAGGTCCCTGGCAGGGACCCAGATAATCACTATGTGAAAAGTGAGATTCTAAACTTGAAGGGCTGATACAGAGTTCTTCAGGTTTGTCTTTGTTGCCGGATGGAAAATGGCAGATGGTTATTTTTCGTTCTCCCGATTGACAGATGATGTTAGTACCCAGAGGTAGCCAGGTGGTTTTTTCAGTCTCACATCCATTGGCATCGATCACTTTACAACTAAAATCCTCCACCTCATCCGGACAGACCTCGGTGGTTGCTCCTGTGGTGTTATTGCTCCAGAAAAACTGATATGAACCTGAGCCGCCATGGGCGGTTGCCTGCACTGGAATACAGAGTTCTTCATGGTAACCGTTTACCGGAATGTTCAGGCAATCATCGATTTCGAGGGAAAGATCGGTGGTGATCTGGATGTTGACCAGGACCTCAGAGGATAGACCATCATTGTCGGTTACCACAAAGTTCACGACCTGGTCTCCCAGCATCGAGCAATCAAACTGTGAAGGACTTAGTTTAATGCTCTCGATCCGGCAGTCATCAAAACTTCCGTTGTCCAGATCGTCTGGCTGCAATTGCAGAATGCCGGAGGGTGGAATGCCAAAGGTTGGATTTTCTTTCACCATCGCTACCGGAGGAGATCCGGTAGTGTGTTCTTCGCTGATGGTCTTAATCCGGTAGCGTCCGGTATCGTTGCCTCCATTGTCGCTCACCGCCAGGAAAACCAGACTGCCCGGGAGTGGTTGCCCGATCCGGAGATCTAACTGTACGTTATCCTTTTGTGAGAAATGATTTCCATGATAAATGAGGGTTGCGTAGGGTTCAATCACCGGATCTCTTTCCCTGATTTCCAGGTTCAATGTATCTGCCGGCATTCGGAAGTAATAGAGATTCAGATCGGATAGTACATCAAAAGAATCGGTGGCCAGCTCACAAAAAGATAGTTCACTGGCACAGCCGGGATCTAAGCGATTGAACGTTAAGCTATACCGGCTGGTATCGTTTGCCCGGTCATCACAGACCAGAAAGGTATAGCTTCCGGCAATGCTAACCCTCGGAATCACCACATCATTGGCTTTTCCGGAAACACATCGTGAAAAGATTAGTCCGGCTTCCGGATCATAAATGCGAACACTGGCTTCAAAACCCGGATTGGGTGCCATCATCTTGGCCACGAATCCTTCTCCAGCCGGCAAGTCAAAATGAAAGGCATGAATTTCTGCCACCTGATGAATGATCGACTGCCTGTAATCGCGGCAATCCAACGGCTGACTGCCGCAAGACGGATCGTTGAGATCCTGATAGGTCAATCCAAAGCTTCCGGTATCGTTACCATTGGCGTCGAAGGCAAAGAGGGAGTATTTTTCTGTTGAGTCGACTCCGATCTTTTCGATAAAGGCGAAAGTATTCGACTTGCGCACTGACTTGTGAAGAAGGTCTCCCTGCTGGTTGAAAAGATAGAGCGTGGATTCGAGATGGGCGTTGGTGGATCGCATTTGAGCCAGTGCACGATCACCGGCCTGTACATCGAATTGATACACCACGATTCCGGCCTCGGTTTTGATCGTATCTACCAGATCATCTCCGCACGATATCTGCCGGGCGTACGCCGGATCATTCAATTTGTGCAGGGACAAGCCGTAACCACCCTGATCATTTTGGTTGTTGTCAAAGACCTCGATATCATAGAATCCTGAATCGGGAAGAACAAAATCAAAAAGTTCGACATCACCACCACTGCTCCTGATTTCCTCCAGGATGTCGATGCCCTTTTTTAGCCGGAAAGAAGCATCGATGATACTGCTGGCCCGGGTCGCCCGGATCCAGATCCGGTCACCTTTAAAGCCCTTAAACCGGTAAATATCCGTGTCAAAACTGCTTTCCAGGTGGCCGGTGAGATTGCTGCCATAAGGTATCAGGGGATCGGACAGGGCAAAAAGAAAAAAAGGATGGATAACTATGATCAAGGATACGAGAAACCTGATCATCGGAATTTGTGTTTGACCGTCTGATTACAAATTTCGGACCAGAAAGCATATAGCCTAAAAAATCATCAGCATTCAAAGTATTCCCGGAGCACTTCAATGGCCTTGCGTACTCCGGAGGTTGCCGGCTCCCGGATCAAACGGATACGGTTACTTTCGGAAATAGCCGGGTCGGGATCGATGTAGATAATCGGTACTTCATGCCCTGCAAATTGGAGGAGTGATGCCGCGGGGTAAACCTGGAGAGAAGTCCCGGCCACGAGCATGGCACCTGCATTGGCGACGGCCTCCACCGCTTGCTCAAACACCGGTACTGCTTCGCCAAACCAGACTATATGTGGTCGCAATTGAGCACCGTCGGCGGCACAGTCACCGATTTTCAGGTCACCCCTCCAGTCGTAGACCAGATCGGAATTATGGGTACTTCTCACTTTAAGCAACTCTCCGTGCAGGTGGATTATGTCGGAACTTCCGGCCCGTTCATGCAGATCATCTACATTTTGGGTGACTATGGTTACTTCAAACTGAGTTTCAAGACGGGCAAGTTCAATATGAGCCTGATTGGGATGAGCCAGAAGAAGCTGTCTTCTCCGTTCATTGTAAAAGTCGAGTACCAGCTGGCGATTTCGCTTCCAGCCCCCGGGTGTGGCAATTTCATGGACATTGTGACCCGCCCATAGTCCGTCACTACCCCGGAAGGTGGGGAGTCCGGATTCGGCGCTGATACCGGCTCCGGTTAGTGCCACAATATTCGGCTTCATTCGATTTTGATTTGAGTCTTGCAGATGGCTGCTCCAATATGGTCGATGATGTCACTGGCGATCAGGGCATGCTGCCCGGTCTTTTCTGCTGCCAGATCACCTGCCAATCCATGCAGATAGACCCCTGCTCTGACTGCATCACCCACCGGAATCCGTTGTGCCACCAGCCCGGTGATCATTCCAGTGAGTACGTCACCTGCGCCGGCAGTGGCCATTCCGGGATTTCCGGTGCTGTTGAAGTAGGCTTTACCCTCGGGAGTTGTTATGCACGTATATGCCTGTTTGTATACCAGATAAATCCGGTAATCCTGGCTGATCTGCCGTTGATGGGTGAGCCGGTCAAAGCTGTTGGCAGATTTTCCAAAAAGTCGTTCGTATTCTCCGGGGTGGGGGGTAAGCACCGATTCCGGTGATAAATAGTTAAGCCAGGATTTGTTATGAGCCAGCAGATTCAGAGCGTCGGCGTCCAGGATCAGGGGTTGATCAGTGTTTTCGATCAACTTTTTCAGACCTTCTGCTGTAAAATGCTTTTGCCCCAATCCGCAACCTATGCCGATGGCCTGAAAATTGGAGGTTTCCTCACACCCGGTAAACCAGAAGTCATGATCATCAATCTCGGTCATTGCTTCGGGTACGGCCACCTGCAGCACCTGATAAGCATACTTTGGTATGTGAACGGTCAGTTTTCCGGCTCCGGTCCGCAGGCATGCTCTGGCTGCGAGGATGGCAGCACCTACTTTGCCATACCCCCCACAGACCAGTAGGGCATGACCGAAGGTTCCCTTATGGTCAAAGACCGAACGGGCTGGAATGAACTGTTTCACACTTTCCCGGATCAACAGGAAGTTGTCAACTTCCATTTCTTCCAAAGCAGACCGGTTAAGCCCAATGTCAATGATCTCCACCTGGCCGACTTCCGCTGCATTTTCTTTCTGATAAAAAGCCAGTTTTGGTGTCTGGAGTGTGAGGGTGTAGTCCGCCCGGATCCGGACACCGTCGGTCAGCTGATCAGCATACAAACCGCTGGGGATGTCAATGGCCATCGTAGTGAGACCTGACTGATTGATCAAAGACACATACCGGGACCAGGGGTGTTCCAGTGGTCGGTTCAGGCCACTGCCAAAAAGCGCATCGACAATGATGCCATCTTGGGGCATGGTAAATTCTTTGCTGATATCGACAACTTTCAGATAACGTCTTCTTGGCAAACGATCGAGGTTGGCCCGGGTATCTTCGCTCATTCCCGATTCGGCGTTGAAATACACGGTGACTGGTCGATGTTGCAGGTCTAACAATCTGGCTACTACGAGTCCGTCACCTCCGTTGTTACCCGGTCCGCAGAAGATATGGAAGGGTACACGAGGATCGGGAACTACCTGCAATATCCACTCTGCGATTTTGCGTCCGGCTCTTTCCATCAGATTGAGTGAACTGATGGGTTCGCTCAGAATTGTTATTTGATCCAACTTACGTATCTGATCAATGGATAGAATCTTCATGGGGCATAAAATATATGATATTTTTCTATATAAAGCAGATGTTTAAATAATATATAAATAAGATCTGAATATCAAGGACATTTAAGTAAAACTAAAATGTGTAACATAATGTTTTTAAGTGTGTAATACTTTATATTAAAGAATATAGGTTAAAGTGATTTCAGATCTTTGCAGACCTCAAATTATCACTTACTTTTATACTTGTATCCGGTGGAGTGAACGCCTGATAACGATGGTTGAAAGAAAATACTAATATGGTATAATCTTTGCAATCAAACTCATGATAATAACCAAAACAATAGCGCCTTGGACAGAGTTTTACCGAACACCTTAGTCCCATTGGTCGTGTCCTTTTTCCTGATCTGGAATCTTGGAGCACAGGACATTCACTTTGCGCAATTCTATAATGCCCCCCAATTACTGAATCCCGCACTGACCGGCATTTTCAATGGAGACACCCGCTTTATGGGGCACTACCGGAGGCAGTGGAAAAACATTCCTGCGGATTATGTGACGTTTTCTGGTACCTATGATACCAAGATGTATCCGAAGAAAGCCGAAGGCAATGATTTCTGGGGTTTCGGTGTTAATTTCAACTACGACAACGCTGGATACTCATCACTGACATGGGCCGGCTTACAATTGGGAGGATCCTATTCAAAGGAACTGGCAAAAAATACATTTCTGACCGGGGGTGTTCAACTGGGCTTTGCCAACCGGTCATACAAGTCAGGAGATCTTACTTTTGACAATCAGTGGAATGGAGATCAGTTTGATCCTTCCCTTCCCACCGGAGAGGATTTCGACAACACAGCCGATTTCTTCATTGACCTGTCAGCAGGAGGCAATCTCCGATTGCAGAAGGACGACCGGCGGACAAAACTGGATCTCGGAATTGCTCTCTATCACTTGAACAAACCCAGACAGGATTTCTTCGATGCCACTAAAATCAAGCTGCCCAACCGCTTCGCACTCTATGGGATGGGTGCGGTTAAACTGGGAGGAGCTCTCGATTTCCTGGCCCGGGCTACTGTACAGTTTCAAACAACTTACCGCGAGTATCTGCCCGGTGCAGCATTCAGATTATATCTTGATCAGGGCAGGGGTAAGGAACTGGCCATTCAGGGTGGCGCCAATCTGCGGTTTAACAAGATTACTGATGCCATCATTCCGACAATTGAACTACACTACAAAACCCTGTCAGCCGGTGTGAGTTACGATATCAATATCTCCGATTTTGAAATTGCCACCGATCAGAAAGGCGGTCCGGAAATCTGGGTTTCTTACCGGATAGAGAAGGTAAAACCTTTGGGTGTCTTTAAGACTTGTCCGATCTTTTAACGAATCAGAAGCTGCCGATGATGACGATGAAAAATATATTGGTTGGGTTCCTGGTCCTGATTGCTGCACTGGCATCCGGTCAGACCCGGCAGGCTTTTCTGGATGCAGCCGAAACTTCTTTCGAAGCAAAGGACTACTATTCGGCACTCCATTATTATAAGACAGTACTGGAGTTCAGTGAGGATATCGCTGTCTTATACAAAACAGCAGAAGCTGCCCGGCTATTCAATGCCTATAAAGTTGCCGAACAACATTACACGAAAGTCAAGGATCTCCAGAAAAATGGGGAATATCCGCTCACGACCTTCTGGCTGGCGGAAATGCAGAAGCGCCAGGGTAATTATGCGGAAGCCAAAGCAAATTACCAGCTTTATCTTTCCGAAAACGAGCTGGACAATCCTTACTATACTGAATTAGCCCGGAGACAGATCGATGACTGTGACTGGGCAGTGAGCCAGCAGGATTCAATCCGGGACAACGTCACAATTGAACATCTGGGCTCCAATATCAATACACCTTTCTCGGAATTTGGACCGATTCAATTGGGGGATACACTCTATTATTCGTCGCTGCGGTTTCCCTCAGAAATGGATGAAGCCAAGCCAAAAAGGGTTTTTTCCAATGCACTGTGGTCGGTAAAAGGGGGAGAGGGAATTCAGTTTGATCCTGAATTTAATGACAAGAAGCACCATACCGGACATGTGATCTTTACGGAAGACAGGCAGAGAGTCTATTATACCATTTGCGAATACAGGAATGCAACAGATATCCGGTGTGATATTTATTTCCGCGATTATACCGATGGTCAGTTTTCCGATCCTGTCAAATTACCCGGAACCATTAACGACAGTTCGTATACTTCAACTCAACCTTCCTTGGGTCTTGATCCTTTTTCGCATGAACCTGCCCTGTATTTTGCCTCGGATAGGCCGGGTACCAAGGGTAAGCTGGATATCTGGTACAGTGTGATCGGAGAAGACAATACGTTTGGCGATCCGGTCAATCTGATGCCGGTCAACACGGCTGAAGATGATATTACGCCATTCTTCCATAAACCAAGCGCTACCCTCTATTTCAGTTCGATGGGGTATCAGGGTTTTGGAGGTTTTGATATTTACAGCGTTTATACCGGTAACCTGACCACCCCATATATTGAAAACCTTGGTGCACCGGTCAACAGCAGCTACAACGACCTTTACTTTTTCCTTTCCGACAAGGAAGACACAGCTTTTCTGGCTTCCAACCGGCAAGGATCCCTGTTTATCGAAGATGCTGACGAAGCCTGCTGCAACGATATTTATAAAGCCGCCTTTGAAAAGATTGACATCAACCTTAAAGCTTTGACCTACGACAAAGCCACCCAGATGGACCTGTTGGGCGCTACAGTAACATTGATCGAAGTAAATGGTGATGAAACACTCATTGGTACTCAATCTGCAGAAAATACCAATGAATTCCGGTTTCCTTTGATCCGGAATCGAAGCTATAAGGTGATTGCCGAAAAATCTGGTTATTTCCCGGACACGGTAATGTTTACCACCCGGGGTCTCAAAGAATCAGCGGAAATTGTCAAGAAGCTCTTCCTCCAGTCACAGTCGCTCGATCTGGAATTGCTTGTATTTGATGATCAGACAAAGGAAGAATTACGCGGTGCAACCGTCAAACTGCTGGATCTTTCGGATCCATCCAGCGAAACGGTAGTCCAGATCAACGAAGATGGCAATAGCTTCATCTTCCCACTGGACCGGGACAAATCCTACCAGATTATCACCTCCAAGAGGGGTTACCGTCCTGATACCATGAATCTCAGCACCATCAACATTCCAGGTAACAGGATCACCCGTCAGGTGTATCTGAAGCAAGGCAACCTGGAAGACTACCTGCCATTGGCGGTATACTTCGATAACGATTATCCCAATCCCAAAACCTATTACCGCACGACCCGGGTTACCTACGATGACACCTATCCACCTTTTATGGCCCGAAAGGAGGAATTCAAAGAACTATTCACCGCTCCTTTGGTCAATGGTGCCAAAGCGGAAGCAGCAGATGATCTTGAACGCTTCTTTGAATACAGCGTGCGGGAAGGCAGAAATGATATGCTGAAGTTTATTCAGGTTTTAACCGATGAAATCGCCAAAGGTGAGAAAATTGAGGTAGTCATTCAGGGCTTTGCAAGCCCACGGGCATCCTCCAACTATAACGATTTGTTGAGTAGTCGACGGATCAGCAGTGTTATCAATCAGTTCAGGCGCTATTCCGATGGCGTTTTGATACGGGCCATCAACAACGGTACCCTGAAGATTGTACAGGAACCCCTGGGTGAGTCCCGGGCTCCCATCTATGTAAGTGATGACATTAGCGATACCCGAAACTCGATTTACAGCGTGCCGGCTTCCAGGGAGAGACGTGTAGAAATCATTGATATACGTAGATCAAACGACTGATGAAAAAGATGACGGACCTTCATTTTACGCATAAATATAAGTATGTCCTGCTCCTGACCAGGAGTTTGAAACTGGCTATCACTTTGTTGATGGTACTCTGGTCAGTCTCAGGTTTTGCTACCCACATTGTAGGAGGGGATTTAACTTACCGCTGCCTTGGCAACGATCAGTATGAGGTAACCCTCATGTTTTATCGGGATTGTTTCGGAGCAAATCCGGAAGCCGATTTTGACGATCCGGCCTCCATTGCCATTTACGATTCAAAGAATAACCTCCAGATTCATTTAGGGGTTCTGGGACAGATCCTGATTAACTTCAATGCCGATGATACGATCCGGTTGGAAAGCGACTGTTTTATTGATGGTCAGGGAGTTTGTGTGCACCGGACAATTTATCGTAAAGTGGTGCAACTGCCTTTCCTGAAAGGCGGTTACCAATTGGTGTATCAGCGATGTTGCCGCAATGCCAGCCTGACCAATATTGTAGATCCCTTACTTACCGGGGCAACCTGGGTAGCCGAAATCAGTGAACAGGCCCTTGCTGAATGCAACAGCTCGCCTGAATTCAGGGAATGGCCACCGATATTCGTTTGTACCGGCGAAGCGTTGAGTTACGACCACAGCGCCGTGGATTCAGATGGTGATTCCCTGGTGTACCGGCTGTGTGCTCCTTTCATGGGAGGTTCAATTAACAGACCCATTCCCCAGCCGGCATCCCGGCCACCCTATGACGAAGTCATCTTTAAAAGTCCCTACAGTGTTGACAATCTGCTTGGAGGAGATGTACCGCTTGCCATTGACCAGTCAGGGATCATCACCGGTCAGCCCACTGCCATTGGTCAGTATCTGGTGGGGGTGTGTGTGGAAGAATACCGGAATGGCGTCTTGATCGGGAGTATCCGCAGGGACTTTGAGTATAACGTGGTCGATTGCGAAACCGTCGTCCTTACCCAGTTTACGGTCGATACTGCGATTGTCTGTGCGGATGTGGCCGATGTCACAATCACTGACAATTCGATCGGCGTACCGGAAGATGCCCCTTATATGTATACAGTCACTTCCGATAAAGGATTGAACCTGAAATTCAATGAACCGGATGTGACGTTTCAGGTGAATGGTCGTCAGACGCTGACCATCACCCAAAGTGTCATGGTCAGTGATGTCTGTACTGAAAGTAAGACCCAAACCATTCTGATCGATGTGGAGGATACCGGATTAGGATTCAACGATACCATTGTTGTTTGCGAGGGGAGCTCGATTGCATTAAATCCAAACTTTAATCCACGATATACATATACCTGGTCTCCAACGACATATCTATCCTACATTGATGATCCGAATCCCATTGCCGAACCCGCTGAATCAATCACTTATTTTGCCACGGTGTATGATCCCATTCTTAATTGCACCATTACCGAGTCGGTGCATGTGGATGTCATCGCAAACCCAGGCGTAACCGCTGACTTTGAGGTGCGAAAGACCTGCGGATCGCTTAAACTGACTTTCATCAATACCAGTACCGGAGCGGATACCTTCATCTGGACCTTTGGCGATCGTTCCAATCCCGGATTTGTCTCCAATGAAAAAGATCCGATGTACACCTATCCTTCGGGTGGTACTTATGATGTGGTACTAACCATACCGGGAGATGAATGCAATACCATCAGGACTAAACGCCTGGCGGTAACCGGTGACGATTTTGTGGATTTTACGGCAACGATTGAACATTGCGGACCCAGTCTGATCGATCTGGATATCGGACTGAATCCTCTTTATGTATATCAATGGGAACCGGATCCAAGGATTAGTGATGTGACCGCTGCCATACCCGAAGTGTATCTGCGGGAAGATGCCAATTTTAAAGTGACAGTCACAGACCCGCTGAATGACAGTTGCACGATCGAGGTGATCGTCAATGTGCTGATCGACAATCAGTTGGTGGTGGATCTGGGTGATACCTTATATGTTTGTGAACCCGGACCTGTTCAGTTGAATCCCAATGGAAATCCCGATTTGATCTGGGAATGGTCACCGGCAGAACCATTGGATGATCCAACCTCCCACAATCCAACTGCAGACATTACTGAGAATATCCGGTTTGTTGCCAAAATAACCGATCCAACCGATTCTACCTGTGTGGTCAGGATTCCACTCTATGTAAAAATAGGTCTGGATGACGGAGGATTTGAAGATGGCGATAGTCTGTTTATTTGCGACAGCAGTTCTTTCTTCCTAAATCCGGGAGCCAATCCCAACCTCGTTTATAGCTGGTCTCCAACCACTGGCCTGGATGATCCGACACATCCGAATCCGATCGCCAGTCCATTGGAAAATACGGCATATACTGCCACGATCAGCGACTCCAGCGGTATGTGTACCATCACGAAGACGATCTATATTACGATTGTCGATTCGGATGTGCTGATGAATTTTGATGAAGAGAAGGAATGCAATTCTCTGGAAGTCCGGTTTATCAATCAGAGCCGGGGAGCGACTAACTTTATCTGGACTTTCGGCGACCCCACCAATCCTGGTTTCATGTCGACAGAGGAAAACCCGACCTACACATATCCGGTGGCGGGTACCTATGATGTTGAATTAAAATCTAACGATGACCCGAACTGCCTGGCAGTCAGGGCAAAAAGGATAACCCTGACCGGTGACGATTTTGTACCATTTGAGAAGACCATTTCCAATTGTGGTCCCAGTCTGATCGATCTCAATACAGGTTTGAATCCCCTGTATAAGTATCAGTGGGATCCCCATCCGTTGATCAGTGATGTGACCGCAGCCATTCCCGAGGTATATGCACGCGAAGATGTAACTTTTAAAGTCACGGTGATTGATCCACTTAATGACAGTTGTGTGGTTGAGGGCACAGTCAACGTTTTGATCGGAGATCAATTAGTCGTCGATCTTGGAGACACCTTACATTATTGTGAGATTGGTCCGATCCCTTTGAATCCCAACGGAGATCCTGAGCTGATCTATGAGTGGACTCCCGCTGAACTTCTGGACGATCCAACCAGCTATAATCCAAGTGCTAATATGACTGGACAGAATGTTCGGTTTGTTGCCAGAATTGAAGACCCGAATGATTCGACCTGCGTAGTGAGAATTCCATTGTACGTCAAGTATGGTCTGGATGACGGAGGCTTTGAAGATGGCGATAGCCTTTTCATTTGCGACAGCAGTTCTTTCTTCCTGAATCCAGGAGCTAATCCCAACCTCGTATATAGTTGGTCTCCAACCACTGGATTGGATGATCCCACGCATCCGAATCCGATCGCAAGCCCATTGGAAAATACGGCATATACTGCCACGATCAGTGATTCCAGCGGTATGTGTACCATCATGAAGACAATCTATATTACGATTGTCGATTCGGATGTCCTGATGAATTTTGATGAAGAGAAGGAATGCAATTCCCTGGAAGTCCGGTTTATCAATCAGAGCCGTGGAGCAACCAACTTCATCTGGACTTTTGGCGACCCTACCAATCCTGGTTTTATATCGACAGAGGAAAACCCGACCTACACTTATCCGGTAGCGGGTACCTATGATGTTGAGTTAAAATCAAACGATGATCCCAATTGTCTGGCAGTGAGAGCAAAACGGATTACCATCACCGGTGATGATTTTGTCGATTTTGCCGATACGATCTACACTTGTGATGTTCGGTCCATTCCACTGAATCCAAACCGCAATCCCAATTATATTTATGCCTGGAAGGCCGATCCGGCCATCAGTGATACGACGGCGGCCAATCCGGTGGTGAGCTTGAGGGAACCCCGCACCTTTATGGTAACGGTGACCGATCCGCTCAACGACACCTGTACCATTATGGGTACAGTAGCTGTTTTCCCGGATGACCGTTTGGTCAGGGATCTCGCGGATTCAATTCTTGCATGTATGCCTGGCGAAGTACAATTGAATCCGAATGGAAATGCTGCCTTCACTTACCAGTGGGCTCCTGCTGAGCTGCTGGATGACCCGACTTCATTTAACCCAACCGCAACCATCACGGAGACAACAGTCTTTTCAGTGACCATAGTGGATCCTGCCGACGAAACCTGCAGGATAGAGACCGAATTGAAGGTTGTACTGGCTGAATATGTGAAATTGATAACCTCTGATAGTGTTACCATGGCTTGTCCCGGCGATACGGTTATCGTTACCGCCAAGGTCGAGCTCCTGGATTCCTGGTCCTGGCTAGATCCCAGTGGCAATGTACTCGGTATGGATAGCAGTCTCACGGTAGTACTGACTACTAGTGGTTATTACCGGATCAGAGGCATGGTTGGTCCCTGTGTCTATGAAGACAGCATCTTCCTCGGAGTGCGCACGTTGCAGTTTGATCTAAGTAAAGAGGAAATGGTTTGTCCCGATGAACCGGTCGATATTATTGTTACAAATACGACTGATTTCCAGATTGATTCCATTATCTGGTCTCCGGCCGATGACATCGTCTTAGGTCAGGGCGGCGAGAGAGTGACTGTTCGACCTGAAATGACTTCCACCTATTTTGCTACAGTGTACTATGAAGACGGATGCGTTGCAACCGATAGTATAACAGTTGAGGTAAGTGATCTTGACCGTTTTATGGTGACTGCCGATCCGGATACGATTTTCTTCGGAGAGTCTTCAACATTGACTGCCACTCTGGAACAGGGAGCTACCTATAGCTGGACACCTTCCGACGTATTGCAGACTCCAACCAGTAATACTACGGTGGCGGTTCCTGATCAGACAACCACATTTACAGTGGAGATTACCGATGCGGGTGGCTGTACGGCAACCAAACAGGTAACAGTGGTGGTTATTATAGTGCAATGTGAACCTCCGTTTTTATTCATGCCGAATGCTTTTAGTCCTAATAATGATAATGAGAATGACGTGCTGTATGTGAGAGGGAAATATATCCAGGAAATGGATCTTTTCATCTACGACCGGTGGGGTGAGAAAGTCTTCGAATCGCACGATCCAAATCAGGGTTGGGACGGAACCTTCCGGGATAAGTTATTGGCTCCGGATGTGTACGGCTATTATCTCCGGATTTTGTGTATCGGTGGTGATCAGCATATCGAAAAGGGAAATGTAACCATTCTTCATTAGGGTTGGCGGGTTGTACCGGAGAGTAGCATTAGAGATCCCTCGTTTCTCACTGAGAATCAAAGCTTTGATGGCGTCATTTATAAGCCCGGATACGGCGTGGATACTCTATCAGACCCAATGGTGATGAATGGAGGTGATAAGATCTGGTAGTTCTGACATGTCCTCAAAAGAAGTGATTCCTTCAATATCGATTTTGTAAGGATGATGCGGTGGCCGGTAAGCCAGCACGACCATACCAGCATTTATCCCCGCCTGCATTCCGGCCAGGCTGTCTTCAATCACCAGACAATCTTGTTCATCGTACCCCAGATTTCCGGCAGCATGCAGGAAAAGATCGGGTTCGGGTTTCCACTTTTCCAATTCATATGCGCTATAAATTCGTTCCTCAAAATGGTGATCCAGTCCGGTCGTGCGGAGGTTGGTTCGGATGACTTCCATAGGACCATTGCTGGCCACGCATTTCTTGTGAGGCAACCGGTTTAACGCTGCCTGCACTCCCCGGATCGGTTGAAGCCGGTTTCTGAATTCAATCTGTTGTCGTTGCCGCTGTCTGGCTACAAAATCATCGGGAAGGCGTACCTGATAGGTTTCTTCGACATACCTGATACACAGAGCGAGTGAAGTGCCCGGAAAGTGATCCCAGGCCTCTTCCGGAGTAACAGGGATCCCCAGTTCATTAACTGCGTCCAGAAACACCTGATTGGCAATGCCTTCACTATCAACGAGCGTGCCGTCACAATCAAAGATCAACAGCTTTTCACGGATCATTTTTCGGAGGAATTTAAACGATAAAAATCGACAAAACCGGGTGTATGTGACATGTAATTGACAAAGTCGGGTAAGGCAGTAACTACCACTTCGCATCTATTTTCACCGAAAGAACCCTTTTTCAATTCAACCCGGAAATCATCCGAATTTACCTCCTCGTACCGACTCAGTCCCAGATTGACTTTGATTAGTACCTCTCCCGGAAAGATCCTTATGTGACCTGCAAGAGAATCAGGGATAGTAACCGGTACGTAGACCTCCTTTTCAGTCACCTGATCCACCTTTACATCGAGGGTTGTTTCGGTGATATCGGTGGTAATTGCCGGAGCAGCATTTCTCAGGTTCAGGGTAAGCCGGAAATCCTGATCCACTTCCTCTTTGGTAAATTCGCTGGTTGGCCAGAAATTCAACCGTGTCAGGTGGTCTTCCGATCCAAAGATCGTCACTGAATCGGGATCAAACCGGAGTGGTTCCTTTAACTGATACTGGGTATTCAGGATGATTTCTCCGTCAAGCCATATCGGTACTTTTTTGGAATGTCTTTCCACCAGGGTCAACTGCAATTGCTGAGGTGACACATTGGTGATGGCCAGCTCATCACCTGCCAGAGGATGAAGACTCTCACCAAGCAGGATTCGGGTAGAAATCTGACCTTCAAAGATCCTGGATTCGTCCAGCCAAATGGTATCATCAGCACTGCTGAGAGAGAGCCTTAACAAGGACCATCCACTGGCCCTCAGATCCGCATTTAACGATTCAGGAGGGGAGGATTCAAAGGCCAGGCTCCCAGGAAGGTGATACTTCAAGGCAAAGGTCATCTGATGATTGTAATCCTTGCTCATCTTGGTGAGAAACCAGCCAATGGCTGACAGGAAGAGACAGATAGAAATACTAAGCCTGTCAGGAGTGGAAAAAGACCGGATCGATTGAATGAATCGCTCAAGCATTCAACTTGGTGGCTTCCGTCATTTCTTTGGATATGGAGTTCTTGGTTACCCGGATAAAGGTTTTTTGATCGACTTGTAAGGTTACAATATCATCTTCAATTTTGTTGATCTTGCCGATGATACCACTGGCGGTGACTACGTCATCTCCCTTATTGATATTAGCAAGAAAATTAGTTTGCGATTTAGCCTTCTTCTGTTGTGGCCGGATAAAGAAGAAATAGAAAACTATGAAAATCCCGATTAAAGGCAGAAAGTTCATAATGGGATTCACCGTTTGTTGTAGAAAAATCATATTAGCTATACAATGTCAATTGCAAATCTACGCATATTTTAAGGATTCTCTCCCTTACTTCCGGTTAAGTTTCCAGTGCGATTTGCCAGGTTAGGAACGCAAATGTCAAATGACAGCTTTTCCTTATTTTGAGCCATAACTTTACGGTAAATGCGGATTTTTCTTCTGGGTTATATGGGAGTAGGTAAAAGCACCCTTGGCCGGATGGTCGCTGAAAGGCTTTTAATGGAATTCCTGGATTTTGATGCTCTCCTGGAGGATTACCAGCAAATGACCATTACGGAGATTTTTACTAATCTCGGTGAGCCGTTCTTTCGAAAGCTGGAGCACGATCTGCTCAGGGAAGTTATCCAGACCCGCGATCAATTTATTATGGGAACGGGAGGAGGATTGCCATGCTTTCATAACAACCTGGAGCTCATGAATACATATGGTCATACGATCTACCTTCGATCTTCGGCGGCAGCTATTGCCGGGAGACTCATTCAGTCAACCGGCTCCCGGCCTTTAATTGCCAATAAGTCTAAAGAAGAACTCCTGGATTTTGTGACCCAGATGCTCAAGACACGTGAAGTCTATTACAATCAGGCAAAGACCACGGTCGATCTTGATCTGACCCTGTCCAAGGAAGAAAATGCAGACCGCTTGTTGTCGGCTGTGATGCAGGTACTGCAATGAAATCAACGATCCTGATGTTGCGATTCGCAAATAAATATTGCATCGAACAACACACTCTAGTCGAGCACCGCCCTGACAGCAGCTCCGGGATCAATGATTTTTCCGGTCTGCTTGCCTTGCCTGCTGTTTTTTCCGGTGTTTTCAAGAATATGGTAAATGTCAGCCGTAGTCAGATCAGGGTCCAGGCTTTTCAAGATTCCAGCCAGACTGGAGACGTGAGGACAAGCCATGGAAGTGCCCCGGAAAGCCTTGTATTGATTCTTTGGAAAAGTGGAGTAGATCTCATCACCGGGAGCTGCAATGCCATATTCAATATCGGCCACCGAATTGGAAAATGGCGTCATCTCCAGCGCCCGGTTTACGGCCGATACCGCGATCACATTTTTCACATTGGCCGGGGTATAAAATTTGGCGTTGGCGTTGGAGTTACCTGCCGCAACAATGACGACCGCTCCCTTGTCATTGCAATACTTTACGGCTTTTTCATAAGTTAATTCCCGCTCACTGTTGCTGCGGCCACCCAGGGACATGGAAATAACATCGGCACCTGCATCCGCTGCTTCGATCATGCCCTTAACAATGTTGGCCTGACTGCCAAAACCCTGATCGGAGAGCACTTTGATACTGGTCACCCGCACAAATTCGTGAGAAGGATCAAACGAAGCGATACCCAGGTTATTGTTACTGACTGCAGCAGCTATACCTGCAACATGGGTGCCGTGACCCTGTACATCAAGGTCATATTTTAGATTGGTACTTTGATAGGAATTTTTCAGATCCTCATGATTGGCGTCTACACCAGTATCCAGCACGGCAATCAGCGCCACTTTCCTGGGAGTGACCGTCTTTAGGGAAAGTATCTGGTAGAGATCGGGAATTTCAAGGGCCTCAAAAGCCCATTGCTTTCCTACATCGGGATCGTTGACCAGGCCTGATGAAGCCGTATTCAGGGCTGGTTCGAGTTCGGTTTCAACCGGCGAGAGGGATATCACTTCATTGGGCTCAGCCCAATCGATGATTTGTTTACGGTTGAGTTCAGAGATCAGTCTGTCGATCTCACGCTGGCTGGCCTTTCCCGGCAAATCAACAAGGTAGTACTCATCCAGATCGGTGAGGGATCCGTCGGCCGGATCAAAAACGTGACTCACAGAGCCACCATGGCTGGCTACCACCGATTCCAGCAGACCGGCATCGACATCCGCAAGATCAACTAACAGTTCTTCCGATGCATACTCAATACCGGGCTGGAGTGGAGATGATTTCAAAATGTCAAGGTAACTGAACTGAAGGAAGATCCCGGAGGCAATCAGTACCAGGATTCCGGAGATCGGATTGCTGCGGGCCCAGTGCATAGCCAGACTGGCGATTCCGAGCACCAGAAGATCCCGGAGTGCAATCCCTGCCTTTACAGCCAGGTCGGCCGGTGACAGATACAGGGCAAGGCCCCAGATCGCGATCGAGAGAAAGAAAACGGTTCGGAAAAGCACTCCCAGCCGTGGAGATTTGATCAGACTCCAGCACAGGAGACCTACCAGGGCACTGGTAAAAGACCAGGGGTAAATCAGTTCAAGCATCATTGACAATCCTATAATATTAATAAATCAGCGGATCGCTTTTGATTAAAACGGATGAAGTGCCGGAATAATTCGATAAGTGTGATCAACAACTTTAATCTTTACTCAACATCAGTTGTTATTTCTTAGGTCTCAGGATCGATTAATTTTTATTTTTGCACCTTGCATTTTTAATGATATGTCTGATAAAGAGATAGCATTGTGCCTGATCATTGGATCAGGTCCTGCTGGATATACCGCAGCGATCTATGCTGCAAGAGCTGGTTTAAACCCCATACTATTTACAGGCCAGGAACCCGGAGGTCAGTTAATGATCACCACCGATGTCGAAAACTACCCGGGATATCCCGATGGTATCCTTGGACCTCAGATGATGGAAGATTTTCGTAAGCAGGCGGAGCGGTTTGGTACTGACATTCGGATGGAGCTCATCAATAAGGTCGATTTTACCGGACCCGTGCATACGGTATGGACGGAAGCTGGCGAATCATTGAAAGCGCATACCGTGATCATAGCCACGGGTGCCAGTGCCAAATGGCTGGGATTGGAGTCAGAAAAAAGATTAACGAATCAGGGAGTATCGGCCTGTGCCGTTTGTGACGGATTTTTCTTCCGGGGTCAGGATGTGGCAGTGGTTGGCGGTGGTGATACAGCTGCAGAAGAAGCAACTTATCTGGCCAAACTTTGTCCCAGGGTCCACCTCCTGGTCCGAAGGGATGAAATGCGGGCCTCCAAAATCATGCAGGACCGGGTTTTGAATACCAGGAATATCACCGTACACTGGAATACGGAGGCACAGGAGATTTTGGGCAAAGAGAGTGTGGAAGGAGTCCGGGTTAAAAACAATAAGACCGGAGACGAAACAACCCTGCCGGTTAAGGGTTTTTTTGTGGCGATCGGTCACAAACCCAATACCGATATGTTTAAGGGCTGGTTGGATATGGACGAGACCGGCTATCTAATTACCCGACCAGATAGTGGCCATAGCAATGTGCCGGGGGTTTTTGCCAGTGGTGATGCCCGGGATAAGGTATACCGGCAGGCGGTGACCGCGGCGGGTACCGGTTGTATGGCTGCACTGGATGCTGAACGATATCTAACGGAAAAGGGAATCATATAAATACCTATAAAAAACTAAATAACTTAGAAAAAATGAGTACTAAGACAAAATTCAGACCTGGTGTATTGCACGGCGATGAGGTAACCGAATTACTAAATTATGCCAATGAGAACGACTTCGCCCTTCCGGCGGTCAATGTGATCGGAACAAATTCGGTCAATGCAGTGCTGGAGACCGCCAAGGCTGTTAATTCACCCGTCATGATCCAGTTTTCCAATGGAGGCGCTGCCTTTTTTGCGGGTAAAGGATTGTCCAATGAGAAAGAAAATGCAGCGATTCTGGGAGGTATTTCCGGAGCCATGCATGTGCATACTATGGCAGCAGCCTATGGAGTGCCGGTTATTTTACATACCGACCACTGTGCTAAAAAATTACTGCCCTGGGTCGATGGCCTGCTGGATGCCGGCGAGAAATTTCATGAATCCAGAGGATATCCATTGTACAGCAGTCATATGCTGGATCTTTCGGAAGAACCCATCCAGGAAAATATCGAAATCTCCGGTAAATATCTCGAAAGAATGTCTCGCATCGGAATGACCCTGGAAATTGAACTGGGAGTTACCGGAGGCGAAGAAGATGGGGTAGACAATACAGGCGTCGACAGTAGCCGGCTGTACACTCAACCGGAAGAAGTATCCTATGCCTACGAAGCATTAAGCAGGATCAGCAATCGTTTTACCATCGCCGCCGCGTTTGGAAATGTGCATGGGGTTTACAAACCGGGCAATGTTTCGCTCAAGCCAATCATCCTGAAGAATTCGCAGGATTATGTTCAAAATAAATTCAATACCAAACCCAATCCGATCAATTTCGTGTTTCACGGTGGATCTGGTTCTTCCCAACAGGAAATCCGGGAAGCTATCAGCTACGGTGCCATCAAAATGAATATTGACACGGACATGCAGTGGGCTTTCTGGGCCGGAGTAAAAGGTTATTATGAAGGCAAGAAAGATTATCTGCAGGCTCAGATTGGTAATCCGGAAGGAGATGACAAACCCAATAAGAAGTATTATGATCCGCGGGTGTGGTTAAGAGCAGGGGAACAACAGTTTGTTGCCCGGTTGAAGGAGGCTTTTGAAGACCTCAATTGCATCAATCGCTGCGCCTGAAAGTTATAAGATAACGGTATTGAGTTTGCCGGCGATCTGGTTGCGTCTTTCAATCAGCATGTTTTGAACCAGAAGATGCTTTACCAATGACTCCTCATCACCGGAGGCCTGGAAGTCTTTGATTTGCCGGAGATTTTCTTCGCTCATCTTTTGAAACTTGCGCAGGAGAAAACGGTACAACGCCTGCAAGGTATCCTGAACTTCATTTTCATCGGGCATGGGCTGGGTCTGGAGGTGGATGTCCCACATTTTCTGCCAGTTCTCACTATAATCGTAAGGAGTGGAGCACAATTCAATTGCCAGCGACGCGATAGCCTTGTCGGCATGATGGGTAAAATGACCGGTATTGAGATGTTTACCCTCCGTAAGGGCCAATCCATATTCGGTGGCAATCCGGGCATAGAGCTGATTGTCAAAGAAGGGGAGGGCCTCCTGAATATGTGATAGGACAAACTGGGCAATGGTCACTTTTTCCTGTTCTTCCTCAATGGTCCGGTCGCCATACAAAATCAGGATCCGGATGATATCCCGTTCCTGAAATTCATCGGTCACTGCCTTTTCAGTGACCACTGTGCCGGAGATGGTTTTCTGCTCATGCTGCAGGTGCTCCTCCAGAAGCTGATGGTCGGTACGCGTTTCCCTCAGTTGATTGATCCGGGTCTCACGCAATTTCCGGTTCATCACCTTGTTGGTCTCGGCTACCAGGATATTTTCATCGACCTTGAGAAGTTCAGCGCATTGGCGGGTGTAGACCGAGCGTTTGATAATGTCCGGTACGTGGGCCAGACTTTCAATGATGTCCTTGATCAGCCCCGCTTTTTTCAGTGGATCGTTGCCTGCCTCTTTGAGGATAAGGTTGGTCTTGAACAAAATAAAGTCCCTGGCTTCCTTATCAAGAAATTCCCGAAAGGCAGTGACCCCGACTTTCTTAATATAACTGTCCGGGTCTTCCCCGGAGGGCAGGAGGACCAACTCTACATTCATATCCTGTTCCAGTACCAGGTCAATTCCTCTCAGGGCGGCTTTGATTCCGGCTGGGTCACCGTCATATAGGATCCTGATTTGTCGGGTATATCGCCTGATCAGTTTGATCTGGCCGGTTGTCAGGGCAGTTCCGGACGAAGCCACTACGTTGGTGATACCTTCCTGGTGTAACGACAAGACATCGGTATATCCCTCCACCAGCAAACAATAATCTTCCTTGCGAATGGATTGTTTGGCCAGATGCAAACCGTAAAGAACATTGCTTTTATGATAGATTTCGGACTCTTTCGAGTTGATGTACTTGGGTGCCTTCTTGTCAGTGACCAGCATCCGGCCGGCAAATGCCACCACTTTTCCTGACAAATTGTGGATCGGAAAGATGACCCGGTTGAAAAAGAAATCGCGGTTTTGTTCGGTAGTCAGCCCCAGTTTACGCAGAAGATCAATATTATAGCCAGCCTGCACGGCAGACCGGGTGAGCTCATCCCTGGAGGTCGTGGCAAAACCCAGCTCAAAGGCATCCAGAGTTTTGCGCAATAATCCTCTTTCACGAAAGTAACTCAGGCCAATGCTTTTACCAAGATCAGTATTGTAAAGCTGATCTCTATAAAAATCGCGGGCATATTCATTGATCAGGTAAAGACTGTCACGCTCAAGTTTTTCACTGGTAAACTCTTCGGGCATCTGAGTTTCTTCGATGGGGATGTTGTATTTTCTGGCCAGATAACGCAACACTTCAGGGTACGAAAGCCCTTCATGCTCCATGAGGAAACTGACCGCGTCTCCACCTTTTCCGCATCCGAAACATTTATAGATATTCCTGGAAGGAGATACCGTAAATGAAGGAGTTTTTTCATCGTGAAAAGGGCAGAGCCCCCTGAGGTTGACACCTCGCCTGGTCAGTTGCACAAACTCTTCAACCACCTCCTCGATATGAGTGGCCTGATAGATGGCATCAATAGTCTGTTGTGTGATCATTCAGCTCCAATCAATATTATCCGCCAGCCAGGACGCTCTCCATCTCTTCCGTCAGCTCCATATTGTGAAATACCTGGACCACATCGTCATCGTCTTCCAGAGCCTCAATGAGGGTCATTGCGGACTTGGCGGTTTCCAGATCCGTTCCGATGGTGTTCAGAGGAATCCTCTCCAAAGTAGCACTGGTCACTTCGATTTCAAGTTCTTCCAGTTTTTTCTGCATACTCCCAAAATCTTCAAAGTTGACGGTGACGGAGATCTCGTCCTGCTCCGGATCGTATTCCACATCCTGTGCATTGGCATCAATCAGTTCGAGCTCAAGGGTCTCCCGGTCCTGACCGGCTAAAGGGAAAATGAAAACCCCCTTCCGTTCAAACAGATAATCCACCGAGCCGGAGGTAGACAGGTTTCCTCCTTTTTTATTAAAAATTGCCCGGATCGATGAAATCGTACGGTTGAGGTTGTCGGTGGTACACTCGATAAAAATCGCGATCCCGCCTGGGCCATATCCTTCGTATGTCGGTTCATGCATGGCCTCATGACTGCTTGCCAGCGCTTTGCTGATAGCCCTTTCTATATTCTCCTTCGGTAAGTTAATACCCTTGGCGTTGGCTAATGCTGTGCGCAGGCGCGGATTGAAGTTTGGGTCACCGGAATTGCCCTCCTTGACTGCAATCGTAATTTCCTTCAGCATCCGGCTGAACTCTTTGGAGCGCCTGGCATCGGTGGCTCCTTTCTTTCGTTTGATTTTGGACCATTTACTATGCCCGGACATACAGTGATTATTTATGTCAAAACTACGACAAATTGACCATAGGAACTACCAGACAGTTGGATCTGAACCATAACCGATCGAAAAAAATAAAAAAAATGTTGCTCAGAAACTTGTCTCCTAAATTTATTATCGTATATTTACGATATAAAATTTAATGTTATGGCATATTCCAAGGCAAGTGAATTCAGGGAGGATGAAATCCAACTGGCAGCCATCGCCAAAGCGCTCAGTCATCCGGCCAGGATAGCGATCCTGAAGTATGTGGCCAGCCGTCATGCGTGCATCTGCAACGACATTGTCGAAGTGCTGCCCTTATCGCAATCGACCATTTCCCAGCATCTCAAAGCACTAAAACAGGCGGGTCTGATTGAGGGGGAGATTGACGGTCCCCGCACCTGCTATTGCCTCAATGAAGAGGTATGTGCGGGTTCATTGCAGGCAATGAAAAATTTATTTACCCAAATTAAATGTTGTTAAATTATGAAAACAGAAGTTGAGCTTAAAAATCTGGTCCGCGAAAAGTATGCGTCCATCGCCACCAGTCCCTCTCAGGGAGGATGTTGTGGCAGCAGTTGCGGAGGTGTGGAGTATTCGTTTATCGGTGACGAATACCAGGGGCAGAAGGGTTACGTGGCCGATGCCGATCTGGGCCTTGGTTGCGGTCTTCCCACCGAATTTGCCCGGATTAAACCTGGCGACACGGTAGTCGACCTGGGGTCAGGGGCTGGTAATGACTGTTTCATCGCCAGGGCGGAAACCGGACCGGAAGGACGGGTGATCGGTATTGATTTCACTCCGGAAATGATTGCCCGTGCACAAAGGAATGCCCAAAAAATGGGATTTGATAATGTCGAGTTTTATCAGGGTGAGATTGATAAAAATCCACTGCCGGACGCTACAGCCGATATCGTGGTCAGCAATTGCGTTTTTAACCTGATACCCAACCGCGAGAAGGCCTTTGCTGAAACCTACCGAATCCTGAAACCGGGTGGACATTTCAGCATTTCTGATGTGATTGTCGTTGGTGAAATTCCCGAAGAATTACGCGAAGAAGCTGAACTGTACGCCGGGTGCGTTTCAGGTGCGATGGAAAAATCGGAGTATCTGGATATTATTGAACGTACTGGTTTTAAAAATATCAGGATTCAGAAGGAAAAGAAGGTGGAAATTCCAGGAGAAATTCTGGATAAATTTCTTTCTGCTGAAAAGACGAAATCCTGGACAGACAGTCAGGTCGGTATCTTTAGTATGACCTTCTATGCCGAAAAACCGGAAAAGGAATGCTGTGGATCCGATTGTTGTGAAAGTTGAATAAATCGCAAGAAAAGAGCAAATTATTTGAAAGATAGTTTGCTCTTTTTATTTGTGAAATGATGACGGCTGTTTTCATTATTTCAAGGTCTTTTCGGTAGCCAGGTACCGGAAAGACCTTGAAATAACTTTTTTTAACGGTTTACAGGTACTCCTTCTTCAGTTGTTTTTCAATGGCACTCAACGGAGTGTCCACTTCTCCCGCATGGGTGACCAATCCGTCTGGTCTGTTCTATAAGATTATTGCCTTTAAAAGCCGGGAGTTTCAAACTTAGTCCTTACCTTTGTATTCCGTAGCAGGCAAAGTTTCACTTAACAGTTTTTTCTCATATGACCAAATATGTCTTTGTTACGGGAGGGGTAACCTCATCGCTGGGAAAAGGAATTATTTCTGCATCTCTGGCAAAGCTCCTTCAGGCCCGGGGGTATAACGTGACCATTCAAAAATTTGACCCTTACATCAATGTCGACCCCGGCACCCTCAATCCATACGAGCACGGAGAGTGTTATGTGACGGACGATGGCGCTGAAACCGACCTGGACCTGGGGCATTACGAACGGTTTCTCAATGAACCCACCAGCCAGGCCAATAATGTCACCACCGGTCGCATTTACCAAACCGTTATCAACAAAGAAAGAGCCGGTGATTACCTGGGTAAAACCGTGCAGGTGATCCCACACATTACGGATGAGATCAAGCGACGGATCTGCCGCTTGGCTGCCGACGGACATTATGAGATCGTCATTACCGAAATAGGGGGCACAGTCGGCGATATCGAATCCCTGCCATATATCGAAGCTGTGCGTCAAATGCGCAACGAAATGGGGCAGGAAAACTGTCTGGTCGTTCATCTGACGCTCATTCCTTACCTCGAGGCTGCCAAGGAACTGAAGACCAAACCTACCCAACACTCGGTTAAGGAATTGCTTAATTCGGGGGTACAGCCCGATGTACTTGTTTGCCGGACCAGTCACCCGTTGACAATGGATATCCGAAAGAAACTGGCCCTTTTCTGCAATGTTCACGTCAGTGCTGTTATCGAGGCCATTGATGCCGATACTATCTACGATGTGCCGGTCCTGATGCAGGAAGAGAAGCTGGATCTGACCGTTTTATCCAAGTTACACCTCAATCCCCGGGAGGATCCCGATTTGACCGCCTGGAAGAGCTTCCTTTCAAGACTCAGGAACCCCAAATCAAAAGTCAGGATCGCTCTGATTGGAAAATACCTGGAGTTGCAGGATGCCTATAAATCGATTTATGAGGCATTTGTACATGCCGGAGCGGTCAATGAGTGTGAGGTCGAGGTGGTTCCAGTCCACTCTGAATCTGTCAGTGATGAAACTGATCTTGCTCAGTTTCTGAAAGGAATTTCAGGTATTCTGGTAGCTCCCGGTTTTGGTGAGAGGGGGATCGAAGGGAAGATCCGGGCTATCCAATATGTTCGTACTCGCAATATCCCATTTTTTGGTATTTGCCTGGGTATGCAGTGTGCTGTCGTGGAGTTTGCCCGCAATGTCCTGAATCTTAAAGATGCAGCCTCTACCGAATGGTCACCAAAAACTACCCATCCGGTGATCGATCTGATGTCTGAACAAAAGACCATTACCAAGAAAGGGGGCACCATGCGTCTTGGAGCTTATGCCTGCGAGATCAAACCAGACTCCAACACTTCAATGGCTTATGGCAAAACCTTGATTTATGAGCGGCATCGACATCGTTATGAATTTAATAACGAATACCTTGAATTGTTTATCAGTGGCGGCTTACGTCCGGTGGGCATCAATCCGGAGTCTCGACTGGTAGAAATCGTAGAGCTTCCGGAACATCCCTGGTTTGTCGGAGTACAATTTCATCCGGAATTGAAAAGTACGGTCGAGAGACCCCATCCGCTCTTTGTCGAATTCGTCCGGGCATCATTGCAGTATGCTACCCGGCAAACTTCCCAGGAACATATATCAGAGCTGGTAGAGGGTAAAAAGTGAATTTTCCGCGATAACCGGGAGATCCAGCCGATGATTTCCATGGGTCATGACATAGTCCACCCCTTTGTTCCGGTAACGATTAAAGTCGGTCGCGGTCAGTTTTTGATAATGAGCTTTTCCTTCGGTCACCAGGTCTTTGCCCATCCTTCGGGTGGATAGATCCATCCCATAGAGTTCTTCTCGTCGCCGGGACGCTTCGGCGAGATAACGCTTGCTGTGAATATTACTTTTATAATCTACGAAAAGGCTTCGCTGGCTGAAATATCGAATGCCTGTGACATCGGGCGGGATGATAATGCAGGCATCAGGTGGTAAAATTTCCCTCATTTGCAGCGCCAGATCCATTTCAGCGGTATAGTAGTCAGTGCCGGGCAGGTGGAGAGGTCGGTGATCCGGATGCGGAATGAATTCACTCAACAGCAGCAGAGTGAAGGCGAGAGTTGCCGGCAGGATCCACCGACTGATAGCTGCCGAAAAAAACCGGCTGTGCGACTCCATCCAAAACAGCAGGGCGAGTATGGCCAGCGGTTTGAGCCAGACAGTAATCTTAAACCACTGTAGACTCAGTAGAGCCGGTATCTCCAAAACTTCAACACCTGTCAGATAGAGGATCATTCCCGCAAAAGACCAGATAAACAAGTAGAATAAGCGCTTATCCCGACTTTTCCAGATCCAGGAAGCGGAGACAAGAAGGGGAAGGAGTATAACCCAACTGCGGAGAGGGTAGTAGAATGGGAAGTAGTGGTGAGCCAGCCGGGTTTCCATGATTTCATAAAACTCCCGGTTAGTGATACTCTGATCGCTGATCAGGTGACTGGTAAACACAGCGGTAATCCAGATCCCCGCCGTCAACCCAAAGACCAGCGGTCCCTGAAAAATTTTAAATCCCCTTTTGCGAAATTTTAACAGGTCAGTGAGAAAAAACAACAAAGCCAATTGGGCACCCACCACCGGTTGGGCAAAAGTTGCCAGGGCTACCATACTGTAGGCTTTGACCGGATAATTTCTTAACCAAAAATACAGGCCCCAGACAGCGATACATTTTGCAAGGTGACTGGGCACAAAGTAGTGGTACCAGATTTCATTGCCTCCCAGATTGAGATGATAGGTGACAATCAGGGTGGCCAGGAGAAGGAGTAATTTACCACCCTCTGTTCGGAGATACAGGCTAATGATTTCCCAGAGACCGGAAAGCAGGAGCAATGTGGAGCTCAGATGCAGTATGAAGGATGCCCACTCCAGGTGACCCGAGAAAAGAGAAAGAAACAGGGTAAAGGGGTAGCGTTCATTGAGCTGGTGGGCTCCGATTGCCTGGATATACAGGTCTCTGGGATACAGGTTATGATCATTTAGATAAAGGGCATAGGAGAGGGTTTCGGCCATGTCTTCATCGCCAAACCGGTATCCGTGAAAAGCGATCAGTATCAGATAGACCACGCCTAAAACCAGCCATTTGCGGTATTGTTTCCTGCGCACGGAAGCAGTCTTTTCCATTTGCAAACACACTGGCACTTGTCTACTTTTGCCAGCGCAATGCCGAAGATACCAATATGCGAAAACTAAGAACCGAAGAACTCAACCGGATTTCGGTCGACGAATTCAGGTCGATGGCCAAAAGTCCGGTGGCCGTGGTTCTGGATAATGTCCGGTCGGGTTTGAATGTGGGATCTGTCTTTCGCACGGCCGATGCATTTGCCATTGCTCACGTTTATCTGTGCGGTATTACTGTCCACCCTCCGCATCGCGAAATCCTGAAATCAGCGATTGGGGCTACGGAATCGGTCAGCTGGTCGGCTCACCCCACAACAGTGGAATGTCTGCAAGAATTAAAGAAGAACGGGTATCTGTTAGTGGGTGTGGAGCAGACTTCGACGAGCATCAGGCTTAGTGAGTTTAGACCTCCGTCCGGTCAGCCTTTCGCCCTGATCTTCGGCAATGAAGTCGAGGGTATCGACGATGCCGTGTTACCGATGCTTGACTTGTGTGTTGAGATACCTCAGTCGGGTACGAAGCATTCGCTCAATATATCCGTTTGTGCCGGCATCGTCTTATGGTACTGCACCCACGAGCTGACCAGGTATTCTAAATAATGGGCACTTCTCGAACGGTGTTTCTTCAGGTACACCCGATACCAATACCTGAGCATTTCGGTTCCAGGATCTGCCGGTTACCATCATTAACTCACCATACCGGTTCCTATAGAACAATTCTGCGATGTGTTACCATGCGAAGACTAACTGCTTATATGTATGATAATAAATTATCTGAAAAATACCGGAATTGGGGTATAACAGGAACCCGGTTTCTTCTTAATTTAGCATAGACCATTAGATAATTACTGTTAGTTATCTGAAAAACGATAAACCTAATCTGAGAATGAAGAGACTGCCATTTGGTGGTCTCTCTTTTTTTGAGGTGCCCTTTAGGCATTCTCCTTTCTCAACTCGAGATACATTCCCAGTTTCAGAAGATCGAGCAGGTATAGTTTTGGATCGGCACCCTGCAGATTGGCCGTGATTTGACGGCTCCATCTCCGGTAAAATAGGACAAATATGTTGCTCAGCCCCCACCGGTCGAGCCGGTTTATGAAAGACAGCAACCGGGTCTCCATCCCGGGGTATTGCCGTTTTAGCTTGACCAGATTATGCAGGGCGTTGACCTGATGCTTTAAGAAATCATCTGACTTCTCCAGTTGCCCGTGGAGCACCGGATTGTCTATCGAGTGTATTGTTATATCCAGACAGGATAGCTGGTAGCCAAACAGGGTGTCTTCGTGCCCGTAACCCTGCAGCGATTCATCAAGTCGGATCTTTTCGAAGAGTTGTCTGTCGATCAGAAAGTTGTTTGACTGAAAACCGTATCTGGAGAGTGTTTCTCTTTTAGTGCCGTAGAGCCAGTGCAAACGGTAGCGTTCTCCCGGACAATCCCGGGGAAAGACCCGTCCCCCGCAGATTACAGGATAATCAGGGCAATTTTCGAGGTATTTAGTCACGAAATCATCGCGGATGATGATGCTGTCGCTATCCAGAAAAAGCAGGTAGCGGTACTGGGCCAATGTCGCCAGGTGGTTTCGGACCCGGGAACGACCGGTGTTTTCTGGCAGTTCTTCATAGGTTATGGCGGGCAGGTGCCGGATTTCCCGGTTCTGTTGTTTCCATCTTTGTTCGGAGCCATCGTCGAGAAAGATGATCTCTGCCGGTGGGGTCAGCGACTTTATCTGGTGACTCAATGTGGATGCCAGTGACCTGACATCACAGTTGTAAACCGGTATGAGAATCGACAACATGAAACGAAGCTAAAAAAAGAGGCCGCAAGGTTGGTCTTGCAGCCTCCTAATGGTTCGTCGTTTAGCAGATGATTAGTATAATACAACCTTTTCGGTTACCCGTCCTTTGTCAAACCCGATTTCCACCAGGTAAGTACCGGGTGCCAAACCAGTATGGTTAATTTGCAGCTGGGATGTGCGGATATTGCGATGATTCATCACCATTTTTCCAGAAATATCCAGGATGCGTACCGACCTCATTTCAAAGTCTGGACTGGTCTGCAGGTAAAATTGGCCATGGGAAGGATTGGGAGCAATACTCAGCGACACCTGAGCTTTATCCAGCTGAGGAATAGATGAGATCGCATCCAGTCCCAGGGCAGCATAGGCTCTGGGAGCATAGTACCCGATGATGGTGTCGATATAGGTCCGGCCCTTTTCCGGAGACATATTCATATCGCTGAGTAACGCTACAAAGTGATAGGTGGCTCCTGGTGGTAAACCGGGAGTGATTCCGGCATTGGGATGAACAATGGTGTCCCATTTTTCCACACTCCACCAGTTCCAGGGTGACCCATCGGCCAGACCGAGAAAATTGAGAGGGATGTTGAAGGGATACAGCCCTTCCTGATACTCGTGTCCGGCCTTTTCCGAAGCCGTTTTGGCCGCCTGGGTATATGCATCATCGATGTCGGCAAAAGCATCATTGAGACCGAGGGTGTTGGCTTTTGACACAACGGTGAGACTGCCCTGGACCTCCACAATCGGGTCATTGGTAGTAGGTACCACCAGAATAGCACTTTCGTAAGGGGCAAACTGATCATTGACCACATGGAAGGATATGACCGGCGGGCTGTTTTCGTCCAGCCAGGAAATATCACCCAGTGCACCACCCATATTCACGGAAAGTTGAAATTCGGAGCTATATCCCGGGTGGTTGGGTATGGCCAAAGTATCGCCGGCGGGGATGGGTATGCCCGCAGATAAACCCACCAGACTGTCTCCGTTGATATCGCCATTCCAGGATTCAATAACCATAGGAAGTGGTGTACCACTGATATCGGTTACAAACTTTCCTGCTGGCATCTCGGTAGTCACTATCTTATTGTAGTGATCCAGGGTAGAAGCGGCCAGGGCGATGTATCCCCCTGTGCCTTGTCCCCACATCACAATTTTGCCGGTATCAATCCGGAAGTTGTTACCCAGTTCGGCATGATCCCTTTTAAAATACCTGACACAGGTTCGGGCATCCTGAACACCCCGGTATGCGGCGTTGATCAGGCCAAAGGCTCTTTCCGGCTGGGTTGCAGCAAATGGATTCCAACCTAAACGGTAGTCGGCAGAAGCGACGACGTACCCCATCCTGGCCAGCCGCAGGCAGATTTCTACCACAGCCGAGTCGGTCTTTTCACCGGTTACCCCTCCGTTTGTCTGGATCGGCAGGAAATTGCCGGTATGCAGCATGATGACCAGCGGTCTGGCTGCCGCCGTATCACCGGCTGGTTGATAAACATCCATCAACAGTGGTTGTTTTACACTGGTTCCCTCAGTCGGCAAAAAAAGGACCGTGAAATTAAAACCATAGGGTACATTGGATGTCACCTCCACTTCCTCAAAAACCTTGTCCAGATATCTTTCCTGAGCAATCAATGAAAGGCTGCTCATGAGAGCCAGAGCCGACAGGATTTTGTAACGTAGTTTCATATACTTGTAGTTTTAATGATTTAGTGAATTGCTTTTTTGTATTCGTAGAGTAAGGATACATATGCCAGCCTACCGATCCGCGGTCCGCCATAAGTCTGAAAGCGTTTGTTATTCAGTACATTGGAAGCACCGATCTTCAGGGTTGTATTTAGACTCCGGAATAAATAATTGGCCTGCACGTCCAGCAGACTGTACGATGGAATTCCTCCCGTAAACTGGGGAGATCCCTCGAAGATAAAACTGTCGATCCACTTGTAATTGATATTGAATCCGACCGGATTCGGTAACAATCCGGAGAGATCTCTGCTCGCAATGCCCAGGTTGAATTTATGCTCCGGTGTGTTGAAGGCGGGTATGATCGGGTCATCGCTGAATTCCTTGTTCAGTTTGTTCCATGAATAGTTACCATTCAGGGTGAAATTGCGGGCAAAATAATAATTAAGTCCCAGGGAAAATCCCTGGGTGGTCACCTGATTGATCGAATTGGCAGCATACCGGTATACCTGAATGCGCCGGGGGAAACCGGTGGTGGGGTCCAGGACTACATCCGCTCCGAGATTAAAGCCCAGGAAGTCGGTGTAAATGGAGTAGTAGTAGCCCAGATCTACATAAACACTGTTGAACAAAGTCGAACGGTATCCAAGCTCAAATGTCTTTACTTTTTCTGGTCTGACCGGGTCAATATCAAAGGTCTGTAATATACCCGGGGCCGGGTTGGCGAGGTAATCGGATAAGGATTCCACCGTGGTGAGGTCCCGTATACCATTCAGGTTTCCGGATAAAATCGCCCGGCCAACATTCAGAAACAGGTACTGATCCGTCAGGGTTGGATTCCGGATCGCGGAGGAAAAGGAGAATCGTAAATAGTTGTTTGCCCGGGGTTTGAACACGATCGAGGCAGCCGGGGAAAACAGGTAGTCAAAATTTTCATTCTTGTCCATCCGGATCGTTCCGGAAAAGCGCCAGCGATTGTCGTCCAGACTTTTTTCAAATCCGGTATACATTCCAAACTCCCGGTTGGTAATCCGGATCCCGGCCGTATCATAAAAAACGGTGCCTTCTGAATAAGGCCGGTAGATCCGCATATTGGCTCCGGCCACTATTTTATCGGTAAATTTGGGGGTGAAAGTATATTCACCATGAGCATGGTAAAGCACCGACCGGTCGAGGAATAAAGTACCACCTTCTGTTCGTTTTTTTTGAGTGATCTCCTTGAATTTTTCATCAAACCGGGAAGTACCCGGAGTATAGAAAGCATTTGTACCACCGCCATTAGCCACTTCTTCCGATTCCGAATGCCAGGCAGACAGGCGGTCACGGTTTTCAACGATCCACTGGTTAGCGGCTGCTTCGTCGAAATTAAACATCAGTGAGCCATCTGGCCCAATCACTACCTCCAGCATAGGATAGCCCAGTTCGTTTATTTGCGGTGCGATACTAGCCCTCCAATACCGTTCATAATCCTGCGCCCAGCTCCGAATGGATTTGGCGCTGTCAAGGAGGGCCAGAGCCGTAAAATAGGGATCATAGGAATCACCGGCATCTTCGTGGGTGTCGTAAGCCCGTAGAAAATAGGTATCGGGCTTTCTGAGTTCAACTTTATGCTGATAAAACTGGATGTCCTTCAGACTAAACCGGTTGTCACCCTGGTACACAGTGGTACCATTGGCATAACTTGACCCCAGGATGATCTCCGGCGATCGTTCCCTGGCTTTCGGATTGGTCCGGAAATAAAGGGCAGCATTGGCCTTCAGATTGCGGGTGTCGTAATCGACCAGATCCTCTTCCTTATAGCCGGTACGATACCAGTTGCCCAGGCCAGGGTATGACCAGGGATCAAAAGTGGAGTAATCGGTAGCGGGAGTATACTCGTCACCATAAATGTTGACCGCGTCATACCGGCCGGGGTTGGATGCGGATACTCTGCTTCCGTCAACCGGTTCAAAATTATTGGCTACCCAGTCCTGGGCAGTGAGATAGGACAAATTGACCTTGTAGGCAAACCAGGATTGCCCTGATTTATTGGCCACCGCATCACCCCAACGGACGGCTCCTTCCAGGAGATTGCGTTCACCGGCTTTCAGGGAGGCGGAAAGACCCCTTTGGAAAAAGGGATTCTTGGTCTCCATGCTGATCACTCCGTTAAAAGCGTTTGGTCCGTAAAAAGCTGAACTGGCACCGACGATCAGATCGACTTTCAGTACATCAAGCTCGGAGGAACCCAGGAAATTTCCCAGTGAAAAATTAAGTCCGGGTGACTGGTTGTCAATGCCGTCGATGATTTGCAGAGATCTGACCGGGCTGGTGCTGTTGAAACCCCGGGTATTGACAATCTTAAAACCGAGACTGGCCGCGGTGAGATCAACTCCCTTTAACGTGCCAAGACCATCGTAAAAGTTGTCGGACGGGGTCTCGCGGATGGCCAGGATATCCATCGATTCAACGGTAAGAGGGGCAGCTTTTTGCTTGTCAGAAATCCTTTGTGCTCTAATCTCGGTCACCGCCAGGGTAATTCCGGTTCCTTCGGATAAAGTAATCATTAGATTGTCATCTGGCGCTTCAATAGTGATCTCTTTTTCCTCGTAGCCGATATAGGTTACGACCAGGGTAAGTGGAAGACTGTCCACTCTCAGTTCATAAGAGCCATCAAAATCACTGACCGTACCCCGTGATGTTCCCTTGATCAAAATACTGGCTCCAATCAGGGGTTCACCCGACTCATCGGTAACGATACCTTTGACCCGGTCCTGGGCCTGGATCGCTTCATACCCCAAAACGAGAAGATAAATGATTGCCATTCTTTTAAAACACAGGAGCTTCCACATTGTCAGTTCTGCGATTAAATTTCAACTTGAGTGCGTTTTCCGGGGATAGGGAAGATACTGAATTCCCTGAATAAGTGACGGTTAAAATACATCTTTGCACGTAATACAGGATTTCCATGAGGAGATGAAAAAGAAAAAACATGTCCGGGCAACCCTGCCTGTAATCAGGAAAGGTGTCAATGCCCTATGAGAAAAGCTTTCCCAGAAGATCCGGAACTAGTCGTCATTCTCCTTTGCTGGAATGATGCTGAGGAGATTGGGACAGCGATTACCGGACTACAGGACCAATTACCGGAACGGAGTACAATTATCGTGGTAGACAACGGGTCTTCAGATCCTTTCTCAACAGACAACGATGCAATCAGGGTGATCCACAGTCCAGAAAACCTGGGCTATTCCGGTGGCAACAATCTGGGAATCCGTGCAGCACTGAAGCTTAAACCGGAGTTTATCCTGCTCCTCAATACGGATGCCCGATTTGAATTGGATGGACTAACAAAGTTATTGAATGACCTGAGGTTACGACCGGATGTTGACCTGACCGCACCGGTGATCAGTGAGGATGGAATTTTATATTTTGGCGGAGGGGATCCGGGTTTATATCTGAATACCCGGATCAGAGAAAAACCAGTGACCATGCCGGAAAATTACTACCTGCCGGGCACGGTCTTATTATTTCGGGCAGATCTCATTCCTGAAATCGGATACCTGGATCAACGGTATTTTTTCAGTGGTGAGATCGCCG
Organism: uncultured Saprospiraceae bacterium; assembly: GCA_964428345.1. GTDB lineage: Bacteria > Bacteroidota > Bacteroidia > Chitinophagales > Saprospiraceae > JABDMH01. The sequence goes on along the minus strand of CAYRYD010000019.1, from coordinate 62,151 downwards.
ACTTTTGTGTGCGGGCATCGGTGGCAGACCGTAAAATCTGGTTAAACGAGAATGTCACGATAACACATGACCTTCATCAGCAGGACACCGGACTAAGGAAAACCCTCTATGTGTATTATAATCTGAGAAACCGGTTTCTCTTCGTGCGGAAGCATCATGCAGATCGAATCATATCCTTGTTTATCCGTTGGGTCACCGTCTGTTTACGGCAGCTGGCCGGGAGTGTTCTTCGACTCGATTTACCAAAAGCCCGGGCGGTCTTTTGGGCGATGATTGATGGTTTGTTTGCTAACTTCGGCAACCGAAATGACCGGTTTATCTGAAACAGCGGTAAGGCATCCTGCAGTAACCATCGTAATCCCAAACTGGAATGGCCGGAGCTGGCTGCCAGATTGCCTCCGCAGTGTATACGACCAGTATTACCGGGATTTTCAGGTATACCTGGTAGACAATGCTTCAACTGATGATTCCGTCAGTTGGGTACGGGAGCATTATCCCCAGATTACCGTGATCGAAATGTCAGAGAATACCGGTTTTGCAAAGGCAGTCAATACCGGGATCCGGAAATCGGAAAGTACCTATGTCGCCCTGCTGAATACGGACACCCGGGTTGATGGGAATTGGCTGCAATTGCTGGTACGTCGCCTGGAGGAGACATCATCCGATATCGGCGCAGTAAGTCCGCTGATGCTGTCGATGAAAGATCCCGGATATATCGACGATGCCGGTGATGAATTGACCTGGTATGGAGAAGCCCGAAAATATGGCAATGGTAAGCAACGGGACCAGGTCGATCTGAAACGTGACATCTTTTCACCCTGTGCCGGCGCAGCCCTTTACAGACGGGATTTCTTGGAGACTTGCGGATTGTTTGACGAATTTTTTTTTGCATATCTGGAAGATGTGGATCTGGGTTTGAGGGGGCGATTGTTGGGTTATCGGTACTTACTGGTACCCGATGCGATGGTGTATCATCAAAGTCATGGATCAGCCATTGAATATGATTTTTACATCAGATTAGTGACTCAAAACCGTTTATTGCTCTTGGTGAAAAATATTCCGGCTATCTTACTCTGGAAACACTGTTTGAAAATTCTATATGGCCAGTTGTACTATCTCCTTGCGTTTGGTCATTGGAGACCATCACTTGCCGGTTATGCCGGGTTTTTTCGGAGATTACCGGAAGCTTTGGGAGCCCGACGGGAGATTTTGAAAAAAAAGACTATAGATAACCAGGTTATTGATCAATTACTGCTGATCAATAAACCAGGTGAAGGCATTTGGTTTCATTTTAAAAAATTGGGAAAAATCATTTGATAATCCTGCTTGTCCATCATTTCTGAAGATTTTATACCGTGTCACTTCTGTATTTACATACTGCACCAGAACCAGGAATTACCGGAACCGATGCTGTATTTAATGAGGTGCAGCTGTTGCGAAATCATTTTGGTGGTTTTGAATATAATTTATACCCATTGGCAAAGCCGTCAGCCGGTTTCCCGCGGTTTCTTTTCGGTTGGCATATCCTTGCACGATTGAGGAGATTACAACGGGAAATTACGCTCAATCACGTTTTCGCTCCGGGGTTGTATGATTTTTCGGTTTTGAGATATCTCAAAAAACCGGTCATCTATTCTGTTACCGCCTCTGTAAGGCCAGATTTGCATTTAAAGAAAGCAGATAAGCTTAAGACTCTGGCTGGAATTATCGTCAACAATGACCGGGACTATCAGTTATTGAGTTATCATGACTTTAATAATGTTTTCCTGGTCAGACCAGGTATTGACACCTCGATGGTGTCAAAAAATATTCTCCCCCTCGAAGATGAGCTGATTTTGTTGATGGCATCAGCACCATGGGAACGATCACAATTTACCACCAAAGGTATTGATCTGTTGTTGGAAGCTGCCCGGCAATTGCCATTTCTTAAATTGATTTTTCTCTGGCGGGGTTTGTCTTATGCTGCTTTAATGCAACGTATCCGGCAATATGGAGTTGAGAAACAGATAACGGTGTACAACGAAAAGGTGCTTATTGACGACATTTTACAACAGGTGCATGGTACGGTTTTGCTGGCAGAAAATGCCATGCTGGTTAAAGCATTTCCACATTCGTTGATTGAATCGCTTGCAGCCGCAAAACCTGTAATTGTTTCATCTGCTATCGCTATGGCTGACTACGTGAAGGAGAACACTTGTGGTGTTGTTGTTGAACCGTACAGTTCTGAGGCCTTGATCACCCAAATTGATCATTTCCGTTCGAAATATGCTGAATTGCGGGATCAGGCGGACCAATTGGGGGCCTCTGATTTTTCACCCGAAAAAATGCTGGACAGGGTCGCTGCTATTTATCATCCATTTATGGCCGGTCAATGAAGCATGGGATGAAAGTACCAGTGATCATTGTTAATTGGAATGGATATCAGGATACAGTCGAGTGCATGGATTCAGTCCTGCAATCTTCAGGAGTGGAGATTGCCATTTACCTGGTTGACAATGGCTCGGACCACCAGGAGGGAAAAAAACTGGCGGATTTGTACAAAAATGATGGCCGGATTTCCGTCAGACAGCTTCCGCAAAATATCGGATTTGCCCGGGCAAATAACCTGATTCTCGAAGAACTTTTAATGACAGATTACCGGTATGTTGCTCTTTTGAATAATGATACCGTTGTAGATCCGCGGTGGCTGGAAGCCATGCTTTTATTGGCCGAAACAAAAGAGATCAGCCTGGTGTCGGCCAAGCTGCTCAATTATTACCGGAGGGAGCAGATCGACAATGTCGGTCATCAAATGCTCAATACAGGTGAGATTATTCCGATCGGTCACCAGGCTCCTGCAGATCGTTTTCAGAAGTCGATTTTACATATGGGTCCTTGTGCAGGAGCAGCGCTTTATTCTGTTGAAATGTTGCGGGAAATTGGCCTTTTTGATACTTTTTTTTCGACCGGTTATGAAGATGCGGAACTGGGCTTAAGGGCAACGGTAGCCGGTTATCAGAGTGCTTTGGCTCCGGATGCTTTGGTGTATCATAAAATGGGCCAGTCCGTTAGTAAGGTCTTTAATCAGGAATATGCGCTCATGATACAGACTGCAGTCTGGTACACTTATTTAAAATTGATGCCGGTAGGAGTGATTATTGTTTCATCACCGTTTATTGTATTTAAGATTGTTGCTTTGTCACTAGTCAATATTTTTTTTGCAAGAACCGGATATCTTGCGATTCAATGGAAAGCCATTGGCCGGACATTCACTAAAAATTGGAAGATTATTCGGAAGGAGCGGAAACATTTTTTTCAGACGGTGGACCACCTTTCTTCGATGGATATTCTGGCCAGACAACGATTTTTTTTGGTTTATGATTTAAAACGTTTTTACCGGATTTTTATCCAACGGAAAAAATCAGCTCTTGACCAGTATGGCGGCGAGTAGCAATTTGTTTCTGGTCACCGGAGGTAACGCATTGCTTCTAAATCCATGTATGCGTTGCCAGTCACTGGGTTAAAAGTCACATCCCAATGTCACCAAAAAAGTTGCCCCGGGCAGCACTTCAAACGAATTATTTAAACGCACACTTTCGGCCGCCTTAAATTCGACCGTCCCGGTCGTGATTTTTCCGGCGGAGACCAGTTGTCCGTTGCTGTCGTAACTGCCTGGGGGCACGGGATTCCGGTTTTCGGTGACGGTTTCTCCGGTAATCCGGTAGATTTCACCTTGAATAGATACGGCATACAGTTCTCCCTCTTCATCTTCCCCAAAGGACACGATATCTGCTCCCGTAAAATACCGCCGACTGGTACTCCATCCATTGCCATCCGGGATAATGGTGTATACGGTATCCCGGTAGATTTCGGCGCAGAAATATACCCCGTTCATACACAAATTGGCACCCCGGTACACAAACCCGCCTGCAATGGAATTGGCACCGGAACTAAGGTGTTTCACCACATAGACCGGCTCTTCATAGTTGGAGGCACAGCCGTCTGTAAGGTTCGGTATATCCCCTTCATAGCACCTCCAGCCGTAATTCTCCCCACCGGTGCTGCCGGCCGGTTGAAGATGGATTTCTTCCCGGGCATCCTGCCCCACATCGCCGATCCACATATCGCCGGTGAGCCGGTCAAAGGAAAAACGCCAGGGATTGCGCAGACCGATGGCCCAGATCTCATCTCGTGTGTTCGGGTCGTTGACAAAAGGATTATCCGGAGGGATGGCATAGGGCGAACCGCTATCGATATCGATGCGTAGCATTTTCCCCAGTAATTCCTGCCGGTTTTGGGCCCGCTTTTGGGGATCGTTGCCATCACCACCATCACCCATGGCGATGTACAGATAGCCATCAGGTCCGAACCGGATTGCCCCGGCATTGTGATTTGGGTAAGGCTGAGCAACGGTTAAGATGGAAAATTCACTCATTGGATCGGCTACGTTACCATTGCTGGTACTGCGACTAAACCGGGAGATTTGTGACGCCCACAGATCCCCGCTTGGCTTGACATAGTGAACATAAAAAAAGCCATTATCCTGATAATCCGGGTGAAAGGCCAGCCCCAGGAGTCCTTGCTCACTGCCCGTGGAGACTTTCGCCGAAATATCCAGGAAGGGAGTGCTCAGCGTAGCACCATTTTCGATGATTTTTATCCGGCCTCCCTTTTCTACAATAAAGAGCCGGCCGGAACCGTCACCGGCATGGTCGAGACCAACTGGACTGGAGAAGTCATCTTCATATATTTCCAATTCAAAATAGGGGTGGGAAGGTTGTGTAAAAGTGGCATAACCTATGGATATGGTTGCTAATACAGCCAATAAATAACGCATTTCATTTTTCATGGTTGGATCATTTTAACCAGAAGTCCTGACCTCGATCCGTTTTACGGTCCGGCGGCCATTTCTGGATTCTACGACAATCTGATATTCTCCTCTTCGCCAATAACTCGTATTGAGATTAAACGGAACCGGTTCGCTGTTGAGCACGGCTCTGTTTTTTACCGGGACACTGATGATTTCACCCCGCGGATCGACAATCCGGATATTGATCGTGTCATCCCGGTCACTGATAAACTGGTATTGATTCACGGTGATTTCTGGATTACTCCGTCGGTTAACAGTTGTAACTTCTTTGATCGACGACTGGGCAATTGTATAACCACTCAGTGTTGCCAGAAAGATGAGTATCGCTTCTTTTTTCATCGGATGTTATTTTTATTGGTCCAGAGGGATGTACCGGAAATTATCGATCCAGAATGTTTTATTGGCAGTGCTGCCAAGTAGAGCCCGGACCGCTACATTGTTATTGAGGGTAGTGCTGCCTACAAACTCAAAGGCGTAAGTTTCCCAGTTTTCGGTCACTACAAAATCGTGATCAGCATATACAGTCCAGGGATTGGCTGTGAGTTGCAGAATAACACTCATCTGACTACCTCCGCCATTCGTTCTGGCTGCAAAACTGATCCGGTACCGTTTTCCGGCCGTCATCGATTGGTTATTTTGATTCAGCTGGATGTGCCAGTCAGTACCATTGGTGTTGCTTACCTGGACCCGCGCGCTGCCGACCCCATCATAGGGTTCATTGTTGTCAATGGTAAATGTGGCAGTTGCCCCACTACTTAGGCTCAGACTCCAGGGACTACTCCCACTTTCAAAACCGCTGTTTTGAAGCACATTGTTGTAGCAGGTTCGAAAATCTACCAGGAAGGTGCCCGAATTCCTTACCTCGAATCCCGCGTTGAGCTGGGCGGAATTGTTTATCATAAACTGGACATCGGCATTGTTTTCCACTTCCCCACCCGACAAGACCTGATACCCGTTGTAAATATCGGTGGGTATTGATCCATCGACCGTCAGGATATCAACCGGACTACATTGCTTGCATTCCTGACACACCGGATCGCTGCAGGGTAGTACCGTGATTTGGCCGGTGAGGGTATTCGATCCATAGTGGTATTGGATTTCGTGTTGTCCCGGCCCCACTTTATCCACGTCAAAGTTGAAGGTTTCATTGCCATTGTCCGTGACTCCGATACCGCTGTAATGGCCACCCATTGCCACCCCACCGGTGAGGTTCACCTGGATTCCGTCATTCTCACAGGCGGTGAAGTCGAATTTCAGATCCTGATGATCCTGTTCGGTGGTGTAGACCCGCATTTCACTAAGTCCGTAACAACCTCCTCCATGATTACTCAGGGCTGTAATCAGCAAATACCTTGCGGTTACCCCACCCAGATCCGGTCCGCGGAATCCCTCATAGAATCCTGATCCGGGTGCCTTCGGAAAGGTGAATGTGTCGATGAGTGTCCAGGAAGATCCATCGGTCGATACATCGATAATCACTTTATTGAAACCATCTTTGATATAGTCGGGATGATTCAGATTCCAGATGGTCATATCGAAAAGATTCACCACTGTATTAAACTCGTATCGAATCCAGTGCGAGGCTCCTCTGAGTGCATTTGGATTGGTGCTTTTCGTACACGATATCCAACCGTCAAAGGCATTGGTCGTATGCCTGTCCGGGAATATCTGTGCCCTGATAGTGAGGGAGAAGAAGAGCAGCCAGACCAGATTGATTCCTGATATTGTGTAGTTCATCGGTTTGGGGTTTAGGCTGTTTTGATAAATCCAATGGGATGACCGGTGCTCAATGGATTGTAGAAATTACCAAGATTGGGAAAGATCGTTGTTAGGTCGGAACCCGGGACTCCGAACCATTTGGCTACTTCGGCAAAGTACTCATCAGTTGAAAGGGTCGGAATAAACCGGCCCAATCCTATCTCCTGTGGATTGCCATTGCCGGGCACCAGTGAGGGGAAGGTTCCATAGATCCTGCCCCCGTCGATCAGATTTTGTCCGCCCATGACCAGGGTATTGCCACCCCAGGCATGGTCCGATCCGTTTCCGTTGGAGGTCAGGGTACGGCCAAATTCGGAGATCATCATGGTGAGCACATTGTTTTCCATATTGATACCCGGAGCATTCTGGGATGCTCCATTGGCATCGGTATAAGTGAAGGACGACTTCAGAGAGTCCTGGAAAACTGCCAGTGCTTCACTGACCATTCCCAACATGCCCAGCTGGTTTTCAAGCAGATTATCATGATGATCCCACCCACCGGCGACTATGAAAAACACCTGCCGTTTGAATCCCAGATCGTTTCGGATGTCAATGGTCCTGGCGACCATCTCAAGGGCTGCCCCAAGATAGGAATTGGGGAAAGCATCGGATGGGAAGGTAATCGCGTTTTCAAAGGCTTCACTAAACTGTACAAATCCGTCCCTGGCGTTTTTAATGACATTGACGTACGTCTTTTCAAAAATATCCTGATAGGTCTTTCCCAGCAGGCTGTCAATAGCGTGGGTCCTGACCGTCTCGACGAGATACATGGCATTAGGATCATAACCATCGATACCTACTGCTCCATAATAGGGATCCAGGGCATACTCTACCGTTGCATTGCCATTCTGAAAAATATTGGAACCCGACAGGGAGATGTTCATGGAGATGTTCGTATTGCTGTTGCAATCTCCGATCAGATCGGCAATTTTACCGGCCCATCCTTTAGCCCCTCTCTCGGAAGGAATACCCGTCTGCCATTGCTGGATCTGATCGGAATGCGAAAACAGACCGAGCGGAAGGTTGTTTCCAGACTGGTAATCCGCTTTGGTGGTATTTGGATGGGTCAGGGTGCCGACGTTGGTCAGGAATGAAAGTCTTTTGTCGTTGAAGAGGTCTTTCAGCCGGCCCATAGAGGGATGCAGCGCATATCCGTTATTGACATTGTTGTATTTGAGCTGGGTGCCATTCAATTGATTCAGAGGGATAGCCAGACCAGACCGGACAGCTGCGTAGTCATTGTACCGGCTGTCAGAAGGGATAAGCATATTAAATGAATCGTTGCCTCCTGCAAGCAGTATACATACAATCGCCTTATAGTCGTTGAAATTGTCGTCGACGGAGGCATTGGAAATCGCTGCAGCATTCAGCGCCTTCAGATTTAAAAGGGTATTGGTGAAGGTCAGGTAACCCAGGCCGGCGCAACTGGCCTGACCCAGAAACTTCCTCCTGTTGATGGTTCGATGTTGATTTTTTATCGTCATGTACTGATTTTAGACTTATATACTTATATCGGGTTTTTAGCGGATAATACTGTATTCGGGAGCAATCATCGCCAGGTACAACCCCATTCGTACGCGGTTTTCCTGATGATTATGCCAACTTACCGTTGATTCGAAACTATTAAGGGCTGATCGCATGATCCTGCGCGTCCGGTCGCTCATCATACCTGACAACAGGTGTTTGTCATACCAGTTGATCAAAGCCTCGGTATCGTCGGCGAGAACCAGCAGATCATCGATCACCCAGTGCACTTCTGTGTGTTCCATAATATCTCCCTCCCAGGTATGCATCAGATCACCCCATGACTGCGACCAGCGATATACGTTGTTCATATATCCGATGCTGGTTCGTGAGTCATGGAGTTTAAACTCCGGCGCTACCAGTCCCTGATCGTGAATATCTCCGTTGGGGGTATCATCGGGTAGAAAGAAATTGAAAACACTGGGTGATGCCAGAATATCCTGCCGGGTAGCTTCATAGAAGTTGTAATTAATGTTCCAGTAAAATCCATTGGGATTGGATTTTTCGACCACTTTGGCAAAATGCGTGTACCGGAAGAGGGGCTCCTTCAACCGGCCGTTGACATCTTCCAGTTGATAAGTTGCTTCCCGCGCTTCATCATCCAGAAGAATCGCTTTCAGCACTGACTTCATATCTCCCCTGACCGTTCCATACGGACCGCTGCCATTAAAGGCTGTGGCTACCCGTTGAATATACGCGGGTGACGGGTTGGATTTTATCAATCTTTGGATTAACCGGTATCCGATAAATGGACCGACGTTGGGGTGATTAAAAAGGTTATCGATCGCCTGTTCGATGTCCTGCATACCCGTTTGACCACCGGCAACCACGAATCCGTTCAACAGATATTTTGGGCCATCTTCATGCTGGTCTTCATCCCTCCATGAAGTAGCGGGATTATCGGTCTCATACATCCGCATCGGTACGGTCATATCTCCTTTCCAGATGCCCATACCGAAGAAAGCCGTGTCATCATACATGTTGGCCGGATCGAGCAGTTCAGGTACGACATCTCCGATTCCCAACCCGGTAAAGACCTTCGCAAATTCACTGATGTCATTATTATCGTAAGTGGGTATTTCCTGTCCTCCACTCATTTTATGGCTGCCATCCGGATTGAGTTCATAGAGACCGATGGAGAACAACTGCATAACCTCGCGGGCAAAATTTTCATCCGGATGGGTTCCTGAGGCCGGATCGGTCTTTGGATTGTCGAGATGGCTCAGATAAAATCCCATGCAGGGGTGCATTGCTACATTAAATAAGATATCCCGGTAATTGCCAAAAGCATGGGTGAGCAAAACATCATAGTAGGAAGCCAATCCATCTCCATACTCACTCAGATCGGAATTTCGGGAGACGACCAGGATTTCTGACAGGGCACAAGCTACCCGGTGCCGCAACAGATCGTCGGTCAACATATTGACCTGCCACCAGGCATAATTGAAATGTTTCCAGGTGGGGCGACGGGGGATCTGGTCGGCATATCCCATAGCGGTAAGGGTATCGGCCAGAATCTGGAACACATTCCTGGTTTCCGGTAACAGTTTGTCATGCTCGTCCAAAGGTTTGTTGAACTGGTCGGTGATCCAACCTTCAAAACCCAGATCAAGCACGACTTGAACATCGTTGGAATCAAAACCGAAGGTAGCCTGATGGAGAAACCTGGCCGCATCGAAATAGGGAGCCAGCATGCCCTGGTCATTGACGGTATTCTGGGGTATGGCGGCTGCTGGCCAGGCAGGATCGTGATGGGAACTGCTGGCCGTTACCGTAATATTCGTACTATTGCCCCCACCATAATACGGGGGGATCTGGGCAAAAAGCCAATGGTTGATCAATGTGATACAGGCAAGCAGACATCTTCTCATCTTCTTTCGAATTAAAAGATCGAAATAGCTTCGCCTGTGTACGTCTTCCTTCCGGACTCAGTTGATGGAGCCGGATACGTTCTTTTGAGAAATATGATCTAAGGATATAATCTCTAAATATACGACGAAGCCCGGTAAATATTTCGTGGTGATCGGGAAATCTCGCAAACTGGTTGTAACTGGGAGGATGTCAATCAATTTTCTCTCCAATTTTCGGATCAGGTCCTGAAATGCAGGGATTTTTATGGATTTTCTTCAAAGAGCCGGATTTTTACTAAATTCCGGAATCGCTAAATAAATTATAAAAAGTATGAAGGTGTTACCTGTCCTTTTGTTCGTGGTGGGTTTGGAGTTGATGAGTTGTGCCCAGGAGGCAGTGCCTGACCGGGAAAATCAGATTGCTGCGGCGGTGATGGCGGCTCCGGAAGAAGACCGGGTTGATGCTTCGGTTTTTGGTTATGACCGCAATGGAAATTATGTCGAACTCCGTTCTGGCACAAACAACCTGATCTGCGTTGCGGATGATCCCAATCGGCCGGGATTCCAGACTGTATGCTATCATAAGGATCTTGAGCCTTTCATGAGCCGGGGACGGGAGCTCAGGATCGAGGGAAAGTCCAGTCAGGAGATCTTTGATATCCGGGAGCAGGAAGCCAAATCCGGAACACTCAAGATGCCGGAACAGGCCACTACTCTGCATCTTCTCGAAGGAAAAGAAGGATACCTGGATGAAGCAACCGGGCAGGTGAAAAACGCAAACTATCGCTATGTGGTGTACATTCCCTGGGCCACTGCCGAATCAACCGGACTTCCCCTCAAACCTTTGGTAGAGGGTGGTCCCTGGATTATGGACCCGGGTACTCACCGGGCCCACATCATGATCACCCCTCCGCCCCAGCATTGATAACCTCATAAAAATAGATTGGGATGAGAAGGAAAAAACAGATAAGCCGGCGTAATTTCATATCCTCAGCGGCATCAACGGCTGCGACATTCACCATTGTTCCCGCACATGTTCTGGCACGGTCCGGAAAGGTGCCACCCTCTGATAAAATTACCGTTGCCAATATCGGTTGCGGTACCCAGGGTCTGCGTGAGATGGGTGACCTTTTGACGCATGAAAGTATTCAGGTGGTAGCGGTGTGTGATCCCAACAAGATGACGACCGACTATCTCGACTGGTCACCCAACGGGATAAGAGATGGTATCCGTAAAGTCCTTGGTGATCCGGGTTGGGGAGAAGGAGTGACAGGAATTGCCGGAGGCAGGGAGGTCGCTCAGAAGTACATAGAGCAATACTATGGAAAGCAAAAGGCTTCCGGCAGTTTCCAGGGTTGTAAAGCTTATGAGGATTTTCGTGAGTTGCTGGAGCAGGAGGCTGATGTCGATGTACTAAAGATCATGACTCCCGACCACCTGCATGCCACGGTCGCCATTGCGGGGATGAAAAAAGGAAAACATGTGATCACTCACAAACCGATTGCCAACCGGATGTATGAAGCCAGGAAGACCATTGATCTTGCTCGCAGCAGTGGAATGAAAACCCATTTGCTCGCCTGGAGCAGCCGGCCGGAGTACGATATAGTATTCAAATGGATACAGGATGGTGTGATCGGCAGACTTAGGGAGATCCATAACTGGTCTTACCGTCCCGTCTGGCCACAATTTACGGGGATACCTTCCGAACGGCCACCGGTTCCGGATGGCTTCAACTGGGATCTTTGGTTGGGCCCGGTACCGCATCGGCCCTATCATCCTAATTACACCCATAATGTCTTCCGTGGCTGGTATGAATTTGGCGGGGGGAGTGTGGCCGATATGGGTCATTACAGCTTGTTTCCACTTTTCCGGGCGTTTGGCATCGAAACTCCGCCGGTTAGGGCTAAAGCCTACGGAACGACGTTGAGAACCGCGGAAAATAATGTCTGCAAATGGGTGGAAAATGATGTTGCTTTTCCCCATTCCTGCATGATCAAAATGTCTTTTCCGGCACAGGAACGCATACCCTCCTTCGACCTTTATTGGTATGATGGTGGCATGAAACCGTTTGCCCCTGAAGAACTGGAGGAAGATAGCCGGGACATCCCTACTGAAGGAATGATGTTTGTTGGTGATGATGGAAAAATACTGGCAGGTTTCCGCTGCGAAGAACCCGAGATCATTCCGGCGAAGAAAATGGAAGCTTACCAGGGAGTTAAATCAACCAGTGAACGCCAACGTGAAAACGGTAATAATATCTGGACCAGCGCATTGCTGAAAAATGAAGAATCACCCGGCAGTTTTATTCATGCCGGACCGGTCACTGAGACCATCAATTTGGCAGCAGTTGCGTTACGTGCGGGAAAGAAAATTGAATACGATGCCCGGTATATGAAAATCACCAATGACCGGGAAGCCAACGGATTTTTATACCGTCAGTACCGGCATGGCTGGGAATTGTAAGGCCTACAGCCTTTTGAACTTCAAATGGAACAATCAAACAGAACAGTTAAACAATTAAACATTAAACAGTTAAACAAAAAAAATGGATCGCAGAAAATTTATCAGGGACTCATCCTTTTTAGGTACTGCCGGATTTTTGAGTCCATCGATATTGACCAATAATTTAATAACTGATCAAAAGATGATAAAAGACGATATTTCTCTGGCGCAATGGGCGCTCGTCGATGAAATCCGCAACGGAAAATGGAAGAATCTGGATTTTCCAAAAATTGCCCGCGAAGATTTTAATTTGAACGGCATTGAATTTGTTAATACCCTTTTTGAAGTACCAACGGTAAGTTATTTAAACCAGTTAAAGAAAAATGCTGATGAACATGGAGTGACCATGGTCCTGATCATGGTGGATGCCGAAGGGGATGGAGCTGAGCCAACGAAAGAACTCCGGAAACAATTTGAAATCAATCATCGAAAATGGGTCGATATTGCTCACTACCTGGGCTGCCATGCCGTCCGTACCAATTGCCGGGCTCCGAAAGATGCAGATCCCGTTGAAGCGCTGAAGTGGGCTACAGAATCTTATCAAATGTTACTGGATTATACCAGGCCTTCCGGAATAAAGATCGTCATCGAAAATCACGGTGGGGTGTCAAACGATGCCGATTGGATGGTTAAACTGATGAAAAAAGTCAACGATCCGCTTTTTGGCACTTATCCCGACTGGAGGGGACCATCGGATGATTTTGACAATGTCGAATACCTGGAGAAAACGTTGCCATATGCCATGGGTATGTCGTACCGAAACCAACCTACCGAAGAGTTGACGGCCAAAATGATTGCCATGGCCAAAAAATCCGGCTATCAGGGATGGTACGGCATTGAATCGAGCGGCCGCGAGGAGATCCATAAAGGAATTGCTCTCCTCAGGAAATACCTGCTCGGTACCTGATGGTGATCAAGAAGGAGTATTGTTGATACATAGCTGTGAAAGCTGGGGCTGGTAGTCCCTTATTCGTTACGTATCACCTTTGCCGGATTGCTGAATGCGGCCCGTGCAGTTTGAGTGCTGACGGTAAGCCAGGCAATCAACAGGGCAAAGAGCCCTGAAATAATGAATACGGCTGGACCCACCGATACCTGGTATGCAAAATCCTGCAGCCAATTTTTCATGATCAGCCAGGACACCGGAACGGCCAGCACAAAGGCAATTATGACCAGCCCGGTAAATTCTTTGGATAGTAATAGGATCAGATTAAAACCCGAGGCCCCAAGCACCTTCCGGATGCCCACTTCCTTTTTACGCCTTTCGGCAGTAAAAGATGCCAGTCCAATCAGACCCAGGCAGGCAATAAAAATGGCCAGACCGGAAAATACACCAAAGATCTTACCCTGCCTTTCTTCATTGCGGTATAATTGTTCAAAGTTATCATCGACGAAAGTGTACTCAAACGGAGTATCAGGACTGAATTGTTTCCATTTTTCTTCGATAAAATTGAGGGTCGAAGGAATGTTTCCCGGTTTGATCCGGATGACATAATTCCAGGCCATATAGGGAGCAATAAAGTATACGGTTGGGATAATTTCCTGTTTGAGTGATTCAAAATGAAAATCTTTCAATACACCAATTACTTTTCCGTCCCGGTTTTCCCACTGACCGTTTTCCCAGTCTTTGATTTCACTGCTGCCAAAGGTTTTATCAATGGCTTCTTCATTCGTCCATCCGATTTCTTTTACGGCCGCTTCATTAAGCATAAAACCGGTGCTGGCATCAGCGGGAAAATCACGGCGAAAGCTCCGGCCTGCTGCCAACTCAAGTCCGATTGTCTCGATAAAATCATAATCAGTCCAAACAGTCTGCATTCCTCGTTGCTGATCTTCCGGAATGCCTTCCGGACGGGCCCGTAACGAACTGGAAAGCCGACCCGGTGGTACCCTTGAGGCTGCAGCGCAATTTTCGATTTGTGGATTGGATAATAGTTCGGTACGTAACTGATCATAACGGGCCCGCATATCCAGAGGGGTTCCGTTAATGACCAGTAAGTGACTCTTGTCAAATCCAATATCCAGATCCCGGCAGTATTTTATTTGCAGATACACAATACCTGTGATAATTATTAAAAAGATGGAGATTGCAAATTGGAAAGTCACCAGTACCTTTCGCAACGAAGCCCCCTTAAATCCTTCCGAGAGGTTTCCCGAGAATACATTGACCGGACTAAAACCGGAGAGCAGGAGTGCCGGATAACTTCCGGCGAGAATACCAGCTATTACCGCCAATCCAAGGAACCCCGCCAGCAACCCGAAATTGTCAAAAAACTGAAACGAAATCGAACGGTCGGCTAGCTGGTTGAAGGAAGGGATTGTCCATTTCACGATGAAAAGGGCTATGACCAGACAGATCAGAGCCAGGGTAATACTTTCACTCAGAAATTGGGTAATCAGCTGGGATCGACCAGCTCCTACCACTTTCCTTAATCCAACTTCCCTTGCCCGTATTGCCGAACGGGCGGTGGCCAGGTTCATGAAATTGATACAGGCAATCAACAGTATAAAACCAGCAATGAAGGAGAATGCGATGACATAGGTCCGGTCACCTCCCGGTGCAAAACCTGCAAGATTTCCAGAGTTGAGGTAGAGGCTCGACAATGGGTGCATGACGATCGCCGGTGAGAATGCCTTCCATGATTCCAGTTTTACATTGGTGAATTCCTGCAATCGGGTGGTAAAATCCTGGGGACTCTCCTTGGGTTTGGTCATCGCCAAAGTCAGGACATAACCTTCGCCCCAATTTTCCAGTACAATTTTCGAAAATACATTGGGTGCACAATTCATGGAGACCAGGATATCAAATTTGAATTGGGACTGGTCCGGAATTTCTTCCATAATACCAGTCACCTTGAAGTCGGTACCGCGAATCCTTACGACTTGTCCGATTGGATTGTCATTTCCAAAATATTTTTTGGCGATGGCATCAGTCATGACCAGGGAATAGGGATCTTCAAGGACCTTCCCAGGGTCACCCGTACTCAGAGGGAAGGTAAAAACCTGAAAAATTTCCGGATCGACAAAGGCCAGTTTGCTTTCCTGGTAAATCTGGTCCTGATATTCAATGGTTTCCCGACCCTGAGGTGCAATCCGGATGATTTGTTCCAGATCGGGAAAATCAACCTTCAATTCATCTGCCAGCCGGTAAGGCCCAATAGCCCTTTGGCTGGTCACACCGTTCTGTGGATTGGTTGATTGGAGGGTGAGCAGGTAAATCTGATCCCGGTTTTCGTGAAAGCGGTCATAGCTGAGTTCTGACCGTACGTATAAGAGTATCAACATAACGCAGGAAAGACCAATGGCCAATCCCAGAATATTGATGAGCGTATACCCCCGGTAACGCCACAGATTTCTTAAAGCGGTCGTAATGTAACTTTTGAGCATCGATTATTTTCTATGGTCTTTTACTAAATGGACGATATTGTCATTCGAATGGTTGCATATTTCCTGAATATCTTTTTGTTTAGAGGTAAATATCCGGAATGAATTATTGATCTGCCGGAACTGAGAGTAGACAAAAATGGGATTTCAGGCGTTTTCATTCGGATGTCATCCTATGCTCAAGATCATTTCTAAGTTGTTGTTTTTACTGGTACTGATCTCCTGCCACAGGGAGGAGCTGGTCGATGAGCCATTGCAAAATTATCTTCAACTGTTTAGCGAGGAAGCTTCCCGGCGGGGCATTGTGGTCAATTACAAGGACCGGCCGGTTGAAGCCCGGTTAGAGCTGCATGACGACAGTGCCCGGCTGGGGTGGTGTAACTATCACGATGACCAGCCGGACCAAATCATTATCAATACATTTTACTGGTCTATCCTCGACGATTTTGAGAAGGAAAAACTCGTTTTTCATGAATTGGGCCATTGCATTCTAAACCGGGCTCACCTTGATGAGGTGGGAAGTGACGGGCATTGCAAATCCATCATGCAAAGCGGTCAGCGATGTGCCGACAACTACAGTGCGGAGACCAGAGACCAATATTTGGATGAACTTTTCTTAAGAAGGTAGTTTTACCGTGCCTGCCGCATCCAGAAGGTCTGCCGGATTCCATTCGCAACGGATGACTGCCTCTGGTTGTCCGGTCGGATTGGGGAGGAAATATACCTCAGACATCCGGGCTCCCAGATTGGAATAGAAAGTCCTGGCCGGATAATTTTTTTCCAAAACCATCAGGTGGATCTTACTGGAAGGCCGGTTTTCGAGGACCCAACGAGCACTCATTTGCATTAAAGTCCGGCCGATACCATGACCCTGATATTCCTGGAGCACATGCAGGTTATCGACGAGAGCGCCATGCACGGGATCCGCATCGAGAAAGGTGCAGGCAAAGCCAATGATTTTATCCCTATGCATGGCTTTGATGACCAATTGCTTTTTATCGGATTTTTTAAACCGGGACCGCCATACATTCAGCCTCTCGTTTTGCACTTCATGATCCAGATATTGATCGGTATATATGCCACGGTAATGGCGTTGCCAGCTTAAGGCATGCAGTGCCGCGATCTCGCCGGCATCGGTAGCCCGGGCAGTCTCGTAACTGATCTTCATGGTCACAATATCGGATTTGTTCACAGATCAATTGACCCTGACTGGCTTTAATTCTTCGAAAAAGATGTCATCGTTTGGAATATCGAAATCCAATCCGGTAATTTTCAGGTTATTATCCATATTGAATTTGACCGTACCAAAACTAAACCATGCACTTGGCTTGTCCCAGTTGATCTTAAATACATCATAGTGCCAGTGATCCAGGTTTGCAGAGAAAGCCGGTGCGTGATCAAACTCCATTCGCAACCGGTCATCGGATAGAGTTATATTGATATAGCCATGGATCTTGGAATGATAGGTCCCGGTATACGCCGAAAGATCAAGGGAAGGTCTGGTGCCGGTTTTCCGCTTGTTGATGCGGTTCGTGATGCGGGCATCTCCGCCGGCCCTTTGCTTCACTCTTTCCAGCATGTCGGACGACCAGTCTTTTTCCGGCCGGCCCAGCAAGGCATCAAGTGCGTAATAATTGGCGGCCATATAGGGACTTTGCATCCCGTTGGTCAGGATGACCACTCCCACCTTTTGGTCCGGAATTAGCGAAACAGCTGTCAGCATACCGTCAAATCCCCCGGTATGGCCTGCAAAGAAATGGCCATCATAGTCCCGGAGATTCCATCCCAGGCCGTAACCGCTCAGATGGGTGTTGAGGTCGTTTTTACTGGTATGATCCACCATGTAATTGTTATGGGGAGTCCACAGGATGTTTCGCGAGCTTCTGGTCAGCAGTGTATCACCATTCCAGATGCCGTGATTGAGATTGAAGATCATCCATTTGGCCATGTCTTCCACACAACTGATGATACCACCCGTTGCGGCGATCTCTGTCCAGTCGACCCATTCGATGGGCTCGCTGGTTCGATTTTCTCTAAGGTGGTGGGGGGTAGCAAAATTCCCCATCTCGTGCAAGCGGGCCGGGCCTATGATAGAGCGGGTCATACCTAACGGATCGAAAATGCGTTCCTGCACATTCTCAGAATAACTTTTACCGGTAATTTTCCGGATCAGCTCGCCTGCCGTAATGTACATCAGGTTGGAGTAACCATAGCCCGACCGGAAGGGGTAGGCCTGCGGCAGGTGTTTGATCCGGCGAATGATCTCCTCGGAAGAAAAGTCTGACTGATACCAGATCACATCACCGCTGAAAGTACCCAGTCCCACGCGGTGACAAAGCAAGTCCCGGACAGTCACTTGTTTACTAAGATAGGGATCGTAAATTTCAAAGTAGGGAAGATGGTCCTGTACCTTGTCATCCCACCGTAAATGGCCTTTCTGAACCAGCATGGCAATGATCGCCGACGTGAAAGCTTTGGAATTGGATGCAATGGCATACAGGGTTTGACCATTGGGAGAGGCTTCCTTCCCTGCTTCTTTGGTGCCATAAGCTTTGTTGAATATTAACTGACCATCTTTTACCAGGCCGACAGCCATGGAGGGTACTTCCCAATCTTCCACCATTTTGCGGAAATATTCATCCAGTTTTTTAAGATCAGGCGTGATCTGCGCCTGAATGTTGACACCGATCAGGTAAATTGGAATAAGAAGAAGGTGTTGGATCCTCATGGAAGGTTCTTTGTCACCAAAGTAAGGTTTTCCGTGTAAAAACTAATGATCCATTAGAGATACAGTTGGCGGATTGTTCTCGTCATTCAAGAACAAATCGCTCCGGTTTCATATTGAACCCTGAAGCCTGTCTGGATAATTTCTTGGATGAAATTCTTTAAAAAAGGCTAACTTAATAACGATAAAGTTTACTCAACTAAATTGTGTGTCATGAAACCCATTGGTATGATGATCACCCTGATATTGATTACCATAAACATGACAGTTGCCCAATCTATTCAGCCCTATTTGTTATGTGCTGAAAGTACCGAAGACCCGGAAGTTGTCCGGGACAAGATTTTGCGAGCTTTAGGAGATTACAGTTTTCGTTTTGTTGGAGAATACCGTCCTGCCTATGCACCAAATTCAATGGTTTTGGTCATAACATCACCGGATTTGGTAGGGGCCGTCAAACAGGTAGGAGGAATGACTGGAGTCAATGCTGCCTGGCGGGTAGTCATTGAGAAGAAAGATGACAAAGTACACATAAGTTATCCGAATCCCGAGTATTGGGGGAACGCCATCTTTCGGGAAAATTTTTACAAGGTGGAGTTCTCACGGTACCTGGCTATGTCTGGCAAGCTCAATCAATTGTGCGGTTCAGTTGGAAATATGGTAGAAACTGGTTTTGGATCGGAAAATGGTCTTTCGGCCGATGTTTTACAGCATTTTGAACCACAACCAGAAGGGGCGACCACGGATAAGTCCGAGGTACTGGCACAATTTATCAGCTTTGAGAAAGCGGTAGAAACGATTGATTCCAGTTTTAGAACCGGTAAGCTGCCGGTGAATATTTGTTATCAGGTGGAAATCCCCGATCAGAAAACGAAACTTTATGGCCTGACGTCAACGGTGGAATGGACTGCCCGTATGCCGGTTCTACCTGAAGATGTGCCATCCAATTTCTCTTTTTTACCCATCGAGATTCTGGTTAGGGAAGGGGAAGTTCAGATGTTATCTTCAAACTTTATTGTACCGATGATTTTTCCGGATGAACCCTTGGATTCCCTGAAGAGTGTAATGGATTATTACGATGATGTAAAACAGGTGATGAAGCCGGCATTTGCCACGGTGAGCCATTAGAAAAAGCTCCAGAAAATAATCAAGGGTGGTTGATCGCATTTAAGCCTGCCGGCTCAGACAACCATTGCGCCGCAACAGTAGCCAATGGTAGATGTGGGCGCTCGCAATCGTCAATCCACCTAAAACGGCAAAAATCAACTCGATCCCGTGCACGTGAGGAAGGAGACTGCTTACTAATAACAGGGCGAAGCCCATCGCAAAGATTATCAATCCGGTTCGGTCAATGGTTTGCTTCCGGTAGCCATTCACCAGGGTAAAAGAGGCGATCGTAATACTGGCCACCAGAAATCCCAGTTCGGTGACCGGATCGGATATCCAGCCAAGACCTCCTGCTATGCTCATCGTCATTATAAAGGGTAACGCAGCGCAGTGGATGGCACAGGTAAAGCTGGCAATGAATCCCAGGAAATCGAGATGAAATCCAAAAAACCGTTCCTCCATAAGTGAATCTGAATGAAATCAGTTACAAAGATATGATAATGCAACAAAGTTGCAAATATTAATTATTCGGATGATCCCTTTTTATCGGCATAAAACTGCAGGACCAGAATATCCGTTATATTTCGGCAGGTAATCAATCTGGATGTTGGCCCGGTTTCTCATTATTATTATCGTCTTTAGTTTTACTTACAAATTGTCAGGCCAGCGTCTATGCCTGAGCCATCCGAAGATCAATCCCCATCTGGAACCAAGGCATCTTATGGATGATGATTCGCTGATATCCATTCCTGTAGTGTTCCACATTATTTACCAGGATTCCGGTATGCTGATACCTCCGGAGCAGATTGACTTTCAGGTCGGGCAGCTCAATCGCGATTTCGGCCGGCAAAATATCGATCGGGAGGACACTCCGGAGATCTTTCGGCATCTGGCTGCCGATTGCCGGGTGGAATTTTGCCTGGCTGCTGCAGATCCGGATGGAGTTGCTGTTGATGGAATCACTACAACCCTTACCCGGGTTCAGGAAATTGGCCTGACCGATCACTATTATCAGACATTGTCCGGTGGCAAGAATGCATGGGATCCCGAGAGGTATCTTAATGTTTGGGTCTGTGAAATCAGTGCTTCCGGTGATATTGCCGGATTTGCCCAAATGCCCGGACAGCCGGAAATATCCAAAGACGGAGTGGTCATTGATTACCGTTATTTTGGTGCCGGTCCTCCGGCTATCTCACCTTTCA
Source organism: uncultured Saprospiraceae bacterium (assembly GCA_964428345.1). GTDB lineage: Bacteria > Bacteroidota > Bacteroidia > Chitinophagales > Saprospiraceae > JABDMH01. The sequence goes on along the minus strand of CAYRYD010000019.1, from coordinate 41,253 downwards.
ATCATGGCAGGACCCTCACTCATGAGGTAGGTCATTGGCTTGGTTTGGAGCACATCTGGGGTAGAGAATCCGGTTGTGATAGCGACGATGGCATCGAAGATACCCCCCGCCAGTTTGACCGGTACAGCGGTTGTCCGGATTTTCCCCAATTTTCCTGCGGAAGCGAGGATATGTATATGAACTTCATGGATCTCACTGACGATTCCTGCATGAACTTGTTTACAGAGGGGCAAAAGAAAGTGATCCGAAATACCCTGTTTGGTCCGAGAGCTGCCTTAAGATTATCGACAGGCTGCAACCCTCAGACTACCGCTGTTGTAGAAACCGATTATGAAATCACGGTCGGTCCGAATCCCGCCAGGGACTACATCGAATTAACCAGTCAGGGAGGGATCAACAATCTGCATATCTGCCTCACCGATGCACAGGGTTACCCCGTTCTTCGGCAAAAGGGAGATTCATTCATTGACATATCCCATTTGCGACCAGGTTTGTATTTCCTTGTTATAAAGTCGGCGCAGTTAAGCGTGGTCCAAAAGATTATAAAGACCGGACCCTGAGGGAGAGCCCGGCACCGCTATTACTCATGAACATGTCCATGGTCCAGTTCCGATTCGGTCGCCTCCCGGATAGTCAGGATCTTTCCGGTAAAATAAAGATCGATTCCGGCCATCGGATGATTGAAATCGATTTTGACCGACTCTTCGTTAGCCTCCACTATGACACCCTCGTACGTGTTGCCCTGTTGATCCTGTAATCCGATGGGGCGGCCCAACACAATGGCTTCCGGATCGACTTTTCCGTCGACCGCAAATTCACTGACCGGAATATTTGTTACAGCACGGTCATCGTATAAGCCATAGGCATCCTCGGCAAGAATCGAAAAGGCAAATTCATCGCCTTCTCCTTTTTGCTCCAGGTTATCTTCGAAAGCAGGGATCATCTGGCCAATTCCGAAAATAAATCTGAGTGGTTCAGCATCGAATGTCGATTCCACCAGCTCACCTTCTTCATTTTCCTCCTGCAATTTGTAGTGTAAAACCACCACCTGATTTTTCTCAATGGCCATATTCCAATTTTTATTTGACCGGCAATATACCGAAATATCCGGGTAAGACCGGATATTCGATCCGGATTACCTATTTAGCCGGTCAATGGATTTTACCGGTCATCGTATTTCATCCCGAAAAAGAGATTATTTATATTTGATGCTTTTACCTTTGATTACCAAGATCATTCATGATTCGTTACACATTTTTCATCTTGCTGTCTGGTCTGACGTTACTGACCTGTCAGTCTGGTCCCCAGTCATCAAAAAAACTCCTGGTCTTTTCCAAGACTTCCGGATTCCGACACACATCGATTGAGCCTGGCAAAAGAGCTATCGTCAGGATCGCGGAAGAGCATGGATTTCGTGCCGATACAACCGAAGATGCAGCGGTCTTTACCCAAAGTCAGCTTAAAGACTATGCCGCCATCATTTTCCTGAATACCACCGGTGACTGCCTGACCGATCAGCAGCAACTGGAGATGATGCGTTTTATTCAGGCCGGAGGAGGTTTTGTTGGGGTTCATGCCGCCGCAGATACAGAATACAAGTGGCCATGGTACGGACAACTGGTCGGTGCCTACTTCAACGGACATCCCAACAATCCCAATGTACGGGAAGCGGATGTCGTGCGTCTTGACAAGACCCATCTCTCTTGCAAGCATCTCCCAGACCGCTGGCATCGAAACGATGAGTGGTATAACTACCGGGATATTCAACCGGACTTACATATACTGCTTAATCTGGACGAGTCCACATATGAGGGAGGTACCAATGGTGACCATCATCCCATTGCCTGGTATCATGAATTTGACGGAGGCCGGGCTTTTTACACCGGGGGAGGTCATACCGATGAGAGTTTCGCTGAAGATGCTTTTCTGAGACATCTATGGGGTGGAATCGTCTATGCTGCCGGAGATGGTATACTCAACTATAGTCTTCCTTCTGTTGCGCCCGAGGAAAACCGCTTTCAGAAAGTAGTGCTGGATGAAAATCTCAACGAGCCAATGGAGCTGGTTATGCTACCCGACCGGCGACTGCTATTCATCGAGCGTAAAGGAGATATCTATCTGCATGATCCCGGTCTGGACAGCACCTGGCTGATCAATCACCTGGATGTTCATACCAAGCATGAAGATGGACTTTTGGGGTTGGCGCTTGATCCGGAATTTGCCGGGAATCACTGGCTATATCTATTTTATTCACCTCCTGGTGATGAGCCAAAACAACATGTTTCGCGGTTTGAGTTCGTTAATGACCAGGTCGATTTTACCACCGAAAAAGTATTACTGGAGATCACGACTCAACGGGAAGAATGCTGTCACTCGGCTGGATCACTCGAATTTGGGAACGATGGTCAACTCTATATTTCTGTCGGGGATAATACCAATCCCTTTGCTTCCGATGGTTATTCTCCCAGTGATGAGCGACCGGGTAGAAGCGCCTGGGATGCCCAGCGATCTTCTGCCAATACCAATGATTTGCGGGGTAAAGTGTTGCGGATCAAACCTGAGCCTGATGGAACCTACTCCATTCCGGATGGAAATCTTTTTCCGAAGGATGGCAGCCAGGGAAGACCTGAAATCTACGTGATGGGTTGCCGGAATCCTTTCCGTACTTCGATCGACCGGCATACCGGATTTCTATACTGGGGCGATGTGGGACCAGATGCAGGAAAAGATTCCATCGGCCGTGGACCCAAGGGTCATGATGAAGTAAATCAGGCCCGGAGCGCCGGATTTTTTGGCTGGCCGTATTTTAATGGCGACAATAAGCCGTATCATGAGTACGATTTTGCCCTCAGGAAGTCCCTGTCAAAATACGATCCTGAACTTCCGGTCAATAACTCTCCCAATAATACCGGTATCCGGAATCTGCCCCCGGCCCGCCCGGCATTTATCTGGTACCCCTACAGCGAATCGGAAATATTTCCCCTTGTGGGCACCGGCGGCCGTAATGCAATGGCCGGTCCGGTTTTTTATCTCAATGACTATCCGGAAAACGACGCCCGGTTTCCGGCTTACTACGATGGAAAATTGTTTACCTACGACTGGATTCGGGGTTGGATGATGGTGGTCACCATGAATGACCAGGGTGATTTTGTCTCCATGGAACGCTTTCTTCCCAGTCAGAAGTTCAGCAATCTGATTGATGTGGTCATGAGTCCGGACGGTGATATGTTTATGCTGGAATACGGTACAGCCTGGTTTGCCAAGAATCCGGATGCCCGGCTGATTCATTTGAAATACATCAAAGGAAACCGGCAGCCGGTTGCCAAAGCCAGCGCCGGTGAACTAACCGGCGCCAATCCGCTGAAAGTTCGCTTTTCATCGGAGGGTACCTTTGACCCCGATGGGGATGATATAACTTATCTCTGGTCATTTGGTGAAGGTGAGGGTACTTCCCGGGAGAAAAATCCGGAGTATACCTTCAATAAACCCGGAGAGTTTATTGCAAAGCTTACGGTGAGTGACCGGGATGGTCTGACAGCTTCTGATCAGGTTCGGATTAAGGCCGGTAATGAACCGCCGGATTTGTCCTGGATTATCCGCGGTAACCAGTCTTTTTACTGGCCCGGTCGTGAGATTGCCTATGAATTGAAAGTCTCGGATAAAGAAGATGGAACACTGGGCAGGGGCATCGATTCCAGCGCCGTAGCCCTCAGTATCAATTATCTGGAACAGGGATCCGATATCAATGAGATCTCGATGGGCCACGAGGCTTTGGCGGCATCTTCGCGATTTATCGCCGGCAAAAATATCATGGATCAATCCGACTGCAAAGCCTGTCATTTTATCGACCGGAAATCCGTCGGACCAACGTTTCAGGAAATTGCGGCAAAATACCGGGATGACAGTAAGGCCAGGGAGTATCTGGCCGATAAGATCATCAATGGTGGGGGTGGTGTCTGGGGAGTGAATGCCATGGCTGCCCATCCGCAGCATACCGTCGAGGAAGCGCAACAGATGGTGGAATGGATTTTGTCTCTGGCTGACCGGGAGAAAGTGGGAGATCTGCTACCGGTGGCAGGCACTTACCGGTTTGATCCTTCAAATGACCACGAAGAGGGAAGTTATATCCTGATGGCATCATACGCGGATAAGGGTGCTGAAGGTGCAGAAGTACAAACCAGCCGGGAAATGATAAGATTGCGAAATCCGAAGATGAGTGCGGCTCTATACGATACTGCTGCCGTAGCTCAGAAACTGACGTTGACTGCTGAACAATCCGGTGGTCTGGTTGCTTCGGGATCGATTGATATATTACCGGCAGCCCCGGACGGTTTCGTGGGTTACCGGAATCTGGATCTCACAGGAATTGTTTCCATTGAATTCCGGATGGCGGTAAACACCCAATATACCGGAGGCGGGACCATTGAAGCTCATCTCGATCGGCCGGATGGTCTGTTGCTCGGGGCACTGGAGATCGGTAAACCGGAAAGATCAGAGGTCATATCAAGATCCCTTCCATTGAAGGAGGCAGAGGGTAAGCATGACCTCTATCTGACTTTTAAAGGAATATCCGGGCAACCGGTCGTGGTATTGCTAACTTTGGAGTTTAGAGGAGCCGAACCATTGTAAAATGGTTAATTCCAGTTAAATTGAACTAAAGCCGTTATATTCATGGCTTTGCTCTTTGATCCAGGCTAATGAACATTTTCCGGGGTATTTTAGGCATTGGTCTTATTTTCGGGATAGCATCGGTCGCTGCGCAGTCCTATTTCCTGGCTCTACCCGATGATCCCGAGACCTTTAACCGTCGGATTAACCGTTTTAGCAATGATGATATCCTCATTGGAGACTCTTCCGATGAAGGAGTATTCTCTCAGGCGAATGGAAAGGTGTTTCTGACCAGAATTGACAACTGCGGAAATCTAGTCTGGTCTTTTAGTTATGAACGTACTACCGAATATCTCGAGTTCAAGGATGTCGTGCTGAATGGCCAGGATGTCATCTTTGCCTATGGCAGTGCTTACCGGGGAGGCCAGGAACTGCTTTTTCTCCTCAAGGTAAGTCCTGATGGCAGGATGCTCAATTTCAAACTGGTCAATACCGGCACGGTCGACCACTTTTCGTACACTATGGATATCCGTAACGGTGAGCTGATGGTCTATGGTTTACTGCTGGATTTTAATACCCAGAAGCGAGGTTTTGTTTCCATTTTTAATGAAGGTTTCGAGTACAAATGGGGTAAGAGCTTTGCTCCTTTCGAATCGGAAGGAGACGCGATCATCGATAGTCATCACCGGTATATCTGCCGCTCATCGTTCTTTCACTATGCCCTGAGCCGGGAAGGGACACTGATCTGGGCTTTGGAAGTAGATCAGACCACAGGAATACAGCCCCTGGCCGGACCTCTGGAGTTGCCGGACGGCTACGTCTTTCAGGCTTTCCATAACGGGACGATCTTCTTCTACAAACTGGATACCGATGGCAATTTGATGTGGCAAACCAAAAAGATTGCCACGCTGAAATTTGTCGCAGATATGATCCTGATCAATGGTAAAATCATCGCACTGACCAAACACGCGCTGACTGACCGGAATACGCTGGCCCGGTTGATCATCGATCCTTCCAGTGGTCAGATTGAAGAGCAGACCTTGTTGCGAACCAACGAATCTATGGATGTGGATCATGTATATCAGTCGGTTGACCAGAAGGGTAATTTCCGGATACTGGGAAACAAAGCCCTCCTGGAAAAATATCCACTGGATGTGCCCTACTTTCTGATGCAGTTTCCACCAGACCAGAAGGCCAATAATTGTTTTGCCTGGGAACCGGTAAACCTTGACATCACCAATAACATTCCGCTGTTGTTTAATCCTATTGATACCATATTATATGATGCGGGAATGAGTGTTGAAAATACCGACGGTCTGATCACCGTTTTGCCCTACGACTTCCCGATGAAGGATGTCTGCGGATTTAAGATAGAGCCAACTGTGATTACCGTTGACACAACGCTGGCTTGTGGTGTTGACTGGGAGATACAGTTGCCATCGGACGAGTTTGTCTGGGAAGATGCTCCAGCCATGCGTGACCGGATCCTCAGGTCGGCTGGTGTCTACCGGGCTGTCAACCGGGATTGTCTGGAACCCGTTGTTTATGCGTATTCGTTGGACAAACCGGAATGTTCCTGCAATCTGTATTTGCCCAATGCAATAACAGTGAATCAGGATGGAGTCAACGACTTCTTTGAGATCTATTCTGATTGCAGTATCGCAGACTACCAATTGACGGTATTCAATCGCTGGGGTATGAAAATACTTGTACAAAAGAACCGGGCCTGGGATGGCCGTCATCCGGATGGCGATTTCGAAGCAGGACTCTACCTGATCCGCATCGAATACCGGTTGATGGATGCAGCGGGTAAGATCCAGGAGGGGCAGCACATGCAGGAAGTCGTTCTTCTTCGATAACCCAATCCAATCCTTTTTTCTCTTCCGGCTAAAATTTTTAAAAAGGTCGCAACCATTCGACAGATGTCTCCGTATTAGGGGTGGAAATAAGGTAATTTGAGCAGGACAATTGATCCTTTGATGACCGACGAAGAACTGATGATGTCTGTTGCCAGTGGAGACACCGCTAAACTAGGTGTTCTGTTTGGCCGGCACCACTGTAAGATTTACGATTATTTTTTCCGGATGACGCGCGACGAGTTTCTGAGCGGAGATCTCCTGCAGATGGTTTTTGAGAGAGCGCTCAAGGGTAAACATACGTATCGCGATAGTTATCCCTTTACCGGTTGGATATTCCGGATCGCTAAAAATATCCTGATGGATCATTACCGCAGCTACAAGCCCATGGTGGAGATCAATGACCAGGTACTGGAAGACCGTAAAAACGGTACCGATGCAGCCTGGGATAAGAGCGATCTGGAAATGGCCCTGGACCAAATGGATGAAATGTATCGCGAAGTGTTGATACTAACCCGTTTTGAAGAATTAAAATACAAGGAAGTAGCCGGGATTATTGGCGTATCGGAAACAGGTGTCAAAGCCAGGGTACACCGGGCGATTAAACAACTGAGAGAAAATTATATAAAAGTGACCACATCATGAACAAGAGTACTATTGAAGATCAGATTATCCGGTTAGTCATGGGGGATCTCACTGCTGAGGAGCATGCGGAGATCCAGGTGCTGATGGAAGAAGATCCGGAGGTATATCAACAATATCAGAGTTATCGTGAATTAGTCCGGAATATTCAACATGCCGAATTTCATCAGACACCGGATCACACTGTAGCTCGCTTCAACTCGTGGCTGCAATCGCAAACAACCGCTCAGGAAGTACTGCCGGTGCGGAAAATTTTTTGGTGGAAATATGCTGTCGCTGCATCCATCATATTGCTGGTGGGATGGACAGGAGTAGCACAATGGCTTAAAAATCGATCAGCAATCCGGCAGTTTGAGCATCAAAAAGAATTTATGATCCAGTTGGTATCTACCGAAAATACCACCAGCCGGATCAAGGGGATTAATCAATCGTACAATATGAAAACGCTGGATGCTGATGTCCGGGATGTATTGTTGAGAGTATTGGAAACCGACCCTAGCACCAATGTACGCCTGGCTGCTCTGGATGCACTGAGTGGGGCCCTCGATGACGAAGTGGTTAAATCTACCCTCATCCGGATTCTGGAAAGCGATACAGAACCCATCGTTCAGATTTCAATCATCAGTACGCTGGTGAAAATTAAAGATAGCAGCCTTAAGGGAACCCTGCAGGAATTACTCGATCGGGATCAGGTGCCGGATGATGTCAAGGAAGAGGCATTTCTGGGCATAACCCGGCTGTAACAATAATTAGTAAGAATTTTAAAATCAACATATTAAAATTAGTCAACTATGAGATTCATCGTATTAATAGTATTGTTTGGTCTGGCCACGATGGTTGAAGCACAAAAAGTGCATACGATCAATTTGACCTCGGGAAAAATCAAGATCAGTGAGCTGAATGCAGTGACCATTGAAGGGCATTCGGGAGCTAATGTGACCATTGAGGTCGAAAATTTTGATCAGGAAGAAAATGAAAGAGCAGCCGGCCTGAAACTGATCAGTCCGGCCGGAATGACGGACAATACGGGAATAGGACTCTTCACTGGAAAGGAAGGAGAGGTCACTGTCATCAAACCGGTAAGCCTGCGATCAGACCGTCGATATACGATAAAAGTGCCGAAGAGTGTCTCGGTATACTACGAACACACTACCCATGAAGGCGATGATCTGCTAATTAAAAATGTAGCTGGCGAAATTGAAGTGTCGGCCCGGTTTAATTCGGTCAAATTCGAAAATATTTCCGGACCGGTAGCGATCAATACGGTGCATGGCGATATTACCGGTATGTTTAATGCACTTGATCAGGCGCATTCGATTTCGCTTACCTCGGTGCACGGGCATGTCGATGTTACTGTTCCCGCTTCCGCAAAGGCCGATTTTCATCTATCATCAGACTGGGGTGAAATGTACACAGATCTCGATCTGGCCTTTGATCAACCTGAAGGTATGAAAACGCTTTCCACGAATAAAGTGGATGCAAAATTCAATGGGGGAGGAGTGGACTTCTCCATTAAATCGAATCATTCGGATATTTATTTAAGAAAGAAATGAACAACTGGATCGCAGAGAGGCAAAATCCAAAGCACCAGGTTTTGCCTCTCGCAGAGATCGGGGAGATCGCAGAGTTTTTTTGAACGTAGATTTTATGAGATTTAATGCAAGTCTGCTGGAAGATTTTTATCATAAAACCACAATACCAGAACACCATAAAACCATAATACCAAGATGCTGGATTTTGCCTCTCGCGGAGATCGCGGAGGCCGCAGAGTTTTTTTGAAAATATATTTTTTGAGATTTAATGTAAGTCTGCCGGAATATTTTTATCAAAAAAACCAAAACACCAAAAAACCACAATACCATAATACCAAAACACCATAATACCTACATTATCATGAAATTTTATATTGTACTATTTTGCGTTTTTATCGGTGGTTTTCATGTGTTTGCCCAGAATAATTTTAACCGTTCTATCGCGCTTGAGGGGATAAATAAAATTGAAGGTGATTTTGAATGGGGAGATATCGTGGTTAAAAATTGGGACGGTAACGATCTGAAGATTGCCGGCAATGTCGACATTAATCTGGGTGAGAGTAATGACGCTTTCGTTCTTGATGCGGAAGTACGGGGTGATGCATTGTTGATAAGATCAACTATCAGGGACTGGAAATCACTGCCTAAATATGTAACTGTCAGGAAAGGTCAGGAGAAAGTGATGATCAGAGTTGGTGATCAGGATGATATCGATTGGCAGGCGATTAAAGCGGAGCATGGTGAAGAAGCAAACAGTTACAGTGTAGGTGTCTTGGTTGACATAAAGCTAACCATCCTGGTGCCGGTTCGGCCGGCTATTAAGATCCAGACCGGCTTTGGCTCCCTGGAAGTAGTAGACTGTGAAAATCAGATGGATTTGAAGAGTATATACGGACACTTGATCGCCCAACTTGGCCACCGTAATAACAAGAGCGATTGTAACCTTAAATCCGTTTACAGTTTTGTGGATGTAAGTATCCCGGAAAATTCGGATTTAAGTCTTACCCTGGAGACCCATTTTGGCAGGATCTATTCCGATCTCGACATTACGATTGATACCGGTCGAAGTATAAACCGGATTTACGAAAGTAAGGTAGTAGGCAACTTAAACAACGGAGATAATTCACTGAATCTTCAGGCTATTTACAGCAACATTTATCTGAGGAAGAAACCATAAGAATATTCCAATCTTTGGATGTCATATATCTGCAGGTAGAAACCCGGACTGGTCATCCAGATAAGGATATTTGACCGCGACCAGATGTAAACCTCCCGGCGGTACCATTTTGAAGAACGGTAATCTCTTTTGGTTAAACAGCGCATCCTGAAAAGTGTCTGCTGACAAATTGCCCGATGCGACTTCCAGCATATTGCCAACGAGAAGCCGGATCATACCCCGGGCAAAACGGTTTCCACTGATTTCAAATACATAGTGGTTGGCTTCTTTCTGGATCCAGTGGCTGCGAAAAATCGTACTGATGGTGTGAATCTGTCTTGCCGGAGTTTTGCTGAAAGCTCGAAAATCATGGGTTCCGGTCAATTGGTTGGCCAATGTCTGTAAGCTCGAAGCATCGAATTTTTGAGACTGGTACCAAAAGCGGAATGGATACCCGAAAGGATCTTTTTCGAGGCTTACATGATACTGGTAAACCCTTTCCAGTGCATCTCTCTGGGCATGAGCATCTGGTGGGACCTCGAATAAGTCTTTAGCTAAAATGGCGGGCGGCAATAATCGATTCAGCCGGTAGACAAGATTGGACAGTTCGAAATTTTCCAGGTTAAGGTGCGCATAGAAATTCATGGCGTGCACACCGGCATCAGTTCGACCACAACCGTGGCAGCGTACCGGACGGCGAAGCATACGGGCCAGTGCTTCCTCCACAGTGTATTGAATGGTTGGCAAGTTTTTAAGTTTCTGCCACCCGTGAAAACCGGTTCCATCGTACTTAAGCTGAAGAAAACATCTCACTCTGCAAAAATAGGGTGGAAAATGTTTTTGCTTTTCATTACAATGGAACCGGTTTAATAAAACTAACTAACTGGTCAATTTATCTGTTGTCAGTACCCTTCTATTGTTTAAGAGCTTCGATGGAGTTGGTCAGCAATGCCTTAGCGTATTTATAGTTGTGGACACCCTTGCTTCGGTCTTCTTCGATGAAGATCCAGTTTATCGCTGCACCAGCTACTTCTGTCCGGTAAGTTCCGGTATTCCAGAGACCGCTGTTTGGGTTCAAGACACCTTCGGTAATGAGAAGGTCTTCCAGTTCAGCCAGGAGCGCCTCAATGTCATCCTGGGCTCCGTTGATGTTAAAATCGGTAGCACCGGTGTGACAAGGGGTACAGGCTACGACATTCGGAGTTTCATTTTCTCCATAATACATCTGCAGCGTGTGACCTCCACCCGAATTGCCAAAGGCGGTAGCCATGTGGCAGGAGATACATCCATCGGGAATTACATCTTTGTGGGGAGAACCCGTATAGTCCATAGGACCAGGACCTTCATACCCCCCCAGTCCAAAGATGAGAGCCGATTGAGGACCATGATGGGTACCCCATCGACTACTGGTAATGGTCGTACTATCAGTACCGACAATGGGCAGGTCGTAAGGCCTGGATTGGTGGCAGTTGATACACATATTACCCTTACCGAAATCGACGGTACCTCCATTGATGAGTTGAACAGGACCAGTGACTCTCAGCTGATAATCAGTGACGTCATAATTTTCGTGGATCAGATGGCAGGTCCGGCAATTGATGGGGGTTGGATCCTGAATCGGAGCTGCCGTTGTCAAACCTCCGTTTTCGAGCCTTTCGAGGAAACCTTCATGCGTGTGGCAAATGGCACAGGAAGTAGCATTTCTGAAAAAGTTACCTCCGGTGGCATGAACCGAATTTCTGTACTGCAATTGTTTGGCGTAAAGATCGGTATTGGATGCATGGCAGGAACTGCATTTCTCCGTGCCATCAAGACCGTCTATGCCATCCACTCCATCCTGACCATTGAGACCAGCCGGGCCCTGTGGACCTTCTTTGACGCAACTGGCTGTAAATATCACAACTAAGAAAGTGAACCAAACCGACAGTATGAGTTTTGTTTGCATGGCATGCGGTTTATAATTGTTAATTAATTCATAAATTCAAACAACTATGACAAAACTATGACAATTGGAGGTAGTAATGAAATTTTTAGAGGTGATATTTATTTTGATGAAAAGTGATTAAGATCATCATTGAAAACTTACTGTCCGGTTGGAAGGAGATAAAAAATTTCTTTTTACCTTTTCGCAGTCTCCTGACCAGAGACCCCCCTGGAACCTGCAATTACAGACCAAGTAAGAATATAGTGACATCGTCTTCTTATTCGGCACTGTGGGGAGACATTAATTACATCCCAGGGATTTATCAGTTACTTACCTTTTTGTGAAATGAGCGTTATCCCTGCAAAAACCCAACACCAAAGGACGTCTTTTTCAGGACACCCTTCGGTGTTGCCTTAATTCAGGTGAAGGTTATTTTAGAGTTCTCACGTAATTGACGATGCTCCAGATATCCTCTTCATCCGGTATTTTCTTGGAATATCCCGGCATATCGCCCCGGCCTTCAAAAGTCTTGTAAAATATGGCACCATCACTCTGGGCTTGAAACGTGCTGGCGGTAAAATCTCCACAATGAGTATCCAATTCTGCTGATTTGGGTCCATCTCCCAATCCTTCATCCCCGTGGCATGACCGACAGTGTTTTCGATAGAGCGACTTGCCGATGCTTATGGACTCTTTGTCCCCTTTTAACGGGTTCTCCATTTTCTCGTATTTGTCGGGTACTGACCAGGGTTCATTTTGTCGAATACCTACAAAGGATGTCAATACGACAGCAGCTCCAAAGATCGTCGCTACATAGACAATTTGTTTTCCCATTATCGTTGAATTTAGTTTTATTTATTTATAACTTCCTGGTTCTTCAATTAATTTCATAAAGTGGTCAGATTCTATTCTCAAATTCCGGATGACCTCGATGCCTCCCTTTTTACCAGGTATAGTTTGAATATAATAATAAAATAATGACCCCATACCAACGTCATGAGGATGGCAAAGGTGATAACCATCCACAACGGGGGATGGGAGGTCCATAGTGCCCGTTCCTTATGCTTATCGGCAATGGCAACAGCAATTGGTACTCCCCATGTCACATCAACCTGGTTGGCCAGGGAGGCATGCTCATCCGTTTCATCAATTCTTGCCTTGATCGACAATTCTCCTCCTTGTCCTCCCGGAAGATCATTGGGAAAGACAAATTCCGCCATACCGTCATCATCAGTAAATTCGGTACCAATAGTCAGGTCACTAAACATCCGGGGTACCAAAAGAAAGACTTCAGCATCTGCCAAAGGGGGCATTTCTTCGGTGTCTTCATAAACCTTGACCGTAATTGTTTTGACAGAATCGACTTCCTCTGCATTCATTTCAAATACAGCTGGTTTGAAGGAAAGATCATTGTCACTTTCATCATAGCGCTCATTGCCCTCAAAATTTGCCTTTACCGTATAAAAGTTGTCATCACCCCGAACCAGTTGATCTCTCGAGGACATGATTCTGGCGATCCCCTTGTCATCCGTAGTGGCGATTCCAAGGTAAACGGATGAATCGCCTTCACTGAAGAAGGTTACTTCGACCTTTGGCAAACCGACATACTGACCCTCAACTCTGGCTCTAAGTCGTGCTTCAATAGCGACCTGGCGTTCCGGCATCTGGATGCAGGATAAACTCAATCTGGTCTGGTAAGTTTCATCCTGAAATCCGGTCACATCTGCCGTGATAATTACCAGCATAAGAAAAAGAAGAAAAAACTTCAAACTGAAGCCGGTTTTCCTATTGGAGTGGGTATCGCTTATCTTACCGGTGTTCACAATCTTTTTCATGTTTTCAGGATTAAAATCATACAGGTTGAGGAGCGCTCTCTGATTCGGCTACTTCACTAACCGGTATAATGGTAATAAATTTGGTGATCAGTGAAAAGAAGAGCAGGAAGGTGGCCACGCCGGCTACTGTTAAAGCCCATTCAACCCAGGTTGCTGAATAGTTGACGTATTCCGGACGCAGATCCTGTATGGGAATCAGGGGTGCCTCCAGGGTTGGTACAATGATTAAGTATCTTTTGATCCACAGGGCGGAGACCATCAAAAAAGCGGCCAGTGTTATCCACCCGGGTTTCCGGGTAGCTGGAATGGCAACAATGAAAATCGGTAGTAATATTCCTACTACATTTGTGTAGAAAAACCACCATCCATATTCATCAAAATTAAAGATCTTTTCCAATACCTCATTTTCCCATTTTTCGGAACCATACCAACTGGTCAGATATTCTGAAAAGGTAAAATATCCGTAGCCGGCAGCCAGTACCAACATAATAAAACCGAGATATACGAAGTGTTTATCAAGAATATACTGGTCCAGTTTCAGGATCTTGCGGTAAACATACATCGCAACGATAAGAACTCCGGTACCCGAGTAAATAGCCGCCAAAACAAAATAGGGCCCAAAGATCGTGCTGTGCCATCCGGGGCGCAAAGTCATACCAAAAATCCACGATAATACTGAATGTACCACCACCGCCAGTGGTATAATAATGAGAGCCATAAGATTCATGGATGTAGCAATCTGTCTATCCTGGCCTGGTGTGCCCCGGTAACCCAATGAAAGGGTTTTATAAACTCGTTTTATCCAGGGAGCGACTTTGAGATTCTTCGCGTCACGGTATATGGCAAAATCCTTGATCAGTGCCAGATACAGAAAAATGATACTTCCAATGAGGTAAGTACTGATGGCTAGTACATCCCAGGTGATCGGAGATTGCAATCGCGGATAAAGTATCAGATGATGCAACCTGTCCAAACGACCCACACATAGTAAAATAAAGACCGGGCCGATGATCGTGGCTATTACGGTGATGAGCTCAGCAATGCGGATGATGGGTTTCCTCCATTCTACATTCAGTAAATGCAGGATGCCCGAGATCACCGCACCGGCATAACTTATTCCGATGAAAAAAATAAAATTAGCGATATACAATCCCCATACTACATGATCGCGCATACCGGTCACTATATGACCGTATTTTACCTGTACATATAAAGCATAAACTCCCAGTAAAATGCAAATCACGAGAAATCCCACCCATAGTTTCCATTTGAGGGTTGTAGTCTCCATGTCCGGAGCAAATTGCTGAAGAATCGTTGCTGTGTCTTTGTTGACTTTCATAGCCTGATACAATTAAGATTCCATGCTGTTGAATAATTCGCTGAACATCTCTTTCAGAGGATCGGAAAGGTCTTCCAGTCCCCGTTCTACCGGGAAGATCCGGTCGCGTGGAGGCAGATAGTAAACCCGCGGTTTGGTACCCAGCTCTTCCATATACCGGTATCCGGCACGATCGGCTATCAACTGTTTAAACCTTACGGTTTCTTCACCGTTAGTGACGGTATCTTCGATTTCATCTCCAAAATAAAAGACCCCATTTGGGCAGGCAGTTACACAATCCGGCAAGCGGCCTCTTCTCGCCATATCGGGGCAAAAATCGCATTTGTCAACCGTACCAACCCGGCTGGGAACACTGGTTTCGGGCGAGTGCGTACACATTGAAATTTCCTCCGTCTGATCGGGTTCATCCCAGTTGAAGACCCGGGTTGAATATGGACAGGCGGCCATGCAGAATTTGCAACCGATGCATCGCTCATTGTCAATCAGCACCAAACCATCATCTCTTTTAAAGGTAGCATTAACCGGACAAACCTTGACACACGGAGGATTGTCACAATGAAAGCAGGTCTTTGGAAACCAGTAGGGGGAGCTTCCCTCATTATCTTGTAATAATCGCACCTGAAGCCACTCCTTGTCTTCCGGCTGATGATGCATTTTTTGACAGGCAGAGACACATTTTCTCGCATTGCGGCATTTGGCCAAATCAATCACCATGACAAATCTACGCCCCGGAATGCCTTCCCTGGCAGCCAAACCCGTAATCAGTTCTTCCTCCGGCAGTGGAGTTATCTGCGACTTTAAGACCTCAACCAGCGATCCATCGGGAGCCAGTAACCGGATTTTTTCTCCCTCCGAGGCCGCAGTGGTGCCGGAATGCCCGGTCCCCTTGCAGGAACATAGGGCACTTCCGCAGGAAGCAGCGACGCTCAGTTTAATAAAATCTCGCCGGGTAGTATTATCTTTTTCCATTGGATTCAGGAATTGTTGGATAGAAAACAGTTATTTCGATTCTTTTGTCTTTTCTGAATTGTTGATCCAGTTTAATAACTCGGCATTACTGGCACGCCCACTGGTCTCCACAGGACCTCTGACTTCTACCAGCCTTCCATCCGGTGTAAGCATCCTGATCTTTTGATCACCCGATGCACCGGATACTGGTTGATGACTGGTATCTTGAATTTGTTCCTTTTGATTAACGAACTTTCGAAGGAATTCCCGTCTTGATTCTGGTTTCTTCATCGGAGCAAGTTTTAAATTATCATTTCTTTATGGATTACACATGTATCCGACTCTTTTCTCGAAAAGATACGATTTTAAAAATTCTAAAGCAATCTGACTGTAATGTTAAAACCAATCAGGATGTCTCCGTCGAAGAAATCATGCTGGTTAAAGGAGACATTCTGTTGAGGTATGATTTCCTGGTAGTTGCTGACAAAAACCTGAAAAGCATGGGTGCTGGTACCCAGTTCCAAGCCCAGGGATAGCCCGGCTTTGGGTGGATTGGTCAGTTCTGTATGTTCTGCAAAATTCTTAGGCTCAAGTGGTTGGGTAAATTCAAAGACAAAAGAGTTATCACTCCATAATTTCATCCGGCCGCCCAGATGCCAGGCGATTTTATCATGTTCCAATAATGAGTCGACTGCATTAAAGTGAGAAAAACTAAGGGAGGTATGAAGGGTCAAGGCGGTAGTAAATTTACGGGAAACAACCAATTGATTAAAATAAGAAAAGCGATTCGTACCTCTATAATTAACGCCAAAGACCTCTTTATTTCGTGCATCGATCACCGCGTTGCCGTAGTACATGACGGCTACTGGTATTTTATTACTGCGAGTTTGATCCAGGATCCGGTAAGCAAGAATAAATTCCTGCATTTTGTGGTTTTTTTCAGTGCCAAAACCCAGGGCAATCCGGTTGGTAATGCCATACTTAACACCCATCCGGATATTTGCCGGAGCATAGATACCGGCCAGATCAGAAAGACCGTTTCCAAAAGTACCAAACCGGTGGTGAATGTGCAATTCCATCGCTCCTTTTGCCGGAGTTTTGGTGGTGGGAAAATCAATAAGCATTACCGCTTCATAGGGAGATCTTACCGGCCTTCCATTTCCTTCCTCTTCTTCTTCCTGACTAAAACTGGTCTGGGTGAGAAGAAAACCAAAGACTAATATTCCAGTTAATTTAAATATTGATTTCATGGTTGATATCAATTAATTATTACGTGCACCTTTTCGAATCCACTCTAAAATTAGAGCCTGCTCCTGAGCAGTCGACCTTCCCTGGTGAGTAGTACCCGGAGAGGTTAACTTCAAATATATTCCACTGGATTCCGGTACATCCAGATCGATCAGTTGCTTCCCGAAAAGTTGGGTATAGGCATTGGCAGCCGATAAATCCAGGATTGGATTTCCCGTAGTGTGACACCCGCTTAAACTGCATTTATTGGCAAATACCGGCAGGATGTCGTCAGTAAAACTGATTACCTCTGGTATAACTACCGGTTCCGGTTCAATAAATTCATACTCACACGAGGAAAAAAGGAAAATTCCAATACTGAGGAGGGCTATCAGCTTACCGGATAAATGCTTCGTTGACATAATTCATGAGTTTAACTATGACTTATCCATCTTGCTTTCAAAACTACGTTTAATAGCCAGCCGGTGAAAGCAAATAAGGGTGATATAGAGCACTGAAGTTAGTGATTTTTGTCATATAGTGAATGGTATACTAATTAAGTTTTTACGATATCCGGGTGAAACAGAGTATTAAACCTGATGGATATCATGCCCGGTTGCCAGATCATTTCCTTCCGCTTGCAACCAGGTTTTCATGCTTCTGGTAAGAACAAGCGTCTGGAATCTGCCCGATGTTCCATGCTTTTCAGAGCATGTCCTTTGGTTAAATTCCAGTACTTTTGAAGACGGTGACCGGATCTTCTGTTTAGAAAGTGCGATCTGTGAGTAATAATTCGTCAGGTAATAATTGTAAATCGTTCAATATGACCCAACCGACTTTAGAAACGACCCTGGAGGTACTGGAAAGACTGATCCGGGAGGAGGATTCTGTTGCCCTGATCGAATTTATCGAGGGTTTAAATTCGCACGAGATCGTACACCTGATGAGTCATCTCAACCGGGAAGAACAAACCCGTCTCCTAAAGAGACTAACTCCGGAAAATGCCGCTTCGTTGATGGAGGAACTTCCCGAACAACAGGCTGCCGAGATCGTCGAGGATATGGAAGCAGCCGATGCCGCAGCGATTCTCAATGAGATGCCCAGTGACGAGCAGACCGATATTTTATGGGAACTGGAAAGTGAAGAAGCAGAAGCGATTCTCTCGCATATGGATCCCGAAGAGGCAGCGGATGTGCGAAAGCTGATCGACTTTGATCCGGATACTGCCGGTGGTCTGATGGTAACCGAGTTTTTTGCCTTCCGGGAAGAAATGACCGTCAGGCAGATTATCCATGAAATACGGAAACAAAGGGATACCTATGATCAGCTGCATATTAAGTACCTCTACATCAATGATGTACAAGGCAAATTTACGGGGGTAGTACAGATTCAGGATCTTTTATTGTCAGAACCGGATACGCGGTTGAAGGATATTATGATCCCGGAGGTCATTACGGTGCCGCAGGATTATCATCTGGAACACCTGGTTGATTTTTTTCATACCCACGATTTTTATGGTGTGCCGGTGGTGGATGAACATCAGTTTATGGTAGGAGTGGTCCTACGTAAGGACGTGCTCGAAGCCATGGCTGACCAGGTATCATACGATCATCTCGAAAGCCAGGGTATCGTGGGTGGTGAGGAGCTGAGAACGATGCCCCTTGGGGATCGGGCTAAAAACCGTTTGTCCTGGCTTGCTATAAACATCATTCTCAATATGATTGCAGCCAGTGTGATAGCTTTTTATCAGGATACCCTGAGTGCAGTCATTGCGCTTGCCGTTTTCCTACCGATCATCTCCGACATGAGCGGATGTGCCGGCTTTCAGGCCGTCGCCGTAAGTATGCGGGAACTATCTATCGGTGCAGTCAAATCAGGGGAAGTGTTCAGGGTATGGATGCAGGAGCTTGGACTGGGTGTGATCAATGGACTTTCTCTTGGGCTACTCATCGGACTGGCAGCATACTTATGGAAGGCCAATGTCATGCTGGGGCTGGTGGTTGGTGGTGCACTGGCCATTAACACCCTCGTGGCGGTTACCCTTGGTGGCACCATACCACTCCTGTTAAAACACCGGGGTTATGATCCGGCTCTTGCATCGGGACCGATATTGACCACGGTTACCGATATGGCGGGTTTCTTTTTTGCCCTGAGCTTTGCCTCGATGGCCATGTCGCATTTTTCCGAACTCTGAGTATGAGTTACCTTGGCGCATGGCTCCAGGGCCGGATTGTAATTATTCAAAACTACCAGTACTCATCTCCCTTAAGAATTCATCTTTGTAGGTTCGTCCGATCGGAACGACCAGATCGCCGATTTCAATATCGTGAGCAGTATATGCCCTGATTTTATTTTTGGCAACCAGGAATGATTTATGGACCTGGATAAACTGGTCTTTCGGAAGGATTTTGAAAAAATTACCGATGGATATTTTCGTGGTGATTTTCTGAGCGGGTAGTATAATTTTGACGTAGTCTTTTACACCTTCGATAAAGAGTATATCGTCTAAGGTGATTCTTAGGGTCTTACGGTCGGCTTTTACCAGAATGCAGGTACGATCATCGGTGAGCGGTGCCGCTCCTTGCGCCATACTTTGTTCGAGAAATTTATCAATTGCCTGATAAAAACGGTTAAAAGGGATCGGTTTTACCAAATAGTCCAGGACATTCAATTCGAAACCTTCGACAGCGTATTCCCGGTAGGCAGTCGTTATGATAATTTCCGGCTTGTGACGGATCGAGGCGATCAGGTCCAATCCGGTTATACCCGGCATTTCGATGTCGAGGAAGATGAGATCAGGCTGGAGGAATTTTATTTGAGACAACGCATGAACCGGGTCAGTGGATGTGCCGCATACTTCAAACTGGCTGAATTTAGCGAGGTGCTGTTCGATGACGTTCAACGCCAATGGTTCATCATCCACAATAAAGCATTTATACTTTTTCATCCCTTAAATCTATTTCGAGTCTGACGCTGTAATACTCTGATCGCTGGTCAATGTCTAACTGATGACGACCGGGATAAAGCAAGTTAAGCCGTTTCCGGATATTTTCAAGTCCGATTCCTCCGTTGGATTCCGTATTTTCTCTACCCTTTTTTCTGCTGTTTGTGATATGAAACACGAGCCTGTCAGAGTCAGCATAGAGATCTATTTTTAGGTGAAATATCCCGTCTTTTCCTGCGCCTCCGTGCTTGAAACAATTTTCAGCGAATGGCAACAGGATAAGCGGAGCGACCTGTTTATCATTCTTAAGCGTGATATTCCTTTCGATTTTCAACTTTTCACCGTATCGCAATTGCTCCAGTTCAACATAGTTCCGGAGTAGTTCGACTTCTTTCGATAAAGCTACCTTATCCTTATTCGCCCGGTAGACAAGGTAGTCGAGCAATTCGGTGAGTTTTAAAATACTGTCGGCAGTCAGATCTGACTTCATCAGGGCGAGGCTATAGATGTTGTTGAGTGAGTTGAAAAGGAAATGAGGGTGAAGTTGACCCTTGAGCAGTTTTATTTCAGCTTCGGCTTTTGCTTTTGTCAATTGTTCATTGATTTTTTGCTTTTTCCGGTAATCCCCAATAATATATATGCAAACTGCCAACGCGATGATGGAATAGTCCCGGATGATGTTTTTAAGCATCTTGTGAGCTGGCATTTTAAAGTAACGGGCAGTCTCGAGATAATTGACCAGTTCCGCCCACTTGATTCTGGCAAAAAAGACAAATATCGCGACCGCCAGAATCCAAAAGATGAATTGAATCCACCGTTCTGAATGCAGATACCGGGGAACAACGTAAAGTGCAATGAAGTAGGTCGGGATCATCAAAGCCGGCAGGGAAAGGAAAGTAGATTGAAAAAAGCGGAGGTTTTGCTCCGGTTGCATATGCATCAGGTTGGCAAAGTACTCCGATGCCAGGTAGAGTAACCAGAACAGGAGGTGGAGGGACATCTCCTTTATGTTTACACTCAGGTGATTTTTTTTCATTGGTTCATTCTCTCTCCAGGTGTCCCCAACAAAATAACATCAATAACGCGAATTCGGAAGGCCTGGGGAGACAAACGCCTGCTTAAAGTAGATCAACGACCGGGTTTCTGCTCCTGGCTTCGAAAATGGTTGTTGTTATCCGTTGTCAGGTTGTTGGTCTTCTTTTGATTTTTTGCCTTCAAAAAAGGAATAGGTTTGTCTGGATTTATTCACCATTAAAAAATTAAAAGAGATGAAAAAGAAGGTAAATAAATTTTTGTTTTCCGGCATCCTGTTGTTGCTCACTTGCTCATTCTCAGAAGGACCGGGTCTGAATCCGGGGTCTGCAACAGGAGCATCAGCTATGAGCGAACTGCGCTTCGGAGGTGCGTATGTGATTTTCGCCGGGAAATTCGGAGGTGAGATTACCAGAAAAGAAATCGCCCGGCATCACGATTTAAAGGTGGATGGATGCGCCACCGGATCCAGGATTTTTACATTTACCCTGGATGTTACCAAAGATGGTAAAACCACTTCTCTGGAAACCAAATCCAATGTGTTAACCAAAGAAATGGTTACCCATCTGACCAGCCTCATGCCCGGTGACGAATTCGAATTCAGGAACACAAAAGCTTACCTGCCGAATGGCAAGGATTTAGTGGATGTCCATGGAAGGAAATTTATCGTGGTTTAGATGTTTTTCCAATCCGGGGAAATGCAGTCCCGAAAATCCGGGATTGTATTTCTGGTCAGCAAACATCATCCGTCCGGACTCTGCACATAATACCGGTATTTTTCGGATACAACTTTTTTACCCGGCAGGAAAAAGGAAAAATCATTCTTTTCAGCTGAAAAGACCATCAATTGATGGTTAAATTATTGCGTCCCATTTTTAGGATAATTCACCAATGGAAATGCCTTTGTCATGGACTTCGTGGCGGACTAATTATCCGGGACGAAACACCGTGGTTTTTATTGCTTCAACATTCAACAGTAAGTGTCTGATCATGTTCTGTAAACCAACAATCTGTGAGGGGCTGCTGAATTTACCACCGGTCTTTGATGGCCTCCCATGAATGCAAGGTACCATTGAACAGGATCGCTTTCAACGCGTTTCCATGCCAGAACGTAATAACCGGATTTTGTCCCATTCGAACTTTGTCCTGGCTGTATACAGTACCGGTTTTGATCATTCGAAAGGGGAGTTGGTCCATAACCGCCGGTTCCGGAAGTGTTTCAACCTGAAATGTGGTATAACCCAGTAGCAGGTGATTGGCAATGCCACTTTTTTCCAGGTCCTTCAATTGGCTAAATGAACGTTCGTGGAGTTTTTCATAGCGGACCTCCTGACCAGTCGCATCGTATTCGTCATAGCCAAAGTAATTGTGCAAATCTCCAAGATCGGCAATATAGGCCCTCAGATAGAAATCATCGGCGGTTTTGTTCTGAATTTCATCCTGCCGCATCCCGATATCCAGCAGGAAGTCGCGATCAAACAAACGAATGGTTGCATTACGGATAATCAGATCGTGCAGGACTCCCTGGTTAAACGGGATTTTTTCGTAGTCGGCCAGCCGGTATTTTTCAAAAGTACCGGTTACTATTGATTGAAAAGCACTCAGGATGCTGATGTAATTCATTTTCCGCAGGTATTGTTTTTCGGGATCGTCCCTCATTGCTCCGGTCTCAATTAAAATGGTATTGGTACCCCACTTCTGCATATTGTCGCCAAAGGCCCGGGGTTCAAATTCATCCGAATAACGTCCGACCTTGCCCGGTATGTAGGTTTGTAGGACGGCATTCATGTGACAGATCAATTGCATGGCCCGGGTACGTCCGTTATTCCAGTCTTTTTCTTCATTAAAAGCCGGAGCTAAAAAAGAAATGCTGGCCATTTGTTCGGTTTTTCCTGCTGAAGTATAGCGGTTTTGATCGTGCAGGTTAAATCCCCATTCCGGGTCCAGTTCATCCCGGATCCCTTTCAGTATCTGACTTTCCGGACATTGCAACCGGAGGGCATCGCGGTTGAGATCGATATCCAGGGCATTGCGGCGCTGAAAAGCATCTGCTCCATCCGGGTTGAGCATGGGAATGAAGTAGAGGGTCAGTTTATCGAGAATTTGATTCCGTAACTTTCCCCGATCGTGTTTCAGATAGTTGAAAATATCCATGATCGCCATTGTGGCTGTTGGTTCATTGCCGTGCATCTGCGACCAGAGTAGTACCCTGGTTCGTCCCTGACCTGCTTTGACAAGGTAGATTTCCCGGCCTTCCAGCGAATGTCCAGCGACCCTTACATCAAACAAGGTGTCAGGCAATTGTTTGATCAGTGACTGAATATCGGCATGTTTGAATCGGCGGTTTTCAATGGCTGGTTCCCTGTAGTTGCCATATTGTTCATTAAAAACATCCGGTTGAGAACAGAGGAAAACCGGAATAAGCAAAGTAACAATGGGAAAAATGTAAAAATACCGGTGCATGAAGGATAAAGATTTTTTAAATAGACCTGAATACCGCAGGTAAAATTAACAAAATCACTGCAAGTAAGCCTCGGGGAGAAATCGGAAGGGGGTTGATAACAGGACGACAATAACTGCAATTTTTTGCATCTTAACTCAGATAAAGTCAAAAGACTATGAAATGTAGCTTGCTGCTTTTGCTTCCCCTGATCCCGATCCAGGTATCGGCACAGCATCCATCACAATGCACTGCCCGGGATACGGCCCACTGGAACCTGGCCTCACAAAATGCCCTTCTTCATCAGGAAAGCATCGAACGGTGCCGTAAGTTTGTCGAGGGCTGGCTCTCCTATGCGGACCCTGAAACCGGACTGATTCCGCGTAATTTACGTGATGGAAAAGATATCTGGAATGCCAAGGATGCCGCTGCCGACAATTATCCGTTTATGGTTTTAACCACCGCAATTGCCGATAGCCTCCGGTATTGGGAAACGATGCGGGCGATGCTGCGCACGGAAGAGCTGCTGACATCCCGGGTAGGGCATCTGCCCGACACTTATAATTTCATCCGTAAAGGATATGATAATGATTCGATCGTATTAACCGACATGATTTTTGGAGCATCCGAGTACGTTAAGGATGGTCTTCTACCATTGACAGAATGGCTGGGACCAAGTCCCTGGTCGGAGCGAATGCTCCGGATCGTGGATGATATCTGGGCAAACGCCTCCATTGCCACACCATACGGGAGGCTACCATCCGACAATGTGGAGGTCAATGGTGAAATGTTGCAGGTACTGTCCCGGATTTACTTCATGACCAGAGAATCAAAATACCTGGAGTGGGCGATCCGGCTTGGTGATTATTACTTATTGGGGAAGCATCATCCAACCCGCGATTTTACTTCCCTGCGGCTGAGGGATCACGGATGTGAAATTGTCTCCGGTCTTTGTGAACTTTATGCCGTTGTACACTCTGCCCAGCCGGAGAAGAAATTGCTCTACAAACCGGCAATACACGAGATGCTGGATAGGATTCTGGAGGCAGGCAGAAATGAAGATGGGCTTTTTTATGATGTAGTCAATCCACAAACCGGAGCAATCATCCGGGACCGGATTGCCGATAATTTTGGTTATAATTTAAACGGGTTTTACATCGTATACCTGTTGGATAGTGTGGAAAGTTACCGGGAGGCAGTGGTAAAAGCCTTGGATATTCTTCCGCAGCATTACCGCACTTTTGACTGGGAAAACAATTCAGCGGATGGCTATGCTGATGCCATTGAGGGGGCTCTCAACCTTTTTAATCGGGAAGCTTTACCTGGTACAGCTTCATGGCTGGATAGTGAAATCAAAGTTATGTGGTCCAAACAACAGGACGACGGGATCATTGAGGGCTGGCACGGTGATGGTAATTTTGCCCGTACATCGATCATGTATGCCCTTTGGAAATCGAAGGGAGTCACCCTTGATCCCTGGCGATCCGATCTGGCCGTAGGCGCCGAAATGGATGGTGACACGCTTTGGATAGCGGTGAAAACCGATGTTGACTGGCTGGGCAAGATCCTCTTCGACCATCCCCGGCATCGCTCCATTCTGAATCTGCCATTCGACTGGCCGCGAATCAATCAGTTTCCGGAATGGTTTACCATTGACGAAAATCAAACCTGTCGCGTTTTCAGAAGAAAAATTCAGGAATTATTGGAGGTTCCGGTCGCTGACCTGAGGCATGGATTACCGGTTAGTCTGAAAAAGGGCATTTCATATTATAAGGTGATCTGCCATTAGCCAAGGCTATTAAGGGAAGGTTATCATTTTCACGCCGACCGGATTCAAAAGGATTTTTTTCGGCTGGGATGTCCGGATCGGGTCATGTCTACCATCCTTGCTGATATTGGCAAATTTTTCAGAGTTCTCTGATTTCAAGGTCCTTATACCGGGCTTCTGCAGGAGGGCCACTGTGGATTTGCAGGCAGATGATGCCTTCCTCCGCAATGCTAAGGTCTTGTTCGGTATAATCGACCGTCTGGATGCCGTTTAACCAGATCTGAATCCGCGGTCCTTCAGCCCGGATCACGAATTCATTCCAGTCATTTTCCTTCAATACTTTTTCGACTGCCTCGGCCGGAGGGTGAACCAGAAATTCCCGTCGGCGGGACTCGTCGTATAGGGAACCCCAGATGAAACGATCAGCCATCCGGCCCATATCGCACTGATAACCAATAACCTCAAAATGATCGGGAATCCGTTCACTTCGAAACTGAATGCCGGCATTCTGACCCTCTCCCGTCAGTTTGGCTTTGAGTTTCATTTCAATACTTTTTCGGTGCAAAGAAATTCGTTGTTGGGGATAGCATCCTGCAGACTACCTGCCACAATTTCTCCATCTTCCAATCGGAAATATTGGGTATTACCCTCCCAACCGGATGGCAAAACGGTTTGGTATAGGTTGGTCGTTTTTGAATGCCTGCAGCTAATCTTAGTGATCCATAAAGTGAAAAGCAACAGCGTCAGCCATTTTCCGGAAATACTGAAAGACGATGTTTTCATCATTAGCGGGTTAATAATTGGTCGGATGTGATAGTGGGACACCAGAATTTTTCAATATGGTTGATGACCAGGCTGGTACCTTCCTTGTGTGAAGCTTTCGGGTGCATTTCGGGATTATACATCGCATCGGTTAAATCGCGTACCAATACCACATTTCGCCCCTGACTGACATGGCTCCGGATACCAAATGAACGGCCAAGTACACACATATTGGTATGCACACCCATAATGATCACATTCCGGATGCCTCTCCGGGTAAAATAATTATTGATCTCCCGGCCACTGTCGGAAATGCCGTCCTGGTCTTTGATTTCGAGCAGATCAATTTGTTTTTTCCAGACGACGCAATTCACACAATCAGATTGCGGGTCGTCACAACCACCATCCGAATCGTCTATGGGTAAGGCCGGTTCCCGGGCCGGATCCAGTGAGTACCAGTCCAGTATTGTTGAGGAGGAAGGAACCGCCATGGCCTCTTTCATTTTCATTCGCTGGGGATAACTTTCGTAAAAATCCATGGTGTTGCTGGGGGCGTGGATGATGGTGACGCCCTGCGCTCTGGCGGCACTGACAAACTGATTCATCCTGGGGGCCATTTCCTTCACCCGTTGAGTAGCCGTTTCACACCAGTGCCGGTCCCACATGTCGCAGATAATAATGGCCGTTTCTTCCGGCTTCCAGCTGATTTTCTGTTGTTTGTCTGTAAAACCCCGGGCATTTTCTTTCAGATACCGGCCCTCAAAACGGAGCCGTTCATTTTGGGCTTGTCCTGCCGTCAGGAAGCAGGCAGAAGCGATGAGCAGCAGGCAAATATTACGTCGTGCGTCCATTGTGTCAAGTAATTGGAAAGCCGGTTAAATTAAGAAATAAACGGATGCGCCGCCGGATCAGCTTGGGGAAATGCGGGAAAATCCTTTTTACCAAAGCCAGATTTTGGTCGTGGCTGCACCAGCTGAAAAATAAGCACAGATGTTGGACCCTTACTTCCATGCATTCATTGTTTTTTCCCTAAATTGAGCCAAATGGTTCTGGAGCATGATGACCTCCCTGATAAAAATATCGATGATTGCTGTTTTCTCTGGTCTGTGTTTTTCACTGGTAGCCCAGCAGGACATCCGGATCATGATTGTGACCGGAGGGCATGATTTTGACCGGCCGGAATTCTTCGGGATGTTTGATCGCATTGACGGTATCCGCTACCAGGAAGTGAAACAGCCGATGGCCAATCATTTGATTGAAACAGGTGGAACGGAAGACTACGACCTGCTGATTTTTTATGATATGTACGATTCGATTACGGATCGTCAGCAGCGGGCTTATCTGGAATTGGTGGATGGTAAAAAACCGATGATCTTCCTGCACCACAGTCTGGTTTCTTACCAGGACTGGCCCGAATTTGCGCATATGATTGGAGGCAGATACCGTACCCGGGATCAGGCCCGGTTATCCAACTACCGGCATGATGTCGACATAGAAGTCCATATTGCCGATTCGACCCATCCCATCACGAAGGGTCTGACGGACTTTACTTTATTCGATGAGGTCTATGGTCAGTGTGAAATATTGCCTCAGGTGCATCCCCTCCTGACCACTACTCATCCGGAGAGTATGCCGATTTTGGCCTGGGTCAATCGCTACCGGGGTCATGATATCGCATTTCTGCAGAGCGGCCATGGTCCGGGGGCGTTCCGGAATGGTGACTTTCAGCAGATTCTCAGACAGGCGATTTTCTGGTGCGCCAGCGAACAACGACCGCGGTAGATCATCAACCAGTTGCTCATTATCAAGACAAAAATTCAGGATTCTGGTGATTGATGGGGTTCAATGTCGATTTTAACCGCAGGATAAAGAAGCGTCTGGGTTATTATGGATGAAGTCTTATATTTAAGGGCATTCCCGTCACAATGTGTCTTTTGGAAAACCGTGGAACAAAGCGGGTTTACGAATTGATTTCTTATGAATAAAATTGAAATAATGTTCCTGACTGAAAAACTTTCACGGCGCTCAGGTGCTGTTTGTCTCCTTTTACTTTTTTCGATGAGCCTGAGTCGTGCAGAGATTACCCTGCCGGCGATTTTTGGTGATGATATGGTGCTTCAACAACAGACCGATGCTGGTATCTGGGGCAAAGCCAGTCCGGCAAAAACGGTAAAACTCAGTACTTCCTGGGACAACCAGACCTATTCGGTAAAGTCCGATCAGGATGGAATGTGGAAGATCATGGTGAAAACCCCTGCAGCCGGTGGCCCTTATCAGATCACGATTTCAGATGGCAAGCCCCTGACCCTCCAAAATGTCCTGATCGGGGAAGTATGGATTTGTTCCGGCCAGTCTAATATGTGGATGCCCATGAAAGGCTATTTCAATCAACCGGTTTTGGGTGCCAATGAGGCCATTGCGGTGAGTCGAAATGATCAGATCCGGTTATTTACGGTAGAAAGGGCCAAGAGTTTGACGGTCACCAGTGATTTTGAAGGCGAGTGGAAAGCATGCGTACCGGAAAATGTCGTCGATTTCAGTGCCACCGCCTATTATTTTGGCCGGATGATTCAGCAAGCCCTGGGGGTACCCGTAGGCCTGATCAATTCCAGTTGGGGTGGGACCAGGATTGAGCCGTGGATAAGCGAAGCGGGCCTCAAGCCTTTTGACTGGGTCACTCTTCCGGATAAAAATATGGACGGTGATTTCTCACCCCAGACTCCTACCGTACTGTACAATGGCATGATCGCTCCCATGGTAGGTTATGGCATCCGGGGAGCATTGTGGTATCAGGGAGAATCCAACCGGAACCAGCCCAAAGAATATGAAAAATTAATGGCCGGTCTTATTGAAAACTGGCGCCGGGAATGGGGGATAGGTGACTTCTCATTTTACTATGCCCAGATTGCCCCATTTGATTATGGACCCAATGGGATCAATTCGGCTTATCTGAGAGAGGCTCAGTTGAAAGCCTATCCTGCGGTGGCCCACGCCGGGATGGCTTGTCTGATAGATGCCGGCGAAAAGGATAACATTCATCCTGCTGACAAAGAAGCGGCAGGGGAACGGCTGGCCTACTGGGCTTTAGCCAAAACTTACGGCCAGAAAGGTATCGAGTATTCTGGTCCAGTGTTTCGGGATATGACCATTGATGGCAGTCTGGTTAAGCTCACCTTTGATCATGCTGAGAATGGATTAACGACTTTTGGAAAGGAGTTGAAGAACTTCAAGGTTGCCGGAGAAAACAAGCGCTTTTATGAAGCCAGGGCTTTCATCACCCGGGATGGAATCACGGTCATATCCGACCGGGTTTCAAATCCGGTGGCGGTGCGCTATGCGTTTGATGATTTTACGGTAGGTGAACTTTACAACACCGAAGGGTTGCCTGCCTCGAGTTTCCGAACCGACGATTGGGAAATCGAATAAGATCGAAGTACCCCTCCACTTTCTCTGTTTTGGAGATTACATTTACCAGCCGCTGGTCAGGAAATTGACCCCAAACACTCCCTTGGGATTGGATTGCCAGGGCACCGCATAGTAGGGTTCAAGGACCAGTGCGCCAAAAAGATTAAGCCGCAGGCAAAGACCTGAACTAAAGATCACTTTATGTTGTGTTCCCTGGGGATCGACTTCCTGTCTCTCGAAATCACTCCAATTGTCCCAGGCGGCTCCTCCATCGACAAAGAGCGCCAATTCCGTAAAAAGGATATCTGACGGGATGACGGCCAGGCGCTTCGGTCCGCTGAAAGGCAGCCGTAACTCAGCATTGAATACGGCAATTTTACTGCCTCCCAGTTGGTTGTAATCCAGATCATAGTCAAGCAGACGTTCGAGACGGTACCCATATCCACGTACGAGATAGGGATCACCGACGTAATAGGGATAGAAACGGAGGGCGTCCTGCCCGAGTCGTGCAAAGTGCAGGAACCGGAACCCTAAACTTACGGGTTTGAGCCAGTAATACTTACGTCCATCCAGCAGGATACTCTGATAGATCCACTCACCAAAGTAATGGTCTAACCCTATCCGGAAGCGGTAACCACTCATCGGAGAGGCAATGCCATATAATGATTGATCACCCACCAGGGCAACACCTGCGTTGTAGAGGTTAAAACCAGGGGGAGCATCCTGTTTTTCGCGACTCATTGCAAACAAATAGCCGCCGGCATCATACCAGTTGTCGTAACGGTCAATCCGGTAGCTGTACCGGGATGCAGCTCCGCCACCCTCCAGACGCAGAGAAGGATTGAATGGAATAAATGAATAAACACTGGCCCGGTCTTCAAAAAGCCGGATCAGATCATAAGTGTATCTCAGGGCCAGATATTCATTGTTGAAGGTGTCGATCTCCGGATAATAGGACCGGGCACCAACATAGGGAATATGGGAAAGACTGATCCCCCATGGAACCCTGCGCTTTTGATTCAGATAGGATACCACTCCGCCAAAGTCGTAGATTTCTCCGCTGAGGTACAGGCCGGTGTAGAGTTGATGATAGCCCAGCATATCTCCAAACAGAAGGTCAATCCCTCCCGACATGTAAGTTCCGCTCCCATAGGTAGTACCGACACCGGTTCCAACTCCACCTCCTCCGCCGACAAAATCCAGCTTGAATTTTGCGCGGTAGGGCTTTTCTTTTAACCTACTTTCGACCAGTGGTTTGGCGGTTTCCAGACCGGCAAAGTTTTGACTGACAATGCTGTTGATATCGGGATCGACGACAGGAAGACGACCGGGTGTCTGATCTGTGGCCAGCGGATCAACCTGGACTGCGGGAAAATCGGCGACATCCGCCAGATAAAGCCGGTATTTCTTGTCAGTAAAATGCGTATACACTACCTGGCTGCCACGACTACCATTGACACTGATGGCCGGAGCATAACTGGTGATGCCACTGATGCCGGTCAACAGATCTGTCATTTGGCTAACTTTGTTACTATCCGGATGGAACCGGTACATATTCCTGAATCCATCCCGGTCCGACAGGAAAACAATATTTCCCTGGTCATCGAATTGGGGATTGAGGTTGTTGGCCCCCGGGAAGATTTCAAGTTGCACTGTCTCCTTACTGATGACATCATACCGGGCCAGATTAAAGGTCCATTTGCCGTCAGTCCGTCCCTGTTGCCGGCTCCGTTTGTCGGTGGCAAAGACCAGATATTTACCATCCGGTGACCAGGCCGGGTGTAGGTACGAATAGGCATCGTTCGTCAGATTCGTTACTTTTTTGGTGCGAAGGTCCAGGGTATAAAGGTCAGGTTGACCATTTTTCATCCCGGTAAATACAATGGTTTTTCCATCCGGTGACCAGGCCGGATTGGTTATGGCCGGAATTTCGGGTACCCGGTAGGTATCGGCGGTCTTACCGGAAAAAGCATCTTTGACGATGATTACATTTTCCCCCCGGTGAAAAGCAACAAAGGCAAATTGACGACTGTTGGGTGACCAGCTACCCGAAGATTCCATAAACTGAAAGTCGTCGATCATCCGGTCTTTGGCGGCACTGGCAATTTTGCCCAGGATCTTTTTGGTCCGCATATCAGCCAGATAGAGATCAACGGTAAAGAGATCTTTTTCCGAGAAGAATACCAGATACCGGCCATCGGGACTAAGGGAAGGGGATACATTCATGTATCCGGCATTCGATTCATCGATCATCCGCCTGCCGGTGATTACTTCCCCTCGTCCATCCAGTTGATTTTTATAAAATTGTTTCATCCGGTGCTGCCACATTTCCGAGAGGTCTTTAAAAGGCATGTGCAGGATGCGTTGGCTGGCGATTTCCAGGCCCCAGCGGGCAGTGGCCATAAAAAACGGCCGGATCACTTCGTCGCCATACATGCCGGCCAGGAATGCCCAGAAAGCCTGTCCGTAACGGTAGGGAAAGAATTCACTGTAATTGATCAGTTTCTCAAGCGCAGGTATTTGGTCATGCAGGTAAGCATCCCTCATCCACATAGCGGTAAAGGGGTCTTCCCGGCCAATCGACAGATACTCGGCCAGACCCTCGACCATCCATAAGGGAAGGTTGCTGAGGCTATTCATCGTGGTGGTGTCATCACCCGATAAAATCATGTGGTACTGAAAGGCGTGTACCAGTTCATGACCCAATACGTGATGAGTTTGCTGATAGGTCATGGCAAAAGGAATGACAACCCGGTTTTTCAGGGCCTCGGTTACCCCGCCGGTACCCACTCCCACAGTACTGGAGATCGTCCGGGTTTGTTGAAAATGGGAGTGATTGTCATAAATGATGATGGGATTTTTCGTGGAAAAGCTATCCTTCAGAATGCTCCGGTGCATCTGGTACCAGGTTTCCAGCTCCCGGGCCCAGTATTTCATCAGCTCCTGGTCCGGCTCATAATGATAAATCTCAAAATGGGGAGATTCCAGTACTTCGAAGTCAAATTGTACGTAGTTTACTTTGGTACGGCCAAAATATTGTGCCCTTACCGGAAGGATGTAAAGGAGAAGGAAGGAACACATCAGGTATTTCCAATAGGTTTTCATAATAACTTCGCTTTTGAAGTCAGGCACTCTGGATCTAATTTGATCAACATCACAAAGGTAGCAGCCCACTGGTGCTTATTGCTCTGATTAAAGTCATGACACTCAATGATTTAAAATTGTTTGATCGGAAGTCTCTCTGAGTTTGCAAAAGCAGTGATCGCATACAGTAATGTTCTGGTGGCATCAGCCCTGATCCATCGGGATCCATCTCTGTTTTAACGGTCGGTTTTATTCCTGATGATAAGTAAAGATCGGATACCCAAATGTTATGACGTTTTGCGTATGTTAGATTCGTGAGCACAAAAGCAAAATACCTGCCCTGGATCATCGTTTTTCTCGCCCTGGTGGCCACCGCCCTGAGTTTTCTGGATCGCCAGGTTCTCTCCGTTTCCATCATCAGGATCAAAGAAGATTTTTCGATCACTGATACCGAATATGGACTGATCAATACCGGATTTCTGATCAGCTATGCCCTGATGTTTACGCTGGGTGGTATATTGATAGACCGGTTTGGCAGCCGGCTGGGGTTGGCTTTTTCCGTGGGCTTTTGGTCATTGGCCACGGCTTTGCACAGCCTGGCCAACAATGCCTTTCATTTTGCGGTCTACCGCTTCATGTTGGGGCTGGGGGAGGGTGGTGCTTTTCCGGGAGCGATCAAGGCCGTTGTTGAGTGGATCCCGGAGAAAAGGCAGGCGCTGGCCAATGGCATTGCCATCGGAGGTTCGGCGCTGGGGGCGGTGATTGCCCCGCCTTTGTGTGTTTATCTGATTGGTCTGACCGGTTGGCGGGGAGTTTTCCTGATTACCGGAATCTTTGGCTTTCTCTGGGTGCTGGTCTGGTTATTTTTTACGGCGAGGAAACCTCCCACTGCCGATGGGCTGATTAAAACACCAGAGGTTACACCGGGCAGAGCTAAAATGGGCGATTATTTTCAGGTTTTAAAGATCCGGGAAGTCTGGGTGTTTATCTTGATCCGGTTTTTACTGGATCCGATATTTTATTTTTATATGTTTTGGATCCCACGCTACCTTAATGAGGTGAGAAACGTTGATCTTGTAAGAATCGGTGAATTATTCTGGATCCCTTTTCTGGCTATGGGAATTTCCAATATGCTGGGGGGATATATTTCCGATGAAATCCTGAAAAAAACCGGCAACCTCAATTTGGCGCGGAAAAGTGTGATGGGAATAGCCGCATTATTGACTGTTCCGGCCCTGCTTATTCAATATCTGTCTTCCGTAGAATGGGTTATCTTCATGCTGGTCATGGCATTTTTCGCTCATGGATTGTGGATTACCAATTATATCACGGCTATCAGTGATCTTTTTGGGAAAAAAGTGACCTCCACGATCATCGGTTTATCGGGAAGTGCAGGTGCGCTATCCGCACTCATCATTAACCCTTTGATGGGATTAATTATATCGAATTTTACATATAAACCATTATGGTTGTATGCCGGATCGATGTATGTAGTAGCCTTTGGCCTGTTTATTTTGGGCATTCCAAAAATTAAATCACTGAGTTTACATTTTTAGAAAGAATTTCATAAAAATGTGAATCACCATTCAAATCAAAGATCTAATGTTTTAAAAAGGAATATGATGCAACGTAATTTTGACCGGGAGAGACCAAGGATCGGCCTTTTTGGGGTAGGCTATGACAAGTACTGGGGCCAGTTTGAAGGTCTTCTCGATGAACTCCTCCAAAAACATGCGGTTCTGAAAAAAAAGCTGACAGACAAAGACGCCGTCGTCATAGACTTTGGCATGGTAGACAATCCGGCCAAAGCTTATCAGTTGGCACAGGAGCTGCAGTCTGCCAATCTGGATCTGGTCTTTTGCAATATGCTCACTTACGCTACTTCCGGGACTTTTGGAGTGATCATACGCACCTTGAATATTCCGGTAGTACTGGTTGCCCTCCAGCCTCGCAAAGCGTTGGATTACAGCCGGGCTTCCACCCATATGCAGCTGGCCAACGATGACATCTGTTCGCTGCCCGAATTTGCCGGAGTTGCAGTACGCCTGGGCCGGAAAGTACCCGATATGATCATCGGAACCCTGCATGATGATCCACAGGCAGACCTGGAGATCGACGAGTACTTCCGCATTGCCAAAGTACTTCATTCGCTCAAATATGCGCAGCTGGGACACCTGGGCCACCCCATCAATGCCATGCTCGATATGCACACCGATCCCACGATGTTGACGGCGGCATTTGGCTGTCACATAGTCGAATGTGAGGCCCACGAGATATTTTCCTGCTACGAAAAAGCACCAGAGGAAGAGATCCGGCAGATATCGGAATTTATCCTGGATTTTTTTGATACACCCGATCCCGTATCCGATCCTATTTCAATGAAGCTCCGGGAAGACGACCTGTATCTCGCGGCCCGGGTCAGTGTAGCACTCCATCATTTTGTCAAGCTCAGGAATCTGGATGGCCTCGCTTATTATTACGATGGTCCGGAGGGCAGTGAATTGCAAAAAGTCATGTCCAACCTGATCGTTGGGAATTCCATACTCACTTCTCATGGTTTTATGATGTGCGGTGAGTCGGATCTCAAAACCTTAATTGCGCTGATCATCATGGACCGTCTGGGTATTGGAGGCAGCTTTGCCGAATTTCATCCGGTCGATTTTAATGAAGGCTTTATTTTGGTTGGACACGATGGTCCGCACAATATTTCCATCGCTGAAGGAAAGCCGGTATTACGCAGTCTGAAAAAATATCACGGCAAACCCGGCAAAGGAGCCGGAGTAGAATTCAAGATTAAGGAAGGTCCGATCACCATGTTGTCCATCAATTCAACCTACGATGGAACATTCAAATTTGTCATTGCCGAAGGGGAGTCGGTCAAGGGCCCCATTCCACCAACCGGAAATACCAATACCCGGGGTTTTTTCAAACCCGATGTCCGGACCTTTCTGCATCGCTGGATCAGTGAGGGTCCAACCCATCATTTTGCCCTGGGAATTGGTCACCACGCAAAAACCATTCAGAAAATTGCCAATTTTCTTAATATTGAATCGGTGATCATCAACCCTAATTATTGACAGTTTTTCCCAATACAAAATTCAATAACTGATTCCTGATGAAAAGATATCAGTCAGTTCTTTTTATTATTGGTTGGATGCTTTTTTTCACCACTTTCCTGATAGGGCAAGACCTGAAGGAATTAAGGGAAGGATTTCAAGATCCACCAGTCGGGGCCTATCCCAAGACCTACTGGTGGTGGCTCAACGGCAATGTCGATACAGTGAGGATTCGTGAAGAAATGCTGGCAATGAAAGCTGCCGGATTGTCCGGTTTCGATATTTTTGAGATCGGGGTCCCTGCCTACGATACAGTCGTCAAACCCGGTCCTCCTTTCCTGGGTGATGAGTCGCTGGAAGCAATCCGGGTGGCTTTAACTCTTGCAAAGGAACTTGGGATGACGGCCGGACTGAATATGGCGAGCAGCTGGAATGCAGGAGGCACCTGGACCAAACCGGAACATGCCGCCAAATCCATTTATTTTTCGG
Organism: uncultured Saprospiraceae bacterium; assembly: GCA_964428345.1. GTDB lineage: Bacteria > Bacteroidota > Bacteroidia > Chitinophagales > Saprospiraceae > JABDMH01. The sequence continues at coordinate 5,206 of CAYRYD010000019.1, read as the reverse complement.
TGACGCCTGCCAGTCCGTCAAAAGAGATAAAACTGAAATTTCCGGAAATTAAAAATACCGATAGCCGGGGGCAGTATAATTTCATTCAATTTAAACCGGATGGGAGACCGGTTTACTATGAAGAAATTGCAGTATTGGCCATCCCTGCACAGAAAACCGGACCTTTGGATACCGCTGATATCCTGAATGTCACCCGGTATTTCAATCCGGAGTCAGAATTCCTGGACTGGAATCATCAGGGAAATTATGATATCTACCGGTACATCTGTTCCAATTCCGGAGAGCGGTTAAAATTACCCAGTAAGCATTCAGCGGGTCCGATCATTGACCATTTTGATGCCAGGGCAACTGAAGCACATTTTCAGTATGTCATTAATAAATTAAAAACGATTTTGGGTGAAGATTTCAGAAGTTCTGCCCTAAAAAGTCTTTATCTGGCCAGCTACGAGGCAACCGGATTTACCTGGACACCGACACTGCACATGGAATATCAAAGATTGAACGGGTATGAAATTTATAAATTGATTCCCGCGCTATTTGATCCCGAATTATTTACACCGGAAGTCATCACCAATTTTAAAAAGGACTTTCAGCGTACCCTGTCTGAGTTAATGATCAATAATTTTTACAAAGCAGCCCGGCGCATCAGCAACAGTCACGGATTAATGATCAACTCGGAATCGGGAGGTCCCGGTTTTCCCCTGCACAATGTACCGGTAGAACCCTTGAAGTCGCTTGGTGTCATGGATTTGCCCCGGGGAGAGTTCTGGATCAATCACAATCGCCTTAATGCGGATGGTATCGATATTCTCCGGGTTGTCAAAGAAGTATCGGCAGCCTCCCACATCTACGGCCGGGGAATCGTCGAAGAAGAGTCCTTCACATCTTTTCAGCATTGGCAGGAAGGGCCATTCGAAATGAAACCCGCTGGTGACCGGGCGTTTTGCGAAGGGATGAATAAAGTGGTTGTTCATGGTTTCAGTCATAATCCTACAGGCAGCGGTTATCCCGGTATTGTGTATTCGGCCGGCACCCATTTTAACGATAGGAGAGTGTGGTGGCCAAAAGTGAGACCTTTTACCGATTATCTGGCAAGAATTTCCTATATCCTGCAGGAGGGAAGGTTTATGGCCGATGTACTTTATTACTATGGAGACGCCATACCCAATTATACCGGGCATAAGAACAGCCGTTTTTCGGTCGGTCCCGGGTATGATTATGAGGTGGTCAATACCGAAATCTTATTACAGGCGACCGTTGAAGACCGGCAGATTATTTTACCCGGCGGGGCCCGGTTTAAAATACTTTGCATGGAACCAGAGCAGGAAATTCATCCTCAGGTCTTTCAGAAGATCAGGGACCTGGCAGGGCAGGGAGCCATTATTATTGCAGAGAAACCGCAGCGGGTGGCTCGACGCAGGAATCTCCCGGACCTACACTATACTGCAAACGATATCGACCAACTCTGGGACGACTGGAGCGACCCGGACCTGAAACCCCTGCCCTTAGGTAAAGTTGTGTCCGGAGTCACAACGGTTCAGATGTTGAAGCGGCTTGAAATTCAGACTGACTTCAGCTATGATGATGCGGCTTTGTTTCTCCTGGATTATATCCACTATCAAAAAGATCAGACCGATTTTTATCTGATCCGGAACAGTACGGATCAGTGGATTTCCCGCAATTGCCATTTTCGTCAAACCGGGAAAGTACCGGAGATCTGGAACCCTGTTGACGGCACCATCGCTCTGGTACCAGTGTACCGTAGGGAAAGTGAGCAAACGGTGATGCCGGTAACGCTACCTCCTTTTGGATCGCTATTGGTCGCATTTTCCCCCGGAAATGCGTTACCGCCATATACCGGAGTGTCGGATGGTAGTCTCTTCCCTCCCTTGCTGGAGTACCGCCCGGATGGTCTTTATTTCCTGACGGAGGGAAAGTATTTCCTGACCCGGGATGATGGTCAGGAGTTGTTCAGTAATTACCTGAAGCGTCAGGACTTGCAGGGTGCCTGGGAAGTCTTTTTTCCCGAAGAAGGTAAAGGTTCAAAGCGGGTAATTTTTCCGAATCTCATGTCGTGGACCGAATCGGACGACGAGGGCATTAAATATTTCAGTGGTACCGTTACTTACCTTAAAACCTTTCAATATGATATTCATTCCTCACAGCTGAAAGATCAGAAGATCTTTCTCGATCTGGGAGATCTGAGCAATATTGCCGAAGTGTGGTTGAACGACCAGCCACTGGGTATAACCTGGGCAAAGCCCTACCGGTTTGACGTTACCGGGATCATCCGACCGGGAGATAATACCCTGAAAGTAGAGGTGGCTAATACCTGGTCAAACCGTCTGAAAGGAGATGCGCTGACCGGCGGGAAAACGACCCAAACCAATATTACCCACACCAACATCAATGGTCTCAATAAAATCCGGGTACCCTGGTCGGAAGTACCTCTATTGAGATCGGGATTGTTCGGACCGGTTTCGGTGGTCACCACCGTTCCGGTTCAACCAGATTGAATTTAGATTAAAGGCAATTGTGGTCTTTAAATCAAAAGGAAAAGCCGGCATGAATCCCAAATTCCTGCGTGTAAGTTCCGGATTTTTCCGGATCAAACCTGCCGGGAAAAAGCAGTTCCACAAAAAAACTATTGCCACTTTTTAAGGGAAAAGATTTGTTTACCAGGGGTGTAAAACCATATTTATCACTATTTAATTCTGCAGCGGCTCGCAGACCGGCGGAAAACCCATGCCCTAATCTTGCCAGGAATCCTGGATGCAACAATAAATCTACTTCCACATCCCGGTCCGGGTTGTCAAAATGTGGCCGGACGAAGGAAACCATCTCGAGGTCAAGTACAAAGCGGCCACCTGTTGGAAAAGATATGCCCACCGGCAAACCAATCGAATAATAACTGCTGTAGGATAAATCCCTGGTGTCACCGTCGTTGACCGCGAAAATCATTTGCATCAATCCGATGTGAGCGCTGATTCCTCCCCCGGACATGGGTTCCGTCTCCATTGCAGTATCATTTTGCCCGGTAAGCACAGACCAAAAGGTTACCAGCAGAAGAAATGTCAGTTGTAGTTTGGAGGTTAATTTCATTTTGTTTTTGTGTTATTCTATCGATGAACACCAGTTCTAAGCTAAAAGATTGAGTAGACTGAGTATATCTGTATTTGTTTCAAGTATGATCGTTTTTCGCTCCATACAGTCAGTTTATCGGTTGCATGACAACCTTCAACCTTCAGTAAGATTGTGTGCAAATAATCCCATTGATCCTGAAGAAATCCATTGGAAAGGTAGATTCCAAAAGGTGCCATCTGATCAAATCTGCCATTGGAGGTCATGGTACTCATCGGCGTTCCCATATTTGGATTTTACTCCCAATTCACGATTTCTTAAGCATGGCCAAAGATAACACCAAAGAGATCATGCACTGTCATTTTTTAACGGTGAATACTTAGAATTTAATTAGAAGTAGGGTCTCCTGCTGTGTGGTTGTTAGAAAAGAAGGAAATTAGTTGCTGGCTCCTGTCAACCAATGGATGAATTCATGGGATTGGTCATCCGTTTTCTACGGAAAATGAGAAGAAAATTTCATGACTGCCAGAGCGATTTGTTGCGTTGCAGGTGACATATTTTATTGCATCCCCGAAGGATTTTTAGTCCACGATGATAGTGTGTAGTTAGTAAAAAGACCGGATACAGGCTCCGGTACAAACCGGAATATTATTGCAAATCATTGGCTCAAATGATGAAGGTAACTGAGATCAGGATAAGGATAAGATACTGGTTTTTTGGGTTAACCCTTCTGATGGCTTTATGTGCCTTCATTGCTCTCGCATCAAAGTCCAACCGAGAAATTCAATCGACAACCGGGCATTTGATCGGGGATTGGTACCGGCATATGTTGCACGCTGAAACGCATACGGAGGGATACCGCGGACCGGTCGTGGCGCGGATGTACGGTTATGTCGGATTGGCGGCTTATGAGTCAGCGGTACCTTTTCTGGATGAAGGGTATCAGTCACTTTCCGGTTTATTTGGGAATGCCTATTCATTACCGGTTCCGGAAGTAGGTCCGGATTACTATCTGCCAGCGGTTTTAAATGCCTGCTATGCTGCCATCCTGGATAGTTTTTTTATGACGGCTAGTTCGGACATTTCGCAAGAGAGACAAGTGTTGGAGCAACAATGGGAGGAAAAATTCCGGATGGAGATTGACCCTGATGTGCTGAAGAATTCCCGGATATTTGGTCAGCAGGTGGCAACGGTCATTTACACCTGGTCATCGAGTGACAGACTGGGGCATAAGGCGTATCTGACCAACTATGACGAATGCTATGACATTCCGCCAGGTGAAGGTCACTGGCAACCCTGTCCGGCCTTTCCTATGCCACCCCTTTTGCCGCATTGGGGCCAGGTTCGTCCTTTTTTAATCAGCCCCAGTCACTATCTGGCCAAACCACTGCCATCTTTTTCCCGGGAGGCAGGTTCGATCTATCACGATCAGGCGATCGAGGTGTTTAACCTGCAGGCACAGTGGTCTGGTGAAAATCAATGGATTGCCGAATACTGGAGTGACGATCATCCCGGTTTGACCTTCTCTCCGGTTGGCCGGTGGATTTCCATTGCCAATCAGGTGGTTGAGCGGGAAAATCCGTCCCCGACTCATTTGTTGGAGACCTATCTTCGCATGGGCCTGGCCCTGCATGATGCCGTTGTAGCATGCTGGTATTCGAAGTACCATTATCTGCTGGAACGACCAGAGACCTTCGTCCGGGAAGTGATTGATGCTGACTGGGCCCCTCACCATCATACGCCGCCCTTTCCTTCTTATCCATCCGGACATTCGATGATCGGGATGGCCGCCGCAGAAGTACTGACCAGTATGTTTGGAGATCAATACAGTATGACCGACAACAGCCATATGGGCCGAACGGAGTTTAAAGGTACACCGAGACATTATTCCTCCTTTGCCGATATGGCCAGGGAAAGTGCTTATTCCCGCATCCTTCTCGGCGTTCATTTCCGGTTGGACTGCGAAGAGGGATTGTCATTGGGTAAGTTAATCGGCGATGAGATTGCTAACCTGCCATTGCGGGCCGATCAGCAGGTTAGTTTTATACCCTGAGTATTATCCACCCAACAGGTATTATGGTATTATGGTATTATGGTATTATGGTATTATGGTATTATGGTATTA
>CAYRYD010000018.1:74553-97411 GCA_964428345.1 uncultured Saprospiraceae bacterium | reverse complement strand
CTCCGATCGAAGCATTGATGTGCGTACAGTTGGGCCCTATCTGTCCATACGTACTGCTCACCCCAAGGAACAGCAGGATCAAGATCTGCAGGTACTTGAAAGGCGAACTACTACGCGTAAGTCCAGGTAAGAACCAACACGAATAATCCGAAGAAGTAAAACTCGTCTTTTTCATGAGTAATAGTTTTAGTTAAATAAAATTTTCGGTTTCTGCATAAGTCAAACACGGGCAAGTTTTATTAGCCCGATCATATTATTATCAAGAACAATACCAAAGGATTAAATTTTGGGTAGGCGGACAGATGAGAAAAAATGCTTATGCATTAAGATTATCCGTAATGTGTAAAAATCAGTCATGTTCAGCCTTCGACGGCCCCTGTCACACATACGATCCGGACAACATATACTGGTAGTTTATTATCAACATTATAAACATTATAAAAAAATATAATATGATGATCATCACCGGATGGCTCAAAATATTACGACTTTCTTTATATGTTGTTTTTCCATATATAAACCCATTGAAAAAATTTTGCAAAAAAAAACCACGGCATTTCTACCGTGGTTTTCCAAACGTCTTACGACGGATGTTTTCCCTTCTAAATGATCATGAATCAGGCATTTGCGACCTCATAGACCGGCTCAATCCAACCGTATCTATCTGGTATTTCACCAGTACGAATGCCTTCAATTTCGTGCTTCAGCCTCTGAGCCAGGCTGTCTGAACCAGGATTAAGTTCAATAAGCTCATCCCGGTAACCAATCTGCGAAACATCGATAGCCACGGCCGCGGTGCCCGAACCGAATACTTCATTCAGGGTTCCGTTTTTGGATGCTTCCAAAACTTCATCCATGGATACCGGTCTTTCCTCGACGACGTAGCCTTTGTCTCTTAAAATAGTCAGGAAACTATCACGGGTTATCCCTTTCAGGATAGCGCCATCCGTTTGGGGAGTGATGACTATGTTGTTGATGACGAAGAAAATATTCATGGTACCCACTTCCTGGGCATACTTAAATTCCTTTCCATCCAGCCATAGGACCTGGTCAAAACCCTGATCCTTGGCTTCTTTGGATGCCAGCAGGGAAGCGGCATAATTTCCGGCGGTTTTGGCTTCTCCCACGCCTCCCAAAGCAGCCCGGATATACCTGGTACTGGCGAGCAGCTTAACAGGCCGGCTGTAGTAGGGTGCCACCGGCAGGGTGAGGATAATGAATTTATAAGTTTCTGAGGGAGCCACACCTAAGAATTCATCGGTTGCAAACATAAAAGGACGGATATAAAGGGCACTTCCCTTCTGGCCGGGAATCCACTTTCTCTCGATATATACGAGTTGACGTACAGCCTCGACGAAAACCTCCGGATCAATGACCGGCATGCACATGCGTTTGGCCGAAGCATTCAACCGTTGGGCATGGCGGTCGGCTCTGAATAAAAGAGGCACCCCATCCGCATTCTTGGAGGCCTTCATACCTTCAAAAATCGACTGTCCGTAGTGCAGGGTTAAATTAGCCGGATGTACTTCAATATTACCGACCCCGACAATCCGGGGATCCTGCCAATGGCCATTTCGATAATCCATGACAAACATGTGATCGGTAAATACCCGCCCAAAAGGAAGATTGCTCAGATCTGTCTGACCAAGTTTTGAGCTCTTTACTTTTTCAATCCGTATTTCCATAATGTTCTATAATAGTTGACTGCCGGTAAAAGTAGATAATTTGCGTTACTCTCTTTACACCCTTATTAGTATGCTTAACGAAATTTTCTTCGAATCTGTTTACTCTCCCGTCCAATTTAGGATCAGAAAGTACGAACCCGGTCGAAGAATCGACTTTTTAATTGCATCTTTGTACCAAACGACCGAACGATGGCACCTTTTTCAAACCTGCCAGTTTATGATTTGCCCCAACCAACTCCTGAGCATATAACCGGATCGCTGGATAGTCAGTGTTGGGTTATCCTCTCTTCCGGTGAAACCAATGATCCTGCACGTGTGCAATTACTGGATAAAATCTTGCAGTCCATCCAGGTAGACCCCGCCGATACCTGCAGATTGACCCTGGAAAATGATGCTTTTTATCTTCATCCCATTTTAAACCAGACTCACCAAAAGAAAAATATTATTTGTTTCGGAGTTTATCCCAATCAACTGGGCATGTCCATTATTTTTACACCCTATGAGATCATCGAATTGGAAGGCCATCATTTCCTGTTTTCCGATCCCCTCGCTAAAATTGCAGGAAACGATGATAAAAAAAGAGCACTGTGGGGAGCGCTTCAAAAATTCATTCCCTGATTTACACCATAAATAAAAAATAAGACTTGTCTGTCATTATTTTCGCTACCCGGAATAAAAATAAAGTACGGGAGATCAACGAAATTCTGCAAGCGATTTCCGACGGTGCGATCCCACTTGTCATAGATCTGGATGAGATCGGCTTCCAGGGAGACATCCCTGAAACCTCCGATACGATCGAAGGTAATGCCATCCAGAAGGTTCAATACATTTATGACCACTTTGGCGTGGATTGTTTTGCTGAAGATACCGGACTGGAAATCGAAGCTCTGAATGGGCAGCCGGGGGTTTTATCCTCCCGCTATGCCGGACCTGACTGTAATTCAGATGATAATATCGCCCTGGTATTGCAAAAATTAAAAAATCAGGAAAACAGAAAAGCCCGGTTTAAGACGGTCATTGCTTTGATTTACCGTGGAGAGCTCTTGACGTTTGAAGGTCTTTGCGAGGGTACAATTTCCTCATCTGGAAAAGGATCGGGTGGTTTTGGCTACGATCCTATATTTATCCCGGCCGGAGACCGGAGAACTTTTGCTCAAATGGATAGCAGGGAAAAAAATAAAATCAGCCACCGGCACAAAGCCCTGAATAAAATGCTGGATTTTTTTCGCAAGACGGAAAAATCACAAAAATAAGTCGGCAATAAAAAAAGAGCTAAAGACAATGCTTGCAATACCATTGGTCGTGAAAAAAGCCAGATTTACTCTATCCAGTTTTTCCGGTTTTATGAGACTGTGCTGATAAATTAATAATGCCAGAAAGATTCCGGCACCGGTCCAATGTAGCCAATATAATTGACCAAGAGTATCTTTACTCAGCCAGGCGGCCCAAATGATCAGCATTCCGGAGATCAGATGTAAGAAGGATGAAATGTGTAGAGCAGACCTGCTGCCAAAGCTGACCGGTATAGAGTGCAGTTGATGTTCGGTGTCAAATCGTTCATCCTGAAGGGCATAAATTATATCAAATCCCGCCACCCAGCATAAAACGCTCAGACTATAGATCACCGGTATCAGGGCAAAAGCTCCGGTAACGGCCAGATAAGCACCGATTGGAGCAAGGGAAAGACCAAAACCCAGGACCAAATGCGAAAGAAAAGTGAATCGCTTTGTATAACTATATCCCAGAATAACCAGCAGTGCCACCGGTGAAAGATAAAAACAAAGTAAATTGATAAAATAGGTGGTTGCCACAAAGAGAAGGCAGTTGATGACCACAAACACCAGTGCCTGCTGTGGCCTGATGATTCCCGAGGGTATCTCTCTGGATGCCGTCCGGGGATTATTTCGGTCGATATCCCGGTCAGTATACCGGTTAAATGCCATGGCTGCACTGCGGGCAAAAACCATACATGCAAGGACCTTCAGTAACAGCATCCAGTTGGGCTCAAAAGAACCCGAATGAAAAAAGCCCAGAAAAAGACCCAGCATCGCAAACGGCAACGCAAAAATGGTATGACTAAACTTAACCAGGGACAAATATTCTCTCATAAACCATTAAGCTTTGGGTGGACCCGCCGCGAAGATAATATCTACGGCGCAACCTGATCCGGTAATCACCAAAAAAGTGCCCGGGTATCGCAACGGCAAGATTCCGGATTATTATATATTGGGCAGGCATCACCAATCTTTACCTGATGGAGTATTTCCCCAGACTTTCCCCCTGGATTTTCGCCGCCGGATTTCTGACCCTGGCCCTGATCTACCGCTACGACGAGATCCTGTATCAGATTCCTCAGAGCATTCATCAATGGAGACAAGCTGATTGTCTGTCGCTGACGACCAACTATTATGAAGACAAAAATCCTTTTCTCCAGCCTTCCGTACACTATCTCGGCCAGGACGGAACCGGCAAAACGATCAGTGAATTCCCCATTATCTATTATCTGGTAGCCAAAATCTGGACGATTACCGGCCGTAATATCTGGGTATACCGGTTGCTGATGACCATATTGTTTTTCTGTGGACTATTTGCCATATTCAGAATCCTCGAACAGGAACTGGAGCATTCATTTGCCGGGATATTCGCCGGTCTTCTGTTATTTTCTTCTCCGGTACTCGTCTATTATGGAAGCAACTTTCTAATGAATATAGCAGCCTTCTCATTTGCCGGAGTTGGACTTTATTTCTTTTTTTCTTACCGGCGCAATCCCAAAACCTCCCGGTTTATCTGGTTTTGTTTCTTTTATACCCTGGCAGCTTTGCTGAAGGTGTCTTCCCTCCTGTCCTTTATTGCCATCTTACTGATATATCTGCTGGAACGCCTGAAGATAGTAACCTTCGAAAAAAGGATCTTCCCGGTCAAAGGCTATCATATCCCTCTATTGGCCCTGGTCCTGATTATTCCTTTGCTCTGGTACCGGTACGCAGTATATTACAATAGTCAACATACCGGTGGTATTTTCCTGATTGGGACCTTGCCTGTCTGGAAGATGACAGCTGATCAGATATCGGAAACCTGGAACCACATCATTTATCACCTCCGGTGGGATTATTTTCGGCCTGCTATTGAGATATTACTGGCCATACTGGGTCTCTTAACCATCCTTTACTACAGAAAAACCGAACGCTCAGTACTGATTTTATTTTTGCTGACTGCGCTGGGGTCTGCCGCATTTTGCCTGCTGTTTTTTGGAGCGCTACAGTGGCATGATTATTACATTATTGACCTCTATATCGTCGTACCGATACTTCTTCTGGCTTTCTTCCAGGTCTTCAGGGCAAAGCTCCCCAAGGCATTCCATTCATTCCTGATGCCGCTTATGCTTCTGGTCATCCTGACCCACAGTGCTGACTTTACCCGGCGAAGAATGGTGGAACGCTACGATATCAATGGTTATCGGAATCTACATCACCGGGACATTTTTCAGGCATTCAGCGAACTGGAACCAACCTTGCAGGAACTGGGTATTGGAAGGGATGAAAAGGTCTTGAGCCTGTCCGACTACAGCATCAACATTACCCTGTACCTAATGGACCGAAAAGGCTGGACCGACTATGGCATTCAGATGAACCCTGAAATCATCGACCAGAAAATCCGTGAGGGAGCAGGATATCTCTTTATTGCAGACCCCAAACCCTATGAAAACGAAGATCTCAAACCCTATTTAAAAGAAAAGATCGGATCTTACCGTAATATCGATATTTACACATTGAAAAATGTGATTCCCGGGCAACGATGAGCTGAAGTCAAAAAAAAAAGAGCCTCCAACCGGATGCTCTTTTTTTATCTCATTGATTAACTGTGTTCTGTCTCAGCTCGATGAATCAGGAGTCTGAATATCACCGGTAATAGTCAGAATCGTTGTAGCAGGATCGGTATTGGCGGTGATAGTAACCGTCTTGGTCTGCTTTCCACTTTTTCCCTTGGAATCAAATTCCACCATAATTTCTCCTTCACCACCGGGAGCAATGGGCTCTTTTGTCCACTTGGGAGTCGTACAGCCGCAACTGGGTTTCACATTGCTCAAAACCAGGGGTTCATTTCCGGTATTCTTGAAAGTAAAGATGTGAGATACTTTTTCACCCTGCTCAATGACACCATAGTCATGTTTGGTATCAGCAAATTCAATGGTGGTGGTGGGTCCTACCGGTACTGCATCAGCAGCCGGAGTTTCTACGGCACTACCGGAGGTGGCTACAGCTCCGGCACCGGTATTTTCCAGTTCAGCTCTGGCTTCGTCTTTGGCGCCACTTTTATCTCCCTGGCAACTCATCAAAAAGAGGCTGACCAGTGCAGACATCAGAAATGACATAGGCAATCTCATACTTTTCATATTTTGAATTAACTTATTTAGACAAAAATAGAAGTTTATGCTAGTAATAAAGAAGACTCTCTATATTTTATTGTATGGGAAACAAGGCAATTCTGCTAAAAGTTGCCTGTGACCCCCTTACTTTTTACAAAATCTGAGAAAATCATCAACTGATAGAGCGTTAAGGCAGCTTTCTACCGGTAACCAACCTTTTCTTGCAATGATCACGCCAAACCGGATATCATCAATAAATTCCCGGCCATGTGCGTCCGGATTTACTGACAATTTCACTCCTCGCTCCACGGCATAACCAATGTGCGTCCAATCCAGATCCAGCCGGTAAGGGCTGGCATTGATTTCGATTGCTACCTGATTGGCGGCACAGGCATCGATTACTTTCCGCATATCCAGGGGGTACCCATTTCTCCCGAGGAGTAACCGGCCGGTAGGGTGGCCGATCATGTTTGTATGCGGGTGCTCGACGGCTTTGATCAGACGGGAGGTAGCTTTCTCTTCATCCATCCTGATATTGGTATGAATGGAAGCCAGTACACATTCGAATCCAGCTCTTTGTTCATCACTGTAGTCCAGATCGCCGTCATTAAGGATATCGCATTCTATACCCTTGACAATCCGGAAAGCAGGATCTTCGCTGTTCAGCCGGTCGATTTCCGCCCACTGGGCGATGATTTTAGCCTCATCCATCCCGTCGGCATAGACAGCGATCTGGGAGTGATCGGTTATGACCAGGTAACTATATCCCTTCTCCCTGCTGTAGGAAGCCATCTCACCGATGGTATGAACACCGTCACTAAAGGTAGAATGCGCATGCACGACTCCCCGGATATCCTTTTCTTCCAGGATCCGCTCCGGAAAATCACGGGTCAGTAAAAGATCATGCCGGCATTCGGGAGGTATCCATTTTTTTCCCCGTGCCTTAAAGGCTTCAGCTTCCGTAGCATAATGCCGGTTAACCGGTCCCGACAGGATGCTTTCCGGACCGGTAGTCTGCAGCCAGCGGCTGCCGAAAGAAGAGGAATCTGCCCGGTAAATCACGACCCTGGTCTGCTCACCCCATATACCCTCCCATTGATCCGGTCCGGTTTTTGTTGGGACCAATCCCGGCACAACCTGCAGACCCGGCCACATCGAACGGTCCTCCACCAGATATTCCAGCTTGTCCAGGATGGGTTCCTTTCTCCGGAAAGCGCCGGTCACCTCCCATCTCCCCCAGGGATTGGCTTCCCTCAGCTGATCCAGTAGAGCCAGGCCCGTGGCCTCGATGCTGGCATAGAGGAAATTCTGTCGATTACTGAGGAAAAATTCCAGTTGTTTGCGTATCTCCTCCTGGGTTTTTGCACCAAAACCCTTTAACTCGATCAGGCGGTTTTCATTGCAGGCATACAGGAGTTCGGTTGCATTCTCCACTCCCAGTTCCTCCCAGGCGGATCTGACTTTTCTGGCACCCAAACCTTTGATCTGAAGCATCTCCTGAATACCCTCGGGCACCTCTCCTTTATACCGCTCAAGGGTCTTCATTTTGCCAACCGTCAACAATTCCTGAATTTTTGCACTGATTGCACTCCCCACTCCCTTTAGTTCATCGATATCCTGTGGAGTCATTTCCGAAAGCGGAGTACCCAATTTTGATATCAGGCCGGCAACCGATTCATACGACCGGATCTTGTAGGGATTTTCTCCCTGCATTTCCATCAGCTTTGCCAGCAACCTGAATGACCGGGCTATTTCCTTATTTGTCATGTGGGTGTAGCCTATTTTAGTAGTGCATTTTTATGCACCGGATTCTCAATTACCTCCAGTCACTGGAAAATCTTCAAAAAAGCGTTTATAGATCCCACTGCTGTCGCTGAAAAAATAACCTTCCGGATTAGTGGAAGCCTGAATCACAAAATGGTGACTGGTATCGCTGGAAGTATAACAGTGGATTTCGACAGGAGCTGACAGATTGTTACCTTCAATGGTCAATTGTTTCAACTGCTCCCCGGCATCACTACGGTCATTCACAAAAGTACCGCCATTGACCGAGCGGATGGTATTCAGGTAATTGGCCATCGCCGTCGAATCAACCTCCGTCCCGTCAGGGTCCCGCCAGATACTATCGGGTTTTGTGATCGTAATGCTGTTCCCATTATCCAAAAGTGTCAGTCTGGTCAGATCGGAAGCATTCAGCGAAGTGAGTACTTTATTCCGGTAATTGTCCGGCCCCTGGCTTAGGCTCATACTTAAAAAGCCATCAACCGAATAGACTGCTTCGTCATCGTATTTCCGGAGATACGATATGCCATTACGGGTAGCCTGATTAAAATTAAAACGCCCGACCACCAGGTCACTCTGTTTACGGTTGCCGGTAAATACTTCGATACGGGTACCTCCATCTTCGTCAACGGCATAGTCTTTATATCGGTCCGGATTTTTAGACACGATCCGGTCAGCTTCAATGGAAGAGAGGTTGGTCAGCAGTCCCCTGACACTTGTTGTCGTAGCCAGGTATTGATCAGCACCTCTGTTCAACTGCCATCCATTGCCTGTTTTCTGCACTTCAAAGGTCTCACCACCAGACGCCGGATGAATGACGATTCGATCGACAGTGGCCGTGTCAATGGTTACAATGTTTGGATCAAAACTTCGTTCACGGTTACCACCCAGTAATTTCGTGAGCAGATAGATCAGTAACAAAGCGCCAAAAGCAATCGCCAGTGTCTTGTTATTCATAATTTATCGAAAGCTTTTATGGTTAAAAAACATGGTATTTATACCCACCTTTCCTGCATTCTTCTTAAGCGCTGATTATTGCTTTTCTGATTTCTGAAAAATCCATACACCAATATCAGGGCAATCGGTAAGAGAAAATTCAAATATTTGAGGAAGGAACGTTTGCCATCTTCTATTTCTTCGATCGGACGGGAGCTCACTCCTTTGGTACGCAAGGCAATCAGGCCGGTATCATCCGACAGCCAGTCAATGCTGTTGACCATCAGACTGACATTATCCGGATTTTGACCGCGTTGGCCACTTACCGGAAAATTACCGTCGGATACGACGATCAGGGTGGCCGGATTCTGACCAAAATTACCCTCTACTATGGCGGCAATGGGTAAGTGCTGCTGGGGAAAATCAGCTTTGGTCCACTGTTTTTGAATATCAAAGTATGTCGGTACCTTGACCGACCCGGAGGTTTCAGAACTGGTCACCAGTGGCGTGAAGCGCAGACTGCTGTCGCCCACAAACCGGATGGGGCTGGCAAACTCAAAAATCACCTGTTCGAGACCTTCGGTTACCGGATGCTCCGGAAACTGGTTGACCAACGGCAGATAAGGAAAACTCACCTGATTATTAAAGGTCATAAATCCGGCACGCTGCTGAACGGTTACATTGCCACAGGATGCGTCGGTGATAAAACTATCATCCACAACTATCCCCTTATCGGCCAGCCAGGTAACCAGTCCAATATCAATCGCAGAACCGGAAGCCGTCTGTAGATCACCGTTGACCCGGTCAAATGCGAGAAAAAGGTGACCTCCCCGATCCAAAAACTGATCCAGCTTGGCCAGATCTATTGGATTAATAGTATCAGACGGACCGACCATAGCCACCGTTTTAAAACGAAGGTCAATCGCATCGATTGAAGGAAGGTCAATCAGTTCGACATTGTACAAAATACTCAATGCCTGATAGGCCTGGGAAAGCTCCTGAAATCCCGGTTCACCGTGTCCCTGTATCAATCCTACCGAAGGCTTGTCAACGACCGCCAGCTTTTTGACACCGGTGGTCAACGAATATTCCATGGCTCCACCCGGCTGCACAAAAGGAATGACTTCCTCCTGATCACCGAGTTTAATGATAGCCCCCATATAGGCTTTCTGCTGTTTGACCTGATCTTTTTCCCGCACATTGATCATGACTGGTGCTATGCCGCTCTGCATCGCTTCCTGTTCGATAGTGGGATCGGCATTGGGATTGACAAATTCATAATCTACATTACCCCGCGACAGGTTGCTGTATTCAATCAGCATTTCCTGAAAATCACGGCGGGTTTTGGCAACGTTTGCCGGCAAATCCTGGGAAAAATAAGCTTTTACAGTAACAGGATCTTCCAGTTCCCGCAAAATATCCTTTGTAGCCTTACTTAACGTATACTGATTGCCTTCAGTCAGATCGATTCTGAAAAACAATTGCTTCGATAAAACATTCAGCAGTAAAACAATGCCTGCAACCAGGAGAACGGATACCGAATTTTTCATACTTATTTTCTTTTTGCAATCATGTATTCGGAAAGAAATATTCCAAATAATGTGATGGAAATAAAATAAATCAGGTCTTTCGAATCGAGGACTCCCCTGCTGATCGACTCAAAATGATTATTCAGGCTAAGGGTATTCAGTATCTCACTGACCCAGCCGGTAGTACTCCCTGCAAGAATACCAAACAAAAAATGAAAGAAAATACCGATGAGTAAAGCCAGTAAAAAGGCAACAATCTGATTATTGGTAATGCTACTGGCAAATATTCCGATACTGATATATACGGCACTCATCAGCAGTAGCGCCAGATACCCGCTGATGGTGGCCCCATGATCAATATCGCCGATAGACGCAACCGTCAGATAATAGGGAATAGTAAAAGCCAGGGCGATCACCACCAGGAGAAAACACGCCAGCCACTTTCCCACGACCAATTGCCGGTTATTGATGGATTTGGTCAGTAACATTTCAATAGTACCGGTCTTTCTTTCTTCAGCCAACTGCCGCATGGTAATAGCAGGTATAAAGAAAAAAAGTGTCCAGAAAGCTACTCCGAAAAACACCTGCAAACTGGCCTCTTTCACCAGAAAGATATCGCTTCCAAACAGCCAGGTAAAAAAACCGCTAAACCCCAGAAAGGCGATCAGCATAATATAGGCTACCAATGAATCAAAGAAAGAATTTAATTCCCGTTTGGCGATTATCCAGATTGGACTCATGATGTATCACTTTTTTAGTTCATTGTTAATTCGCGGAAAATATCTTCGAGTTTGGTTTCAAATGGTATCATTTCGGTAAGGATCCAACCTTTTTCCACACAAAGTTTAAACACGTTTTCATTGCTCGTCTGGTTAGCAACACTTTGAATTTCAAACTGGTTTTTTGTCCGGTCAAGGATATCAACGGCAGAAACCGAGCGCAATTTTCTGAGGTGATCGTACACTTCCTCATAGTGAGGTGCCATGATCTTCACTCTCAGTACCTGATGGCCCTGCGCTTGTTTTCGCAGGGTATCGGCGGTACCATCAGCCACGATCTTCCCCTTATTGATAATGAGGATCCGGTCACAGGTCGCTTCAACCTCCGGTAATATATGGGTACTGAGGATCACCGTTTTCTCTTTACCCATCTTGCGGATCAGTTCCCTGATCTCCACGATCTGATTGGGGTCAAGACCGGTCGTTGGCTCATCAAGGATTAAAACTTCCGGATCGTGAATCATTGCCTGAGCCAGGCCTACCCGCTGCCGGAATCCCTTTGATAGTTCTCCGATTTTCTTGTGTTTTTCCACATCCAGGCCAGTGAGTCTCACCATTTTCCGGATTTGCTGATCAATCTGCGAAGCCGGCACTTGTTGAAGAGCAGCACAAAACTTAAGGTAATCGACTACCGGCATCTCCAGGTAAAGCGGGTTGTGTTCCGGTAAATAGCCGATATTTTGTTTCATATCGTGCTGTCTAAGGGATTTTCCGTTCATCGTGATATCGCCTTCCTCGATGTCCAGATAGCCGGTGATCATTTTCATCGTCGTGGTTTTACCAGCACCATTGGGACCGAGAAATCCCAGAATTTCGCCGGTTTTTACCGTAAATGAAATGTCATCTACTGCTTTCTGAAAGCCATAACTTTTTGATAAATGATCAATTACTATGTCCATCTCCAGTTTTTAGTTTAGTTTATTCCACCTGACAGGAGGATTCCCATTTAAGGGGTTCTAAAAGACGGGCGCAAATTTAGTTATTTGCAGACGATAATGCAATTGTATGATGGTCGAACTCGATCTGCTCCGGTACCAGTCTGCTTTACGCATGAAGAGGCAGGGAAATCAGGCTCTCATCTGGGATATTGTTCGACTCAAATGGGTACGGTTTACCCCGGAAGAATTAGTACGACAGCTGGTTTTACATCACCTGATCGATGGCGGTTATTCTTCCCGGTTGATTCAGGTGGAGAAAAAAGTACTTTATCACGGGCTCTCCCGCAGGTTTGATATCCTGGTGTACCAGAAGGACCTGGAACCCTTCATGCTGGTGGAGTGCAAAGCGCCCCAAACAACCATCAGTCAGGATGCTTTCGATCAGATTGCCCGTTATAATTTGTCCTTCAATGTACCCTTCCTCTGGGTTACCAACGGCAAAAACAGCTACTGCTGCCAGATGGATTACGAGCTTAGGACCTACCGGTTTCTCGACCAGATCCCCCTGTTGCATGATGATTAATGCAGTGTCCAGAGATCGTGATATTGCATTGGAAGTACACTTTACCGGAGATGGTATCGGATTTTGCTATCACCTGGGAATATCGCAACTTGCAGTGTAGAACCGCAAATGTATGTCCATCCTAGTTACCGGAGCCAACGGACAGATCGGCACGATCCTGACCCGGACCCTCAGAAAAAAATATGGCCGTGAGGAGGTTATCGCCAGCGATATTGTCCGGCCTTCCTACGACGATGATCCATTCCTGATGCTTGACATCCTTAATGTGCAGCGGATCCGGGAAATCATCGAAGATTTTCAGATCACGGAGATCTATCATCTGGCAGCGATTTTATCAGCTAATGGTGAGTGGAATCCTCTCAAGACCTGGAATGTCAACCTTAACGGTTTGCTCAGCATCCTGGACATTGCCCGTGAATTCAAGGTTGAGAAAGTATTTTTTCCCAGCACCATTGCCGTACACGGAGCTTCCACTCCGAAAATCCATACTCCTCAGGATGCTCCCCTCCTTCCCACTACCGTATATGGAATGAGCAAACTGGCGGGCGAAAATTGGTGTAACTACTACCATCAGCGTTATGGGCTCGATGTCCGGTCTCTTCGTTATCCGGGCATCATCGGACATGACAGTTTACCGGGAGGGGGTACTACCGACTATGCCGTTGAGATTTTTCACGCAGCGATTAAAGACGGACATTACACCTGCTTTCTCGAACCCGATACCCGCCTTCCCATGATGTATATGGACGATGCCATGCGGGCAACGACCGAATTGATGGAGGCACCCGGATCAAAAATCCGGTTGAGAGCAGGCTATAATATCACCGGAATGAGTTTTACTCCGGCAGAACTGGCCAATGCCATTCGCCATCATATACCAGGATTTACCATCGAATATGAGCCGGATTTCCGGCAGGCCATTGCTTCCTCCTGGTCAGAATCCATCGATGATACCCGGGCCAGGGAAGACTGGGGATGGAATCCCGCCTATGATCTGCACACAATGACGGCTGACATGATTTTACATCTGGAGAATTACTATCAAAATAAATCCAACTGACTATGTTCCAATCGGTTAAATCAGAATTACTATCGGAGATCCAGGGAATCCGGGAAGCCGGACTATACAAGGAGGAACGAATCATTACCACTCCGCAGGGAGCACATATTGCAACCACCCAGACCGGAGAGGTCCTGAATTTCTGCGCCAATAACTACCTGGGGCTTTCCTCCCACCCGGACATAATGGCAGCAGCCCACGCTGCCCTGGATCGTTATGGTTTCGGACTATCGTCTGTCCGCTTTATCTGCGGTACCCAGACCATTCACAAAGAACTGGAAAAGGCCACTGCAGAGTTTCTGGGAATGGAAGATGCCATTCTGTATGCCGCCGCTTTTGATGCCAATGGCGGCCTTTTCGAGCCCCTTCTGGGACCTGAAGATGCCATTGTCTCAGATGAACTGAATCACGCATCCATCATCGATGGGGTGCGCCTGTGTAAAGCCACCCGATACCGCTATAAGACCAACGATATGAACGACCTCGAAGATCAGCTGAAGCAGGCTGCCGGAGCCCGGAGACGCATGATCGCTACCGATGGGGTATTCAGTATGGACGGAACGATTGCCCAGATCGGGCATATCTGTGATCTGGCGGAAAAATACGATGCGATGGTCATGATCGACGACTGCCACGCTACCGGTTTTATTGGCCAACATGGAAAGGGTAGTCATGAATACCGCAATGCCATGGGCCGGGTGGACATCATTACCGGCACCTATGGAAAAGCCCTGGGAGGGGCTTCCGGCGGTTTTACCGCAGCGAGAAGAGAAATTGTGGAAATACTCCGCCAGAAGAGCCGGCCCTATTTGTTTTCCAATACCCTGGCCCCGGCTATTGCCGGCGCATCGATCAAAGTGCTGGAGATGCTATCAGCGTCTACTCAACTCCGGGATAAACTCGAACGCAATACCCGTCAGTTTCGTACTGCCATGACTCAATCGGGATTTGATATCATCCCGGGAGAGCATCCAATCACCCCGATCATGTTGTATGATGCCAGACTAGCCCAGGATTTTGCACGGTTGCTGCTGGATGAAGGTATTTATGTGATAGGCTTCTTTTATCCGGTTGTGCCCAAAGGTAAGGCCCGGATCCGTGTACAGATTTCAGCTGCCCACGAACCGGAAGATATTGAGAAAGCGGTGCAGGCTTTTGGTAAGGTTGGGAAAAAACTGGGAGTGATTTCCTGATGATACCGGCGTCCTTTGGAGGTTTTGATCTTGAGCCTTCCTATTCAGTACGATTCCGGCATCAAGACACTGGGCAACCAAAGGACTACCTGAGGCAAAAGGATGATCAGCAACAGGACCAATAGCATCGGAATCAGGATGATGACGACGTATTTGAGGGCGGCCGCAACTTTGACCTCACCCAGCGCACAGGTAATCAGGAGACACAATCCATAGGGAGGGGTTACCAGGCCAAATGCCAGGGATACCACACCAATAATGGCAAAATGAATGGGATGAAATCCGGCGGACTGAGCTACAGGCCACAAGACCGTACCCAAAATAATGATGGCCGGAATTGCGTCGATAAACATACCGATGAGTAAAAACGCTGCCGCAATGGTAAGACCTGTACCGACAAATCCCATTTGTAATATTGCCAACTGACTTACGATCGCATCAGGCACTTTAAAGAATGCCAGTAAAAAAGCGAATGCCGATGCGGTACCCACTGCAAACAATGCGATTGCAGAAAAGCGGCCCGATTCATAAATGACCGACAAAAATTGGCTCCAGTCAACCGATTGGTACATCATCATTCCTAAAAACATGGAATATAACACCGCAACCAGCGATGCTTCGGTTGCCGTAAAAAAACCACCGGCAATCCCTCCGACAATGATGACCGGAGTCAGCATCGGGACCACGGCCTTGCCCAGACTCAAAAAAAATTCCTTGATAGCAGGGAAAGGAGTTCTGGGATATCCTTTTCGAAGGGCATAAATATACATGGTAACCATCATCGAGAGCCCGATGGCGATACCCGGAAGAATGCCTGCCAGAAACAAGGCGCCAATAGACACCGACATCACACCTCCCCAGATAATCATCAACACACTGGGAGGAATGATGACTCCCATAACCGACGAACAAGCAGTGATCGCCACAGACATAGCGGCATTGTACCCCTCTTTCTTCATCGCCGGGATCATGATGGATCCGATACCGGCTGAATCAGCAGTGGATGAGCCGGAAATTCCGGCAAAAAGCATGCTCACCATAATATTGACATGCCCCAGACCACCGGGCAGGAAACCGATGAGTGCTTTGGCAAAATTGACCAGCCGGTCGGTGATCCCGGCAGCATTCATCAGATTGGCGGCCAGCAGGAAGAATGGTACTGCCAGCAATAGGAATGAATTGTAGGCCTGAAACATTTCAGTAAACAAGAGCGTGATCGTCAAACGGTCATGAAAAAGGAATACCGGTATAGTCGATAATCCCAAAGCAAAGGAGACTGGTACCCTCAACAGGACCAACACTAAGAAGCCTAAAATCAGGATCAATGCAACTTCAACTGGTCCCATTATTCCTCCGGATTTTTGGCTGCAAAATGATCGTACAGATGTTCCAGCAGAAATAAGATCCAACTAAGACCCGCCAGTGGCCACGCCAGATAAATTGCTATCACCGGCAATCCGGCAATCTCTGACCGTTGCATCAACCCGGTTGCTGCAAATTGCCAGCCACCAATCAAGAAAAAGATGGCAAATACCAGCATCAGTATCAACATGATCTGCTTTAGGATATTTTCAGTAGCCAGATTGTAATTTTTGAGCATATCGACACTAAAGTGGGTGCCTTCCCGCACCGCTATGGTTGCCCCTGCCATGATGATCCAGATAAAGGCAAAACGGGCAATTTCTTCCGTCCAGATGTAACGCGGAATAAAAGGGACAACCCGGGAAACGATCTGTAAAAAAACCGGAATGATTAGCAGCAACATCATAATGGTCAGGAAGAACCTTAGAAAGCGGACATATTTTTCCAGAAAACGCTTCATGGTTCAATGGCATTGATGGCCTCCAGAATCCGGCTAGCTCCAATTTCTTCGGCAAAGGCCTTTTTTACAGGCTCAGCCAGCCGGAGCATTTCTGCCCGGTCCTCGAAATGGTGCACATTGATCTTGCCCGATTTCCGGAGGCCTTCCAGAACCGGGTCGTCCTGTCCCATTTCGATGGTTCTTTCGTAGGCCATAGCTTCCGGAGCAGCGCGGAGCATAGCCTCCTGCAGTTCGACCGGAAAAGACCGAAATCGCTTGGCATTGAAAAACAATGGCCGGACTATATAGGAAACAGCGGTCAGGGAAACCTCAGTGGCCACCTCATACCATTTTAACAGATCAATCACCGCTGCCGAGTTTTCCGCGCCCTCGATGACCCCTGTCTGGAGGGCATTGTAGATCTCATCGCTGCTGATCACCGTTGGAGTAGCCCCCAGGGCGGCAAACATGCGGCTCTGGATCGGGGAGCCCATGACCCGCATGGTAAAGCCCTGCAACTCCCTGAGATTACGTACGGGTCGCCGGCCGAAAATATGCCGTTTTTCTCCCCCACCGTAACCCGCGATCAGGACATCTGCCCGTTTCAGGACTCATCCCTGATTTCCTTAAAGACATCTTGATCGAGTGATTTAAGATAGTGATCACCGTCGCGGAATAAAAAGGGAATATCCATCAGTGTGGCCATCGGCGAAAAAGTAGAAACATGCGAGGGCGCCAGAATGGCATAATCAACCACTGCTCCAATGTTCATGTAGGTAAAAAAATCTTTCTCTACTCCCAGCTCACCATTGGCGTGAAGGACAAACTCAATTTTCTCCGGTCCCTGATAATAGTCCCGGACCAATTCTTCAAATTTCACTAACGCCCGGGTATAGGCGTGATGGTGATCGAACTGACTGGCTCCATGGAGAATGATCTTACCGTTGGTCTTCGAAGAACCGGAAAAAACCAGACCCAATGCAACCACCAGTGTGGCCATTAGTAATGAAACCCCGGTCTTTATCAGCGCTCTGTTCTCCACTCTACTCCGTTAATTCTTGAATCCGGATGCTGCGCCAGCGCACCCGGTAGGGAGTAGTCCGGTCTCCCACCCCATGAACCTGAAGGCCAATGATGCCGGAAGAACCCAGGGCATCACTGAAGTCAGCGCAGGGAATGTCATTGACAAAGGTCTTTATGGAGATCCCCCTGCATTCTACCCGGTATCGGTTCCATTGATCGTTCTTAAAAGCCCTGGAAGCAGCTGACCCCGGTGAAGCCTGGTAAATCATAAACGCCCGGCGTGCTTCATCATACACTCCTCCCGAGCCACCACCGCTCTCATCGGCGATCTCCACCTGATAGCCATAAACCCGGTCTTGGGGAATCGTCCTTCTTACGGGCTGTCCCTGATCGTTCCTGAACCAGAAAGTTAATTCCTCCGGTGCGATCTGACTGCGAAACTGGACGCCTGAATTCAACTCAGGATCGTCGAGAAATACCTCAAACTCGAGGATAAAATCTGCGAACTCTTCATCGGTACAGAGGAAAGTATTGGGACTGTTAGGTACGGCAGTACCCACAATTGCACCGTTTTCGACGTGGTATTTGGCATAACCACTATGAATCGACCAACCCTGCAGGGATTTACCGTCAAACAGGCTTCTCCATCCATCCTCCTGGGCTCCAACCAAACAGGAGGAAAAGAAGAATAACAAACCGCAAAACTGGTGAATACCGGGACCTGACATCAGATAACAGATTAGTTATGGGTAAGATAGAAATTATTTGATCAGCACCCAAGGGGAGTCGGAATGTCAAAGGATACTGAGTATGGCCGGTACACTTATCCGGAAAGACCATCAGGATAACCGGATAACCTAAAAATGATAGTCTGCTCCCTCTGTGATGATAACCAGAACAAAGTCGCTCCCCCATCCTTTCGACCATGGTTCAAAAAAAGGCCGGTCGCTTGTTTTGAAAGTTCCGATCTCCTTTTTACCCCCATCTCTGGGATTAAACCAGAATGCCTTAACCTGATCGCCCCGTAGTTTTGAAAGATCAACCTGTACCTTCGAACCATCAGGGATGTAAATCATCATGACATCCCGGGTACCGGAGACCACTGCCATCTGATAGGCTTCGTTTTCCGGATTCTCATTGAGGATCAGGCTTTGATCCTCCTCGAATGCCTGCCAGGGAAAAGTCTCGAAGAGACGCCGCATCAAACCTACCTGCCCGGAACCTGGAAGATCGAGTGCTACCTTCCAGCTGGTTCTGGCCCCATTTACGGCGGTCTTCTCTGCTGACCACATCTGCCAGATATCGTGACAACCGTAAGTATAACCAGCGGCGCCGGCCAGCATTGACCAATAAGCCGACTGACGTACATCGGTTTGGTCCATCCACCCTTTTTCGACCGGTTTAAACTGATTGGGATGATCCTCATACCGGGCCTCTCCGTTGATCACCGGTCTCACTGGTTCCCTGGCCCGGCTGGTGTTCACAAAACGATATTCCCTGGCATTGCGATCATGTCCAGACTGGATCATATCGAGCTGCAACCAGTCGTCTTCCGGTGTGAAATAGTCCGTAGCGTTCTTGCCTCCCGCAGGATGGTAAGTCATCAGATGCCGTTGATCCACCTGCCGGATACCCCGCGCCATCGCCCGGATAATTGCGTAATCCTCCTCATCAGCCGGCCAGCGATCGCCTCCCAGAATCCAGATCAGGTTTGGTTTATCCCGGTATCTTTCCGCCAGGAGTCTTCCGTAAATCAAAGCATTGTCGGGTGTAAAAATTTCAGGTCCGGTACCCCAGGTTGCCTTGTTAAATTTGTCTCCCCAGGTTGGCAACAAACCGATATACATCCCTCTTTTTCCTGCCTCATCGATCACGTAGTCTACATGGGTAAAATACTTTTCATTGATCCGGGTAGGATCATTGTTAAACAATGGCCTTTCTCCGTAGGCATTGGGTGTGTTTAATCCATCCAACTCAGCCAGAACCACAGTTTGAATCACCGTAAAGCCTTTCTCCGCCCGGTCGTCAAGGTATTGCACCACCTCTTCCCGGTTGAGCCGGTGCAACAATTCCCAGGCAGTACCTCCAAGCCAGAAAAAGGGGTGACCCTTGTCAGTAACCAGATAGCGGGAATCGTCACTGATCTTTAGCCAGGGGACTGGGAGGGCTGGTGCTCCAACCGTACCTTGCCCCAGTACAGGCATCACCGGCAGAAGCCAGCAAATCTGGTATAAACTCAGAAAAACAAATCGACTCATTGGTTCAATCGTTTGAAAAAGTCAGTTATCCTTTGTCCTCAAAATACACTTTAACTGTAAAGGAACCAATTTTCCTTGCCTGCAGGTCTGTCATGGCTTCAGCCCAGGGGAGCTACCATTTGTTCTCCTGGCAAACCATCCTTTTAAAAGCAACCTTGGCAGCACCACAATTTTGATTAAGTTTATCCTGGGGTTCATTTACGGTATGATCAGCAGCGGTGATTTACTTGCAGAACCTTATCGAACAAACAATTTTATCGACAATGAGTTAACGTCTCGAGTAATTATGAAGTGGTACCATAAGAAGGACTTAGCCCCAATTTTCCTACTGTCTTTATTTTCGATTGCCTGCAGTGATGATCTTTACGACCCACCGCAAAGCCCGGAGGAAACGGTCGCAGGATTTACCATTTCACCCGAATTTGCAGTAGATATTTTCGCTGCCGAGCCGCTGGTAGCTGATCCGGTGGAGATGATTTTTGATCAGAAAGGAAGAATCTATGTGGTCGAAATGCCGGACTATCCCTTTAAACCGGAGCCTGGAAAAGGAACCGGCCGGATTAAGCAATTGTTTGACGACAATCGGGATGGACGTATAGACCGGGCCACGGTCTTTGCCGATAAAATCAGCGAAGCCACCAGTATCCATCCATGGAGGGATGGTTTTTTAGTGACCGCTGCCCCCCATATTATGTACCTGCAGGACACCGATGGTGATGGCCGGGCAGATTCGACCCAACATCTCTTCAGCGGTTTCTTTGAAAACAATTCCGAGGCCCAGATCACCAATCTGAAGTTTATGCCGGATAACTGGATTTATGCGGCGAATAATGGTCAGGGAGGTGATATCAAATACTGGAAAGACTCTTCAGGGAAAACATTTTCGGTGGCAGGTGGAGACTTTCGTTTCCGGCTTGACCGCGACCAGTACCAACTGGTCAGTGGTCCGGCCCAGTTTGGACAAGCCTTTAATGACCGAATCCACAAATTTGTAACCCAGAATACCCTGCACATCCGTCAGCCGGTCATTCCCTGGAAATATTTATACCGCAATCCCTATTTACCGGTTAAAAATGCCACAGTCAATATTTCCGATCACGAACTCGAAATGTTTCAACTGACTCCTGCCCCCTACTGGCGGGCAGAAAGGACGAGACGACGTCAAAAGTCGTACGATGAACAAGATCTGGGAAGAATTGAGTACGCTGAAGATCACTTTACCGGAGCATCGGGAGGTACCTTTTACGGCGGTCACACCTTTCCTCCGCCATACTATGGTTCCATCTTTACCGGTGATGTGGCAGGCAATTTGATTCACCGGGATATCCTGACTCCACTTGACGACAGTCCGACTTATGAAGCTTCCCGAGCTGAAACAGAAAAAAGTACCGAATTTCTGGCTTCGGTCGATTCCTGGTTCAGACCGGTCAACTTTACCGTAGGACCGGATGGTTTCCTTTATGTCATCGATTTCTATCGTCAGCACATTGAAACACCGTTGTCCATTCCGGAAGATCTCAAGGAAGATATGGATTTTCTGGAGGGCAGCGACCGAGGGCGGATCTACCGCATCCGGCCGGCTGGTCAGGCGCCGGTGACCGACTTTGAAGATCTGAGCCAAAAGTCAGGTCCAGAACTGATCTCTTTACTTGGTCATCCCAACCGGTGGCATCGATTTCAGGCACATCGTCTTATACTGGAACGTGCCGATGTCATTTTGATCGACCCGCTGAAGCAGTTATTTTTAGATTCCGATCAGGAATTGACCCGGCTGCACGCCTTTTATTGTCTGGAGGCCCTTGGTGCCTGCGACCGTAGCATCATCGAAAAGGCAGTCGGTGATACTTCCCCTACGTTACGTGAACAGGGATTGATCCTGGCTGAAACATTGCCAGATGGATTGTCCCTGGTTCTTCAATGTACCAGTGATCCCGATATCCGGGTAGCCTTCCAGGCCTGCCTGAGTCTGGGCCAGTTTGAAGGACCGGAAGTCAAAGGTGAGCTGAAAACCCTGTTGCAAAAGCATTATCAGGATCCGTGGTTTCAAATGGCTATCCTAAGCACGCCGGCCGGATCATCTCTTGAGTTTTTAACAGATTTGACGGAATATCCTGCCTTTTTTCAGTCCCTGGACTCCATGAAAACAAAATTTCTGGAAGACCTGGCTTTTATCGTTGGCAACCGTCAAGACGCCGGGGAAGTAGAAATCATGCAAAAGACGCTGGTAGCACAGGCTGATAAAAAATCGAAAATAACTCAACCCGCATTATTTGGATTCCTAAATGGATCCAGGAAGGCCGGCAAGACACCAGAGCTTGATCCGGTCCTGCAGCAAATGCTGAAAGACGCAAAGGAAGTCGATCCTGACAAATGGAAGGACATTACGGACTAATTCATAAGCTAAAGTGTCAGACCGACTGAAATTGCGAAAGCTGTGAGTATTCCTGGATAGTTTCAGATCACCGGAGCCCAATAGGTACAATAACCGTTGTCATAGACCGGGCCCCTGAACAGGGTACAGCCTCCACAGGTCTGACCTTCTTTTGGAGGAATCCACAGATTGCAATTATTACATCGTGATTCGGAAAGGGGTGATTCTTCGACATAACCGAATCCCTTGCGGAGCTGCAGATCGGCAGCTGAAATTTCACTGAAATCCTGGCAGGGATCTATTGTTGGGGTATGGTCACTGCTATCGTCCTTTGAATCAGTTTGAGATACACAGGCACCCAGTGTTACAACCACCATCAAGCTTCCGGCTGTCTTAAGGAAACGTCGTCTTTCTTCCAATTTACTCATACCTCCTCACACTCTGGTATTCGATTCTCCCGCAAGATAAAAGAAACATTGCCATGGCAGCCATCCGGAGGGACGAATTCATTCGCCCGTGCACTAACATCCATACCTACTCCGGCGATTGAAATCGCCGCTCCACAACTACTACGCAGGCGTTTTTAACGACATCTGGAGGGGCGAATTCATTCG
>CAYRYD010000018.1:0-74453 GCA_964428345.1 uncultured Saprospiraceae bacterium | reverse complement strand
CCCGTGCACCAACATCCATACCTACTCCGGCGATTGAAATCGCCGCTCCACTACTACTACGCAGGCATTTTTAACGACATCTGGAGGGGCGAATTTATTCGCCCGTGCACCAACATTCATACCACTCCAGCGATTGAAATCGCCGCTCCACTACTACTACGCAGGCGTTTTTAACGACATCTGGAGGGGCGAATTCATTCGCCCGTGCACCAACATCCATACCTACTCCGGCGATTGAAATCGCCGCTCCACTACTGCTACGCAGGCGTCTTTAACTACATCGGGAGGGGCGAATTCATTCGCCCATACACCAACACCCATACCTACTCCGGCGATTGAAATCGCCGCTCCACTACTACTACGCAGGCGTCTTTAACTACATCTGGAGGGGCGAATTTATTCGCCCGTGCACCAACATCCATACCACTCCAGCGATTGAAATCGCCGCTCCAGGGGTTAGAAAAACTGCCATTTTTTCAACCCGCAGATTGGTTCTACGGAAATATTGACAGAAACTCATGATAAGCTCATTCCGGTTTCTGCCACGATGTCCGGAAAATCGCAATGGCAAATGTTTTGCGGATAATAAAAGTGTAAATCAAACAGTAATTAACTAAAATTAAAAGGAGGATCAATTATGAAACTGATGAAAAAAAATGATGTGTACTTCCCTTCGCTTTGGGAAGATTTCTTTGACCGAGACTGGTTTAATTTACCCAGTGTTACCCAAACCGGTTTTAATATACCGGCGGTAAATATTAAGGAAGACGAACAGGGTTTTGAAGTTCAGATGGCTGCTCCCGGCATGAAGAAAGAAGATTTTAAAATAGATCTCGATCGCAATATCCTGACCATTTCTGCCGAAGCAAAATCCGAAAGTTCCGATAAAGACAAGGAAGGTAAATTTACCCGCAGGGAGTTTAACTATCGTTCATTCAAACGGGCATTTACCCTACCTGAGTCGGCCGATGCCGAAAAGATTAAGGCATCTTATAAGGATGGTGTACTCGCAATCAATATTCCGAAAAAAGAGGAAGCCAAACCGAAACCGGTTAAGATGATCGAAATCGCTTAAGATCAAAGACAATTTTAGGAATCAAAGAAAGTGAGGGTCGAACCAAACCCTCACTTTTTTATGCAACCTGTACTAATTAAAAAAGGGCGGATTTAGGCCGCCCTTGCAGTGAGGGAATAAATTCCCAAACCGCTAATTTTTACTCCTGGCATTCTTCCACTTGTCAATCATTCTGTCCAGCGAGGTTACATAGGCTTCATTGCCGTCCGTTCTTGCCTTATCTCTAGCATTACTGGCAATCCGGATAGCCTCATTGTACTCACCTTTTTCATACATGATCTCAGCTTTTGTTTGCATGTACCAAGGGGTCTCACCGTTGAGTTCAACCGCTTTATTGATCCACTCCAAAGCCTGATCCATGTCGCGATGCGTTCGCAGATAGTAATCCGCACCGGCATAATAATTATTACCCACTTCTACCATCGGATTACTTAACCGTTTGTCCAGTTCGGCAACAATCTGCTCATCGGCTCGGGTACCCAGGTTGATTCGTGCTATTGTATTCTCCCACATTAATTGCAGTGTAGCACTCGTTTGGGTAAGTTCACCCACATCAATGGTGAAGGTCTCAAAATGATAGGCACTCTTGACCGGTTTTACTTTAAACCGGAGCAAATCATCGGCTTCACTGTATCCGTAAGCACCCCACAACCTCGTAT
The DNA here is from genome assembly GCA_964428345.1 of uncultured Saprospiraceae bacterium. Lineage (GTDB taxonomy): Bacteria > Bacteroidota > Bacteroidia > Chitinophagales > Saprospiraceae > JABDMH01. Next base: position 72,719 of record CAYRYD010000018.1, on the reverse strand, counting down.
TCTTACTTAAAATGACAGTCCATTCTTTTTCTCCCGGTATGGTATACAAAGCATATTTACCGGCAGGAACCTTATGACCTTCCAGGGTTACTTCTTCGCTAAAACTGATCTTGGTGCTTGCATTGGCACCGGTACGCCAGACTTCTCCAAATGGTACGACTTCGCCAAAAATTAACCGGCCCCGCATACTCGGGCGGCAATAGTTCACCTCCACAGTGGTATAACCTACTTTCTGCCTTACGAATCCCTCCGGACTTAACGCAGGAAGGTTAATCTGACCCTGGGTCGGTAGCGTCAGAATCAACCCCAGTAGTAAAATGAAATATGTACTAAAAGTTCGGGTTTTCATAACTAATATTTTTTTAAAAGAAAATTCTCAAACGAAATTCATTCAATGTGCAATTATAATCGGCCAATGGCAATGACGGTGGTCATATCTATGGCTGATTCAAAACCCCAGGCAGGCAAACGAAAACCAGTGACAGATCCACTGCGAGCCGTTATTGCCCCAGATACAGGGAAACCACGATTAACCCGAAATGGTTATAATTTTTTTGAAACGTGCCATTCGGTCGAATCGGTCTGCTTAAATTCAAATCCGAATTTTTTAAATAACCGGAGCATTGCTTCATTGGTGGCCAGGGCAGCGCCTTCGACCTTTTGGATACCCCGTTCACGGGCAATGTCTAAAATATATTCGGTCAGGAGATTACCCAGACCGAGCCGGTGCCACGCATCTGCCACGACAATGGCATACTCTGCACTTTCTTTCCAGGGATCGGCAATAAGCCGGACCACCCCGATAATTTTCGGATCTGCATCAAAGTCAATCTCGGCTACAATCGCCATCTCACGCTCATAGTCAATATGGGTAAACCGGCTTAAAGCCTGGTGGTCAAGATGGGTTATATAGCCAAAAAAGCGAAAATAAATGGTTTCTTTTGAAAGCCTTTCAAACAGTGCTGCTTCCAGTGGTTCGTCTTCCGGCCGGATGGGTCGCAATTTTACCGGCTGGCCATTTTTCAACTTCACCATTTTTTGATACTGTGACGGATAGGGCGAAATGACAAGGTGATGATATGGCAAACTCTTGCTGCTCACATTCGGATCAAGAACCACTTTTGCATCGAGGACCACCCTGCCCAGATGATCGACGGAAAAGGGATTAATATCGATTTCTTTTATTTGGGGAAAATCCATCAGCAGATACGAAAATTTATAGATGTCAAACTGGAGATCTTCAAGATCGACCGCCGGAATATTGCGGTAACCCTCCAGCAATTTAAAAATCTTGGTTTTCTCAATCAGACGGCGGGAAAGTGCCATATTAAGGGGAGGGAGGGCTATACTGTAGTCTTTAAACACTTCGACACCAATACCGCCACTGCCAAATAGAATCACCGGTCCAAAGAGATCATCTTTTTTGGCTCCAAGAAACAATTCCATCTTTGGTTTGACCATTCGCTCGACCAGGATACCATCGATCCGGGCATCCGGCCTTTTTTGTTTGACCTGCTTCAGTATTTTATCATACACTTTTCGGACTTCGCCGGCGTCATGTACGTCGAGTATTACCCCTCCGACATCCGTCTTGTGCAAAATGTCGAAAGAGGCGATCTTCATCACCACCGGAAAACCAATCTCTTCTGCAAAACTGACTGCATCATCGGCTGAAGTCACCACTTTACCGGGATTAACCGGCAAATCATAGTATGAAAGCAGTTGCTTACTTTCATCTTCATTAAGCTGAAACCGCGATTTTTCCATCGCCCGGTTGATCAAGGCAGCAGATTCTTGTTTTCGCGGAGTAAATTCCTCCGGAATGGCTGGAGTAAATTCATACAGCAGCTCGATGTTCTTGAAATAGCTGTAAATCTTCAGAAAAACATCGACCGCTCTTTCCGGAAACCGAAAATGGGGAATATTATTCTCTTCAAAGACAACCCGGCCCCCTTCTACGTCTCCTTCACCCATCCAGGAAGCCAGTACTGGTTTCTTACTGCTTCTGGCCATCTTGACCACTTCCTTCGCTACCTGAGTGGCATCGGTTACGTTTTGAGGAGTCAGGATGACCAATACCCCGTCAACATTGGGTTCATTGAGACATTCCCTCACCGCTTCACCGTATTGAGATGGGGTGGCATCGCCCAATACATCCACCGGGTTCTTATGGCTCCAGGAAAAAGCCAGGATTTTGCTGAGTTTGTCAATGGCAGACTGAGAAAGTTTAGGCAGTTGACCTCCATTTTCCATCAGATAATCGGTTGCCAGAATTCCGGGTCCACCGGCATTGGTCACAATGGCCAGCCGGTTACCCTTCGGCTGAACGTGCATGGCCAGTGCCTGTGCGCAGTAAAAGAGCTGCGCTACGGTGTCAACCCGGATGATACCGGCCCGTTGAAACGCCGCTTCAAAGACCAGATCGTTGCCGGCCATGGATCCGGTATGGGAGAGAGCGGCCATCGCCCCTTCGGCACTTTTACCGGCTTTCAGCACCAGAATTGGTTTGGAGCGGGAATAGGCTCTGGCCGCGGTCATAAAAGCCCGGGCATTCTGCAGCGATTCCATATAGATCAGGATACAGGAAGTAGCCGGGTCCGTCCCAAAATAATCGATCAGATCGTGAAAATCGACATCAACGGTTGATCCAATGGACACCAGGTGACTAAATCCGACATTTTGGGTAACCGACCAATCCAGTATGGATGTACAGAGTGCACCACTCTGGGACAGGAATGCCACATTTCCTTTCAGGGCCATCCGGCTGGCAAAACTCGCATTGAGATTGATGGAGGTATTGATGATACCCAGACAATTGGGACCGACAACCCGGATGCCGTATTTCCGGGCATTCACAAGAATCTGACGGTACATTGCCACTCCTTCCTCTCCTACTTCCTTAAATCCGGCAGAAATGATGATTACGGCCTGAATCTTCTTCTTACCGCACTCTATGATCAGATCGGCGACGGTTTCAGCCGGTGTGGCAATCACTGCGAGATCAACCGGGCCGGGAATTTCCGCCAGTTTCCGGAAGGCCGGCAAACCATGTACCGTCTGGTGTTTCAGATTGACCGGATAAACTTTCCCTTTGTAATCATTGCTCAACAGGTTATACATGAGTGCCTGACCAACGGAATTCTTCCGGTCGGTGGCTCCGACTACTGCAATGCTGTCCGGATAAAATATTTTCTGAAGTTGCTTTTTCATGTTTATTAAAATTTCCAGTACGAACGCAATTGTGCGATTCCCAGATGGAGATCCATATCATATTGCTCCCAAACGGTGCGGGAGGAGGAAGAGTGTCCTTCATCAAAAGGAAGGTCTTCCCGGTTAATGCCGGCGATGAAATTAAAAATGCAGTCTGGTAATACAGCCGTGTTGTATCCTCCCTCCAGAACCGCAAAGATCGACAGGCACTGATCGCTGATCCTGTTGCCTACCTGATAGTAGGCATTGGCGGTCAGATTGAGTTGCAGAAGAGGGTCATACCGGTGGCTGTCAAAACCGGCGGAAACGGCAATCACATCGGGACTGAACTGTTCAATAATCGGAAAGTACACGTCGAAGGCATGTAAGAAGATGTCATTGGCACTACCGGGAGGCAACGGGACATTCACGGTAAAACCCTTACCTTTTCCTTCACCGATCTCGCTATTCCTCCCATTTCCCGGAAAAGCCGGAAATTGGTGCAGCGACCAGAACAAGACCTGATCCGTGTCATAAAAGAGATGGGAGGTACCATCTCCCAGGTGACCATCGAAGTCGAGTATTAATACCCGCTTGTCCTCCCGTCTGAGCTTCTCAGCGGCCACGGCAATATTGTTAAACAGACAAAATCCACTGGCATGATCGCGGTAAGCGTGATGTCCCGGTGGACGTACCAGGGCAAAATCGCCCGTTTCACTGGCCATAATACTGGCCGCTACTGCATCGATGGCGGCCTGATAACTGCCGGCGCTGACCATCGTATCCTGGTCCAGCCACACCGGTGCCTTTCTGGATGCTTCCCGGATGCTGTCAATATACTCCAGGCTGTGGATCAGCGGTAAGTACTCAGCACCGTCAAGGACTATTTCGGTGTAGTGATCGACGTCAATCACTTCCAGGCGGTGCCGGTTTTCAGGATGCTGACCGGTCTCATGATCAAGAAAAACTGGATTGGCAATAATGTTCATTAGCTGATTAATCGTGCAAAGTAGCGTTTTTGGATCCGGCAGCAGGGTGATAAAAATCCTTCAACCGGATGATTTTGTCCCTTCCATAACTGCGCTTAAAACCCCGACCCGACCATACACCGTTTCTTTTCTATCTTGGTGTCGTTGACCGGGGATTACACCCAAAAAATGTGCAATTTAATGAATGATCCATGGATAAATTACCACTACCTTTCCTTTTTGGCATCAGTCTCCTGTTGATGGACTGTAATTCCGGAAACAACCAAACCACAATGCACACGGATCAAAGGAATGGTCAGAATTTCAGCGACGACCTGCAATTTTTACAGGCACATACCGACATACTCTTGTTACGGGCTCCGGACAGTCCCGCGTTGGTTGCGGTGTCCGGCGCGCTTCAGGGACGGGTGATGACCAGCACCGCCAGGGGAATGAACGGCCGTAGTTTTGGCTGGATCAACCGACCTCTTTTCGAGTCAGGTGACACCCTGGAGCATATGAATGCTTTTGGCGGTGAGGAAAGGTTCTGGATCGGTCCGGAAGGCGGTCAGTATTCCATTTTCTTTAAAAATGGCGATCCGTTTGATCTGGAGCATTGGCAGACTCCCCGTCTGATCGACCTTGACCCATACCATTTAGAAGGAAGTACGGATCTCCGGGCGGTCTTTGAAAAGGAAGCATCGCTGACCAATTATTCCGGATTCCGTTTCAGTTTCCGGATCAAACGCACGATTGAAATGCTTTCAAAAGCAGAAATCCGGCAAAACCTGGGACTGCCGGATACCCTCGATCTTTCGGTGGTTGGCTATCAAACCAGCAATCAGCTGACCAATACCGGATCAGAAGACTGGAAAGAGGAAACCGGACTGCTTTCCATCTGGCTTCTTGGTATGTACAATCCCTCCGAAAGTATGACCGTCATTATTCCCTACCACGAAGGAGATGAATCCGGTCTCGGGCCGGTTGTCAACGATACCTATTTTGGAAAAGTCCCGGACGATCGCCTGAAAATGAAGGATGGCGTGATCTATTTTAAGGGTGATGGTAAATACCGCAGTAAAATCGGTCTTCCACCGGCCAGGGCAAAAAACATATGCGGATCTTACGACGCGGAAAATCAATTGCTGACCATCGTGCAATACAACAAACCCGAAGGAATCAACCGGTATGTCAATTCACTCTGGGAAATTCAGGAAGAACCGTACCGCGGCGATGTGATTAATTCATACAACGACGGTCCACCAGAACCTGGTAAGGCGCCTCTTGGCCCCTTTTACGAACTGGAAACTTCATCTCCTGCTCTTGCTCTGAGAAATGGGGAAAGCGGCATCCATATCCAGCGGACTTATCATTTCGAGGGCGAGGAGAAATTGTTGGATCAGATCATGCAGCAAATTCTGGGAGTATCGGTGCAGCAGGTTAGAGATGCATTTTAACCGGATAACAATGGTATTTTGAATCCAACAATTAAAACCGCAAAAATATGGCCAGAAAATATTGTCTTACCCTTGACCTGAAAGATGATCCTGACCTGATCGAAGAGTACATCCGATACCATGCACCCGGAAACGTCTGGCCGGAAGTGCTTGAAAGCATCCGGGCAAGCGGAATATTAAATATGCAGATATACCGCACCGGTAATCGCCTATTTATGGTGCTGGAGGTCGATGATCAATTTAGTTTTGAGAAAAAATCAGCCCTGGATAGTGCCAATCAAAAAGTGCAGGAATGGGAAGAACTGATGTGGAAATTTCAACAGCCGCTACCATGGTCCCGGAAAGGGGAAAAATGGATTTTGATGGATAAAATCTTTGAAGTCTAGATTATTGAAATCAACAATCAGAAATCAGCAATCAGAAATCCTAAGATAGCTATCCCCCAGTACTTCCTCCAGATTTTCCAGAAGAAAATCAGCATCGTGCTCATCAAAACACATGGGCGGTTTTATTTTCAAGACATTGTTAAACGGACCATCCGTACTCATCAAAATGCCGCGATCCCGCATTCGGTTGATCAGATAGGCCGCTTCCCGGGTTGCCGGTTCCAGGGTCTCCCGGTTTCTCACCAATTCAATACCCATAAATAGTCCCGGTCCCCTTACATCTCCGATCAACGGAAACCTTTGCTGCAATGCACTCAATTCGTCGGTAAGATATCGCCCGGTCTGCCGGGCATGCTCCTGCAAATCTTCCTCCCGGACAATTCGCAACACTTCCCTGCCAACAGCACAGGAAACCGGATTACCACCAAAGGTATTGAAGTACTCCATCCCATTGGCAAAGGCATCGGCCACCGGCCGGGTAGTCACGACTGCACCCAAAGGATGTCCGTTGCCCATCGGTTTGCCCAGGGTTACGATATCCGGAATGACTCCCTGGAGCTGAAAGCCCCAGAACTGGGATCCTACCCGGCCGAAACCCACCTGTACCTCATCGGCGATGCATAAACCTCCGGCTGCCCGGACGTGCACATAGGCCTCCTGCAGATAATACTGTGGCAGTACAATCTGACCGCCGCAACTGAGAATACTCTCACAGATGAACCCCCCCACTTTCCTTCCGGAGGCGTTGATGTTTCCAATAGCCTTCCCGATGTGTCCTGCATACCGGTGACCGGCATCGGAGTCCCGGTATAAACCGCGGTAAACGTCCGGAATCGGTACTGCCTGGGTGGTCGCGGGGGCTCCTTTACCACCTTTACCATCAAATTTGTAACTGCTGACTGCAATACATCCGGTCGTATTGCCATGGTACCCCACTTCCACAGCAATCATATCCTTTTGTCCGGTATAGGTTTCCACCATTCGAAGGGCCAGCTCATTGGCTTCACTGCCGCTGTTCACAAAATGGACCACACACAGCTCCGGAGGGAAAGTTGCCAGCAGTTCTTCGGCAAAAAGCACCAGGTTTTCGTGCAGGTAGCGGGTATTGGTATTCAATACGGCGATCTGACGTTGGGCGGATTTAACTACCGCAGGATGCTGATGACCTACATGCGCTACATTGTTGACCGTATCCAGATACCGTCGACCGGTACCATCATACAACCACTGCCCAAAACCTCTGACCATATGCAGGGGTTTCTGATACGAAATACTAAGACCTCTACCCAGATTTTGTTGACGTAATGCCAATAGTTGCTCATCGCTCATCCCTGCTTCCCTGTCCGGTACAAACCCAAAAAATAACCGGGGATCCGGACAGATGCTAAGCCAGGTATCCGCTTCTTCCGGATAGGCCACTCCCGGGAAATCCCCCTCGGCTTCCAGCAGATCAAGAATGACCTGAAAATGCAAATGCGGTGGCCAGTTACCATTGACCGGCGGTGACCCGATCGTAGCGATCCGTGTTCCCCTGGTTACCTTGGACCCTGCCGTCAACCCACGAAGCGATTCCTTACTTATATGGCCGTAAAGAGTGTAGAAACACTCCCTGCTGGGAAGCGTATGTTGTAAAATAATCGTTGGGCCATAATTGCCATCACCGGCATTTTCCTGAAAACTGTGTACCACGGCGTCGAGCGGTGCAAAAACCGGAGTACCGGCCGGTGACCAACAATCCAGACCCAGATGGATGGTCCGCCAACGGGCTCCCCGGTTGCCTTCATCGCGGAATGCCGTAGTACTGTAAAAAGGGCGCACTTCTCCATAACCACCAATACCAATACCAATACCGGCCTGCTGATCTTCCAGCATCCGGTTAATGGTTTTTTCAAAAGCTGCGATGCTTTCAAAATCCGCGTTATTCCCAAGGTCAAGGCTTCCGACAGAAAGGTCGAGGGAGACCACTTTCTGCTGTGACAGATCAATTACCGGAAACAGATTATCCTTATTGGCCGGCAGCCACTGATTAAAATATATTCTCCGGGAGCAGGGTTCGAGTCCGCAGACACTCCTGAACCGGTAAAGAGCCAGTGACGGTGGAATTTCCTTCCATTTCCACAACAGATCCCAGGCTGGTTTTTCACTGACCTGCAGGTATTTGTTTTCGGGTTCGATGTGTTTATTCCAGGCTGCATTGGCAACGGTGAGTAATAGCCGGGCACTGATCAGGGTAAAGAGCACCTGCAATTCTTCTTCCTCCAGGGGAAAAACCTCATGATATCCACGCACCACCTCACAGGCAGCTCCGAGAGGATCGGGCATCTGCATGGAGGCGTAAGCGCAGGCAATGGCCAGTTCATTGATGGTTTCGGTATAGAGGGCATCCCCAAAATCGATGATGCCAGTGATTCTCGGTTCTTGCAAATCACCATTCACCAGTAAATTGTGCACATGAGCGTCATTGTAATTGACACTTTTCCGCAAACCGGACAATACCGGTAAAACCCTGCTTTCGAAGAGGCCCCAAAAATAGTCTGCGATGGCCAATTCATCTTCATGCTGAAACCAGGGCCGATATTCCCTGGCGCGGAGCACCTCACTGGGATTCCATTTCTGAAGACGGTGGGCACCCGGATGGTCGAAATTCCGGAGATGTTGGGAAAACAATCCAGCAGTCCTCCCCCAGCTGCGCAACAAACCCGGCAAACGGGGTTTGATCTCTGCCACCATTTGACCCGGAACCCATTTCTGCAGCCTCAGATACCGTTGATTGTCAAGGGTGATATAATCGCTACCGTCTAAACTGGGTATAATCTCCGGGATCTGCAGGGGGAAATCCGAAACAACCAGATGCTTCAGAATTACACACTGAAACGCCAGATACTCCGGTGGGGTCTGCGGCCTGGTTACCTTTAAGGTACACTTCCGGTCTTTACTTTCTATCAGGTAATTAAAATCGACTTCGCCGGGAAGCTTCAGGATACGACCTCTGAGATCATAATGTTTTCGAGCAAGTTCAGCAATATCCGCAGAGGATATATCCAATGCTTCGTAATTCATCAGCGCCGGGATAAGTGATCAATTCCCGGTCAAAGATAGAAGAATACCGTTTTATGGTTGTACCATCACGACCTTACCGGCAGCTGACCTCGGCTGACCACGGTTTTATAGAAGAGGCACTTGATCACCGGTCCTGCCCACTCTCCATTCAGTCCAGATGGAACATCTTTCCCAGGATGGTCTGTCCTACTGTTTCCAACTTGTAGTACAGTATTCCGGCAGGAAGATCTCCCGACGAATCCTCGATCTGCCACTCGTTATACCCCTTAACGGCCGGACCCTGCCATGATCTTAACCTCCTTCCCAAGAGGTCATATACACTCAGTGATGTCTCTGCTGCCTCCGGAGCAAAGAAGCCGATCACAGTTTGCTTTCGGAAGGGATTGGGCCGGTTCTGCAGCAAGACCCAATGTTCCACATCTCCCTCAACGACATTTCGAACTACATCTTTCCGGTACCCGGAGGACACCAATCCGGGATCAAAACCAGTACCTGAAGTTATAAGACTGCAACCTCCTGCATTGTTCTGGACAATCAACCTTACGGTGCAGTAGTCCCACGTTCCACTATGATCCAGGACATACAATCTCACATTCCGACTCCCGGCATGTTCGCAGCCAAGCTCAAGATAACTCGCTCCTGGGGGAGGCAAAACCGGTTCTCCCTCTTCCCAGGCAATCCTGAAGGTTAATCCATCAGCTGAAGCACCACATGCGGCGGTGCTGCTCTGATTGAATTCTTTGGCCCATATGATCGCCATAGCTGTATCCAGGCTTCCGTCGAGATCGCGATCCATCGGTACCAGATCGACGGTAAGGCTGCTCAGACACACAGCAATTGGTTTTTTTCCGGTGGTGACCTCGAAGGGTTGATTGCAGAAACGCTCATTCTGACAATCATCTCTGGCTACCAACCGGAGATTGTATGTCCCCTCCGGTATTCCGGCGATCTTCAACCCGATCGCATTGCCAGAGCCGGAGTTGTGTTGTCCGCTTCCGGTGGCCAAAGTACTTCCGGTTTTGGTATTGAGCAGTTCCCATTGATAATCGATCACACCACATCCGTCTTCCAGATGGATATTGGTTTCCAGATGGTAAAAACAATCCGGGGTGGTTAATTGCGATGGGATATCTATGGTGCAATCAGGCGCCTCATTATCGAATATGATGATCTTCTGAGTAAAAGTAAGGTACTTATCCTTATAATTTGGGTCCCACCACCAGTCAGACTTTACCGGCAGGTCGTTTGTACACCAGTCCATCATACACCAGGTTCGGAGAATCTTATAGCAACCCTGTTTACCTCCTACAATTTTGAAAACCCGGTCATAGTATCCGATACCCACCTGCCGACACTGGTCACTAAAAATGTACTGTACTTCACCGGTTAACACAGGGGAAGCCATTCCGGATGCCTTACCGCTCCCTTCCGGCTCGTATTCCACTCCACAATGATGGATTATGGTATCGGTGGGAAACCGAAACATGGCCGGGCTGATCCGGCAATCCGGTTTTATCCGGATGGTCTGGGTTCGTACGATGGTATCTGCCATGGGTCCGGCATTTCCGGTACTGCATTGTCCGACAAACTTGAATACCCTTTTTACATAACCCTGTCCACAGGGATCGAGATTGATCCAGGGTTTTTCTTCAAAGCATTGAAGTCCACATTGATCGGCCACCTGCCCATTAAACCGGTTTGTTGTCACCGTATCCCAGGTGGCCTGGAAAACGGTGTATGTCTTCCATATATACCCGAGATGTTCATCATAGACCAGACTGTCTTTCCGGACTATGGCCGAATCACAGAGTACATCCGATACGCTGAAGATTGATGGCCCGGGTACTTTCCCATAAGCATCATAAGTAACCTTATCATAACGACCCAGCAGGTTTTGGAGATCCTCAAATTGGCCGTTGATTGCCTTATCCACTGCTCCGGCATAAAATTTTTCGTAGGCTGTACAGCTGATGCTCACATCTGCGAGCTCAGCAACCACCATTGGCGGCGTCTTATCCTCCACATATACCGTAGTCCAACACTTACTCCAGTTGCACCAGTAATCCATCGCCAGTAGCTCGACCATAACGGTCTGGCAGGCATCCTCACAACAGAAGGGAACGGCCGTACTCCAACCTCCTCCAACCTGCTTTCCCAGGGTAGTCAGGGCTTCACCCAGGTTACTGAAGTTCATTGCCGGTTTACTCAGCAGGTCATGCACAAGCACATCTGACCAGTGATCGGTCATCGAACTGGCTATGTCCGAAATAGTTCCAGGTTGATCTTCGGAACTAAGACAAGACAGGGACGGCCGCAGTAAACCCGCCAGTTCTTCGTCAGGCAGGCTGTATAGCAACTGATCAAGATATGATTTACTGAATGGACCGGAATTTTCCCTGCAATCCACCGTAGCCGATACCAGCAAATCATATGTCCAGCCGAGCAATAACGGCCAGCTGCATGGCCGATCGTCTTCGCAGAGCCAGTTCAGGGTTTTCTGGTAGTGTGCCTCTACTGCATTCAACGCACTGGAAGACTCCAAAATGGCGAGAAATAGTGAATCGTGGTGTCCGGTTGTCAGAAAGCGCAGACTGTCGCAGAGATCAACCCCGCATGCCGTTGACCAGTCAGCTCTCCGGGCCAGTAAAAAGGCCAATCCGCAATTGTCCCATGAACCTTCATCCAAAGTCTCGGCAGGCAGCCAGATAAGTGGGTCCGTTATAGTAATATTCAGTCCTTTGTCGCAGATGGCCACCGGTTTAGTGTCGTCGATCACCACCAGTGGCAAGCTGTCTTTGATGGTCAGGTTATGGCAACTATCCATCACCTCATACGAGACATAACTGATGACCGGCAGGTTCCCGTAACTAACAATATCAGAGACCGGCAGCCGTACCTTTCGTTGACTCTCATAGTACCCGGTTAGCGGGTTCAGGTGCATTTCAAAAATCTGCCCGTTAATCATAGCCTTGACCTGTTTAACCCCGGTGCAGGTATCTTCCACCATGATCCTGGGTATGTAGGTTTCAGCTTCACAGTGATGCGATCCCGCTGGAAGCGGTATGAGAAATGTGGCGGTGTCCAGTTTGGTGATGACCGGAGCTGTTGTATCGAAGATCATGATCCATTGCAGGCAAGAATCCAGACGACCGGTGCAGGTATTCTTTATGTACCATTCGCGGCGGATTGTTTTAGGACAGCTACCGGTAAACTCCACATCCAGGTAATCGATCAGTATATCACAGATACCTGGCAAGGGAGGCCAGAGAGGGATATCTCCGGCCATTGGAACCCCGGTTTCCAGCGGTGACGGACGTCCATGCTGATCCCTCAGGTAACCAGGCACGCAATAGACGCTGTCCTTTTCAGGAGGACAAATCAGGGTGTCCGGTAACGCCCGGATTACAATCGTGTCCATACAGGTGAATTCCTGCTGATTGTAGGTAAACCTGAATGTCCTTTTCACCTGGCTAATCAGATTGATACAGTCACCTGGGAGGAACTCGTAGTTGACTACATCGCCCACCAACGTATCAATGCATTCAATAATCAGACGGCAGCCCGGAAAACTATCATATGCGGCTGGGTTCGTTGTAAATGGATGATAACAATCGATGGTATCTCTCGGATCATCGAGAAACCGGGGAGTGCCGGCTGTAAGAGTGATTTCCACCGAAGCGGATGGCGGGGGCATCATACAGGGATCATCGGTTACCGTAAGGGTAAGAATCACCCGGCCAAGTGCCAGATCACCCGCATCCGGACAGTAGAAGTGAGCTCCGGCAAAAGTGTTATCCTCTATGAAAGTCCCTGTTCCGGATGACGACCAGATGGCATCGGTAGCACCGGTTCCATTGGCATAGAACGTCGCACCCAGCAGGGTGAGATCGATGCAATCGAGTCCACACAGGGAGGTGTCCCTTCCGGCAAATACCGAAGTCCCGGGGATCATATTCAGCGTAATCGACCCCGTAACTCCACATCCTCCAACGATCAGGGTGTCATCGTAGTATAAGGTAAATGGGAAGTCAGCCGGATCAATGGCGGATGGATCTCCGGTATAGGGAACCATTTGGTCCGGATCGGTGTAAAAAATGGTGGTGGCATCACCGCGGAAATCCTGCGCCTGGAGATAAGCTAACGCATCAAAGAGATCATCCGGACAAATTAGTTCAACAAAATCCACATCCTGACCACCGGCACCGGGCAGTACCATCAAATGAACCTCTGAGATGGCGAAACAGTGGAGATCCTCAACAATCGATACCCGGGCATATACCAGCGAATCCAATCCACAAACCCGGATGTTTGATACGATCTCATTGGTCAGGTTTTCCGCATCACCGAACGTGGGGTAAATGCTTACAATCGTATTGGCAGCCGTCGAAACACTGTCAATAATGCCGGCCAGGGAGAAATCGGCACAGGGTTGATCAAAGGGTGGAATATTGACATCTTCACACAGTATCTTCTGTATGTCACGCGCCGGTGGACCCAGAAAGCCAAAATCCAGATCATCCCGATTCAGGCCATCATTTCCCGTCACAAAATCAATGATTGCAAATCCCGGCAGCGATGTATCATCCGCATCGGAATCGGTCAGTGAATCACCCGTCTGAAATGGTGCAACCAGTCCGGAATACCCCTTACTCCTCATCTCATCCAAATCGATCCTCAATTGATAGTGGTGATTGGGTAACAAGTTGTCAAAGTAAAATTGTCCGCCATTGATGGTGACTTTTTCTTCCAGTTGAATCAAGGCTTCCTCTCCGTCATGAAGGGTGACATGAATACCGTTGATTCCAAATTCAGTGGGGTCCTGCACCCCGTTTGAGTTGGCATCACACCAGACATAATTGCCGACAGCCGGTGGGGCTGCTTCGGTAATAACCGCGATATCCCCCAGGCCATTGGCCTTTCCGAGAACAAATTGTTCGACAAAAAGATATTCACCGGCCCGGCGACCGGTATTCATATTGTAAAAATGCAATCCCTGAGTCAGTAGTCCATCGTACAGAAAGTTGGGATTCTTCGTCACGATTGGGCTATGCACGGTCACCGCAACCAGATCTGATCCCGGCAACAAAGCCTGACCTCCGGTAAAAATCTCACCGTGGTGGGCAAGGGGGGAGATAAAATGATCTTCGTAAAAAAATTCGCCCTGATAACCTGGGCCATCATCTTTGCGGTAATAGAGTCCGTCATCGGAATTGGTTTTCTCCAGAATATACCGTCCGTCCGGTTCCCGGAATACTTTCAGTACATCGCCGGCAGCATAGCCGATCAGGAGGGTGCGGTCACCGAGATCGGTACTATAGTTGAGATGTCCGACCTGATGAGCCCACCGGTCCATCATGCCGAGGATAATCGAACCATCCGGGCCAAAACTAATCTTGGAAAAAATGGGTTGGGCATATGCACAAAGAAGACCACCCTGAATGCTGAGTGGTTCACCGCGGGTAGGAATCATGGTTTCTTCCCAGGTGCGGGCCCAGGGCATCCAGGCAGCAGATCGCAGGGACTGGGGTGTCTGGAGGTGGGCATTGGATGCCCTTTCCCGGGGATAATTCAGCGGGAATGCCAGCTCTTCCGTCAATCCGGCAGTAATATTACCGGGATCAAAAGATAACAGGTAGGCAAAAAGGTGCTCCCTTGACTGGGAATGGGAAGCATCGGATACCACCCCGAGGTATCCTCGCCCCTGATGAAAAGCGAGAGCCCAGGGCCGTAAAACCCCTGACTGGCTAATCGTCTGCCCGGCAACCTCAATGCCGGCGAGTAAAGCCTCCTTTCGCCTCGCACCTGCCTTTGATACAAATCCGAGTCTGATCAATCGGTCGTTGGAGGTGATCGTCAGCTTCAGGACCGTTGCTTTCATAGCTCCCCCGGCATGCTTGACGATGTCAAAATTTTCCACCAGAACCTGATCATCCTGCACGATGTCAAAAAGCCGGTCACCCACTGTCAGATTTTCCGGCTCGGCAAAATGAAGCATCACTTCATAGGGCTCATCAAGCGGAACGGGAATATCATAACGGAAATCTCCTCTCCGGAAACTCTGATACAGCTCCCTGCTGCTGGTACTTTCGGTCCCATTCAACAAATTACTGACTGCAAAATTCTGATGACCAAATTGACCTCCTACTGCATATTTGTTTTTATCCCAGGATGCACCGTTGGGATCGGTAAAAGCCTCGGCTCCATTGAGGTTGCTGTTTCCACCTGCATTGATGCAAAGCCGGAACCGGAAATTCAGATTGGGTATTCCGGGGAGTTCGTCGATGAGGTAATTGCGTATTCCGGCCTCCGTGGGGCGGATCTCTTCATCGCCAACATCCATGGTCATTAGTGATCGTTGATTCAGGTTGACCATCCACAAAGTGCGACCATTTTCTCCCATCTCAATATCACCGTAGGCGGTCTGGCCTACCTTATCATAGGCATCCACATCGTAGCTGGCTCTCCTCACCCGGTCTTCGATCGTTGACAGCGCATACGGCATGGTTTGATCAATCTCTGCATCGACAATTTCTCTTCTCACTGATCCCAGATCGATGGCAGGACCTTCTGAAGGAGTAATTCCCTGAAGGTTGAAATGACTGATCGCTGGCTTACCTGTCCGGTAATCCAGGACATACACCGCTCCAGGGCCCTGTGGTCCCATGCCCACATGACGTTTCAGCAGGGTGCCAACAAAAGCCCGCTCATGTGATCGCTGATAAGCAACCCCCCAGGTCGAACCAATCTCGCTGATGGAAGCATCCTGCACCGGATTCGGACCACTGCCACCAAATTGAGCGGCAATTCCCCTTGCTGAAAAGGGAAACCTGACAAATGCCGGGCTATCCTTCTTTAACTGAGAAGCTCCCTTTTCATGACAGGGTACCAAAATATGGGTGGCGTTTGGATCAAGGGGCTGTTCCAGAAGGACGGGTACCTCTATCTGATCACCATCGGAAGCAAAAAACACGGTGGTTGGCCGGTTTTTTCCCTGCCGAAGCTGATCATTGTACCCGGAGACCTCTACCCGGATCCGGCTCCTGATCAGAAATCCAGGCAACACAAACTGCCCCATGCCGTCATCCAGGAAAATCCATTCGGTAGCCGAGTCATCAAAGCCTCTCACCTGAAGCCCGGTCACCAATAGTTCGGAGTTGTCCCGGACTCCATTGTTATTGTGATCATGAAAAGTATGGATGATAATGTCGGCAGAAAGATCCAATGAGCTTAGCAGTAAGGCCAGTATAACGGATGGTCTTAGAGCGCATCTCATGGTGTGTTCGTAGTTTTGGTTTAAGGTTAAAGGCCGGCAGTCTATTCTAAGACAAGCATTTATGCATCAAAGATATACTGATATTTGTTATCAATATGTTAAATCTAGCAGAATCCATCTTTTACCTTCACCGGTGATTCTCTTTATATTGTCGTGGGCATTGAGGTCTCTTTTTACTCCGCATTTGGACAATCAGGGTTGGGTCCATTCCTGTTGAAAACCTGGTCAAACCAGGCTGTCATGGAGCCATAAGTGGCTTAGTTGTACCTTGAGCCCGGGCCCGAAAAGGATTTTCCGAATTAGTCCAAAACTCTCCTAATTTTGCCGGCCTCTGAAAGATTGACGCTTTGAACCACTATATTGTGGGACCAAGCGAACCGCAAAGCAGGAGATTATCGACCATGTTAGTTTATGTCCTTTTCATCATTGGCTTCGTCGTACTGATTAAAGGCGCAGATCTGCTGGTGGATGGTGCAGCTTCCGTAGCCAAAAGGTTAAAGATTTCCAATATTGTCATCGGACTGACGGTGGTTTCTTTCGGCACATCGGCTCCTGAACTGATCGTCAACATATTTGCCAGTCTTCAGGGTGACTCCGAGCTTGCTATCGGAAACATAGTCGGTAGTAACATTGCCAATATACTGTTGATTCTGGGCATATCGGCTGTGATTTTTCCCCTGGTCACCAAGGAAAATACAGTATGGAAAGAAATTCCCCTCAGCCTGCTGGCAGCAGTCCTCCTGGGAGTGATGGCCAATGACATCCGCATCGACGGTACCGAATACTCGGGGCTCACCCGTACGGACGGCATTTCCCTCCTGGGGTTTTTTATCGTCTTCCTCTATTATTCATTTGGCATTTCCAAAGTCACCAGCGACGATGAAGGGGCTGAGATCAGGTATCTGGGAGCTTTACGTTCAACCGTATTTATCCTCCTCGGACTGGCGGGTCTGGTTTTTGGGGGAAAGTGGATTGTCGATGGAGCAGTGAAAATTGCCGAAGGATTTAATGTCAGCCAGTCACTGATAGGGCTGACCGTGGTGGCGATTGGAACGTCCCTTCCCGAACTGGCCACTTCGGCCATGGCGGCCTACAAGCGTCAGACGGATATTGCCATCGGTAATGTCGTCGGATCCAACATCTTTAACATCTTCTGGATTCTGGGGGTAAGTTCCCTGATCAATCCGCTGCCCTTCAATAGCAGTTCTGACATGGATATTCTCATGAATATTCTTTCCAGTCTTGTCCTCTTTGCCATCATGTTTATTGGTAAGCGGCATACGGTCGAGCGTTGGCAGGGTTTGTTGATGGTAGTCTTATATTTCAGCTACATTATTTATCTGGTCATCACCAAATAAACCTGGACAACCAAAGGGTCACTCCAACAGGTACATGAGGTCTTCCCTGGCCAGACTGATCTGTTCCCGGTCTTCAATCAGTTCAGCGGCCAATATCTTTTTCCGAGCCTGCAAACGGATGATTTTTTCTTCGATACTATCTTTCGAAATAAACCGGATAACCGTGATGGGCTGCTCCCGTCCGATGCGGTGAGCCCTGGCAATCGCCTGACTTTCAACAAAAGGATTCCACCAGGGATCCAGAATAAATACATAGTCGGCCCTGGTCAGGTTCAGACCGATCCCTCCGGCCTTCATGGAGATTAGAAAAACCGGGTAGTCTGCATCATGCTGAAACCGGTCTACCTGCTCTTTCCGGTCCTTTTGAGCGGTTTGTCCGGTCAGCTGGCAATAGCGAATTTTTTCCTTTTTCAGCTTTTCAGCAAACAATGCCAGGTGCGAAGTAAATGAAGAAAAAATCAGAACCTTGTGCCCGGATTTCAAAATGGAAAAAAGATACTCCAGCACCTGATTGAATTTGCCTGATTCATGTTGATATTGAGCATTGACCAAAACCGGATGATTGGCAATCTGCCGCAAGCGAAGCAGTGAACTGAAAACATGAAAGGAATAGTCCGGTGCATGCTCCGAAATGCCCAGCAGAAAATTTCGGGCAGCACTTTTTTCCTCTTCGAATAATTCGGCCTGTTCCGGCATCATGGGTACGTATTCAATCTGCTCGCTTATTTCCGGAAGATCACCGGCCACTTCTTTTTTTCGTCTACGTAAAATAAAAGGATCGACCATCGATCGCAATTGATGAAGCGCTCCTTCATCGCCCTGTTTCTGAACCGGAACTAAAAAATGCTCTTTAAAAAACGAAAAAGTACCCAATAAATCCGGATTGATAAATTGCATCTGAGACCAGAGATCAGCCAGCGAATTTTCAATGGGCGTACCGGAAAGGCTGATCTTATTTTCGGTCTTCAAGGTATTGACCGCCCTGAAAATCATGGATTCCCGGTTCTTGATCATGTGACTTTCGTCCAGGATAATATATTGCCAGTTAATTTTTTGCAGTATCTGAATATCCCGGAGGGCGGTTTGATAGGTCGTCAATACCACGTCATAGTGTTCCAGTGCATTTCTCTTTTCTTTCCGTTCACCACCGATATACGAACATACAGTAAAATGCGGGCAAAATTTCCGGATCTCTTCCACCCAATTGAATACCAGCGATGCCGGCAATAAAATCAGTGCACGCAGATAGAATAATTTATCCTGTTGCATTTCAAATAACCGGAGTTGTCCTTCGTCCGCACGATTGGCCGGAGCGGTCCTCATTTGCCTTTTCGTATCGCTGAGCACGGCCAGGGTCTGAAGTGTTTTGCCCAGGCCCATATCGTCGGCCAGACACGCTCCCATATGATTGGTACGGTGTTTAAGCAGCCATTTGACCCCTGCCAGTTGATAAGGTCTCAGTTCTGCCTTTAAATCCGGATCCGGAAAGTATGTGATATCTGCATCAGTCACGACCGCTTGCTGAATGGCCGGAGCTAAACTGTCCGATTCTTCTGCCAGGGTATACTGACTCTTACTGATCCGGATCTCATCGCCATGGCGCTTTCCAAATTTTGAGAGTGAGCTGTACTGCGACATCCAGCTTTCAGGAATAATGAAAACACTACCGTCGGGAAGGACCAGCATCGGATCATCATTCCGTATCGATTCAATCAAATCCGCAAAATGCAGGGTAAAATCACCAATCCGGATGGTACCCCGGATATCAAACCAATCGTTGCCGGCTATGGTATCCAGTAATATTTCGGCCTTTTCCAGTACAACCGGCCGGTTATTTACCAGCGGAGAATCGATTTTAATCCGGTTGGCTTTAAAAAAACCGGAATGATCAATTACCCAATGGATCAGATCAAATTTTCGCTCCTGGTCCGGCAGAAAAAATCTTCTGGCGGTATTTCGCTGCAATCCAATTTGCTCCAATTTCTCCAGATACCGATGTTCCTGATCCGATCGTACAAAATGCCTGATATGAATACGACCATCCGGATCGATCATCAAACGGTTCCTTCGTTGATTGGGATCACTAGCATGAAAGGTCGTTTCACCGTAATTAAACAGGAGATCAAGCACATACCGGTTTTCCAGAAAATCTTCCACCAAAATTGCGGATACCGAACGGATATCCTGAATTTGCCCGACGTCAAAACCCTCCGCTTCGATATCCACTTTATTGACCACATCCATAATGAATTTTTCAAAGTAGGTCCGGGTCAGTCTTTCCGGGATAAAAATTTCAGATTTGGTCAAAAATGGTTTTAACTTGTTGCCGTTGAGATAATTCAGCAGATAAAGCTGATAATCGATCAGTAAATACCCGGGTTCGTCCAGGATAATGTGTACATCATGTTCGCGGGGTAAGATGACATTATCACCCAACCGCAGATGCATCCGGTATTCGATCCCTTCATCCGTTTTGCGAAAAGCCAGCACCGGCTCCACAGCCCGGTCTTTACACCGTACCCTGAACTGCTCCAGCGAAACCTGTCGCTGAATGTCGAGGCAGAGCGGCACTCGGGTACGGCAGATCAGGTCCAGGAAATCCCGCATTTTTCGCTGAATATACTGATGCAGCAGTGTACCCAACTGAGGATCTTCCGCGATTTCCTGCAAAGAAAGTCTTCTCCTGCTCCTGGCCAGATACTTTTCTTCCAGGGCATCTTCATCAAGCTGATTACAGGTCTTCAGGAGCGCCTCGTGAGGTGTACCAGCCACAGGAATACCGTAGGAGTCGATATTTTCTGGCACCGCCCGGGCAACCATATAGCCCAATGTGCCTCCTGGTTGCTCCTGTACAAAAAAAGCGGACGGAAGGTAACCGTCGATATCTTTCACATAATTCAGACTGTAGGCGATAATGATGTTCTGCATAGAGGAGCACCAAAAGTCCGGATTTTCAGGTGAAAATCAAATGTTCCTGGTTTCCGGGAAGTGCCTGACTACCATCGGACCTGCCTGATCAGACCGTTTGACCGGTCACCAGCTTTTGAAGACTGGTGCGGACAAATGGTACTTTTTTATCCCACTTCGATCTTACCAGAATCCCCTAAAATTCAGGGAGAAAACCTAAGAAAAAGCGCTAAAGAACGGTAACGTTTTATTGAAGGATTATTCACTATCTTTACGTACGATCCTAAAGTATCATGAAACACATTCAATGTTGGTTCTTACTCCAACTCCTTCTGTTTGGTGGTCCATACCTCGCAGCGCAGGACCTGAGTGAGGCCCTACAGGCCAGAGTAGACCGCCTGCCCGCCAGCGAGGAGAAGGTCGACCTGATGATCGAACTCGGAAAGTCATTGCAGAGTCAGAAACCGCGACAATCCATCCAGACTTTGGAAGCGGCCATCGACCTGGCCCGGTCCCTGTCTTACGAAAAGGGAGTTACCCAGGCGATTCGCGGACTGGCGATCACCTATTTCACGACCAACCGCACTGCCAAAGCCATTCAGGCACTGGAGAAACGGCTTGAGGATCCGGCGATGGGTGACGATACCGACACGCGCCTGGACTTCTACCTTCTGCTGACCCAGATGCACGGCAAGCAAAAGAACCTGACAGAATTCAGGAAATATCAAACCCTGTATACCGACTTGCAGGAAAGCCTGACCCGGGAGCGGGCGGAGCAGGAAATTTCGCAGATAACCAACCAGCTTGAAGAGGTCGCTACCGGTGCCCTCAAAGAAAAGGACCAGGCCCTGGCCGCTCTGGAAAGACAGGAAGCCATTACCCTTCGTAAGCAATTGGAAATTGCCCAACTGGAGGCTCAGACCGCAGAACTGGAAAGGATCACTGCCGAAAAAGAAAGGCAAAGGCTGGCCCGCGAAAACGAAGCGATCCAGCTGGAAATTGCCTTGAACCGGCAACTACAAAATCGAAACCGCATTATCGTCGCAGCCGGCATACTACTGTTGATCGCAGGCCTGTTTTTCCTGAGATTCCGGCTGATCCAGCAGCGAAAACTGGTCGATTTTGAAAAACAAAAATCGGAAAAGTTGCTCCAGATCGACCGGCTCAAGGATCAGTTCCTGGCCAATACTTCGCACGAACTCCGGACACCCCTCAACGGCATCATCGGTATTGCCGAAAGCCTGTACGATGGTCTGCATGCCGATGATCCCGAACAGCGTAAGGCAAATCTGGGCATGATCATCACTTCGGGAAAACGACTCAGCAACCTGGTCAATGATATCCTGGATTTTTCCAAAATGCGCAATGATGAGCTGAAACTCAACCTCAAGCCGGTTGACATCCGGTCCCTGGTTGAAGTGGTCCTGCAGATCAATCAATCAATGGCAAACGCAAAGCATCTGAAACTGGTCAACGAAATCTCTGGTGATCTACCGGCGGTATTGGCAGACGAAGACCGGTTGCAGCAAATCCTCTTCAACCTGATCGACAATGCCATCAAGTTCAGTCAACGAGGTCAGGTAATCGTGACCGCCGCTGAAAATTCCGGTATTCTGGAAATCAGCGTTCAGGATGAGGGACCTGGCATTCCGGCCGAAAGACAGGATTTGATCTTTGAGGAATTTAAGCAATTGGACGGGGATGCAGACCGGCAGTACAGCGGTACCGGTCTGGGTTTGAGCATCACCAAAAATCTGGTGGAGCTACATGGAGGTAACATCACTGTCCAATCCACGGTGGGTGAAGGTTCCAGGTTCAGTTTTACCCTTCCGGTCACCCGTGATGCGGCCATACCGGCCAACCAGTCAACAAGCCTGTCGAAACTGTTGTCGTACGGGCAGATTCCCGAGGTACCGGTACCCAATGGACAGCCGTCAGGCGATGAGAAGATCCAGATCCTCATAGTGGATGACGAACCGATCAACCAGCAGGTGCTGCGAAACCATCTGTCAGACCGGCATTACCAGATAACGCCGGTGATGGATGGGGCATCGGCCATCCAGCTCATCGAAGAAGGCAAAGTATTTGATCTGGTACTCCTGGATATTATGATGCCCAACATGACCGGGTACAAAGTCTGTCAGCAAATCCGGAAAAAATACCTGGCCTCCCAGCTGCCCATTATCATGATTACCGCTAAAAATCAGGTTTCCGACCTGGTCGAGGCTCTTTCCTACGGCGCGAATGACTATCTGGCAAAACCGTTCTCCAAAGAGGAATTTCTGGCGAGGATCAAGACCCATCTGGACCTGTATTCGATCAACAGCGCCACCAACCGGTTTGTACCCAGCGAATTTCTGCAATCGCTTGGTTATGAGACCATCACCGATGTCCGGCTGGGGGATTATCAGGAAAGGGATGTGACCGTCTTTTTCTCCGACATCCGGTCATACACCACAATGGCCGAGACGATGACCCCCGAGCAAAATTTCAAATTTGTGGGCACCTATGTCAACCGGATGGGACCGATCATCCGCCGGTTTGATGGTTTTGTATTGCATTACCTGGGAGACGGGATTATGGCCTTGTTTCTGAAGAGTCCGCACCGGGCTGTTCAGGCGGCGATTACGATGCAGAAGCGGATCAGGCGCTACAACGCCATGCGGGCCAGGAAAGGCCGGGACCCCATCGAGGTGGGAATGGGTCTGCACAGCGGTCCCCTGGTGATGGGCATCATCGGTGACAAGTACCGTAACGATCCGGCGACCATTTCCGATGCCGTCAACATTGCCTCCCGCATGGAGGGCCTGACCACGCTGTTTGGCGCGAAGATTCTGGTCACCAAAGCGACCATGGACCGGCTGCTGGATCCCGATGCCTTTGCCCACCGGTATCTTGGCAAGGTATTGACCAAAGGAAAAAAGGAACTGGTGGAGGTCTATGAATTGCTGGATGGTGAGTCCGAAGATCGAAAGGCAGCTAAACTAAAGACCAAAGATCAATTTGAAGCCGGGGTGCGGGCCCATATTGAAAAAGATTATAAAAAAGCATTGAGCCGGTTTGGATCCGTGTTGGATCTGGACAAAGATGACAAAGCCGCCAGGTATTACTTTGAGCAGGTAAATGCCGCGTTGAGGGTTTTGATTTAGGGCGGAGGCCGCAATGTGATCTAACGGCAACACCCACTAAACCGAACAAAACCAAAAAAAAGGGACTTCAGCCCTAAAATCTTGGTAAAACGAAAGGGTCGTAGCCCTGTCATCATAGCATCAATGGCAAATACCTATACCCAATTATACATCCAATTCGTCTTTTCCGTCAAAGGGCGACAAAACCTGATAAAAGAATCGTTCAGGGATGAACTGGAAAAGGTGATGTGTGGCATAGTTACCAACCATAAATGTAAAACCTATGCCATCGATTACAATCCCGATCATACACACATCTTTGTAGGTATGCATCCAACCATTTCCCCCTCCAAGCTAATGGAACGGCTCAAATCAGGTTCATCCAAATGGTTCAATGAGAAAAAATTCATTCCCGGTAAATTCTCATGGCAAGATGGCTATGGGGCTTTTACCTATTCAAAATCACATATCGACAAGGTCGTGAAATACATTTTGAATCAATCAGAACATCACAAAAAGCAATCTTTCAGAGATGAATATTTATTTCTGCTTGAAAAATTTGAAATTGAATATAACTCAAAATATTTGTTTGAATGGTACGATTAAGATAGAAGAATAATACAGATTGGAAAAACATAGTTTTTCTTAATAGCGTGGATGACATCAAAAACCTCAGGAATTCAAAAGGCTCTGATATCCAGGTTCACGGCAGCGGTAACCTGATCCAGACACTACTCAAACACGACCTGGTTGATGAGCTGTGGTTGAAGACTTTCCCCATCACGCTCGGCAGCGGCAAGCGGTTGTTTAGTGAAGGGTCTATTCCAGCTGCCTTTTCACTAACAGACAGTTTGGTTACGCCAAATGGAGTGATCTTCGCCAATTATGAGCGGGCTGGAGAAGTCAAAACAGGTATCATTGGAGCCTAAGGAGAGAAAAAATGAGAAAATATAATTGTCTCATTTTGGGTGATGGCCAACTATGCAAATGGAACATAGAGATAGGATTGGTGCCCGGGGACTAACCCACAATGGATTGGATTGTGGAGACGCAAGATCTTGCGTCTCAACCTAAGTTTTTACATCTCCACCTAAATCTTTATTCTCTACCATCTGCACAATGACCCTCCCAATCACCAATCCAAAAGACCAATTTGGTTCACAATTCCAAAATTTGGCATCCATCATTCGCGGTTTTAAAATTGGCCATTATAAAAATACCACCCTGCTTCAGGGTAGATTGCAATTGAGTGGCAAAGATTGAGCTTACCATTCACTCTAAGGACCACAGTGGGATTACTCGCCGCCTACATCGTCTGTGAGCTGATCATAGTGAATCGAATCTGATTGTCTTATCGAGCTATTCTCCCTGCTTCAAGGTCTACCGGACTCACCAACGATCTCAAAATTGTAATAATGATCGATACATCCCGACAAATGAAAAATATGATCCATCCAGGGATTCGGGCATTGAACCATTGCCAGCCTGCCTCCCCACTCCGGAAACTGGCATGTTTAAAGAATTCATCATTGAAGATTAAAGTACCTATCCAAACTGGAAACAAGTTTACCAAACGCATTGTTGCTGAAGCGCCCTATAACACTTATCATCTAAAAACCCGTAACTGCATAGGCAGAAAGGCATATAAGTACTATCTTACAACATCAAAAAGGTTTGCTGCGTTTCTCTATACAGGGTTCGCGTAAGGTCATGCCAGTTAGTCGTAGGCCTTCCTTTGAGTTGGCCCAAGCCTCATGAAACCCAGAAAAATTTCTGTATCAGACAATCCGATGAAAAGAATTGCTCGTAACGTCTGTTTTCTATTTCTCCTGGCCGGATCTACAACTGCTCAGCAATCCAATAACAGTATTAATGGCTGGCAAATCAGTCAGGAAAAATATGACACAGCACTTATAAAAACCCTGAAAAAGGAAATTAATAATAACAGGTACCGGCAGATTAATAGCATTGTCGTGGTAAAAGATGGAAAATTACTGCTTGAAGAATATTTTAATGGCTCAGGAAGAAATCAGACACATAACCCACGTTCGGTTGGAAAAACCTTTGCCTCAGCAGTTTTAGGTATTGCCATCAGCGAAGGATATATCGAAAGTGTAAATCAACGCCTGAAGGAGTTCTATGACCTTCAGGATTATCAGAATTTTTCAGCTAAAAAGGAAAATGTCACTTTAGAGAATTTCCTGACCATGTCATCGGGGTTTGAAGGTGATGATAATAACCCTGATTCACCGGGAAATGAAGAGCATATGTATCCTCAGGACGATTGGGTAAGATGGACTCTAGATTTGCCAATGGCTGACGACAGAAACCCCGGCGACTCATCTGTTTATTTTACTGCAGGCGTTGTAGTACTTGGTGACATAATCCATAAGTCCGTTCCCGGAGGACTTGAAGTTTATGCCCATAAAAAACTTTTTGCACCCCTGGGCATCAGTAACTATCAATGGCAGTATACCCCACAGAATGTAGCCAACACGGCGGGAGGGATTCAGTTAACTCCACTAGATTTTGCAAAATTTGGTCAGTTATATCTGTCAGATGGTAATTGGAATAATGAACAAATTATCCCTAAAGAATGGATCAACAATTCATTGACCCGGCATTATAAAACAGCATTTGATAACAACGGTTATGGATATTTACTATGGAATAAAACATATCAGGTCCGGAATAAAAACTATAATACTTTCTATTGCGGAGGAAACGGAGGAAATAAGATTTTCATATTCAAGGAATTGAATGCAGTAATTATAGTCACTGCAAGTGCGTATAATCAAAGTTACGCTCATCCTCAGGTAGACGATATGATGACCAAATACATTCTCCCATCAATCTTAGTAGATAGCCGATAAAGTATAACGACATAAAACGACCAAGTAAAAAAACACTCATTAGCAACAACCCGGGAAAAAAACTTACTGATTACCTATTTGGGATGACAATAGACAAAAATATTAAGATATCAAAGATACTTCAACGGGAAACCCCAAAGCCCAAAGGAGATTTCTACTAAAATTCAAGAAACTATTAAGCGAAAAGATTTCCGAAGTACACGACGTAAGTGAATATGCCGCTATGCTCCATGTTTCACCAAAATATCTAAATGAGTATGTACATCAATCATTGCGTAGAAATGCTAAAAATCTGATCATCGAACAGCTTGAAATGCGCATCAGACATGCACTGAAATTTACCGACAAATCTATCAAGGAGATTTCCTTTGAATTAGGATTTTCCTCGCCCGACTATTTTCAGCTCATTCTGTAAAAAGCATATTGGCCAATCCCCTTCTGTTTACAGAAAATCGTAAACGCCCAAAATCTAAGGTTTTACCGCAATTATCACAACTCCGGTGGCACTGACCAGTTTTCCTTTGCTTTCGAGGGAGACTATTGGGGAAAGGGCTATTACCGATGGCCCTGACGGTCCCTTGAAATATAGAACTGGCAGGCAGGGCAACCGGCAGGGGACTATACCCTAGAAAATGTAACCGATACAGCATTCAACAGACATTTTATCAATAAATCAGCAAGGTAATGGATAGAAAAGCATTTATAAAGACCACAGGAACGGGACTTGTCGTTAGCCTGATAGCCGGAATCGACTCTGGAAAAAACGAAGCAAAAGGACACCCATCTAGCGAAGCAATCAGTGAACATGATTTGTGGGTCCTTGGTCTTACAACAAGCAAAGCAATTTGATATGATTAACGCAAAATGATGGAATCTAAGGGCATGGTGGGATTGTGGATGGAGTGGTGCGAATCTCATCACCCTTTGTACCAAAACCGGGAACATCTGTCCTAAATTCTTTACAGGAAGATGGGGTAGATCTCATCCATTACTTTTCATGAAATCATTGATGGAAGCAAGACCGTCTCTGGTGGCAAACAGGGACAGCAACCTAACATGTAGCGTCAGATAATATTTCATTGTCGGTTCTTTTTCGGGTGATTTATTAAAAAGAGTGGCTTCATAAATCCAGAATCTACCTGTCAATGTCATATAGGAAACCAGGAACGAAATATCCTCGTCGCTGGTTTTGATCTGCCCGGCGGCATTAAGCTCCTTGAAAATTTCGGTAAATGCCGCTACTCGTTGGCTATACGTATCATTGTAGTTAAATCTTTCACCCGATTCGATCTGAGCCCGCACAAACTGATTGCCGATAAATACGCCCCGGTACTGATACTGGGATTCAAATAGCCTTTTCATGAGTTGCAGAAAATGCTCCAGTAAGGAAGTGCCCGCAAAATAAATCCTGTATAATTTAGTTTTGGCCTCCCGATACTGCTCCAACAGCGCGATCAACATGCCTTCCTTCTTGCTGAAATGATAGGATAAGTTGCCAGGACTGATACCCAGTGCCCGGGCTATCTCTCTGACTCCGACATCTACATAACCCTTCTCATTAAATAATTCCATGGCTTTTTGAAGGATTTGTTCTTTTCTCACCACAGGACTTTAAAATTTGAATCCAACATACCAATTTTTTTTGGAGAGCTAGTACATTGTTCTACATTTGTCAAAACAGCCAAACTATGAAATACCCTTTTGACTTGCCTCATCGCATCAGTAACCGGTTTGGAGAGGTGCTGATCTTTCACTCCGTAGAAATGGAGGATGGCGTGAAAAAAATGATCATGAGTAATCAGGTGCAGCCGGGGGCAGGACCGCCATTTCATGTCCACTTCAGACAGGACGAATGCCTGACCGTAACCAAAGGTTTCCTGGGTTATCAGATTGACGGGCAGGAGGAAAAATTCCTCAACGAGGGGGAAAGTATTGTATTCCCCCAAGGTGAAATGCACCGTTTCTGGAATGCCGGAGATGAACTCCTGGAATGCACAGGATGGGTCAAACCTGCCCATTCCCTCGATTACTTTCTAACCGGAATTTACAAATCGATGGACAAAGCCGGCAAACCAGAAGGCGATCCCTTTGACAGCGCCTATCTGATAAACCGGTACCGGTCTGAATACGACCTTAAGGTGATTCCCCCTTTTGTCAAAAAGGTGATATTTCCCATAACCGTCTTTATCGGCAAATTACTCGGCAAATACCCGCATTTCAAAAATGCACCTGAACCGGTAAAATGATCGCTGCGCCTGTACCTATTTCAGTTTCACAATTCATTTGGGACAATCCGGAGATCCCGGAGCCAAATTCGGCATAATCGACCACATCGCTGTAATCAGATATTACTAGGCTCCAGGTGTTGCAGAACACCAGTTGCGGATCCAGGATTATTTGGTACAAGAGGTTCGTCAACAGTATATCCCTTTGATATGGCGGATCAGGTGCTGAATACAAACTTTTAGGTTCTTAACCCATCTCTTCAAAGGCGGATTCGGTAGTGCTTCCAAGTACACCACCAGGCCAGGCCGAAACCAGGTAAATAACACACCGATTTCTTAAAAGGTGGTGAGCTGTCTTTATTGAAATGTTAGATTTGTCTAAATATTTAGTTTGATTACACTAAATATTTTTATCTTTGCCATGGATCTTATCAAATATATGAAGGCAATAAATTTTCTATTAGCGGTAAGCTGTCTCGTTATTACCGTTTCGTGTGAAAAATTTGAACCCATTGCAGCAGCCGACGAAGAAGTGTTAGATGGGTTAATAGAAGGTTTAACCCCCGCTCAACAGGCGCTATTCCTAAGAGGAGATGAGGCCTTTAGTGAAGTATTCTCCTCTTCCAAAGGCCTGGGCCCGTTGTTCGTATCCAATAGTTGTGTGAGTTGTCACTCCGGAGATGGGAAGGGACATCCCTTCTCTACCCTTACCCGCTTCGGACAAACTGACAGCACCGGCAATCAGTTCCTTCATATGGGTGGTCCGCAACTCCAACACCGGGCTTTACCGGGGTTTCATCCCGAAAGCATTCCACATGGTGCTACTTTGTCGAAATTTACCCCTCCTGCCGTTACGGGGCTTGGTTTTCTGCAATTCGTCACTGATACCGATATTTTGGCCATGGCAGACCCGAATGATGAAGATGGTGACGGTATTTCAGGCGTTCCAAACTGGATGACATTGAAAAAATTTGTTACGCCTGCACAAGAAGCTGTTTCTCAAAAGGGAATGTACATTCATCGCTTTGGAAAGAAGGCTGCCGCCTATGACTTGTTGGACCAGACAGTAAGAGCCTACAATCAGGATATGGGTATAACTTCCACCTTTGACCCCATCGATACGTACAGTGGTTTATCCACTGACCCTGAAGTATTGGACAAAACGGTTCGTGATGTGGTAGCTTATTTGCAAACACTCAAAGCTCCTGTTCCAAGAGATCAAAATGACGCACAAGTGATCAATGGGAATTCCATTTTCAACCAAATCAGTTGTGCAGCTTGTCATATACCAACCCTGACAACGGGTTTTTCTCCCATTGAAGCATTGTCTTACAAAACGTTTCATCCCTACACCGACCTGCTGTTACACGATATGGGAAGCGGTTTAGATGACGGATATACTGAAGGAAATGCTTTAACTTCCGAATGGAGAACACCACCGCTCTGGGGGCTAGGGTTATCGCCAACCACCCAGGGCGGGCAATACTTTTTGATGCACGATGGAAGAGCAGGAAGTATGGAAGAAGCTATTTTACTGCACGGTGGCGAGGCAGAAAACAGCAAAAACCTCTTTTTGAATCTTTCGGATATGGAAAAAGCAGATTTGATCAGGTTTCTGGAATCATTATAAGCAATTAGATGCATCGAAAAGAATTTATCAAAACCTGCGGTTATACCTGTTTGGGAGCGACTGTTTTTGCACCCCTGCTGCAAGGCTGTGTTTCTTCCAAAACGATAACGGCAGCAATCGAAGGAGAAAACCTGCTGATCCCCACATCGAATTTTGAAAAGGACGGGAAAATACTGAATTACCTCGTTGTAAACAATCCGCATTTACAATATCCCATCTACGTCTTCAGGTTTTCCGAAAACTATTACACCGCTTTATACATGCAATGCTCCCATCAGGGGAATGAATTGACAGCCTATGGCGACAAGTTGGTTTGTTCGGCACACGGTAGCGAATTTGACAATCGGGGTAAAGTTACCAATGGACCAGCTTCCAATTCACTACGTTCTTTCCCACTACAAATAGATCATCAAAATATTCTTATTTCATTAAGAAAGGTATGAAACGACCCTTTTCAATAGTATTGCTTTTGATTTCCACATGGACATTTGGACAGGTAGATTCTACCTTATTTAAAAGGCAGGAAACAGATACGACCCAACAAAAAATGAATATGGACGCAGTCTATAATCGTCCATTTCTAAGCTATGGGAAACTTCCTGTTTCTGTTGGGGGGTATGCAGAGGCAAACTGGCAACATCTGGCTACGGATGGGATTTCGGAAGGGCACCAATTCCAAATGCGAAGAATGACCTTGTTTGTAGCTTCTTCTATCTCTGAAAAAATAAAGTTTTTAAGTGAAATCGAGTTTGAAGAAGGAGGTAAAGAAATAGCTATCGAATTTGCTTCGATGGATGTTGAATTTCATCCCCTGCTCAACCTCAGAGGAGGCATCATCATGAACCCCATTGGAGCGTTCAACCAAAATCACGATGGACCCAAGTGGGAATTTACAGACCGTCCGATTGCTTCCACGCAAATGCTTCCTGCCACCTGGAGTAATGCCGGTTTTGGATTGTTTGGTAAAACCTACCAAAACGATTGGATGTTTGGCTATGAACTTTACCTTTCAGGTAGTTTTGACGATGCCATCATTGATAATGAAGAGAGTAAAACATTCTTGCCTGCCTCCAAAGAAAATCCTGAACGCTTTGAAGAATTACCGGGCGGAACACCTTTAACTACTGCTAAAATTGCAATTAGAAATAATCACTTTGGTGAGATAGGACTTTCTTATATGGGTGGCATTTATAATACGCACCGAAAGGATGGCATTGTGCTTGACAAAAAACGAAGGGTGGACGTTATCGCTGTAGATTACAACACTACCCTTCCCAACATCAAAACTTATATTACGGGAGAATGGGCCTGGATAAATGTTCAGGTTCCCGAAACCTACACACAACAATATGGGAATAAACAACATGGTGGATTTCTGGATATTGTTCAACCTGTTTTGAAACATAAAATGTTTGGATGGGAAAATGCAACCTTAAACCTGGCCTGCCGGTTGGAATATGTCGATTGGAATGTAGGATCTTTTAAAGAAACGGGAGGAGATATAGGAGAAGAACTTTGGAGCATAATGCCTGCCGTTAGTTTCAGACCAACACCACAGACCGTTTTCCGGTTGAATTACAGAATACAAAAACAACGAGACATTCTTAACAATATCCCGGAGAAAACCGGCGGATTCAGCTTTGGGGTTTCTTCATACTTTTAATAACGATGCATACGAAGGACAAGGAAAATCAATAAAAAGTCTCCCTTTCGCATGCCCACTCGACTATTTCAGCTTTACCTTAAAAAATCGACAGTGCGCTGCCACGCCAGTTTGGCCGCTGTTTCATCATAACGAGGTGTGGTGTCGTTGTGGAAACCATGGTTGGTATCTGGATAAATGAAGGCCTGATAATCGATGCCATTGGCTTTAAGCGCTGCTTCATACGCCGGCCAGCCTGCATTGACCCGCTCATCCAGTCCGGCATAATGAATAAGTAACGAAGCTTTGATGGATGCTACATCTTCAACCGGAGGCTGGCCTCCGTAAAAAGGTACGGCTGCCTTGAGATCGGGGATGCGAACAGCCATCATGTTGACAATCCATCCACCGAAGCAGAATCCGACTGCACCAATGTGTCCGTCACACTCCGGATGAGTCTTCAGATATTCGAAAGCAGCAATGAAATCTTCCAGCATTTCATCCCGGTTGCGCTTCTGCTGCATGGTCCTGCCTTCATCATCGGTACCCGGATAACCTCCCAATGGATAAAGGGCATCCGGAGACAGTGAAATGAATCCGGCAACCGCCGCTCTCCGACCTACGTCGGCAATATGGGGATTGAGACCCCGGTTTTCATGAACGACCACGATACCCGGGAGTTTCCCCTGATGATCGGCCGGTCTGGAAAGCTGTCCGCCCATCTTTCCCGCACCTTTTGGTGAATCATAGACAATATCTTCCGTAAGAAGACGAGGGTCGTCACGGCGCACCTGCTGTTTCGTTTCATAGTCCGGCATGATATACTCCAGCAGAGAGGTGAGGGTCACTCCTCCTACCGCATAGGTCGAAAGTCTGTCAACAAACTCCCTGCGATTCAGCTGATTGTGTGCATACTGGTCATACAGGTCAAATACTTCCTGACTGACATCTTGTTTTTTTATCTTCTTCATGATGCTGATACTCAGTAATAATACTATTAACGATCCTTCAAATTAATAAAAAATTTTCATTTGGGTGAGAACCGGAGACAGCTAGGGTTGATGAGTCCCCATCCGTTATTCCAAAACCTCATAGATAACCGAAGTCTTACTTTTATTCTTCAGACTCACTTCTCCCACATTCCGGCACTGAAAGGAATCCCTGATCTTTTCATAAGAGGTTTCATTGATCACAATCTGACCAGGCCCGGCAACCGACTGCAGGCGTTGAGCCAAATTTACGGTGTCCCCGATGACCGTGTAATCCAATCTGCGTAAATTGGCTGATCCGATGTTTCCCGAAATCATTTCTCCGCTGTTTATGCCAATCGATACCTGGGGAGCAAAATCGACCTGCCAGTCGGATCCGGGAATTTTGGCGATGGCGCTTCTGACAGCAAGGCTGGCATCAATGGCCCGGTCAAGATGATAGTCGCCCCGGAAAACGGCCATAATCGCATCTCCGATAAATTTATCGATGTACCCACCCTGTGCGATAATCTCCTTCACCATAACATCAAAATAATAGTTCAACAGGGCGACCACTTTATCCGGCGCCTCATTTTCGCTGATGCTGGTAAAGCTGCAGATATCAATAAATACCACACTGCCCTCAATGGTCTCGTTGACCATCAAAGCGGCTTCAAATTCCCTTCCTCCCATAAAATTCAGAACCGTTTCATCGACATACATTTTCAGAATATTATTTTCCTTAATAGCCTTTAATGTATCCTTGATCTGATTGACGTGGCGAAGTGTTTTATCGATGGTAAGCTCGAGATCCTTAAAATTGACCGGTTTGGTGATAAAATCAAAAGCACCCAGATTCATGGCTGTACGAATATTGTCCATATCACCATAAGCAGATACAACGATCGATTTTAACAAGGCATGACTTTCATTTAATCTGGACAACAGTGTGAGGCCGTCCATTTCCGGCATGTTGATATCACTGAGTACCAGATCGACATCCTTGTGCGCGACCAGTTGCTCCAAAGCCTTATATCCATTCATGGCAAAGACAAATTCATATTCCCCTTCCCTGATCTTTTGCCGGAATTTCTGCTTGATCAGAACTTCAAGATCGGCTTCGTCATCAACTACCAGGATCTTAGCCATTAAATGATTGTTTTAATTTTTTCCTTCAATGAATTAAAATCAACAGGTTTCGTCAGAAAGTCATCTGCACCAAGTTCCATAGCCTTGTTAAAATTTTCCTGATCACCATAGGCCGTTATCATCATTACCGTGGGCGGTGGTACATGATGTTCCTGTTTAATTCTTTTCAACAACTCCAGACCACTCATTCCCGGCATATTGATATCCGACAAAATGAGCACCGCCTCATGCAGATAATTTTGCAGACAGTTGAGCGCCTCTTCACCGGAATAGGCAAAAGCAAACTTGAATTCACCGTTGCGGATTTCCCGTCGAAACCGCTGCTCAAAAAGCGGTTGAATATCTCTTTCATCATCAACGACCAGAATATTCATTTCAATAATCAGTTTATGGGTAATATAATAATAAATTCAGCACCAGAACCATCATCGCCGGTAGCCAGTTCCAGATGCCCATTGTGTCCTTTCGTGACAATATCATAACTCAGACTTAATCCCAATCCCGTTCCCTGGCCTGTGGGCTTGGTCGTATAGAAAGGCTGAAAAATCCGCTCCCTGACGTCTTCGGGGATACCAAAGCCGTTGTCTTTGATGGAGATTTGGATTTTTTCCTCCCCCCTATCTCCGCCAGCAGGGGATAATCGCTTCGTGGAAACGGTAACCATTGGCTCATAGCGGCTGTCAGGCTGAGCTTGTCGAAACCTTTCATTAACCGCATAAAAGGCGTTGTTGATCAGATTAAGGATTACCCTTCCCATATCCTGCTGTACGACCTTCACATGGGGAAGAGAATCATCAAAATTGGTCTCAAACCTGGCACTGAAGGATTTGTCTTTAGCCCTGTATCCATGATAGGCCAGCCGTAAATATTCATCGCATAAGGCATTGAGATCCGTGAGTTCTTTCCGCCCCGTACTGGTGCGACTATGCTGCAGCATACTTTTTACAATGGCATCAGCCCGCCTGCCATGATGCAATATTTTTTCGAGGTTCTTTTTCAGATCATCCGCTATTTCGACGGCCAGTTGCAGGTTGCCGGCAGCCAGTTCGGTCTTCATTTCATCAATTAGTTCATCACTGACTTCACTGAAGTTATTGACAAAGTTCAACGGATTCTGAATTTCATGAGCAATGCCGGCAGTAAGCTCTCCCAATGATGCCATTTTTTCTGACTGGATGAGTTGAGACTGAGTCTGCTTGAGATCGGCAAGGGCTTGATTTAATTCGCTCTTTTGTTGCTTGAGCTGTACGTTTACTCTCTGCACCCTTCTGTAATTCCTAAACAGAATTGTTGCGATCAGCAGTGCGAACAGTAGCCCGCCAAGTATTACGGAGATTCTGACTTTGTTCCTTATGGCCATTTCCTCCAAGCGTCTCTCGTTTTCAAGTTCCTGTTCTTCAAACTCAATAGACTTGGCGGACAAGACTCTTGCAGCTCCGTACATGCTCTCTTTTGCTGCCACGGCAATCTTCAAATACTTGAGTGAATTCGATGGATCTTTGGACTCATTTAATTCAGACAACAGGGTAGCGGCAAATACTTCAGTGTCTTTATCTTTATTTTGAAGACTTCGCTCAAATACGATGTTTGCATAGTACAGAGAAGAATCATATTGCTCCCGGTCCCTGAAGAATAAGGCGCGCATCAGCAACGTGGAATAGCCCCTGCCAGAGTTAAGATACCGGAGCGCAAGGGAGTCATCGCCTTTTTTTGCATAAGCATATCCAAGCGTTGGAATTACACCATGTTGTATGAATTGATTCCCCATTTTTTTTGCCATATCTTCTGCCTTTTTGCAATAAAAAATCGCAGAATCAATTTCGTTTAGCCTTGCATAAGCATCTCCGGCACGCCAATGTGCGGCCGCATGGAAAAAGGGATCATTGGAATCTTTGGTTAAGGCAATAGCCTGGTGATAATACACCAGGGCTTTTTCATAATCTCTGAGATTGGCATAGACATTGGCGATTCTAATCAATGAAGAAGCCTGATCATACTTCAGTCCATGCTTTTTAGCTATTCGAAGTGCTTGAAGGCCGAGCTCGAGACCATTGGGTAGTTCACCATGACTAAAGTAATAATGACTGAGTGCTGACAGTGCCTTGGCTTCCCCGGAAGGATAATTGATGCTGCGGGAAAGTGAAAGGGCTTCTTGCCCGTATCGATAGCTAGAGTCAGGGTTACTGAATCGGTAAAGTTCCGATAGCTGGGTTAGTACCAGCGCTCTTGTGCTGTCCGCCTTTGCATTTGCCAGTGCTTGATTGAGATTATCGAGTTGAAGCTCATCCATATTCTGTTGGTATGCAGGGAGCCACATGATAATTCCGATAATAATCAGCAAGTTCTTTTTCATTTGGAAAGCGAAGTTCATGCAGGTAATTCAATAATAAATGTGCTTCCTTTTCCATCTTCAGACGAAACAAAAAGTTGCCCGCCATGTCCTTTTGTAATAATATCATACGCCAATGAAAGCCCCAACCCTGTTCCTTGCCCCGTCGGCTTCGTGGTAAAGAAAGGCTGAAAGATTTTTTCTTTGATGGAATCGGGTATGCCTTTGCCATTGTCTTTCACGGAGATCTGGATTTTTTCCTCCCCCTTATCTCCATCAGTGGGGGATAATCGCTTTGTGGCCATTGCCTCGTAGGGGCTGTCAGGCTGAGTTTGCCTAAGCCTTTCATGCACTGCATAAAACATATTGTTGATTAGATTCAGAACTACCCTGCCCATATCCTGCGGTACCATTTTAATTGGAGAAAGCGAGGTATCGAATTTCGTTTCAAATTTGGCATTGAAGGATTTATCCCTTTCGCGGTAACCATGATACGCCAACCGCAAATATTCATCACATAATGCATTGAGATCCGTCGGTTCTTTTTGGCCTGTGCTGGTCCGGCTATGCAGCAGCATACCTTTTACAATGGCATCGGCCCGCTTTCCCTGATGTTTGATTTCAAGATTCTGGGCGATGTCGTTTAGGATGCTCAATTGCATATAAAAATGATCATATATCTTCTTGGCTTTAGCATCTTAAGAAAATTTATTGCTCCTTCAGATACTGTTCACAAATGATCCCGACTCAATCTACAAAAAAGTTCGAAAGAAAATCTTGGGTCTGCAACCGCAGAATCTGGTTGAGGCCAGAATCTCCGGAGAAGGTGCCGGTCTTTATCTCCAGATGGTCTGCGAGCCGTCTATTGTGTCATATATGGGCCGAGCCTACGGCTCTCCACTATTGCACTTCACACCGGTAAACGGACTGAAGTCCGTTGTTAGAAGATTGACCGAGGCTACGCCTCTATTCCATGACGTGACCCATTTTGTACCCACGCATTTCAATCCGTGGACTGAAATTCCTAACCACTGCCTGAGTGCCGTAGGCACGATACATCTTTACCCATCATACCCGTAACTCAATCGAAAACTCACTCCCTTTACCTTCTTCAGATTGGACTTTCAGTTTACCGGAATGTCCCTTCGTTATAATATCATAAGCCAGACTCAGACCCAATCCCGTACCCTGGCCGGTCGGCTTGGTCGTAAAGAAAGGTTGAAAGATTTTCTCTTTGATATGATCGGGAATGCCGGGCCCGTTGTCTTTGACCGATATTTGGATTTTTTCCACCTCCTCAAACCCGCCAGCGGGGGATAATCGCTTTGTGGAAACAGTAACCGTGGGCTCGTAGCGGCTGTCAGGCTGAGCTTGCCGAAGCCTTTCATTCACAGCATAGAAAGCATTATTGATCAGGTTCAAAACAACTCTTCCAATATCCTGAGGTACTACACTTATTTTAGGAAGCGATTCATCCAGGTAAGTTTCAAACTTTGCATTGAATGATTTGTCTTTTGCGCGAAAACCGTGATAGGCAAGCCGCAAATACTCATCGACCAGGGCATTGATATCGGTAGGTTCCTTTTGGCCACTACTGACTCTAGAGTGTTGCAGCATTCCTTTCACAATAGCATCAGCACGTCTACCATGCTGATTGATTTTTTGCTCATTATCTATTACATCTTTTGCAATGGCTTCTACTTCTTCAAGATTCCCCTTAGCAATCTCCTCTCTCATTTCCACTAGTAATTCCTGATTTATTTCCGAGAAATTATTCACAAAATTGAGTGGGTTCTGAATTTCATGGGCGATACCCGCTGTCAATTCTCCCAGTGACGCCATTTTTTCAGTATGGATCAACTGGTCTTGCGTTGTCTTTAAATCCTTAATCGATTGGCGTAATTCAGCTGTTCTATCAGCAACCTGTTGTTCCAGGGTATTGGCATATTCCGTTAATTTCTCTTTTGAAAATCTGAGCGAGTTAACCATACGGTTGAAATTCCGGGTCAACATCCCTATCTCATCCTGCATGCCTTCGGAAACCTCCACTGTTAAATCACCCGTATCTGCTTTTTTTATTCCCACAAGAAGCCGCTCAAGGGGTTGAATCAGGCTTACGCGAAGAATTATGGGAAAAATCCACAGAATAAAAACGGTAGAGCCAATAATCACCAGCATCATTTTGAATAAGGCAGGCTGATCGGCCATACGTTGCGCCATATTGGCAGGATCATCCGAATTGGTCGTAAAAGGAACAATAGACATAATGGTCACTGTAAGGATTGCCATGATGCTCGCAAAAGTGAATCCGAGGAGCTTGGTCTGAAATCTGACCGGAAAGACCGAATAGATGATAAAAATCAGGACCTGAAACTGAATTAAAATCCAGACGCTGTAGATGTAAATGGGAAGAACCACAGGATTGCTGGCACCAGGGTAAATAAACAATCCGGAGATAAGCAGTGTACTTAAGGCAGCAATAGCCAATAATCCTGCCGGGTTGGCATACCTTGCATACGTGCGCTTAAAAAACAGGGATTTGCGAAAGAACGCAACAGCCGTCCATGCATTCAGAGACAATGTAAATAACCCGGCCCGTACATTCACAAAATTTCCATAGGTCGCAGAAGATGCCCCCGTCTGGTCACGGATAAAATGAAACCAGACAATGGAAGAAAAATACAACAGGCTGAGAAAAAGGGAAATATACAATACCGATTTTCGCTCAGGTTCTAATCCTCTCAGCGGAAACAGATAGGCAATCTGAATATAACTGACACTGGTGATGCAGAGTCCCAGATTAAAA
This sequence comes from uncultured Saprospiraceae bacterium, assembly GCA_964428345.1. Taxonomy (GTDB): domain Bacteria; phylum Bacteroidota; class Bacteroidia; order Chitinophagales; family Saprospiraceae; genus JABDMH01. Next base: position 33,371 of record CAYRYD010000018.1, on the reverse strand, counting down.
AAAGTGTTGGTATACCGGTAGGTTAGTTCGCGCATTTCACCATGCAGGCCACCACTGACAAAACCCATACTATGCCAAACCAGTAATCCCGAGAAATAAAATAACATCCACTTTTTATAATCAGCCTCCTCCCTGGTACGCCAAAGTGCGATAAAAAAAAGCGCGGCTGTAATCATGATGATCAATGCCATGAGCGAAAAGGAACTTAAAAGGAAACCGTTCATCCAGCACGCATTTTATTAAGCATGAATCCGGAACACCACATGGCACAATTTAAGGTTCATGACTTTGGAGTACCAGGCTTATAATTGGGAGGTGCCGGTGCGAGGGTCGTTACATCAAGCATAATTTCACGACCCAACCAGGCACCTTTCAACAACGAAACATCTACCTCTTCCGTAAAATCAGCAGGTACGTAACTATTGCTAACATAATACTGGCTCAATAAACCGAGGGCCATATAAGTGTGGGCTACCAATTGACTGCATGAATACTGATTGGCGGCAGAAGCTTTATTATAGAACCTTCCCTCCAGAAAATTGGTAAGTTCGATAGTCTGATCCGAACCGGCGTAAGGAAGGGTACCATTTTTCGCATCATTGATGATGTCCTTCAGCGTTTCAATCATGGATGGATCGCGGTTGATCATCAGTTTTCTTGCCATGTAGGCCCCATCATATTTTGCCCAAAAATTGTGCTGAATCCGGTCTTCCAGCAATACCAGCTGCGGACCGGCTTTCAAAGTGTTGGTCAGTAGGTCTGTAGTAGTATCGGCGGTATTGGCTTCCCAATACAAGCGGGCACTTGGATCCACCTCCGGTATCTGCAAGTCACCGGCCACCACGACCATACCGGCATGAGACCAGTTGGAGTTGGTAATCGCCTGGGCTTCCATACTGCTGACCCAAAGGCCCTTCATAAGGACCAGATCAAAGGTCTCGAGATTTGCCAAAAAGTCACTGAGCGGCAATGGTTGTCTGTTTAACATGGTAAGAATTTTAGATTAAACAATTGTTTTATCCAGATACAAGAAAAAAGTCACCAATGATTTCCGGGGAAATAGTCCTCTGATTGACCTGTATGCTATGGTACTTGCTACTCTGAATTAATTCTTCCAATATAGAATAATTCCCCCTAATCCTTTGTTCCCATATATTCCATGCTCCAGACAATAGGTTATGAACAACAAACTCACTCCTTATTCTGCTTTTGTATCCACCTTCAACTCGTTCCCCATACTTTGAAGATATCATAGTAAATATGTGCCGAGCCTACGGCTCTCATACTTATTACTACTTCACCGTCAACGGACCGAAGTTCGTTGTTACAATATCGGGAGAGGCTACGCCTCTTTATTTGAGACCAAAATTATCAGCCTGTAGAACCGTTAGGCTCGATCCATACTGTAACACGGATTTCAATCCGGGGCCTAAAGCCTCTAAGACATCCAGTAAGTGCCGTAGGCACGACACATCCCGCTAAACAGGGAGTGATATCACAAACTCACTGCCTGTTCCTTCCCTCGTCTCCATCTTCAACTCACCCCCATGCGCTTTCACAATATCATAACTCAAACTCAAACCTAACCCCGTTCCCTGCCCGGCAGGTTTGGTGGTGAAGAACGGCTGAAAGATTTTTTCTTTGAGGTGAAGAGGAATGCCAAGGCCATTGTCCTTTACGCTGATCTCAATTTTATCACCAAGATTTTTCGTCGCGACAATCACTTGCGGCTCATAGATGCGATCGGTTTCGACAGGTTCAGCCTGACATGTTTTATACTTTTCATTAACCGCATAGAACGCATTGTTAATCAGATTCAAAATCACTCTTCCAATATCCTGTGACACAACATTAACTCCAGGCAGGGTAGGGTCGAGGTGTGTTTCAAACCTTGCATTGAAGGACTTGTCTTTTGCACGCAGACCATGAAAAGCCAATCGCAGGTATTCATCACACAAGGCATTGATATCGGTGAGCTCCTTCTTACCTGAACCGATGCGACTATGTTCCAGCATGCTTTTCACTATAGCATCAGCGCGCTTGCCGTGCTGGTTTATCTTCTCCTGGTTCTTAATTACATCCATTGCAATTGCTTTTACCTCCTGCAGATTCCCTTTCTCGAGTTCCTGATCCATTTCCAGAAGCAATTCATTATTTACTTCTGAAAAGTTGTTCACGAAATTCAATGGGTTCTGAATTTCATGAGCGATTCCCGCGGTTAATTCGCCAAGAGATGCCATTTTTTCGGATTGGATGAGCTGGGTTTGAGTAGACTTTAACTGGTGCAATGCATTTTCAATTTCTCTATTCCGTTGCTGTAGAATCTCATTCGTTTTTTTCCGTGCCTGGTTATTCCTATAGAGCAAAAAAACAACAACGGTAAAAACCACAATACCTGACATTAGCAGGTACATTCTCAATTTCCCACGGGTCGCTATTCTTTCTTTTTCCAGCTTTTCCAACTTAGCCTGCTCTTCGACGACAACGTCCTGAAATGCCAGAAGATTTTTTCGCTCTTCTATACTTAGACTATCACTTAATGATTTAGCCAATTTCAAATATACGGTGGCACTATCGGTTATACCCAGCTGCTCAAAGCAGGAAGTAAGTAGATTATATGCATCTCTTTTCCAGGTAGGGTCATTGCGCTTTTCAAAAATTTTCAGGCTTTCTTTCGCATAATACAAAGCGGAATCACTATTTTCTAAACCCGTAAATACACGACTTAATGAAATATATCCCAGGCCCAGGTGTAGATCATCATTTTTCTCTTCTAAAAGCGCTATCGACTGTGATATGGTATTAGCAGCTAAATCGAAATTTCCCATCTTCTCATAGGTATCTCCCAGATATTTCATTGCACGACCTAATCCCACCTGGTCTTTCAGATCTGCAAACGTTGCTATGGCGTTTTCAATAAACATCAGTGCCGAATCTAATTTTCCTTCATTCATATAAGCAATTCCCATGTGAAAGTTTACATACGCAATCTGTCGCCTGTCTCCGGCTGCTATTGCATATTTTTTAGCTTCCCGATAATTTTTCAATTGGTTATTTGTGTTAATAATCCATTTACCGGTATACGCATTTAGCAATCCGATTAAATCATAGGTGTTACTTAGCAGAAGCATTCGTGCGCTCAATGGGTTTTGTCCGGGCGACAAATGCCAGATAGTTTTTTCAATAGAGGGATCCTTTGCAATGTGTAACGCTTTTAAATAGCATTCCAATGACTTTGCATACTTTTCCTGCTGCATCAGGATAACACCCATCTTGTTCAAGATAGAGGCTTCGTCAAATTTTAGATTCAATCGGACAGCAATAGATAATGCTTTTTCAAGGTAAAAATTTGAACTATCTCGATCCTCAAAACTGAAATAGAAATATGATCCGAGGTTACTATAGACATCCATTCGGGTCGTATCATTTGTAGCATCGGAAAGAGACCTGTACAAACCTCCCAAATATGGGCTTTCCTGTTGCCCAACAGTTAATAATGGTAGTAAGCATAATGGAATTACTTTCAAAATGATTTTCATACTTTTTTAATTAGTCCGTAATTGAATATCTCAAATTCCATTTTTTTAACCCCCGATAAATCTAAGTTCCCAAGAGCCATAGGCTCGTTTCATTTTATATCCGCGGATATTAATCCGCGGCCTGAACAAAAATGCATCAAATGAGTGCCGTAGGCACGGTACATCTTTCACATCATACAGGCAATACAATCATTAACTCACTCCCTTCTCCCTCTTTTGTCTCTACCCTCAACTCACCTCCATGTCCCTTTGTCACTATATCATAGGCTAAGGATAGTCCCAAGCCCGTTCCCTGCCCGGTTGGTTTGGTGGTGAAGAAAGGCTGAAAGATCTTTTCTCTGAGGTGATCGGGAATGCCAAGGCCATTGTCCTTTACGCTGATTTCTATTTTATCACCGAGACTTTTCGTCGCGACAATCACTTGCGGCACATAGATGCGATCGGCTTCGACAGGCTCAGCCTGACATGTTTTATATTTTTCATTAACCGCATAAAATGCATTGTTAATCAGATTCAAAACCACTCTTCCAATATCCTGTGACACTACATTGATTTTGGGAAGCGAAGAATCAAAATCCGTTTCAAACCTGGCGTTGAAGGATTTGTCTTTCGCACGTAAACCGTGGAAGGCCAAACGCAGGTATTCATCGCATAACGAATTGATATCAGTCGGTTCTTTTTGCCCACTGCTGATTCTGGAATGCTGCAGCATACCCTTCACAATACTTTCGGCCCGCTTGCCGTGGTGATTGATTTTCTCCTGGTTCTCGGAAATGTCTCTGGCGATGGCATTTGCCTCTTCGTAATCACCTTTTTGAATGGCTTCCTCCATTTCGATCAGAAGCTCTTTATTGACTTCCGAAAAGTTATTGACAAAATTTAAAGGGTTTTGTATTTCGTGGGCTATGCCGGCAGTGAGCTCTCCGAGGCTGGCCATTTTTTCGGATTGCACTAATTGTTGTTGTGCCTGCTTCAACTCGACAAGAGCTTTGTCGACCTGTTGTTTGGCAGCTTCAAGCCTGTTAAAATCTTCGTAGCGGGCATAGGCGGTAGAGAATGCATCGGCAACGGATTGTATTAACTGAATATCATCTGCTCTTAATTTTTCTGTATTGCCAACGTAAAGCATGCCTTGCAGAAAAGGAAGGCAATGCAGATGAATTCCACCCTGAGGTACGGTCTGCAGATAAACATCCTTAGAAGGCAGCGCGCCCTGCTGAACCAGCAAATCTCCCAGCTCGCTGAAAGCGGTTTCATCCCAATGTTCGATGTACTCCTTTTTGTTCATCCAATTAGACAGTATTTCACGGGTGCGGCCGGGAGCATCATAGGGCAGATGAAAAGCAGCAATGGCGCTGCCATCGGGTGTCGATAAAAAAGTATGTATTTGGCGCAATGAATCGTGCATGATAAAGACTCCGCATCGCAGGAAAGGAATACCTAAGGTGGTAAGCTCCCGCCATATTAATGGTGTAATTCTGTCGAGATCACTCACCGTGCGCATGCTGGCAATCTCGGCACGCACCCGATCGAGGGTAGCTTGTTTCACCGCTTCCTTGGCAAGCGCTTCGGCATCTTTCAAATCTTTGTACCGTTTGTAAGTAAGACTAAGCACGGAGGTAAACCTCCTGTAGATCGCCAATTCATCTTCCTGTAATGGTGTCTCCTTCCAGGCATAAACGCCACCTTCCTCGAACATAAAGAAATAACCATAGTGTACTTCTTCATTTTGATACTCGGGGAATGCCATCTGGGGCCGAATCACTTGATAGTATTCACGGATTTCATTTCCCCTCAAGACAGGATGATATTCAGTTTGGGTGATCCAGCTGTTGTACACATTTTCCAGTACCGGATGTGAATGCATTCTTATTTTCCCCACCAGCTCAAGGCTTTCACCATTCTCGGTGGTATTCCACGTAAACACTTCTGCTTCTTTGTTGTGTTTGTTCAACAAGCCTACGCCACACCTTCGGGGCACAAGGTTGAAGAGCTTCAATTGCGTATAGAAAGTGCCGATGGTGTCAGCCAGGTCTTGTGAGCTGTGCATGGCCATGGCTTTTGCGCGCACGCGTTCCAACGCAGCTTCTATTTGTGCTTCCCTTGCCTGGGCTTCTGCTTTTACCAGGTCCAAATACCTTCGGTAGGTTTGGCTAAAAACTGAACTGAAGCGTTGCGTTATGCGAACTAATTCGGCCTGAAATTCACGATGACTGAAAGCATAAAAAAATCCATGATCGAATACGAATCCGTAATGGAACTCTCTTTCAGGTAATTTTTCTAACGCTACCCGAAATTTATAGTCAGGAGCATTGTTGATCATTTGGTAGTAATTCAACAAATCTTCTCCTTCCAAAACATACGTATGAAGGGGCACCTGCTTTTTCCAGGCCTTGCGGGCGCTTTTCAGCAAAGGATGCGAGGCCATATTCAAATTGCCGATATGCATCTTTACTTCTTCCCCATCTTTTTTGGCCGTCCATAGCTGATTGTTTTCATTGTCATGGTTCAGAATGCCGATACCAAAGCGGGTACCCTCATCCACGCCCAATGCAGTAAGTTCACCAAACATCTTGAGGACACACTTCCCCACGTCCTGGCTGTTGTGCATGGACATAGTCTGCGCCCTGACTCTTTCCAGTGCTGCTTCTATCTGCGCCTCACGCGCCTGCGCTTCGGCTTTTTGAACATCCAAATAACGGGTGTAAGATTGTTGAAATACACGTCCAAAGCGTTGTATAATATCGATGCTTGCCTCAGACAGCGGCTCGAAACTTCCCGACATCATCAAGCCATAATCACTAATGACACTGACTGTATAAAGGGTGCCTTCTGCTCTCATACCTTTTCTAACTTCCACCGGCAGCCTGGACATCTCAGTATGTTCAAATAAATGATCCTCCCAGGTCTTTTTAGTGTCTCCTGATAAAGTGAACAAATGAACTGGTTTTCTTTGTTGCCATGCTTGCAGATAGTTAATGAATACAGGATTTTCATTATAATCGATACGGTAACTTTCTGCTGTACTTTCAACTTCAGGATTGGAAGACCACCAGGTAGTGTATTTTTCAGTGTCGTTGAAAGTCCAGATAAGGACTCTGTTTAGAAGCAGATCAAGTTGCCACAGTTCACTAAAAATCTTTCCGGCTATATCCGCTATCTCTTCGGATTTGCGCATAGCTATGGATCTGCTTCTCACTCTTTCCAAAGCAGCTTCTATCTGTGCTTCTCTTGCCTGGGCTTCGGCTTTCTGGAGATCGAGGAACCGGGTATAGGTTTGTTCGAATACTTTAGCGAACCGGACGAAAATTTGCTTTTCTTCAAAAGGCTTCGAGGTGATCAACAATAAGTATCCGTGCTTGAATGGAAGAGTATGGTTCTTCTGCCATGTGGGCATTGGATGGCCACTGTCAATAAATCTTTGCAGGCCTTCCCTGAACTCAGGGATCTGCATAAGCAGTTCATAGTACACTTTTAGTTTCTCGCCTTCGTAAACCTCCTCGTAAATTTCTACCTGGTTTTTCCAGGCCACATACATGCGTTGCTCACCCGGTTCGAATGTATAAGGGACAGAGAAGGCCCCGATGCTCGTCCATTTTTGGACCATCGTACTTTCCTTGTCGCATATGGCAAATGCTACGCCCTGTGATTCAGCACCCAGTAGCTTCAATTGATCGAACAGTAGCTCCGCTGTTTCAATTAATTCCGAGCTCTCATGCATGGCCATAGTCCTGGCCCTGACCCTTTCCAATGCTGCTTCAATCTGCGCTTCTCTTGCCTGTTCTTCTGCTTTTTGCAGATCGAGAAAACGTGTATAGGATTGTTCGAACACACCGGCAAAACGTCTGAGTACTGCATTTTCTTCATCCGTAAAGGGAGTACAATCATACACCACTACAGCAAACCAGATATCCTGGGTTAGAAAGAGCGATCGAGCAAATCCTTTGGTGCCGTAGACAAAGTTCTTTCTTTCTTCAGGAGTATTCTTTGCAAGGGTTTTCTCAAAGAAGTGACGGAAAAATACGTCCTTCTCGCCTTTTTCATATACATCAGAAGAGAAATCAACTCCTGCCTGTATATTTTCAAGTACACGGTTGAAAATCGGGTGATCAAGATACGGTACGTACAATTGTGCGGGATAGGGCTGATCAGGTGTAAAGAGCCATAGGTCCCAACTGCCATCGGAATGGATCCTGGCAAAATTGGTAACATTGAATCTTAATCCTAATCCCAGCAATTGCTCCATTACTACTTTTATTACTTCATGCAAATCACTGCTAAGACGCATCCCCATGGTTCTTGCTCTGACCCTTTCCAAAGCTGCTTCTATCTGCGCTTCCCGGGCCTGGGCTTCTGCTTTTTGCAGATCTAGGAAACGCCGGTAGGCAAGATCAAAAACAGCCGCCGCCCGGCGTTGCAGTTCACACGATTCCTGCGTAGGTTTTTTATTGGAGATCATTAATAATGACCCCCCGGAAAATTTACAGTGGTGATAATAAAGCACTTCAGGGAGCATGATGTGTCCCTGTTCGTGGTACTCTACTGTTTGTGGAGCAATCCTTTCCAAAACCCGGTACCAGTCCAACAGCTTCTTTCCGCTGGATTCAATGAGATATTCCGTAGCCGGAGAACAATATTTCTCGATAGTTTCCCGGGTGTATTCACAGGCGGATACCGGTACGATGGCATGGCCATTGAGGATCTCGCCGGATGGATCATCGGGTGGCCGGTAGGCCCACCAAGCTTCCCAATCCCAACCAGAAGATTCATACTTATAAAGATGAACTATAAATGATTCCAGCTCCGGTTGACCCAACCGTCCCATTTCATCTCGTAAAACATTGGCTACCTCAATCAAGTCATCAGAAGATCGCATAGCCTGTACTTTCGCCCTCACTCTCTCCAGGGCAGCTTCAATCAACGCTTCCCGGGTTCGTGCTTCAGCTTTCTGCAGATCGAGAAAACGGGTATAAGTTTGTTCAAATTCTTTTGCAAATCGTTTAAACACCTCATGGGCCTCCGGGACCGGTTCCAGCGTAATGAACAACAGGTATCCATACTTAAAATAGGCAACATGATCGATTTGAAAATCCGGAATGGCTGCATTGACTTTATCAACAGTTTCATCGTCTTTATCAGGGACGGCCAGGGAGAATAAATATTCGTAGTGCTCTTTAATCCTTTCCCCGCCAAATTCTTCAATCCAAAGCGTTTCGCCGCGCTGTCCCGCTTCATAATATTTCAGAAAAATATTTTCCCTGGGAGTCTTGTAAGTCGGAAGGGTACCTTCCAGGTTGCTAAACCATTCAGTGGAATCGTGTTCGTTGTATATATGGAAGACACAACCCCGCGTGGGAATTCCCATTTCCACGACCTGCTTGTTGAGCAGGTATGAAACCTCAGCCAACTCATCGCTCTTTTGCATAGCCATGGTGCGGGTTCTGATCTTTTCCAGAGCGGCTTCGATTTCGAGCTCACGGCGAAGCGCCCGGATCTCTGACCGGGCTTCTTCCAAACTTGTCGAGTACTTGTTCATCGTCAATGTCGTCGTTCAACTATGATTCTTATCCCTTCCTTCTCGCAATGGATTCGATGGTTTTGGCTGTAACCCATGCGGAAGTCCGGTTTTGTCCCGGGATCGACCGTCAATCGATTACGAAGCTGGCTGATCTCCAGATCACATCTTGAAAGCGCTGCTAAAAGGCTAACTGTCTGTTGATGTCTAATTCTGCCACTACTGACGGAATCTGACCGGTAGGGAAGTTTTTCAGGGTAAATTTCCATATCTGGCATTTTGGTGCTATGCCTAAAGATACCTTCTATCTTCGGGATTTAGCGAACGGTATTTGAATTTGCAGATCATCAATGGAAACCGGAATGCTTGCCTAAACATGTGACACACCGAACCCGATCTCTTCACACATAAAGTGGCAAAACCTGAGAATGAGACAACCGGTCACAGTTTTACCAATGCCAATGTGAAAAACATTGAAGGGGGTTTGTTCTATTAACCAAGGTTCAACGCAAGAGCCTGGAGAAAAATGGAGAAATCCTCAACGAAAATATTGTTAACCCCATTTCTTGTTGCAACTTAAAATTCCGTTTGACATCACCAGACAGGCCGGCAATCCATTGGAATTTCGATTATCTGATCAGCGATCATATAACCCTGAGCAAAATTAAATGGTATATTTAATTTAAAGGAGCTTTTAATTACCGAAATAACCAGTAATGCGACCGGTCGAAATCAGTATTTCCAGAAAGCAGCTGTTACGCATCCCACTGAAAACCGATCCGGTCAGGGCTCAGGGAAGAGTCCTTAAAAAACTCCTGCGCAAAGCGTCGAAAACAGCTTTTGGCCGGCATCACCATTTTACAGAAATCCTGACCGACGACAATCTGATCGAACAATTTCAGAAAAAGGTACCCCTTCATGATTACAACAAAATCCACAGCGAATGGTGGCATCGCACCCAAAACGGTGAAGCCAATGTCGCCTGGCCGGGCAAGGTCAAATATTTTGCACTGAGTTCAGGTACCTCCCAGGCCGGCAGTAAAAAAATTCCGGTCACCAAAGAAATGATCAGAGCCCTGAAAAAGGGTGCCTTCCGGGTCTTTACCCGGCTTGCCCGGTTTGATGACCGGGGTACCGTCTATACCAAATCCTGGCTGGCCATTGGAGGAAGCGCCCGGCTGATCCGGGAAGACGGTCATTTTATCGGGTACCTGAGTGGAATCAATGCCAATATCCAGCCGTTTTGGGCCCGGATGCATTATAAACCCGGTGAAACCATTGCCAGAATCATCGAGTGGGATGAAAGAGTCAGGAAGATTAGCGAGAAAGCTCCGGAATGGGACATCAGCGTACTGGTCGGAATTCCCCACTGGATCCAAATAGTGCTGGAAGAAATTATCCGAAAATACCAACTGGATACCATTCAGGAAATATGGCCGGATTGCTCATTAATTGTTACCGGAGGTGTAGCTTTTGAACCATACCGTCCGACATTTGAAAAACTGATCGGACACCGAATTCAGTCTCTGGACACTTACCTGGCATCCGAAGGACTAATTGCCATCCAGGAAGAGCCGGGAGGATACCTTCAGCTGTTGTTAAGCAATGATATTTTCTTTGAGTTTATCCCCTTTACCGAAGCTTATTTCGATGACAATGGAGATGTCCGGGGGCACCCGGAAGTATTGACCATCGAAGATGTAGAACCCGGAGTCGATTACGCCTTGTTTATCAGTACGCCATCCGGAGCCTGGCGGTACATCATTGGGGATACCATTCAATTTGTCAATGACGATCAACGATCCATCATCATTTCGGGCCGTACCAAACATTACCTCAACCTGGCTACCGAACACGTAACCATCGATAACCTCAATGCGGCGATCGAAATGGTGCAAAAGAAATATGGTATCAATATTCCTGAATATACCGTCGCAGGGATTCATCAGGAGCATTACATAGCCCATCGATGGTATGTCAGTCCGGATAAGCCCATCGAAAAAGAAACATTGCAGGAAGCCATTGACCAGGCTCTAAAAAGCGTCAACGACGATTACAGAGCCGAGCGGGAAACGCTTTTAAGTATGGAACTGGAAATCATCCCGGTCGATATTTTCTATCGATGGCAGTCCAAACATTCCAGCGCCGCCGGACAGGCTAAAATACCCCGGGTCATGAAAGGGCAACAACTGGAAGAATGGTTGCAATTTATCCGGCATTTTTCGGATCATAAAACATAAACATACTAGCCAGGAAAAATGCATTTAAATGCCGGCTGCGAATTTGATTTAAGCTCAAGGGCACCTCTAAATACCTCTGAAATTAGACAAATTCAAAAAGAACTAAGCGAGATTGAGGAGCGAACTCCCGACCTCAAGGGAGGGAGCAAAGGTCTGGGAGACCTTTGAGCGACGAAACCACTGTGTGGGTGGGTGAGCTCGCGAAGGAGCCTAGCCGGAGCTAAGTGACTGAAGGATAACGAAATTGAGGAGCGATCCGGAGGATTGAGGAATGAGCCGGTCATACGACCGGTGGAGGTCTGGGAGACCTCCAAGTGACGAAACCGCGTCAGCGGGGGTGGGGTAGAGATCCGGTTGGATCTCGAAGCGAGGAAACCACGAAGTGGGTGGGAAAGCCAGGTTATTTTTTAAAAAGCTTATCATAAATAAGTGATTGCCAATTGAATGGGGTCTTTAGGGGTGCCCTTTATTCAATACAGATCAATGATCCGGTCTGGAACAGGTTTTGAGAGCAGCATAGTAGCCTTATAGAATTCAGCGGAAGAAATGGTTAGTGGGTCATCAAAATATGTCCCGCAAAAATATGCGGGAGTGGTTTTTGGTACTTTTTGCCACCAAAAAGTACAAAGTAATAAAGAGCAAAGACCAAAAGCCAGATCTGCAGCAGTAAACAGAAAGCCAAAATCAGGAAATATTTCTGTCCAACGGTCTGGCCAGGGTAATCCGGAGGTTTTGGACTATGATTGCTGGTCCCGCCTCCTGAATTTGAAGATCGTTACGTGAACCTTCGTTTTATTGAGGGCTTTACCAACAATTCAGATTATCCAACCGTGAACCCCGGCAATTACCTGACCCCGAGCCGTCAGGTGTTAAGATCATACCAGGCGATAGCCGTTAATTTTTACTTAATTAACGGTCCTCTCTTTCAGACTTCACGCAATTCTCTATCTTTAAAGGTCTATCTGTTATCTTATCTACTGTTCATAAAAAATACAATCATGAGAAACGACCGACGTAATTTTCTCCGCCAGTCTGCCCTTCTGGCAGGCGGAACCATGTTGATGCCGGGTCAAATGCTACCGGAAATAGCTGGCAAACCCAGTCTCGAAAAATTTGGCATCCAGCTTTATACGCTGAGAGAGGACATACCAAAAGATCCGAAAGGAATCATAAAAAAACTGGCATCCTTCGGGTATCAGCAAATTGAGGGTTTTGAAGGCCAACAGGGTATGTTCTGGAATATGTCTCCCAAAGATTTCAAGATGTTTCTGAACGATCTTGGACTCACGATGATTTCCAGCCATTGTAACATCCGGGATAATTTTGAGGAAAAAGCAGCCCAGGCTGCTGAGGTAGGAATGGCATACCTTATCTGCCCTTACATTGGTCCTCAAAAAAGTATGGATGAATGGAAAAAAGTAACCGATCTGTTTAACGATTGCGGCCGCATATGTAAGAAAGAGGGTATCGGTTTTGCCTATCATAATCACGAGTACACCTTCAAATCGTTTTCCGGGATGATCCCTCACAACTTCATCATGGAAAACACCGATCCCGATCTGGTCGATCACCAAATGGATATTTACTGGGTAGTCACCGGTGGTGCCGATCCGGTCGATTTTCTGACGCGGTACCCCAACCGGTTCCGGCTCTGCCATGTCAAGGACCGGATCAAGGGTGCAACAGACCGGGATGCTTCCTGCGACCTGGGAACCGGTTCGATCGATTATCCGAAGATCCTGAAGATTGCTGCGGATCAGGGCATGCAGTATTACATTCTGGAACAGGAACGGTACGATAATTCCACCCCCCTGAAGAGTGCCGAACACGGAGCGAAATATCTGAAAAAACTGGAATTTGCCTAGGAGGTACTTCCTGATTAAAGAGTCCAAGGGGTCCTGACCCCTTGGAGATCTGTCGTAACTTCCTCGTTACCGGTCCAAGGGATCCTGACCCCCTGGGATCTGTCGTATCAAAACCATCATGCATAAACGTCAGATTTTAAAACGGTACTTCCTCGTTAGCGGTCCAAGGGGGGCTGACCCCTGGAGATCTATCGTACCGAAACCATCATCAATGTATTACCTGGTTGATCCTATACAAGCTGCTTTGGTCCGATTCAATCAAGAGTCGTTCAGAACCGTTAGAACCGTTCTAACCGTTCAAACGGATAATGGAGCCGCTTTCCCGGCAGCTCCTACTTTCTTTCGCAAATACCCTTTCTACTTCTTAGATTAATATTCTTTCCTCCCAAAGAAAACAGGATCTATGAGGCAATGAGCACCTGTGAATTTGTAGCATATAAATAAGTTATTAAGTTATCCGCCGCTTCCTCCTGGTTTACCCGCCAAAATATAACTCTCACAACCCATCATTGTGATCAGGATCACTGTTATCACTTTAAAAAAGATCCGGTAAATGAAAGAATCGAAGCACCGGATTGCGTATCAACCAGTGATTACAATTTAAATTATTCAAGAGTGATTGAAGTCACCGATTTATGGTTACCTCAATTGCTATCAAAAACAGCATGCCATGAAAACGATGTCATTAAATTTTATCGGAATGGTAGCTCTTGGGTTGGGCATCATGATGTCTTTCACCCAGTGTCAGAAAGACCAGGAGGCTCAGGAAATGCTGAACTACCGTTATGATCAGAGAGATAAATTCTATGGGGAAGGTCCGGCAACCAACCCCGCTACCAATGATGTGGATGTATGCGAATGCCTTGTTACCAATTTTGCGATGGAGACTTTAAATGATACCGAAGAAGAATCGTTGCTCTTTATGCGGGAAGAAGAAAAACTGGCCCGGGATGTCTACCGTCATTTATACCAAAAATACAATTACCCGGTCTTCAATAACATTGGGTTGGCGGAAGAGCGGCACATGCAGGCAGTGCTTTGCCTGATCAACCGGTATGGCCTGACGGATCCGGTCGGGGAAGATGTTCCGGGGGTCTTCGTAAATCAACGGCTCACCGATCTTTATACAGCACTTATCGAGGCAGGAGACAAAAGTCTGATCGATGCTCTGACGGTCGGGGCCACGATTGAAGATCTTGACATAGCCGACCTGATCGCCCTGATGGAAGGTGGCGATATAGACAATGCCGATATTATGGCAGTGTTTAATGAATTGACCAAAGGGTCGCGAAATCACCTGAGAGCCTTCGTCAAACTGCTGACCAGGAGCGGTTATGCCTACGAACCACAGTACATTACTGCAGAATATTTCGAACAGATCATCAATTCTGCGCGGGAAACCGGTGGCGAAATATGTGCGGGAATCATCAATTGTCCATTCAATGCCAATGGAAATCAGGGCGATTGCCCGGGTGACGGTACCGGCATCTGTCCGGGGGATTGCACAGGAAGTGGTCCAATGCATCAGCAGTATCGCAAAGGAGGACCCAACTAAACATCGGAACTTTAAGACGATCAATGGGTTTGAGGTTAATGGATCCTGAGGCGGTGACCAAAGTCATCGCCTCATTTTTCTTTTAATCCAGACCGGATCACTTATCACTCCGGAAAGTTGCATTTTTGAGGAATCAACCAAAAAATTCCTTGTAAACCTGATGATTTATCTTCGATGCTGATAGCACAGGAAATATGCAATACACTGTCTGACGAGGAAATTGTCCGAAAAGCACTGAAAGAGGTGGATTATTTTTCGTGTCTCTACCAGCGCTATGAGGCAAGACTGCTGCGTTACATCCAGCGGATTTCGAAAGTCACCAGAGAGGAGGCAGAGGACATTTTACAGGAATCTTTTCTTAAAGTCTGGAAAGGCCTTCATTCCTTTGATGCCGGATTGAAATTATCCAGCTGGCTCTATCGAATTGTCCATAATGAAGTGATCTCGTCGTGGCGTAAAAATCGGGGGATGACTCAAGACCCCTTGATTGAGTGGCGGTCAACGGATGACCAAACCGCTGGAGAATCGGGCAATTCTGACGATAAGGGTGAAGAAAAACTACGGGAGGCTATTGCCAGCCTGCCCGAAAAATACCGGACAGTTTTGGTTTTAAAATATCTGGAAGAAATGAGTTATGAAGAAATATCGGATGTTCTGAAAATTCCGGAAGGCACGGTAGCAACGCGGTTGAACCGGGCCAGGAAAGCACTCGGAGTTATTATTTGATGGGACCCAAAAAATGCATCATGGATAATGCAAAAAAATTAGTAGATCGGATCCGGCAGGAAGAAATCAGGCCGACTCCACATTGGATATTCACCATGAAAAATATTACAGGCTGGCTCACTTTTATCCTGGGCGTTGTTATGGGTGCGCTGGCTTTTTCTGTAATCCTGTTGGCAATCCAGCAGACTGATTTCAGTATGGTATCTCACCTGACCCACTCCTGGCTCGAACTGTTTTTGGGTCTGTTGCCGGTGATATGGTTGATCCTGGTTTTGGTTTTCCTGATCATGGCCATGTTCAGCATTCGAAATTCATGGAAAGGTTATAAATTCTCTTTGTTGAGAATAATGAGCATCTGCATATTGATGAGTGTCGCCCTGGGCTCCCTGTTTTTTATCACCGGTGGTTCCCAGAGACTGGAGAATGCATTTGATCTGAACGTCTTTAACTATGAAAGCATTGAGGAACGGAAATTGCAGGTATGGAATCGTCCGGATGAAGGTTTTCTATCTGGCAAAATCATTGATATGGATGGCCAGATACTCCACCTGGAAGATTTTACCGGAAAGCGCTGGCAGGTATTTTACCCTGAAGCCTTTATCGCTCCGGTTCTCCTTCTGGAAGCGGGTGAATCCATCAAGATCATCGGAGACAAGCAGACAGCAAATCAGTTCAAGGCGGAGGAAATCCGGCCCTGGGGAGGACCTGGCAACCGACCGGGAGGCAGGAGACTCAACCAACAAGGTGATGGGAGGTAACTTTAATCCAATTGGCTTTAAGTTTGTTAAGGATTTAAACCATCTTTAAGAAAAAGAAGAACCGGATTCCAAAACAGTAGCCAATGTCGATTACCAAAGAATCAGAACTTGCCGGAATGCGCCGGATCAGTGAAATTGTGGCACTTACCTTGAAGGAGATGACGGCCCAGGCCCGGCCCGGTATGACTACCCGCCAGCTCGATGCCTTGGGAGGGCAGATCCTGAAAGACTATGGAGCCCGGTCTGCACCGGCAAAGACCTATGGTTTTCCCGGACATACCTGTATCAGCATTAACCATGAAGTAGCCCATGGTGTACCGAGTCATAAAAAGATCCTTCAGGAGGGAGACTTAGTCAACATTGACGTGTCGGCTGAACTGGATGGTTACTGGTCGGATAATGGCGGATCATTTGTCCTTGGGACCGATATCCACCGGCATGAGAGGCTGGTGAATGCGTCCAGGCAGATCCTCAAAAAAGCTATCATGAGCATTCGTACGGGAGTAAAAATTGCCGACCTCGGGCATCTTATTGAATCGGAAGCCAGAAAGGCCGGTTACCGGGTGATCCGTAATCTGACCGGACATGGCATTGGCCGGAGTCTGCATGAGGAACCTCACGATATTGCCAACTTCCGTGACCGGTTTAACTTTACCCGGTTTACGAAAAATTCGGTCGTGGCGATTGAGACATTTATTTCCACCAGTTCAACCATCGCCCGGACCCTCAGCGATGGATGGACCCTAGCAGGCGATAGAGGTGGGTTTGTGGCTCAGCACGAACACACCATTGTGGTCACCGATACCAAACCTCTGATCCTGACCAGGATGAATGACATCTGGAAATAAAAAATCTGCAACAGAAATCCACAGGTAGTTGAAATACGGAAATTCCCATATCCCATCCGGATCTTTCCCGGAGTTTTCAACCAGACGAGTACATCTCAGGCAACCGGTAAGCACCGATTATCCGGCACTCTTCATGCTGCGGACTGATCCTCAGGTCAACCGCTTCCTTGACAGGGCGGTGCCGGACAGCATTGAAGAAGTACAGACTTTTATCTGGAAAATAAATGAGGGTATTCTGGATCATCAATGTTTTTATTGGGTTATTTGCCTCCATACCACAAAAAAATTAGTTGGTACCATCGGTTTGTGGAATTTCTCGGATGACCAGACAGTTTGCGAAATTGGCTTCGAATTACTTCCTGCATTTCAAAGTCAGGGTTACATGAATGAGTCTTTGCGTCCGGTTATCCAATATGCATTTGAAATCCTTCGCATTAAAAAAATCGAGGCCTGTACTCATGAACAAAATCAGCAATCTATTCAACTGCTTATTAAAAATGGTTTTCACAGGGAACCGGGAAGAAGAGACCCGCTGCAACCTGATGTTATTTTTCTGAATCTGACTGGTTAAAAACCTGTAATGATAGCCAACAATCACGGATAAAAGATCATTGCATGCTTTAGCTTTTCTTAAATTGCTAACTTGGTCAGACATACCGGAACCGACCAACGAACCCTATGCTGTGGAAGAAAAAGTATTCCGTCTACAAGAATGTTGAGAAAATCAGGACGGTGTTGACCAATCTGGAAATTTACGCAGAGATCCATCCCCTGATCATTTCTGCCAGGCATCTCCAATCCGGACCAGGAAGTAACAAAATTTATCAGATTATCGAGCAGCCTTATCGATGGCTACCTTTGAAAATTGCCTATCAGGCTGAGGTATCGGTTACCGATGACACCATCACCTACCAGATTAGAGGCCTGCCGGGGCTACAACCGGTCATGGTATATCAGCTGACATCCATTGATTACGGCAAAACGCAAATATTTTTTGGACTGTCCATTTCGGGAAATCCGCTGGCCCAACGAATACTGGCTCGTAAAATGATGAGCGCTCAAAATCAATTCATGCGCAAACTGGATCATCAAATCCGTTAAATGCGAACTGTCATTAATCCAACCGTGGATCCCGGGAATGCTATATTCCTCCCTGAGACGATGTTGACATGCTAATTTTTTTATTTCAAATTAAAAATCCATTGGGCGATCCCACAGGATCAATAAAAGAAGATTAATCAAGATCAGATGAAACGCAATATAATATACCTGTTACTACTATGCATATTGCCGGGCTACAGAACTACCTGGCACATCCATGCCCAGGAGACCGGGCTGAAAGACGCAGATTTATTAGATCTGGTACAAAAACAAACGATCCGGTATTTCTGGGATTTTGCCCACCCGGTCAGCGGACTGGCCCGGGAACGAAGCAATACCAGCTTTGGTTATGGCCATGAAACCTGCACCACCGGTGGTACCGGATTTGGAGTCCTGGCCATCATTACCGGAGTATCGCGCGGCTGGATTGACCGGCAGGAGGCAGCCCTGCATATCCGGAAAATGGTCAATTTCCTTTTTAAAGTTCCGGTTTATCATGGTGTTTTTCCCCATTGGCTCAACGGTGAAACCGGTCAAACCATTCCTTTCAGCCGGAAAGACGATGGCGGTGATCTGGTTGAAACATCCTTTCTCTTTACCGGATTACTGTGTGCCCGGGCCTATTTCGACCAGGATAATCCGGTAGAACGTGATCTTCGGCAAAAAATCACCTGGATGTGGGAGGAGATCGAATTTGACTGGTATACTCGCGGATCGACTAATCAGCTCTACTGGCACTGGAGCCCGAACAATGGCTGGGCCATGAATTTCGAATTGCGGGGCTGGAATGAGACTCTAATCACCTATGTTCTCGGCGCATCCTCACCTCGATATCCAATTACCCGGCAACATTATGAAAAATGCTGGGCTCAGAGCACCCATTTCAGGAATGGTCAAAGGTATTACGACGTAGAGCTGCCTCTGGGGTTTGACTATGGTGGTCCCCTCTTTTTTGCGCACTACTCTTTTCTCGGCCTGGACCCAAATGGTCTGCGAGATCAATATGCCGACTATTGGCAACAGAATGTGAATCATACCCTGATCAATTACCGGCACTGTGTTACCAATCCCAAAAAATTCAAGGGATATGGACCGCGTTGCTGGGGACTGACAGCCAGCGATAGTTTTGAAGGTTATAATGCCCACGCTCCGGACAATGATCTGGGGGTGATCACCCCAACGGCGGCGTTAGCTTCCTTTCCCTATACTCCGGAAGAATCCATGGCAGCTTTACGATATTTCTACGAAGAAAAAGGCGACCTGCTCTGGGGTGAATACGGCTTTAAGGACGCCTTTAATGAAACCAGAAACTGGGTGGCCGATTCTTACCTGGCCATTGACCAGGGACCGATCGTTGTGATGATTGAAAACTACCGGTCCGGTCTTTTCTGGAATTTATTTATGAATATTCCCGAAATCCGTGATGGGCTCAGGAAATTGGGTTTTGAAAGTCCTCATCTGAGGTAAAAGTAGTTCAAAGGCCTGATGTTGGTACCCTGAAATTATTTGCATTGGATCCCTTTTTACCCACAATTCAAACAGGTTTTTCCCCTTTTTATCGGATATCACTGTGAATGATGACTATATCCGGCGATTTTTGATCCGAGAAAAGCAGCAGACTATGAAGATAAACATCATCGGAGGAGGGATCACTGGACTTGCCACGGGTCTGGCCCTGCAAAAAAATGGCCTACACGATTTCTGTATTCATGAAAAAGCAGCCCAGCTCAATGAAGTAGGCGCTGGTATTGTCATGCAGCCCAATGCGATGAAAATCCTCGACTGGCTGGGTATCGGATTAAAAGTCAGGAATGCCGGTATGCCGATACACCAGGCAGACATTACAGACCAGCAATTTAAATCACTGCGCCGTCCTGGGAAAGAAAGTATGAGCATCGACCGCAGCAATAATGTGATCGCCATTCACCGGGCAAGACTACAGGGTATTCTCTATGAAGCCCTGCCGGCTTCAAAAGTGAAACTGGACATGCCCTTTGTCGATTGCCAGTATGAAGGCAGGCAGGTTAAAGCCATTTTTCCACAAAGTAACCTGATGTCGGATATCCTGTTGGGAGCCGATGGTATCCACTCTCCTACCCGGCAAAAACTCTTTCCTTCATCATCGCTCCGTTACTCCGGGCAAACCTGTTGGCGGGGAATCGCACAATGGCCTCTGGCAGAAGACCTCCTCTCCATTGCTAAGGAAGCATGGGGTCCCGGCCTGCGTTTTGGCTATGCCGGAATTTCCCCCACCGAAGTCTATTGGTTTGCCGTCGCCAAAGCAGCACCAGGAGGCCGGGATAACCACCAGACGGTCAAAGCAGAGTTACGAACGAGATTTAAAGAATTCCACCCGTTGGTTACCAGCCTCCTCGATCATACGGACGATGACAAAATCATCCGGAGTGATATCCACGATTTGCAGCGTCTGGAAACCTGGCACCAGGACCGCATTTGCCTCCTGGGTGATGCCGCTCATGCAACAACACCCAATCTGGGGCAAGGTGCCTGTCAGGGGATAGAAGATGCTTTCTATCTTAGTCATCTGCTGGACAGTGAGACTGATTACCGGGTTGCTTTTCAGGTCTTTGAAGAGGACCGGCGAAAAAAAGTCGACTATATTGTCAACACTTCCTGGACAGTTGGGAAGATGGCCCATCATCCGGTGGGTCAACCCCTGATGAAAATGCTCATGCGACTCACACCGGAGCGTACGGTGATGAAACAAATGCAAAAGCTGTTTGAGCTGAAAGGAGAGCTTTGACGTCGTCGATGATTCCCAATCTCTCAAGAAGATTACTTGCTTCAGCCAGGACTCTGGCAGGTATGGTAAAGAGTGGGTAGCCTGATTTGTATAAAGGGCACCCTAAAAAATCGGCTTGCCTCATCGTACCGGACTGAAGCGGGCACAGTCTTTCTCCGAATTTAGTAGATTTGACGTTTTTGCGAAGTTACTGCCCGCTCACCAGCCATGCGATCTTCCTTAAATCAGCAAATCACCGATGTTCGATCTCTATGAAGACAGCCTTCAGGAAAATTACCGGCGGGTAGAATGTGACGGGCTCCTGTTTGTCGAATATAAATGCATACCCAACTATTTGGATCTCGATAGTCTGTGGTCGCCTTGCGGCCATCTGGTTTATGTGACTTCCGGCAAAAAGACCTGGATCACACCCGAAGGTGAAATACCCACAGATCCCGGAGAAGCCGTCTATTGCAAAAAGGGGGCATGCCTGATGCGAAATTATTATGAGAAAGATTTTTGTGCCCTGATCTTATTCTTTACCCAGGATTTCATCCGGGAAGTGATCCGCGAATACCAGGTTGACCATCATGAACGGATGGAAGGTATAGTCGATGATTTTCATGTCCTGAAAATTAATATGAATCAGTCACTTAAAATCTTCTTTGAGTCCGTATCTGCTTATTTATTCCAACCATCCCTTCCATCCAGACAACTGCTTAAACTAAAATTTAAAGAGTTGATCCTGCAGATCATGACGACTGAACAAAACCCCGGGTTAAAAGCCTATTTCACCTCAACTTTGCGGGAAGGGAAAGAAAGTATTGAGACCATTGTCCGTAAGAATTTATTTTTTAATCTTTCCATCAACGATTACGCACGCCTGTGCAACAGAAGCCCTTCGTCCTTTAACCGGGAATTTAAATCCATTTTTGGACTGTCTCCACTACAATGGATAACCAGGGAGCGGCTGCAGTATGCTAAAATGCGTCTGCTGACAACCGATGAAAACATCAATGACATTGCTTTTCACGCCGGTTTTGAATCTCCCGAACATTTCATACGGTTGTTTAAAAAACAGTATGGTCTCCCTCCACTTCGTTATAAACTGCAGGAAAAATGAGGTGGCGAAAACCATCAATAATTTGACGTAATCCATCAATCGTCAGAGAATACCTGCCTTTACATTTGTGGTAGAAAAAAATTAGTAACATTTAAAAGACCACAAAATGAAAAAGGTATTTAGCGCATTGTATGCGATAGCCTGCTATGCCATAGGTTTTGCAGCATTGCTTTACTGGATCGCGTCAACGGGTAATCTTCTCCCGGATATCGCGATTGATGGAGTCGCTACGCAATCCACTACCTATGCCCTCATTAAAAACCTGATCCTGGTCCTTCTCTTTGGCATTCAGCACACCGTCATGGCCAGGAAGAACTTTAAGCGTTGGATCACCCAATACATTCCCCATCACCTCGAACGAAGTACTTATGTACTGGCCACCGGGATGGTTCTGACCCTGCTGGTGTGGCAATGGGAACCTCTTGGGGGTACCATCTGGGAAATTCCAAAATCTTCCTATTGGTACTACATTCTGTACAGCCTATTTTTCACCGGTTGGGGCATTCTATTCATCAGTACATTTCTGATCAATCATTTTGACCTATTCGGGTTGCGGCAGGCTTATTTAAAAATGCGTGATAAACCCTATACAGCGGTCAATTTTAAAGTGATATTCTTTTACAAATATTCGCGACATCCGCTGTATCTGGGAACCATTCTCGGAATTTGGTCAACACCCCACATGACCGTGACACATCTGATTTATGCCCTTTTACTGACCGGATATATTCTGATTGGTGTCCGGTATGAAGAAAAAGATCTGATCCACGAATTTGGTGATCAGTATCTGGCCTACAAAAAATCAACTCCCGCCATCATCCCCTTAAAATTTTCTAAATAATCAATTTATGGAAACCGCACAATTAAAATCAAAGACTTTAAACATTGGTCCGGATGAATTCCGGGACGCCGGCCATTACCTGGTAGATCGACTCGCCGGATTTTTGGAAGAGCTTCCAGATAAGAAAGTAACTTCCGGTGCCTCACCGGAAATGATCCGGACCTTGTTTGCCCAGGGAAGTCTGCCAGTCGATGGAGAAGATCTCCAGAAAATCCTGGAAGAATCCACCGATCTTCTCTGCAATCATTCACTCTTTAACGGTCATCCAAGATTCTGGGGCTACATCACATCATCGGCAGCTCCTGGTGGAGCCCTGGCTGATCTGATTGCCTCTACCATAAATTCCAATGTTGGAGCATTTTCCCTTTCTCCGGTGGCGACCGAGATCGAAAGGCAAACCATTCAATGGCTGATGGAATTGATCGGATACCCACCCGGAGGGGGAGGTGTATTTGTCAGTGGCGGTAATATGGCGAATATGCTTGGCTTCCTGGCCGCCCGCCGCTGCAAACTGCCAAAGGAAAGCCGGTTCAAAGGATTATCTGCTACGAAAATACCGGAAACGATCATTCCCTGGGGATATAATCCAACTTTACTCCCACCCAGGACTGACGACAAACAATATACCATTTACTGTGCAGCCGGAACTCACACCTGGATACAGAAGGCGGTCGATGTCTTTGGGTTTGGTAATGCTTCCATCCAGTGGATCCGACTGAAACCATCCCAACAGATGGATACAGATCACCTGAAAAGACAAATTGATGCCGATGTGAAGGCTGGTCATAAACCATTCCTGGTTATTGGTAATGCCGGTACTGTTGGGACCGGAGCCATCGACGATCTGGACGAAATAGCCCGGATCAGTCAGACTGAAAATTTATGGTTTCATGTGGATGGTGCCTATGGTGCACCGGCAGCTGTTTTACCGGAACTTTCCGACCGATTCCAGGGGATGGATAAGGCCGATTCAATTGCCCTGGACCCCCACAAGTGGCTTTATAGCCCTATAGAAGCCGGATGCATTCTGGTACGAGACCCCAGGCATCTGCACGATGCCTTTTTCTACCGTCCGGATTATTACAATTTTGATGGGAACGGTAATGAATATCCGCTGAATTATCACGAATACGGTCTGCAAAACTCGCGGGGATTTAAGGCGCTGAAAGTCTGGCTTTCCCTAAAACAAGCCGGTAAAAACGGTATTGCCCAAATGATCAGAAGAGATATCAAATTGTCGGAAATTCTCTATGAAAAGATCAAAGAATTTCCGGAACTGGAAGCTGGTACCCAAAATCTCAGCATTACAACCTTTCGCTTCATTCCCGAAAATTTTCAGGTAGTGGAAAAAGATCCTAATTTAAACCGGTTGAACGAAGACCTGCTCAACCGTCTTCAGAGGGGCGGTGAAGTGTTCCTGAGCAACGCCATCATCAGTGGAAACTACTACCTGCGAGCTTGTATTGTCAATTTTAGAACCACAGCCCACGATCTCGATTTGTTGACAGAGACCGTTCTGAGGGAAGGCAGGAAGATTCACCAGGAAATGAACCGTCAGTAGCTGTTTTGAACAAGACCATCCAACGAACTACTTAAAAAAAGTGCAATGTAAAAGATCAGCAACCGGAATAAAAACAAACCATCTGATCTCCATCGATCATTGCATTTACCTCAGGATGCCATGAAGGCCTTACATTGTAAGGCCTCAACTTACGCCTTTATGAATAAATCAGTGATGGAATCTTACCGATGAATAAAATCCAAACAATATTACTCATTATGGCGTCAGCAGTATCCGGTGTTATGCATTCGCAGGAATATGTCATGCAGGAAGACCATTTTGTTACGATTGATGGAATCAAGCTTCATTACCGTATCGGAGGGAGTGGTCCTTATTTGCTTTTACTGCATGGTTTTACATTAGGGCACCTCTAAAAACCCCATTCAATTGGCAATCGCTTATCTATGATAAGCTATTTAAAAATAGCCTGCGCGATACATCGTTATCCCTCAGTCACTTAGCTCCGGCTAGGCTCCTTCGCGATGCCTCGTCTCGCTTGGCTCTTTTTAAATTTGCCTAATTTCAGAGGTATTTAGAGGTGCCCATTATCCAGTGAGCAATGGGAGGAGTACTTTGATGACTTTATCCATAATTTTACTATTATCGCTATCGATCTGCCGGGGCATGGAAAATCAGATGCCCTGCATGAGCGATTCAGTTATAATGCATGGGCTGACCTTATCCTGAAATTTATGAATGACCTGGGAATTAAGTCAGCCAAAGGAATTGGACATAGCGCAGGAGCCATTACCCTCTTGCATATGACAGCCAGTCAACCGGAAGCGCTGGAATCGCTGATCCTGATTAATGGAGCACACCGTCTGAGTGAGGAAGGACGGAATCTACTACTCGAAGATGACCTGGATAAAGCCGGTCCCGAATTTCAACAATATTACCGGAAAATCCATGGCAACGACATGACCAGAATATCCGGGGTATTTAGAGATATCAAAGGTTTTGCCAGGGAATATCCAACAAAGACTGTTGAAGCAGAGGATGATCTCGGGAGATTTTCCAGGATCAACGTACCGATATTTCTAATCTGGGGAGACCGCGATTATTACTTTCCGGTTGATATTGCGACCGAGTTATTTCTGGCCCTGCCTGATGCCCGGCTCTGGATCATCCCTCAACAAGGTCATACCCCATTGTGGAAATTTATGGGTGGAGATGACCGGGCATCGGAAACTTTCCCCATGGTTGCCCGGGAATTTCTGGATCAGGATCCAGGGAAAATAACAAAATGAATTAAGTTACCTGGATCAGTCCGGTATCAAAAAAATAATAAAACCCTCGTGCAAAAACAAGCAAATGGCGATGCTGAATTGAAATCAAAGAAAAATAGGATGCCGATACAAATTCAAAAAGGCATTACCTCTAATGGTTGATAGTTGAATAATAACACACTATGCTTTTATCAAGAAAAATCGATTTTCCGGAAAAGCATGAATATCCTGCCTATGCGGAAATGTACATGAACCTGGTTAAAAAGGATGGCAGCCTTCTCCGTCAGTTGGACGAAAATTCCAGGACTACAAAAGCATTCATATTATCCTTATCGGCCGAGATGATGAATTTTCGTCCGGCAAAAAACAAATGGTCGATCAAAGAAATATTCATTCACATTATTGATGACGAAAGGATTTATGGTTACCGTGCTCTTGTCTTTGCCAGGAATGATCAGACCAGCTTACCGGGTTTTGACCAGGATTTATATGCTGCCCATTGCGATGCGGATGAACGGGACACTGAAAATATCCTGGCCGAATACGAAGCAGTGCGTTTATCGACCATCACTTTATTTGCAGGCATATCCGAAACGGCCCTACTTCGAATCGGTACAGCCGGCGATAAAAGAACCAGCGTGCGGGCACTCGGATACCATATTGCCGGACATGAGTTACATCATTTGAAGATTATCCTCGATCAGTACCTGCCCCGGTATGCAATGATTAAAGAGTAAAATTCCGGAATCATAACGATAGAAATATTACGAATGAGTGGAGTGTTTTTTAGAGGTACCCGTTATTGATCAGATTTGAGAAAATACTCAAAAAACTGATAGACCACTTCGTTGGATGCCTCATCCGGTGAATGTTCAGGCCGGTTGGTCATGGCGACCCGGTCGTGATATCCCAATAGTCGATTGACTGCCACACTGTGGTTTAAGGCCACCCATCGTTCCGGCGGGTCTTCGGAACCACCCGATACTAGAAATGGCCGGGGTGCCATTAAGGCATGTAGATCCGTCAGATCATAGCCATTACTTACAAGCTCGGGATACAGCCCTCGGGCCGGATTATCTCTGGTGATCATGCCCCGCTCACGCCAGGGTTTGGGGTGATACCCCAGATACCAGGGCTCCCAATAGTTGACCGCCGGTCGCGTTTCATCAAAGACAATCCCGGGATCTGACCACACAGCACAGGCAAACTTTTCGTAAAGACAGGACGCAAACATCGCCCATTTACCACCGAAGGAATGTCCGGCAATACCGATGCGGGTCGAATCCACACCCTCGGTTTTTGCCAGTACCTGCCATGCGTTGGCGGCAGCATAGGCAAGCATGGACAATGGTTGGACCCGGGCATTTTCAAGCGAAGGATAATAGAGTGCATAGGTTTTGTTTCGGGTGGCTTCGGTCGTACCAATAGAGAGGGCGATGAATCCACGTTTGACCAGCTGATAAGCATAGTCCCGGAATGGCTGACCTAATCCGATGGCGGTCTCCGGTTCGTAATAAACGGTCACTACTGCCGGTTTCAGGCCGGTTCCATCCGGTACCAACAGGTAACCTTCCGTTTGTTCTCCCGGTATCCAGTAAAACCGGACTCTATGTTGGGTAAAATTCTCCCTCTTCTCCGTACCCAATACTTCAAATTGTTGCCCCCTGATCAAATCGGGCCATCGACCCATCATCGCATGCCATTGACCGAGGATTTCCTGCCGCCTCCTGTCCCAGTCAAGAGACGAACGAACGGGAGAACCATCGTAAAAGACCAGGGGTGATCGAAAATCTCCATTACGGCCTTTAAAGGAATCCGGCACCGTAAAATACGGGGAGATGGCATTCCAGTGACCGGATACTTTCTTTTTAGGTACCAAGGCAATGCTTTTCCTGGTTTGGCAGGTGTAATTCAGGAAAATCCCACAAATCAATAATGCCATTAATGTGTAAAAGATCTTTACCGGTGACTTAGGTATAACATTCATCTATCTGTGAATAAAAAAGAATTTTTTCTCATTTTTCTCAATAACCAATTTTATCCCTATCAAATTTACTTTTGATTTCCATGAAATTTCCTGATTCATCAACTCAATCGATAGATCTCCATAATCCCCTCCAGTATTCTGCGGAAATCGATTTTTAAATCGATCAATTGACCGGTACGGATATCAAAAACCCAACCATGTACCCGCAAACCCCGCTCTGCGTATGCCCGTTGTATATCCGCCGTTTTTATAACATTGACACATTGCTCCTGAACGTTTAATTCAACCAGACGTCGATACTTCTCCTCTTCGTTAGGGATACTTTGCAGTTCATCCCGATGCAGGCGATAAACGTCCCTGATACTACGCAACCAGGGATTAAGGATGCCCAGATCGGCAGATTCCATCGCTGCCTTTACCCCTCCACAATAATAATGACCACACACGATAACATGATTCACCCGGAGATTCCTCACTGCATAGGTAATTACAGACATGGCACTCAGGTCATTATTGGGTACCATATTGGCTATGTTGCGATGCACAAATACCTCGCCCGGTTGAGCACCCATGAGTTCTTCAGCCGTGACCCGGCTATCCGAACAGCCGATGTACAATATTTTTGGATCTTGTCCCTTTGATAAATTATCAAAATAATGCTGATCCACCTCTAATTTCTTACGGATCCAATCCTGGTTATTCTCGAAAATCTGGGTGATATTCATCTGGATAATCTATTCATTGCTCTTTGCCAAAATTTATTCGAAATTGGAATATGCTCTATCATCCCTTTTAAATCATAATTCTACGGCGATAAAAATCGCCGCTCCATTACGCCAAAAGGTCCTCCACCACCCTGCCATGAACGTCAGTGAGCCGGAACCTGCGACCCTGGTAGCGGAAAGTGAGCAGTTCATGATCGATGCCCAGCAAATGCAGCAAGGTGGCCTGAAAATCGTGGACATGGACACCACCGTGAGCAACGTTGTATCCGAGTTCGTCTGTTTCTCCGTACACGATGCCCGGTTTTATCCCACCTCCTGCCATCCACATGGTATAACAGCCCGGGTGATGGTCTCTTCCATAGTTGTCTTTTGTCAACTGTCCCTGGGAAAAACTGGTGCGGCCAAATTCTCCTCCCCAGATGACGAGGGTGTCTTCCAGCAAACCCCGCTGCTTTAGATCCCGGATCAATGCCGCAGTCGGCTGATCGGTCTGCATCGTCTGGCGCCGGATACCACGAGGCAGATCACCGTGCTGATCCCAGCCCATATGGTACAACTGAATGAAACGGACATCCTGTTCTGCCAGCTTCCGGGCCAATAGGCAATTGGCGGCATAAGTACCGGGAATACGCGCATCGGGTCCATACATGTCGAAAATATACTCCGGTTCTCCGGAGAAATCGACAACCTCCGGCACTGACCGTTGCATCCGGAAGGCCATTTCATACTGATTGATCTTTGAGTCGATCTCCGGGTCTTCCCAGATGCGTTTCTGTTCCTCATTCATCGACTCAATAAAATCCAGCGCCCGGCGCCTGTCATCGGTGTGGAGACCATAAGGATTATTCAGATACAATACCGGATCCTTCCCGGCCCGGAACTGCACTCCCTGATGGTGAGAGGGTAAGAAGCCACTTCCCCAGGAAGCGGAGCTCAACGGCTGTGCTCCTCCTCCCTTGGAAATCATCACCACAAAATCCGGTAAATTCCGGTTGTTGCTGCCCAGACCATAGCTCAACCAGCTTCCTATGGAAGGGCGACCGGTAAGCTGCGATCCGGTCTGCATAAAAATCACCGCCGGCTCATGATTGATGGCCTCGGTATATACGGATTTTACGATGCAGAGATCATCCACTACCTGTGCCGTATGGGGTAACAATTCACTTACCCAGGCTCCACTTTGTCCGTACTGGCGGAAGTTGTAATACGACCGCACCAGTGGAAAAGTACTTTGGTCGGTCACCATACCCGAATTTCGCTGAGTACCCTGTACGGAAGGGGGAATCTCCTGGCCATGCCATTTCTCCAGCGCCGGTTTATAGTCAAAAGTCTCCAGCTGGGAGGGGCCACCACTTTGAAACAGGTAGATCACCCGTTTTGCCTTACCCGGAAAATGCATTCCTGACTTCAGGGTGCTCGGTTTGACCGGCTCCAGCCTTTTTTGCATCCCATGACCCTGCAGGGGATTTAACAACGATCCCAGGGCTACAGCGCCT
This sequence comes from uncultured Saprospiraceae bacterium, assembly GCA_964428345.1. Taxonomy (GTDB): domain Bacteria; phylum Bacteroidota; class Bacteroidia; order Chitinophagales; family Saprospiraceae; genus JABDMH01. The sequence continues at coordinate 3,522 of CAYRYD010000018.1, read as the reverse complement.
AAACCGGAAGCGGTTTGGCGCAAAAAATCACGACGGGTCTTTAAAATGTCCATTATTTCTTCATTTGGGCCTCGTAGGTATTTAACAAACTGTGCGCAGTCATAGCCAAAGCGCCAATCTCCTCCAGCTCCGCTTCTTCAGGCAACCCGGTTTCTCCGTTATTCAGATAGGCAGAAAGGTCGATGTGTCCTTCCCGGATCTTTTCCAATTCCTGTTGGTAATAATTGTGAACCTTTTGCTGTTCACCTTTGGTTGGTTTCCGTCCTATAGTCAACCGGAAAATCTGCCAGAGTCGCTCTTTCACCAAAGCATGATTTTCCTGGCAATGCCAGGCAAGGACACGGGCAGCTTCGACATACTGCGGATCGTTTAAAATCGCCAGCGCCTGCAGGGGAGTACTGGTCTGTCTTCGCTGAACAGTGCAAAAACTGCGGTCTGGGACATCAAAAAGCAACATGGCAGGAGGAGGGGATGTTCGTTTCCAGATGGTATACAGGCTCCGGCGGTACAGGCCTTCACCGGGCTCCTGAAGATAAGGGTAGCGCCAGGACTTGTTGCTCAGCTCATCCCAGAGTCCCTCCGGCTGATAGGGATAGACACTTGGTCCGCCCGGTTTTTCAACAAGTAAACCACTAATTGCCAAGGCGTTGTCCCGAAGCATCTCGGCGGGTAGTCGCATACTGGGTCCGCGCCACAACCACCGGTTTTCGGGATCGATAGCCTGAGCCGTGGAGTCAATGGCAGAAGACCTTTGGTAAGCAGCGGAAGTCAGGATCAGCCGGTGTAATTTCTTGATGTCCCAACCCGATTCCCGAAACCAGACCGCCAGCCAGTCAAGCAATTCCGGATGCGTGGGCAGCGAACCCTGCGCTCCGAAGTCTTCGGCGGTACTGACAAGGCCGACCCCAAAATGCTGTTGCCAGATCCGGTTGACGAGGACCCGGGCAGTCAGTGGATTTTCCGGTGAAAAAAGCCATTGGGCCAGTCCAAGCCGGTCCTGACTAAAAGATTGCTTACCATCCCAAAGGGCAGCCGGCAGAGCAGGATACACTTGCTGGCGGGGAGCATCATACTGACCGCGCTCCAGCAAAAAAGTAGCCCTGGGCTCCGGAAGATCTCCCATCACCATGATCTCACTGATCTTACTGGTCAACTGATTCAAAGCAACCCTGTTTTGCATCAGACTGTCCAGCCATTGGCGATGACCCGGATCATTATTTAACATAAAATGCTCTCTGATCAGATCAGGGTTTTGATCCGGAACAGAGAAGTCATCCGGATCGTAGTCTAAAAGTACTTCCAGACCGGACAACCGGTCGTTGAATACCTTCACCTCGTCAAATGCACCGCCCTTAAATGGTTTGATTTTATCGCGATATCCCAGTCTAAACCCGGCAAAACCATAAGTATGGATATCCGGCTCAAACAGGATACTCTTATACAATTGATTGGCCAAAGTATGGGTGGCAACCGGATGACCATTGACATACATCCGTACCCCCCCTGCCTGACTGGAGCCATCATAGGTAATAGCTACGTAGGACCATTCATCCTCCGGTAAAACAGCTTCACTCAAAACTTCGATCGCATTGGAGGGCCAACTATACGCGATGATAAACCGCAGGCGATTGTCCTCCAAATGCAGGGAATATCCCTTATAACCAAGTCGAAGGTCTTCACAATGCGTAAAGATACCGGCCTGTTCGTAGGTTTCTGCCGGCCGGATCCAAAGACTGACGGAAAACGGATCGGTCCGGTCATACCAGCCGATCTTCTCTCCCAGTAACACGTAGTTGTAATCTTCCACGTAGAATCCCTTACCCTGACGGCCGGCTCCCAAAACCGGCTGCACCATCCGGGCGAATTTACCTCCGGCTACCTGATCCGGCAATACCTGGCGATTATCCCGGGTTATTTCACGGTCAAAAGTAGTGTGGGAGACAAGTTTCGCAGTGTAACTCCTGCGGACATCTTCAGGGTTGTAATCCGGCAAATTTTCCGGTCGGACGTCAGTCTCGATCTTATCCAGTGATTGCTCCTGATCTGTAATCTTTTCGGAGAGAAAATCTATCATTTCTCGCTGTTCCTCAGTGGTCAATAACAAGGAAGGACCCGGGGTCTGACCCGGACCGTAGACGGCAGTCCCCAATTCATTGGTGTTGTTGAAATAGGCAAATAACTGATAGTATTCTTGCTGTGTGATGGGATCATACTTGTGGTCATGACAACGTGCACATTCCATCGTAAGGCCCAAAAATGCCTTACTGAAGGTATGTACCCGGTCGGCGACGTACTCGGTACGATATTCTTCGAAGACGATTCCGGCCTCCGAATTCCTGCGATGAAGGCGGTTGAAAGTGGTAGCCAGGATGCTTTCCTGCCGGGCGTCGGGCAACAAATCACCGGCTAGTTGCCAGGTCACAAACTGGTTATAGGGCATATTGTCATTGAAAGCCTGGATAACCCAGTCTCTCCAGGGAGAAAATTCACGGTGTTTATCATCGAGGTAGCCATCGCTGTCGGCATAGCGGGCTACATCCATCCAGTCAGCGGCCATCCGTTCACCATATGCCGGATCTTCCAATAGCCGGTCAATGATTTTTTCAAAAGCATTATCCAAAGTATCGCCCACAAAAGCATCGACTTCTTTCAACAGGGGAGGCAGACCGGTGAGGTCAAAACTGGCTCTCCGGAGAAGTGTCTCCCTGGCGGCCGGTGGCTGAGGCTTCAGACCTTGATCGCTGAGTTTTTCATCGAGAAAATAATCTACAGGATGTAATCCTGCGGGCACCTTTACCTGTCTGGGCGGCGTGAAGGACCAATGAGGTTTATAAATGGCACCCTGACTGATCCACCTGATCAGTATCGCCTTCTCCCGGTCGGATAAAGTGAGCCTGGACTCTGGAGGGGGCATCACAGACTCCGGGTCACTGCTTAAGATCCGGTGATAAACAGCACTGGAACGGGGGTTTCCGGGAACGATGGCATGAGTTCCGGGAGTATTGACCAGTTCTGCATATGCAGATTTGGGAAGATCCAACCGGAGATCCCCTTCCCGTTTTCCGGCATCCGGACCGTGACAGGTAAAGCAACGGTCGGATAAAATCGGTTTGACGTGATAATTGTAGTCAACAACGGCTGGTAATTGACTTTCATCAATACCCGGTACCATCTCCGTCTGACAGGAGACAATAACCAGGAGAGCGGAGACTGCCCATCCCAATGTCAGTTTGCTGGAAGATGATTTCATACCGATGAAAAGAAATCGATCGATTCAGCTTAAAGATAGTGATATCCTATCATATCTGATATTACAGGCTAGAACCACGCTGAGCCAACTTTGTTGTTATCAGCAAACCATATCCTGATGAAGGACATCTCCAGGTAATGATCAGAAATATGGAAGTCCATGAGGTATGTCATGAAGGTCATGTCAGTCCAGATGTATTTTCACCATATGCTGAAGTAAGGGCACCTCTAAATACCTCTGAAATTAGGCAAATTCAAAAAGAATCAAGCGAG
>CAYRYD010000017.1:97349-100890 GCA_964428345.1 uncultured Saprospiraceae bacterium | reverse complement strand
TCTTATATATGATATTTCCTTAATATGTTCCCTTCATAACCTCCCGAACTATTGAATTAATAATTCAATAATTTTTTCCCATTCATCTCCATTTCAACAATCGTTGAATATTTCCTCCCTTGACCATCGCAATCTCGTCCGGTGAATAACCTTCCATATGAACGTCGACGATCCGGGGAGTTCCCGATCCCCAGACGACCCGGTCTGCTCCAAATTCGAAGATCACCCGGCGGGTAAAAGACCGGGCACTTTCGTAAACCGGAGTATCGGTGGCAAAATGGTTGATCCCGGACAATTTCATATAGACATTCGGAAATCGCGCCAGATCCAGCACATCAGCATATTCGACGGCATTGCCCAGGTGGGGTTCGGCCAGATGATCAATGAGCACCAGACAACCAGGTAAAGCCTCGATCGCTTTTGCAGCCTGTCCGGCATAATCCGGACCAATATGCAGTTCGATCACCAGATCCAGTTCATACGCCTTACGCCACAGGGCTCTGACTCCGGCATCGGCAAAAGAGTCAAGATATTTTTCATTGCCCTTCAAGGCGTGAAAACGGGTAGCCACGATCCGGGGCTCCTTTTGCACCAGGGCAGCCAATTTTGAGGGGGCTTGCGGATCACGGGGATAAAACAGACTGGTACCCCGCAACCGGTCTGGCTCATGCTGCAAACAATCGAGGATCAGCGAATGATCGTCACCGTACGGTTCAGGATGAACGATCACTGCCCGGTCGATGCCCTCAGCATTCATCCGGTTCAGGTAGGCGGTTAGAGGATCGGCCGGCTGGACTGATACGTCGGGCTGGTAGGTCGCCTGGGGATGAAACGGATACTTTTTCAGATCCGGACTGAAAATATGAGTATTCCATTCGATGACCGGCACCTCTTCACTCCTTTCACCGGCCTGGTAGCCGGAATGGTTTTCGGTGATTAATTTCGAACCACCTAATATCAGGGGAGCGCCAGCTCCAAGCATACCCACAAACTTTCTTCTTTCCATAAATAGGTTATTGATTTCTGATTGCCCCGCCCGACATAGCCTTTAGCGAAGGTGGGCCGATTGCTCCTCCTGGCCAGCTTTGAGCGAAGGCGGGCCGATTTCGAAAGATCAGAATATTAATGCAGGATTCAAAATTCGCTTCAGCAGGAGGATTACCAGATCCTCCAATAAAGTCATGGTATTCCCTGGCTTGACTTTCACTGGTCTTTTCCGCCGGCACAGAGTTCTGCCTGCCGACATAGATTATGCCGCCTTTTTCTCCGGGAAAATGGCAAAGACTATTTTTTCCGTATGCCGGATCACTCCGATATCAACCACCGTCAGAATGGATTCATTACTCAGTTCCTGAAATAACTGAAACAGGCTTTCCACCGGCTGGTGATTAAATTCAACGATAATATCGCCTTCCTTTAGTTGCGAACGGGACCCCGGACTGTTTTTCTCAATTTTCACAATAAAAAGTCCTTTCCGGTTTTTTAGCCCATAATGCCTTTGCAATTTAGGATTGAGATCAACCTCCTGTAATATCAGTCCGAGCCGGGCGCGAAAAACCCTTCCCTTCCGGATCAACTGGTCGGCAATCGATTTGGCTTTATTGATATCAATACTTAAGCTCAGTCCCTGGGCACCCTGGATGACCGCTGTGTTGACCCCAATCACTTCTCCCCGGTAATCGGTCAGGGGGCCTCCGGAATTTCCCGGATTCAGGGAAACATCGGATTGGATGACATTGTCGATCAGCATGCCGGTCCTGGTGCGGATGGTACGGCCCAGACCACTGACTACCCCGGTCGTGACACTCTGCTGAAAACCCAGTGGATTACCGACGGCGATCACCAGCTGTCCGATCTGCAAGGTATCGGAGTCTCCCATCCGGGCAAACACGGTCTGATGATTGAATACCTTGATAATAGCGAGGTCCGAATCCGGGTCCTCCCCGATCACTTCCGCCCCTACTTCATCGCCACCGAGCAGGGTTACCCGGATTTTGTCAGCCTGGTGGATCACATGGCTGTTGGTAAAGGCAAAACCATCGGAAGAAAAAATAAATCCCGAGCCGGAACCGGCCGGATCGGATTTTCCTTTCCTGTCCCGGAAAACGTCGATCTTGACGACCGCTTCCTTGACCTGGTCCACCGCGGTAATCACGGTTTTTGAAAATGAATCCATACTATAATTGTTTTCAAAGTTGTCCATAACAAACAGACAGGAACATTTGATTGTTCATGGTGGTGTTGTACCACCAATAAACGCATATCGACCTCCTCTGGGTAGAAATCCAGTCTCATCAGTACAGATTCACTTGCTCAAGTGGTCTCCAAAATTCATAATTTATATATTCGTTTTAGAATTATGAAGGTAACCGAGCGATCACCAGTCTGGGAAATTGTAGAATCTCAAAATTGGGAGGTCAACGGAATTTCCCTGGGTTATTCGCTTTCCAGGTTTACCGGCCATAATATCCATCGAGCTTCCAACGATAAAGATCGGGTCCGTTTCCATTTTGGATTAAAGGGCGACTACCGGTTTACCTACCGGCAACTCGATCAATCTTTTGACCTGGCCGGTGGGCACCACAATATCATGTACTCCAAAGGTATCGATCTGGAATTCTACAACAAGACCAACGTCATTGAGACTTTTGGGATCGATTTTCCGAAGCATCTATTCATCGAATTCACCCGGGATGCCGACGATCTCCTGAAGAAATTTAATGACGATATACTTGCCGGTAAAAATGCGCTGCTTTCCGAAAAATGGGGCACGATCGATATCAACATTCAGAAAATCATCGATGACATTAAATTCAACCCCTACACCGGCCGGTTAAAAAATATTTTTCTGCTCGCTAAAACCCTGGAACTACTCGTTGTATGCGTCGACAATTATCATCAGATCTCAAAAACCACCTGGCAGCATTTAAAGACCCGTTCTGACCGGGAAAAAATCATTGCCGCCCGGGATTTTATCAACGACCGGATCACCGATCCACCCAGTCTGACCGAAGTAAGCAAAACAGTGGGGTTAAATGAATTTAAACTGAAAGCAGGTTTCCGGGAAATGTTTCAAAATACCCTTTTTGGTTATCTCACCGAACGCCGGTTGCATTTAGCCAGTCAGTATCTCCAGAACACCGAGGATACGGTTGCGGAAATTGCCCACCGGATGGGCTATTCCTCCCCGCAACATTTTCACACCCAGTTCAAGAAACATGTTGGTTTGACTCCCAATGAATGGCGCAACCGATAATCGGGATATCGCTGACCAACCCTAAATCCGCGGCTATATTCCGTTACCATTCTCACCTCGAGAGCGTTGATTACTGATCAAGCCTGTTTAAACAGCCAACCCATCGCCTCTTGACAATCCGGTAACAATTGATTATGTTTGTTATAATGTTATTTACCGGAGTTCCCGAAACTCACCATGCGACCATTTTGTCAAAGCCCAAATGGTGTATGAGGTATTCAATAATTTCTTGATAACCTTTTAAATCATCTAACCATGAAACGATCTATCTATCTATCTATCTAT
>CAYRYD010000017.1:76356-97249 GCA_964428345.1 uncultured Saprospiraceae bacterium | reverse complement strand
TTTTCTGAATCCCACTACCAACCTGCTTGCCCAGTCCTGTCCTATGGGTGGTTCAGGATCCACTAGTGATAATTGTGATTGCGATCTGCCAACCACTCCGGTGAAAAAAGTAAGGATCATAATTCATGTTTTTCTGGACAATAATGGCCTCAACAATATTCCAAACAACAGCAGTGGAAACACCTGGTTAAACGGCATTGTGGCTGATGCCAATGTCTGGATGCGAAACCTTGCAACATATGATGTAAATTCTTCAGCATCTGTGTATGATTCCAGAATTGAGTACGATCTGATTGCCAAATACTGGTGGAACAACACCACCATGAACGGAAAATCCTCAAACAGCATACAGGATGGCGCAGATCTTTACAATTTTGTCATGGCTCAAAACAATCCCAGTGTGGCTTACAAACACAATGCAATCCATGTCCTGATCCCGGGAGACGATAGTAGCTCGGACAAACCTCAAAAAGGCCGGGCTTGTGGTAACGGTTGCAAAAACTGGACCCTCTTTACCAATACAAACTGGAAATACCTACATAATAATACACCCACTACCGGATATGGCAGATGGTCTACTTCCGGACTGCTTCGACATGAGCTGGGGCATAATCTTAGATTAATTCACTCATACAGTTTAAATGATGGTTGCTCAGACACACCGCCGGTAAGCTCCAATAACATTATGCATGAACCCGGTGGCTTAAGAAATGCTCTTACCCAATGCCAGGCCGGACGGATGCACCATTGGTTAAATACTACCGGATCAGGGCTGCTTTCATCCGGCAATGAGACACCCAACCTCACCGGCACCATCTCATCCAGTGGATATTACGGACCTTTGGTTTGCTGCACTCAGAATGTTAGCGCAACTGATGCAACGGTTAATGTGACCGCACCCGGAGTGCCTTCCCTTACCTGGACCAAGACCGGTGGCACCGGAAATCTTTCAGTGAATAGTAATGGTAGTGTCCTGACATTGAGCAATTTAGGAAGTATCAATCTGAAAGTGGAATGGACGAAAAATTGCATCAATTACTCCCGGACCTACACGTTATATAATGGTGGCTCCTTCCTGATGTCGGGACCAAATCCCGTAGATGATCTCCTGGCTGTTGAATTGGTTGAACTTTCCGAATGGCAGGAGCTCACAGGTACATTTTCCGGCGAAAGGCTGATTGATACCTGGGAGCTGTTTGACGATAAAGGCAAATTAGTTAAATATCAAAAGGAACCAGGACAAGAAACTAAGTTCGACATTTCATTCAAAGGTTTAAAACCGGGACTTTATACGCTGTTTGTGAAGAAAAGTGAGATAGCAATCGAAAGAAAAATCCTGAAAATGTAGCAATACAGGGACTTATTCTGTGTATTGTTTCCAACGAAAAAGCAAGTATGTATCGCCTGGCTGAGTTGATCACTTTAGCAACCCTGATCGAATCATCGCTATATTCGCAGCCAACCGTGATTTATTCCAATGGGAATGCCGAATTTTATCAACTCGATCCGGCTTCGTGCTCCAGTGACTTTCTTTTTAAGGCGGAATTCCCCGGATATTTTAACGATTTTGACCAGTATATAAGTGGTTTTACTTTTGATGCGGAAGGTAACCTTCTCGCGGTAAACGGCACCCATTTAATGGAGATCGATGTTGAAACCGGTCGGGTGACGGTCATCGATTCGATTGCTCCCCAACCTTCAGGAGTTTCAAAATGGGTATCGATTGCCACGGGCCATGATGGCCTGATTTATTTAGGTACCGAGGGTCTTTATGTTTATGATTTAGAAAGAAAAGAACTGATCCGGAGTCCGCCACGGGAAAACAGTCTGGAGCATTATTTCGGTGGAGATATGGCCTGGTATGATACGGTGTTGCTCAACTACAACCGGTTTCTGCATTTGATCGAATGGATCCATCCCGTCACGTTGCGACAGTTGTGGTGGATGGATACCGATTTTACCAATTTTTTCTTTGGGCTCACCTATGTCTCAGAAAGCTGTAGTACCGGTAGCAATTATGGCATGCGATTCGATAACGACACGGCACTTTTTATGCATATCGACTGGTTCAGCCGTTCTTACGATACACTATGTGAAATCCTGCAACCATCTTGCTCTGGTTTAACGTCAGCCAATGAGTTAAGGGAAAGATTCTTGGATATTCAATCTGACCACCTGGTTGAAACGGATCCTTACGGGAAGAAACGGATCCAACTCCAGGCCGGTTGCAAACCGGACCTCAAGGGATTTTTCGATTTTGATATCGTCAAATGTACCGGCATTGACAGCATCGTCTTCCATTGTTCGGCAGGTATCCATTTGGAAGGTAACGGGCTCAGACAAATTGATTCTTTGAAATTTATTTGGGAGAACACCGACCTAATGACCAACGGAGAGATCAATACCTGGTTACGCCAGCTGGCACTCCTTTTTGTTGAAAAAAAACACGACTACCGGATCGATGCGGGCATTTATTCGGGTGCAATCCGGTCCAGCCTGACCATGGAGATCGAACGTCATTTAGATGATTGCATTCAGCCGGGCACCGCATTCTATTTTCCCAATGCTTTCACCCCCAATGGGGATGGAACCAATGATGTCTATCAGGCATTTACCACCAGCGAGGTAGAGCTCATTGATTTCAAAATATACAATAGCATCGGCCAGCTGGTCTACCGGAAGGAAGATGCAAAGGAGGTCGAATGGGACGGGGGTGATCAACTGCCCGGAGTGTTCATCTACCTCAGTACCCTGCGGGATCACTTTACCGGTGGTGTCACTACCTTTAGCGGTAGCATCACCCTGATTAAATAATTGGATCTATGAAGAATTTAATGTTATTTCCCGTGTTTTTCCTGATTGCCCTATCCGGACCGCTCTCCGGACAGGATACGATTCCCGAATTTTGCCCAAAGGGAGCTAAATGGATCTATGATTCGTTTGGAGTTGTCTTTGGTGTAGAAATTCCGGATAATTATGTACCCTATGTACAGCTTGTTTATGAGCGGGATACGGTCATTGACGGTCTCGATGCCAAAGTCCTGGTGGAATCATCCGTCCAGCTCAACACTGTAGTCCACTATAAAGACATCGTCATCCGGCAGGATGGCTGGAAGATTTACTTCTATGCCGATGGTGCTTTCCGGCTATTGTACGATTATTCCCTTGGAGTGGGAGATCAATACACCATTTATATTGATCAATGGTATATGGATGACCGAAATTTTATGATCGATGTAACCATCGATTCAGTCAGGGACATCGTGTTGAATGGAGTCAGCATGCCGGGCTATTATACCTATGCATTTCTTGGTGAATTTATCTTTGCCGGATGGAGCTATTTTAAGACCGGGAATCTTTCTTATCTGCTGGTCTATGACGATCTTCTTTGTGATGCAACAGAATGCGCCTATTATCTGCGTTGCTATGAAGATGAAGCATTTTCATTTACCCAGAGAGATTACCCATGTGATGCGTTGTTTACTACCGGCAATATCCAGACAAAGCATAAAACCACTGTTCAACTCTACCCCAATCCGGTCCGGGATATTTTATTTCTGGATACGGGTACTGCCGACGATCTTCCATCTTACGATATCTATGATCCGCTGGGAAACCTGGTCAGAAAATCAACATCTATGGGGCAGTCCATCGATGTCTCCGATCTACCGGAAGGGATCTATTTCCTGAAATCAAGATCACAGTCAGCGATCAGTGTCAGCCAGTTTATAAAAATCAGGTGAATACTACAGACACCCCGGCATAGCAAGTACCGGGCATTCCACTAATTTTCGGTGGAGACCCGGGGGCCAATATCAAACTCGTTGAAAGGTCCTATCTTGGGTGTACATACATTGCGCCATGATGATCAAACAACTTTACTCAAGGATAATTTCCACCCGGATTTTTCGAACGCCGTCGCTCACTTTTATCCTACTCCTTCTGGCTTTGCCGATCCGGGCGCAGTCCGGCAGTGCCGAAAAGATCCGGCTGATCATCCGGGTCGACGACATGGGTTGTTCGCATGCCACCAACACCGGCATCCGGCAAACCTACGAGCAAGGCATCGCCACCTCAGCCGAGATCATGGTACCCACCCCCTGGTACCCGGAAGCGATTGCCATGTTGCGCGAAATGCCCGGTCTCGACGTCGGGGTTCACCTAACCCTTACCAGCGAATGGACCAACCTCAAATGGCGCCCCCTGACTCCGGCACCTTCACTGACTGACGAGCGGGGCTATTTCTGGCCAATGGTCCAGCCAAATGACCGGATGCCCGGGATGGCGATTATGGATCACCCCTGGAAAATCGAAGAGATGGAGCAGGAGTTGCGTGCCCAGATTGAAATGGCCAAAAGGGATATCCCCCAGCTTACCCACTTGTCTTCCCATATGGGATGCCTGAGTATCAATGACGAAACCCGGGCCCTCTTCCGGAATCTGGCTACCGAATACGGTCTGGATATCTCTCCGGAGGACCATCAGATGCAACGCTTCCCGGGCCTGGGCGACAATACCTTACCCCCCGAAAAACGGGTACTCCTGTTTATTGAACGCCTGCGCGCACTGACCCCCGGCAACTGGCTGTTTGTCGAACACCCCGCTGATGATTCTCCGGAGCAACAAGCCATTGGCCATCCGGGTTATGAGCATGTAGCCCATGATCGCTACGGAGTCATGAAAATGCTGACCGACAAGCGGGTGAAAGCGGCCATCGACGAGCTGGGTATCGAGCTGATCAGTTATGCGGAGCTTGGAGACCGGTGAGGTTTCGTACCCTTAAAGTGATAGTGCCTTTATGTGAGCCAACTTTTTTCGTACAAAAAAATCCGTTTTATATAACCGGACATTGCCCTGCCTGACCTATTATTGCCAAAACATCAAAAAAACCTTGGAAATGAAAGCGCCACTTTTTACCGAAAATGAAATATCGATCAATTCTCCGGTCAGTGAAGTATGGGACCTCCTGATCAATCCGGAAAAAACAAAGCTTTATATGTATGGATGCGTGGTCATCTGCGACTGGATTCCGGGTGGTCCCTTACTCTGGAAGGGTTCAACCGATGATGTCATTTACGTAAAGGGAGACCTGCTGGCACTGGAGCCGGAAAAGAGTCTGGTCTATACGGTCATCGATCCGAATGGGATCTATGCCGATATCCCGGAAAATTACCTGACGGTGACGTACGAACTGAGTCCTTCGGAAGCCGGTACCCGATTCCGGGTGACCCAGGGCGACTATTCCAAAGTGGAAGACGGAGAAAAAAGATACCGGGACTCGGTCGAAGCAAGCGGATGGCAAGGCGTACTGGATAAAATCAGGGAAATTGCGGAATCTGCTCAGGGAGTCTAAAATCCACTGGAGAAGTCATCGCACCCTGGTATCCCGGTATAATTATATCGATGAGATGAGCAGCTCAACGAACCCCTCTGAAATCAGGCAATTTCAAAAGGACTCCAGTACTGCGTTCGACCTGGTCAGAGCCAGGAATTCTTACCTTATTCGATCGAAGTCTCCATCTCCGGGAGTGCCTTCAGATAGGCAAAAATAGCCTGAAGCTTGAGGTCATCCAACCGGCCGATACCTGGCCAGGGCATAAACGTTTTGTCGAGTTGCCGTCCGGTAAGACTGACTCCGGTACGCAGGGTATTGATAAACTGTTCTTCAGTATATTTAGACATGATGCCCCCGGGAGTCAGATTGGGTCCGGGAGGTGCATTGGGGTTGGGGTCTTTCCCGCCGTTCAGATTTTTTCCATGGCAGGTGCGGCAACCAGTCACATTGACGACATATTCTCCATATTGTGCGGTAGCAGCGCGTTCGATGGGCGGATCAAAACCGGCAGCATGATCGATCTCTTCAGCCGGGAAAAGAATGCCGAAAGCGCCCAGCTCACCAAGAATTTTGGCCATGACGGTAAATTCCTGAGGTTTGGGCATCCGATTGACCGGTTCCAATGTCTTGATAAAGGCAATCAGGGATGCAAGATCTTCCTGGTTCATATGGTGAAATTCATGCGCAGGCATCAGAAAGAGCGCTTTACCATCCTGACGTACACCATGCCGGATAGCCCGCACCCAGTCTTCATCGGAATAGGTTCTTCCCACACCACCTTCACCCAATGTAAGGTTACTGGCGTAAATCGTGGCCAACTTGGGGTCATCAAACATGACATTACCCCCTAAGTTGTCGCCATGGCAGGAAGTACATATACCCGACCAGGTCTGACCCCGGGCGATCGAGGCCGAATCGGTTGAGATGGCAATCTTTTCGACGGGAAAATCGTATTGACGATTCAGCTTGGAATTAAAACTTACAACAAAAAAGGCAGCGGTCAAACCCGCCAGCAGGACGATGGAACCCAATACGATTCCAACCCATTTCAAGATCTTTTTCATAAGTCTGGTTTTTCTTTTTGTTAACTCTTGGATCGAAAAGAAATTCAAAAGAGAAGCTTTGGGGCACAACACTTCCAATATAGGAATCCTGTCGGGTAAATTACTCAACCGGTATTCATCAGGTCAAATAAAATTTAAAAGTATCTCAGATAAGAAGACAAGCTGCATGAACTGGAGATTATCAGGGATGAGTTGAAGTTTTCTCCATTTCGCTGGCTTGACCTCCGGGTGAACAACCGAGATCGTCTTTCTTTAATGATCTCATCCTCTGGACAACTTCGGAGGAATAGCTTAACTTTGTGCCCGTGACAGCAATAAAAGCATATCGGGTCATTGCCCTGATTATGGCCATTCTGATTGGAGTTACCTCCATCAGTTTCAGTATGGATATGCATTTCTGTCAGGGAAATCTGAAAAGCATTAACTTTTTCGGAAAAGCCAAAGACTGTCATGCGCTTAAAAAGAAAGCGCCTAAGCACTGCCATACCATCCGGACCGACTGTCATTCGAATTTTGGGAATGAGAAATTATCCCGAAAGGCATGTTGCAGCAATAAACTGGTTTCGGTTTCCGGTCTGGATCATCCGGTGAGTTTGGATCAACCGGTGTCAGAATCGGCTCAGACCAGTATATGGACCATACCTACCTATCGCTTTCAGATCGGGAAAGATCTCTGCCACCACCTGATCCGGAAATTCAAATATTACAAACCACCTTTACCAGACCGGAACCTGGGCATCCTTTTCCAGGTATTCCGGAATTAGCCTTTCATTTTCTTCAAATGATGCCGGACGGTCATTTCCGTGCCGGAATATATCCTGTTAATTCTTGAATGAAAATGAAAAATGATTGCAGGTTTTATTAGATTTTTTCTGGACAATAAGCTGGTTGCCTGGCTGCTCCTGCTTTTTTTTGTGGGTTGGGGTATCGTCACCGCACCGTTTGACTTTGGGGTAGACTGGTTGCCACGGGATCCTGTCGCGGTAGATGCCATACCCGATATCGGCGAAAATCAGCAGATCGTCTTCACCCAATGGATGGGCCGTTCGCCCCAGGATGTAGAAGACCAGATCACCTATCCGCTCACCACTACCCTGCTCGGTATCCCGGGAGTCAGGAGCATTCGCAGCAACTCGATGTTTGGCTTCTCCAGCATTTACATCATTTTTAATGAAAATGTGGAGTTTTACTGGAGCCGGAGCCGCATTCTCGAAAAGCTCAACTCCTTGCCGGCCAATTTACTTCCCGATGATGTCCGACCAACGCTTGGACCGGATGCAACGGCGCTCGGTCAGATCTTCTGGTATACCCTGGAAGGCAGGGACGAAGCCGGCAATCCGACCGGTGGCTGGGACCTGCATGAATTGAGATCCATCCAGGATTTTTATGTACGGTATGGTCTCACTTCAGCCAGCGGGGTGGCCGAAGTGGCGTCGATCGGTGGTTTTGTCCGTGAATATCAGATCGATCTCAATCCGGATAAAATGCGCGTCTATGGCATCACGCTCAACCAGGTGATGAAGGCGGTCAAAGAAAGCAACCTCGATATTGGTGCCCAAACCCTCGAACTCAATCTGGCCGAATACTTTGTGCGTGGCCTTGGTTATGTCAAGTCGTTGGATGATATCGGGCAAAGCGTGGTTGCGGTCGCCAATAATGTACCGATCCGGATCAAAGATATCGCGGTGGTTAGTCTCGGTCCGGCTACCCGGAGAGGGGTGCTCGATAAATCGGGAGCAGAGGCAGTGGGAGGGGTGGTGGTGGCCCGCTATGGTTCCAATCCTCTGGAAGTGATCAACCAGGTCAAGCAGCAAATTGAAGATCTTGGGCCCGGTTTGCCCTCCAAGACATTACAGGACGGTACCGTTTCGAAGGTCACCATTGTCCCTTTCTACGACCGGACAAACCTGATCAGGGAGACCATCGGAACCCTGGAAGAGGCTCTGACCCTGGAGGTGCTGATTACCGTGATTGTCATCATTCTGATGCTGCTCCACCTCAAGTCATCCTTACTGGTAGCCGGAGCCCTCCCGGTAGCGGTACTGATGTGTTTCATTGCCATGCGATATGCCGGTGTCGATGCCAACATTGTTGCCTTGTCGGGCATTGCTATCGCGGTCGGCACCATGGTCGACATGGGAATTGTATTGACGGAAAGCATGGTCAACCGGCTGAAGGAAGCTCCTCCGGATCAGCCGTTGAAAACCACTATTTTTGAGGCGACAGTAGAAGTGGCTTCGGCTGTGATCACGGCAGTCGCCACGACCATTGTCAGTTTCCTGCCAGTATTTACCATGGAGGCGGCAGAGGGAAAGCTTTTCCGGCCTCTGGCTTTTACCAAAACTTTTGCCCTGCTGGCTTCGATCCTGGTCGCTATTACGATAATACCCCCTTTGGCTACCCAACTCTTCGGTTTAAAGGCCAAATCGCGATGGAGCCGTTACGCGTCCAATGTGTTGTTGATTACTGCCAGCCTGGCCGTCCTTTTTACGCCTTATGCCCTCATTGGAATATTCGGATTGATCATTGGATTTCTCGGTGTCGCCGGGGACCTGATCAAATCACGCTATGAAAAAAAATCCGGTCATTTTGAATTTTTTAAAAATCTCATTTATGCCACCGTGATTGCCTGGTTACTTACCCGTGTCTGGATGCCTCTGGGGGTGCAAAAAAGTCTGCTTACTAATTTTACTTTCGTATCCACCGTCATCGCGATGCTTCTATCCTTCTTTTATTTAATCATCCATTTCTACGAGCAAATTCTCCGGTTTTTTCTAAAGATTAAAATTCTTTTTCTACTGCTGGTCACCGGATTTATTTACCTCGGATTTCAGATTGCAAAAAATACGGGTCAGGAATTTATGCCCGCCCTGGATGAAGGTTCTTTTCTCCTGATGCCCACCGCCATGCCGCATTCGGGAATGCAGGTCAATATCTCCAATCTGCGTATGCTGGATATGGCGGTCAATGCCATTCCCGAAGTGGAGACGGTCGTAGGGAAAGCCGGAAGAGTGGAGAGTTCCCTGGATCCCGCGCCCATGTCCATGTATGAAAATATCATCCTGTACAAACCGGAATATGCGACCGACGAAAACGGATACCGGCGTCGCTTTAAAATTGACCAGGATAATCGCTACGAACTTCGTTCCGGCAATTTTGTCACGGCCCGGGAGGCCATAATACAGGGTATTGATGCGGATGATCTGATCCCGGATCCCAACGGGAAATATTTCCGTCAATGGCGGGCTGAAATTCAATCACCGGATGACATTTGGAATGAAATCGTCCGGGTAACCAAATTACCCGGTGTGACTTCAGCTCCCAAACTGCAGCCGATCCAGACCCGTCTGGTTATGCTGCAGACCGGCATGCGGGCACCGATGGGAATCAAGGTGAGAGGCACCGACCTGACCACCATCGAATCGTTTGGTCTGGCCCTGGAGCAACATCTCAAAGAAGTGGAAGGCGTCAAAGGTCCGGCCGTATTTGCCGAAAGGATCGTTGGAAAACCTTATTTACTGCTAGATATTGACCGGGAAAAAATCAGCCGCTATGGGTTGAGTATTGAAGAAGTGCAGCGACAGATTCAGGCTGCCATCGGTGGCATGGTGATGACCTCCACGGTAGAAGGCCGGGAGCGATACGGTATACGAATTCGCTATCCCCGCGAATTAAGAGATGATCCGGAAAAAATTAAAAATATTTTTCTGGCCACCACTTCGGGTCCTCAGATTCGCCTGGGCGACGTAGTTGAAATAAAATACGAACAGGGACCACAGTCCATCAAAAGCGAAGATGGATTTCTGGTCGGTTATGTTTTATTTGACAAAGAACCTGGTTTTGCCGAAGTCGAGGTCGTCGAAAATGCTCAAAATCATTTGAATAATTTGATATCAACCGGAAATTTGGAGGTACCTCCCGGCATAAGTTATAAATTTGCCGGCACCTATGAACAGCAGGTACGCGCCAGCCGGAAATTATCCATTGTGTTACCCATCGCTTTAATAAGTATTTTCTTAATCCTTTATTTCCATTTTAATTCCGCAACGATTTCCCTGATGGTATTTTCCGGGGTATTTGTGGCCTTTGCCGGTGGCTTTATGATGATCTGGCTTTATGATCAACCCTGGTTCCTGAATTTTGAAGTGTTCGATACCAACATGCGGGAACTTTTTCAAATTAAAACAATCAATCTGAGCGTTGCGGTCTGGGTAGGATTTCTCGCATTATTTGGTATAGCCACCGACGACGGAGTCCTGGTTGGAACTTTCCTGAAAGAAAGCTTTGAGAGAAATAATCCGGAAAATGTCCCGGAACTGAGAGATGCGGTAGTTGAGGGAGGACTTCGCCGGGTGCGACCAGCCATGATGACTACGGCCACG
This sequence comes from uncultured Saprospiraceae bacterium, assembly GCA_964428345.1. Classification (GTDB taxonomy): domain Bacteria; phylum Bacteroidota; class Bacteroidia; order Chitinophagales; family Saprospiraceae; genus JABDMH01. The sequence continues at coordinate 86,468 of CAYRYD010000017.1, read as the reverse complement.
ACCATTCTGGCGCTGCTGCCCGTGCTTACCTCGACCGGAAGAGGTGCCGACATCATGGTTCCGATGGCGATCCCTTCCTTTGGCGGTATGACCCTTCAGATGCTTACCATGTTTACGGTACCGGTGCTCTTTTCCCTTTGGAAAGAGATACCAATGAAATGGCAAAATTATCAGCAAAAAAAGAAAAAACGAATATGAAAAATCCAGCCATCGTCGTGATTGTTTTATTGCACCTGGTGACCAATCCGTTGGATGCTCAGTCATTGTCTGAGCTTTTGACTCTGGCTTTGCAAAATAATCCGGAATTGCAGAGCTGGGAAAAACAATACCAGGCTGCCTTGCAAAAAGCACCTCAGGTCAGTCAGCTTCCGGATATTCAGTTGGGTGTCGCAGTCCCGGTTTACCGGCCAAATACCCGTCTGGGAGCCCAATCCCTTAACCTGGGAGCTACCCAAATGCTACCCTGGTTTGGAGTACTGGATGCCAAAAAAGCCGTGGCCCTGTCGATGGCTGAAATCAAATACGAAAACATGGAAGCCACCCGGCTGGAACTGTTTTTTAAAATCAAATCGGCCTATTATCAATTATATTTTTTATCGGAAAAACAGAACATCATTCGGAACCGCATCCGGATTTTCGAAACACTGGAACAGGTCGCCCTTGGCAAATTGGAAAGCGGAAGGGCGATTGCTTCCGATGTCCTGCGGCTGCAATTGAAACGGCAGGAATTGACGAATGAGATCGAACTGATCGAAAAGGAAAAGGAAACCTTCTCCGCACAAATTAACGAAGTGCTGAACCGGTCGCCTGAAATTCCGGTTCTGGTGGAAGCACCGGCAGATAGCATTGCCATCATCGAATTGAATTTGTCGATGTACCAGGAGCTTATCAGAGTGAATCATCCCCTGATCGTGCAACTTGAACAACAGATCATGGTTTCTCAACAAGAACAAAATCTGAATCATTTATTGCAAAAACCCACGATCGGTTTTGGATTGGATTACAGTCTGGTCACTGCTTATAAGGACATTTTTCCGGAGCACAATGGCAGAGATATTCTGATTCCCAGGGCGATGATCACCCTGCCTGTTTCCCGGGAAAAATTCAGGGCAAAGGATCAGGAAGAAATTTTGATGCAGGAAAGTTTTGTACTGCAGAAAACAACGTTGGAAAACAAACTCTTCAGCCTTTTGCAAAGTTTTAAAACCGAATATGAATCGGCCCTGATCAATATTCAACTGGCAGGGCAACAGAAAAGCACCATTCAATCCGCCTATAATATTTTACTGGCGGAATACAGCAGCCGGGGTAACCGGTTTGATGAGTTGTTGCAGCTTCAGAATCAATTAATTTCATATGACCTGATACTTCTTCAGGCTTTGACACAAACCCATCTCACCAAAGCAAAAATCGAACGGATTACGGACTTTCAAGATTAATGACCTATGACACATACCTATAAAATACATGGAATGACCTGCCAGGGCTGCCGGCACTTTGTGGAAAAAACCTTACAGGAAGTGGAAGGAGTTGAACAGGTTACCGTTGACCTGGAAAAGGGGGAAGCTACCATAGCAATGAAAAAACACCTCGAATTGCCGGTTTTTCAGAAGGCCCTGGAGGCTGCCGGCGGTCATTATTCGATTTCCCTGCCCGGAGAGGCGATGGTAGAGCATCCTAAAAAACCGGTACCTGAAAACGATCCAAGAGGTACCGGAACCGGAAAATACTATTGCCCCATGCAGTGTGAGGGCAATAAAAAATATCCGGAACCGGGAAGTTGCCCGGTATGTGGAATGGATCTCGTCGAAGAACTCAGCCTGCAAAGTAAGCCGGTAAAATACACCTGCCCGATGCATCCAGAAATCAGCCGGGATGAACCGGGACATTGTCCCATCTGTGGGATGGATCTGGTACCCATGGAAACGGAACCTGAAGAAGACAATAAGACCTACCGGGAACTGCTGAAAAAATTCAGGCTAGCGGTGATCTTTACGCTTCCGGTGTTTCTGATTGCGATGGCTGACATGTGGGACAACAACCCGCTCCATCACTGGCTGGATACCAGATACTGGATCTGGATTCAGTTTGTCTTGTCACTGCCGGTTGTCTTTTATGCCACCTGGATGTTTTTCCAGCGAGCCTACAGTTCGATCGTTCGGCGCAGCCTGAATATGTTTACCCTGATCGGCATTGGAGCAGGAGCAGCCTGGATCTTCAGTGTGGCGGCAATGCTTTTTCCCAACTTCTTTCCTGCCCAGTTTAAAATGGCCGATGGGAATGTCCATGTGTACTTTGAAGCCACTACGGTGATTCTGACCCTGGTGCTGCTTGGTCAGGTGCTGGAAGCCAGGGCTCATGGTCAGACCAACAGCGCCATTCGTGCCCTGCTGAAACTGGCGCCCAACAAAACGACGCGGATCAGCAATGGTAAGGACGAAGTCATACCAGTCGAGCACGTACACAAAGGAGACCTCCTACGCATCAAACCCGGAGAAAAAATCCCCGTCGATGGTGTTGTCGAGGAGGGAGAAAGCACCATTGACGAATCGATGATCAGTGGTGAGCCCATGCCGGTATATAAGAGTGCGGGTGATTGGGTCAGGGCCGGAACGATCAACGGAAAACAATCCTTTGTGATGAGCGCGGAAAAAATCGGATCGGAAACGCTGCTGGCCCAGATCATCCAAATGGTCAATGAGGCCAGCCGGAGCCGGGCCCCGATTCAGAAGATCGCCGACCTGATTTCCGCCTGGTTTGTGCCGATCGTGATCATCATCTCAGTCATGACTTTCATCCTATGGGCTGTTTTTGGCCCCGATCCTGCCCTGGTTTTCGGATTCATCAATGCCATCGCGGTATTGATCATCGCCTGTCCCTGTGCCCTTGGTCTCGCCACTCCGATGTCGGTCATGGTGGGGGTCGGCAAGGGAGCCCAATCGGGAATCCTGATCAAAAATGCCGAAGCGTTGGAAAAAATGAATGAGGTCGACACCCTCATCATCGACAAGACCGGCACCCTGACCGAGGGAAAACCCTCCCTCGAAAAAGTTGTCAGTCTAAATGCAAATCTGGCGGAAGCGGAATTGATCCGGTACATCATTTCTGTGAACCAAACCAGCGAACACCCCCTCGCTGCCGCCACCCTGGAATACGGGAAGAAACACGATCTCGAACCCTGGCCCAGTTCCCAGTTTAAAGCAGTCACCGGCAAAGGAGTGATCGCCAGAATCCATGAAAAGATCGTGGCATTCGGAAATGAAAAGCTGATGCAGGAAATCGGCGCAGAACTACCGGAAGAAACCCGGTCGGCCATCGTAAGTCATCAGGAAAAAGGGAAAACCGTCCCGATCCTGGCGCTGGACAAAAAAATCATGGGCTTTGCGGTGATCGGCGATGCCCTAAAAAAAACCAGTGGGGACGCGATAAAAAGCCTTCAGGATGCCGGAATGCACATCATCATGCTGACCGGCGATAATGCGCATACCGCAGAAGCAGTGGCCGGAGACCTTCAGATCGACTACCGGGCGGAAATGTTGCCTGAAGACAAGCTGAAGGAAGTGCAGAGATTACAAAGCCAGGGGAAAAAAGTGGCCATGGCCGGTGATGGTATCAACGATGCACCGGCTCTGGCAAAAAGCGATGTCGGCATCGCGATGGGTACCGGTACCGATGTGGCCATCGAAAGCGCTGGCATTACCCTCGTAAAAGGAGATCTCCAGGGCATTGTCAAAGCCCGGAATCTCAGCCGGAAAGTGATGACAAACATCCGGCAAAACCTGTTTTTTGCCCTGATTTACAACACGATCGGGGTACCGATCGCCGCCGGAGTCTTGTTTCCGTTCTTTGGAATATTGCTCTCTCCGATGATTGCGGCCCTCGCTATGAGTTTTAGTTCGGTTTCGGTCATCACCAATGCCCTGCGGTTGCGGGCCGTTCATATTTAATTTCTTGATCAAAGCATCTAAAAAATGAACAGAAATACCATTTTCATCGCCCTTGCAACGCTGCTGGCGGGAATCCTGGCAGGCTATTTTCTTTTTGGCAACCGGCAGCCGGGTGACGGAAATACCGGACAGGAACATGCTGAGGTACATACCGAAGAGGACCATCAGATTTATACCTGTTCTATGCACCCGCAGATCCGGCAAAATGAACCGGGAACCTGTCCGATTTGCGGTATGGATCTGATACCGCTGGATGAAAGTGCTCAGGGGTCCAATCCAATGGTATTTCAGATGACGGAAGACGCCGTCAAACTGGCCAACATTCAGACTACCATCGTTGGAGCGTCGCAGGCAGCATCTACAGACCGGTTGAAATTAAACGGTAGAATCCAGGCCGATGAAACCACAGCTTCCAGCATTGTAACCCACATACCCGGTCGAATAGAGCAATTGTATATCAGTTACACCGGCGAAGAAATAAAAAAAGGTCAGAAAATTGCCACCATTTATTCACCCGATTTGATCACCGCCCAGAAAGAATTGCTGGAAGCCGCTAAAATTGCGGCGCAAAATCCGGCTCTCCTCGAGGCCTCCATCAATAAATTAAAATACTGGAAAATCGACAGTACCACGATTGCCGGTATATTAAGTGAAAAGGAAATCAGGCAATATTTTGACATTTATTCGGATCATGGTGGAGTGGTAAAAAACCGGAAAGTGGCGGTAGGAGATTATTTAATGACCGGGGAAGTGCTTTTTGACATTCAAAATCTGGATAAACTCTGGGTTTTGTTTGATGTCTACGAAGAAGATCTGTCCAAAATAAAAATCGGAAGTCGCATCCAGTTTACGACCCCTTCATTGCCAGCTCAGACCTTCCGCAGCAGTATCAGTTTTATCAACCCGGTGATCGATCCTAAAACCCGGGTAGCGACCATCCGGGCGGAAATCAGCAACCAAAACCGGAAACTGAAACCGGAAATGTTTATTACCGGTGAGCTGATCAGTACGCAATCCACGCATGACCGGATAACTGTTCCCAGGACCGCCGTATTGTGGACGGGGGAACGATCGGTGGTGTATGTCAGGTTACCCGATCAGCCGGTCCCCTCCTATGAATTCCGGACCATCACCTTGGGAGAACCGGTGGGCGATAACTATCTCGTCCTCGAAGGGATACAACCGGGTGATGAGGTCGTCACCCATGGTGCATTTATCATCGATGCGGCCGCTCAACTCAACAATCAGGCCAGCATGATGAACCGGAGAGTAGGGATCAAAGGTCAGGAAGTTGGCAACGATTCGCTGCCCGATTTTACCGGTACCACTCCGGCAGCCTTTCAGACTCAGCTCATGGAAGTAACCCGTCGATATCTGGCCGTGAAAGATGCCCTGGTGGATAGTGATCCCGAAAAAACGGCCTCCCTGGCTAGGGCGCTCATGGATAGCTATGCCTCCATTGATATGAGTCTGCTGGATGCTGAGCAGCACGATTTCTGGATGATGCAACTCCAGGCTTTAAAGGCACACACCCGAAATATAGCAGGCACCGGCGATGTGGAAAAACAACGCAATCAGTTTGACTTTTTATCACAGACGTTGATCACGGTCCTCAGGGTTTTCGGTACTGACGAAGATGCCATCTACGTTCAACATTGTCCGATGGCCAATAGTAACCAGGGAGCAGACTGGGTGAGCCTGGACCCGGTGATCCGGAATCCTTATTTTGGCGATAAAATGCTAACCTGCGGTTATATCACTGATACATTGTCCCGGGCATTAGTGCAGTAACCAACCGTATGAAAATTCTGAATGGAAAAGGGGCTTGACCGGATCACGATCATAAGGTATGCTAATCCCAATCATTGCCAGTCCGGAAAAAAAGCACTTAAATACCTTCGTATCGATGTCAACCGGAAAAAATGAAAAGAAAAAAATGTACGAAGTAATATCACTGGCACACACCGCCGATATCCGCCTGAAAATTGAAGCCGTAACCCTCGATGATCTTTTTCGTGCGGGTCTGGTGAGTATGGGAAATATTATGAAAGAAAATCTCTGCCGAGAAAAAGGGTCTTTCAGAATTTCAAGAAATATTGAGGTGAGTGCCCCCGATACGACAGTATTATTTATTGATTTTCTATCCGAAGTACTGACGATCAGTCATGCCGGAAAAATTATTTTTTGTAAATTGAAAATAGAACATCTGGATGAATGGAATATCAGGGCCTTTGTTTATGGCCGGAAAATCGACTCTTTTGACGAAGACATCAAGGCGGTGACCTACCATGAAGCAGAAGTCTACCGGAATAAAAATAACCGGTGGCAGACCAACCTCATTTTTGATATCTAAACCGTAAAAATGAAAAAAGAAGATTTAATCAGAATATCGGATGTACTTTGGGAAATTCCCAAAACCTATAAAAGGGGCATGTTGGTGCCAGCCAGGATTTATGCCAAAGAAGAAATGCTCGATGCGCTGCTTTCCGATCGCTCACTGGATCAACTGGTCAATGTCAGTACCTTGCCGGGAGCGCAAAAGGCGGTATTTGTGATGCCGGATGCACACGAAGGCTATGGATTTCCTATCGGGGGAGTAGCGGCGACCAGCTATCCTGATGGTGTCATTTCACCGGGAGGTATCGGATATGATATCAATTGCGGAGTCAGACTGCTTCGTACCGAAGTGCAATTTGAGGATATTAAGAATGACCTGGGAGCCCTGTCCGAGGCGTTGTACGCCCATATTCCCAGTGGAGTGGGTCAGGGAGGTGATATTAAATTATCGTCCAAAAAGATCGACAGCGTTTTGAGAAAGGGAGCCCGCTGGGCAGTGGCAAATGGTTATGGCGAAGAAGCAGATCTCAACTACATCGAATCTTACGGTTGTCTGCCCGGAGCAGACCCCCGTTGCGTATCGCTGGAGGCCAAGAAAAGAGGGCACGATCAACTGGGTACCATTGGGGCGGGCAATCACTTTGTCGAAGTGGACCGGGTGGAGCAAATCTTTCATGCCAAAGCAGCCAAAGCTTTCGGACTTAGCAAAAATCAAATCGTGGTCTTAATCCATACCGGAAGCCGGGGTCTGGGGCATCAGATTGCAACCGATTATCTGAAAGTGATGATGCGGGTCATGCCGGATTACGGGATTAAACCACCGGACCGGGAGCTTGCCTGTGTGCCTTTCAATTCTCCAGAGGGACAGAATTATTTCAAAGCGATGCTGTGTGCAGCCAATTTTGCCTGGTGCAATCGCGAGATCATCACCTGGGAAGTACGTCAGGCGTGGCAATCAGTATTTGGCAACGGCAAAGGTAAAATCAACCTTATTTACGATGTGGCGCATAATATCGCTAAGATTGAAACCCATCTGATTGAAGGCAAAGAAACCAAGGTCATCGTACATCGCAAGGGGGCGACCCGGGCATTTGGCGCCGGTTTTGAAGAATTGCCCGAGGCTTACCGGGAAGTGGGACAGCCGGTCATGATCCCGGGAAGTATGGGCACGGCATCCTATGTTTTGGTTGGCACCAATGATAGTATGGATGCTTCTTTTGGATCGGCTTGTCACGGAGCGGGTCGGCGTCTATCCAGAAGTGAATCGAAACGTCAGGTCGATGCCCCATCGTTGAAACGCAAACTCCTGGACGAAGGCATTCATATCCAGGCTGGATCCTTCAAGGGTATCGCGGAAGAAGCTCCAATAGCCTACAAGGATGTCGATGTGGTGGTAGAGACGGTGCATGAAGCCAACATCGCCAGGAAAGTAGCCCGGCTCCGACCCCTGGCGGTCATCAAAGGGTGACGGAAGTCAACTATTCAAATTGCTGCATTCTTCTTTACCTAAATTTGGTGGATACTGCATTCGATAAAGAGGTGGCAATGGGTTGGATCAACATTGAAAGTAGAAAACTTTTGAGGAAAACTGACAAATCATTCAACACAGACCTTGCATTCGCCCAGCCCTTCATCGCTGATGTGGGGCAAATACTTCTCCTCTTCCTCCATCGAATACAGTACCTGTCCGGATTTGGACCGATTGCGATACACCGTAATCCCTTTGGCGCGACCCTGCCAGGCCATCCGGTACGCCCGGGAAATATCTTCGGTCGTTGCTGAATAGGGCAGATTGATGGTTTTCGAAACTGCATTGTCCGTATACTTCTGAAAAGCCAGCTGATGCTTTAAATGATATTGCCACGGGATATTAAGGGCGGTCGGAAACAATCTTTTAACTTCCTCCGGCAAATCCCCGATTAATTGTTCCAGCGTACTGGTATCGTGATCTGAGGTGACCTCATATTGCGCATTCAGAATATCGGGCAAAAGGCGATTTATTTCCAGTAAATTTTCACCGTCCAGAATATTGCGGCGATTAAACATCAGGGCAAACAAAGGTTCGATCGACGAAGAAGTGTTGGCCAGCATGGAGATCGTTCCGGTCGGAGCGATGCTGGTTCGTGTCGCATTGCGAATTTTAATATTGGGGTAATAAATACTCTTTTCCCAATTGGGAAAAACACCTCTTGTCCGGGCCAGTTCGACCGAGGCCCCGAAACTCTCCTTCTGAATAAACTGCATCACTTTCCGGCCTAAAACCACCGCTTCTTCGTTGTCGTAGGGGATTTTCAGCATAATCAGCATTTCTGCCCATCCCATGACCCCAAGGCCGATCTTGCGATTGCCGAGGACCCTTTCCCTGATTTCCTTGCCGGGATACCGGTTGATCTCGATCACATTATCCAGAAAACGAATCGCCAGTTTCACAACCTGACGGATCTTCGTCCAGTTAATGACGTTCTTCCCACCCCTGGCTGTCACCATATTCGACAGGTTGATGGAGCCTAGGTTGCAGGCTTCCCACTCCAGCAACGGCACCTCGCCGCATGGATTGGTAGCATTGATCGGGCCCAGTCCGGGAGTGGGATTCTTCCGGTTGATTTCGTCCAGGAAAATCAGTCCGGGATCGCCACACTCCCAGGCCGACTGCAGGATCTGTTGCCATATTTCCCGGGCTGGTATTGCGCTCACCGGCTTACCACTGCCGGGATGCCTGAGTTCCCAACGGGCATCCTGATCTACGGCCTGCATAAACCGGTCCTGGATTCCTACCGAAAGATTGAAGTTCGTCAGGGATACCCCATCCCTTTTGACCTGGATGAATTCCAGAATATCCGGATGGTCTGCATTCAATATACCCATGTTGGCCCCCCGGCGGCGTCCGCCCTGCTTCACGTGCTCGGTGGCGGCATTAAACACCTTCATAAAAGAAACGGGACCGGACGCTTCTCCTCCGGTACGGGATAAAAAATCGCCCCTGGGCCGCAGTCGCGAAAAATTAAATCCGGTACCGCCACCACTCTGCTGAATTATTGCTGCATTTTTCAGGGTGCTGAAAATCGATTTCAGGCTGTCGTCTACCGGCAGGACAAAGCAGGCGCTCAACTGATTCAGGCGGGTACCGGCATTCATCAGGGTTGGTGAGTTGGGTAAAAAATCAAAGGAGGTCATAAGCTGATAAAACGCTTCCTCCAGTTGACCGGCCATCTCCTTTCCGCCAAACCTGACCTCTGCCCCGGCGATCGCCCTGGCTACCCTGCGAAACAAACCTTCCGGAGTCTCGAGTAGATGACCCTGAGCATCTCTCAGAAGATACCGCTTCTCAAATACAATCGCGCTGTTCTTACTGAGCTTGATCATAGTTAATGAGTTTTGGATTATGAGTTTTGGGTTTTGGGTTTTGGGTTTTGGGTTTTGAGTTTTTTTGCTTCGTGGTAAGGATGGCTGATTTCAACATCTTGAGAATACCGTTTGCACCTTGATATGCTTGTTCAAATAATTTGTGATTCAAGTACCCTGACTGGTGAAGTAATTCCAACCAATACAATGTCTCGTCACATTCTTTCTGAGCGATGTACAGCTTATGAATGAAGTCCGCTGAACTTTGGGCGTTTTGTGCTTCTCTAATATTGGCACCAACGGAGGTTCCGGCTCGAAGCAGTTGTTTACTGAGGACAAATTCTTTGTCCTGATAAGTAAGTTTTTTGTATAGTTTAATGATCTCAAGCGCAAACTGAAATGATTGATCTTTTAAGATCGACCTTTTTGTATTCATAATTCATAATTCATAATTTACCTCATTTCCTCTCGCAAAGACCGCAAAGT
>CAYRYD010000017.1:0-76256 GCA_964428345.1 uncultured Saprospiraceae bacterium | reverse complement strand
ATGCAGGGAAATAATCGTACTCCCTCACCAATTATTCTGGCACCGACACACCTGGGCCCCACGCATTCAGAGTATGATATTACTACCGGGACTAATCTTCCACATTACGACGCAAGCAATAATTTCATAATTCATAATTCATAATTTACCTCATTTCCTCTCGCAAAGACCGCAAAGTCCGCTGAGAATGCAGGGAAATAATCGTACTCCCTCACCAATTATTCTGGCACCGACACACCTGGTCCCCACATTCAGAGTATGATATTACTACCGGGACTAATCTTCCACATTACGACGCAGCAATAATATTTATAATCCAAAACTCATCATTACTTATCACTTTAATCTACGAATTTCTGGATGAATGTCCTTTATACTGACTATCTCCTCCCGGTAATTCAGACACCTCAGGAAAAACCGGGATCGCTTTTCAGTGCTGCCAATCCGCCTTAAATACTATTTTTGCCGGCATGACCCGGATTGGCACCGATATTCAGAAAGCCGCTGACCTGTTGCGGGATGAACAACTGGTGGCCATTCCTACCGAGACCGTCTATGGTCTGGCCGGAAATGCCCTGAGTACGCGGGCAGTGACGGAGATCTTCCGGGTAAAGAACCGGCCCTTCTTCGACCCGCTGATCCTCCATACAGACGATCTGAATAAGCTGGAACATCTGATCGATCCCCTGCCTCCCACCCTGGAAACACTTGCCGGTCATTTTATGCCCGGACCGCTGACCATACTGGCGGTCAAAAAAAGCACGGTGCCGGATCTGGTGACCTCGGGATTACCCAAGGTAGCGATTCGCATCCCCAACCACCCGGTCACCCTGGAGCTCCTGAGAAGGCTTGATTTTCCGGTGGCCGCACCCAGTGCCAACCCCTTTGGTTATGTCAGCCCGACAACCGCACAGCATGTCATGGACCAGTTGGGTGGCTCGATTCCCTATATCCTGGATGGCGGCCCGTGCCAGATCGGGCTGGAAAGTACGATTGTCGATTACGACCAGGGTGAGATTGTCGTTTTACGTAAAGGTGGAATCCCGGTAGAATCGATCGAACAGTTGGCAGGCCCGGTAAAAATCAGGCCGTATTCCAGCAGTCAGCCCCTGGCTCCGGGAATGCTGGACCAACATTACGCGCCCAGGATCCACCTCAGTCTTGAGGCAGTGGAGCAGGCGTTAGCGCAATATGATCCCAAAAAAATCGGCTATCTCGGCTTTACCAAAAATGACCCCCGCTTACCGGCTGATCACCAGATGGTCCTCAGTCCGGACGGAAACCTCAGTGAGGCGGCCCGGAATTTCTTTGCTCATCTAAGGATCCTGGATAACCTGGATCTGGATATCATCGTAGCGGAGCTGGTGCCGGAAGTAGGGTTGGGCCGGGCGATTAACGATAAGCTAAGACGAGCTGCCGGAAACCATGACCGGACCAATACTCAATCAGAAAAGGCTTGCTCAGTGCCTGGACCATCCTGCCGGAAATCTCCACAGCAAACTACTATTCCGACCTTTGGCCATAAGGGCAACCTCTAAAAATCGTATTCTACGCCATCGGGAAGAGGCTCGACATTGACTTTCATCCAGGTACCGTCAATCCGGATGACCAGCATATGGCGGTCTCTATCATAAAAGAGGGTACCATCTCCGCTGTTTTTTAATTCCCTGAAGTTTACGAATCTCGCATCTGCTTCATGGTTGGTCTCATCATCGCCCTCCGGCTTTTCGGTCAGAATATCCTCTGCACCGATATTACCGACGGTAAGGGCATTGGTCAATTTCAGTGACCCGTAAAAAACAGCCTGGTCCCGGCTAAACAGAAAAGAATGCTGCCGCACATCCGAACCGATCCTAAACCAGTTGTAGGCACCATTCGAATGATTGTAAACGGTACCGTAATAGTATAGTTCAGCGACCGGTTTTCCGAGCTCGGTATGCTTATTGACCAGCATGGTAATCCTGGACCGGTCGTCGCTGGCAAAACCTTCAAAGACGTGATAGCCCCAACGCTTCCGGTTTCGTTCCTCGGCATTGCCCCGCACCTGGATCATGTATGGCGTTGACAAGACCCCATCGACGGTCGTGTACATCGGTGTCTGCAATGGATCGAATCCGAAAGAATATCCGCGGTCTTTCCAACGGTCCCACATGGGGTCGACATCCGACTGCATCGCTATTCTCCGGGTATGCGCCTGCTCACTTCCGGGCAACAGCCGATAATGCCTGACCATTTCCGGAAGGGATGTCTGGCTCTCCTGGGCCACCAGGGTACATAAAAGAATTGAGAAAATAAAGGTCAGCATTGACTTGTTCATTGAATGATATTTTTTTGGATCGTTAAAAATTACCCAGGGTTAACCGGTAAACTCCAGAGGAATTTTCCGGCTAAAGCCCAACAAAGTCTCACGGCATATTGATGATCACCGGCCATCCGGTAAACTGCCGGGCAGCTTCTTTTGTCACATCTTCATAACGGGGCCAGCATTCAAAGGTGATCTGTTTCTCCGACTTATTAAAGCTAATCAGTCCGTAGCCGGCACCATAGGAAGGGCCATCCGGATTGGCGTAAGCGTGCATGGTAATTTTATTGCTAAAACCATCCAGATACCGGCCCGTCCACGGAAGGAGGTCATTGGCGTTTTCTCCCGGCTTTTCGTCTTCCGGCCACCACCAGCGGCTGTAGTAGTTATTGACAATGGCTGGCACCACGAAGGCCCAGGGACCGTCATCAAACTCGTCGATGCCTTGCCGGATCAGGGTAGCGATATGCTGATCACCCGCAATATGGATCGCCCCGGCCTTGCGGATGGCTTCGAGGGCCCGCTTTCTTCCGCTCTGCGGCCAGCCGTTGGAGTCAAGGTCGGCATGCAGCCGGTTTTCCAGGGTTCCATGCAAGTGGGCTCCACCACAAAAACCGGTCTGGGACAATACGACCTTAAAAGCCGCATCGGGATTCTGCATGGCCCAGGTGTTTAAGAAATCCTCCTGTCTTTTACCCAATAATTCCAGACCCGGCAAATCGATGGAGGCCGGGTCGTATTCCGGATTAAGGATATGGTCCGGCCGGGGACCCTGCTGAGGGATTTTACCTTTCGGACCGGACTTGAACTTCCGGTCTTCCAGAATGGAAAAATCGATGCCTCCCCAGATAAAGCTTGTATAATAAACCCCAATGCCCTGCTGTATCGGGGTTGGGTCATAGGGATCCGGCAGATGAGCGGTCTGGCATCGTTCGACCATTTTAACATATTCCGGATGGTAAAAGTAACCGCCATCATTGCCATCCGGGGTTGAAGCTTTCTTGCCATTCTCTCCCCAGACATTTCCCTGACCGATGTCGTGATCGTCCGGAATCGTAATGCAGGGTCGTTCGCGGAAGAGTTCCCTGAACTGCGTTCCGAATTTTAACCAGGCCGCCGTGTGTTCCTTGTGATCGTACGACTGGTCTCCGGCGAAAAACAGCAGGTCGGGATCCTGATGGCTGATATTTCGCACATAATTTTCACGGTCTCCCCGGTCTTTATTGCTGTTGCAGGAAAGAGCCGCCAGGACGATTTCATCCTTGCCCACCGGGTTTTTCCGGATCAAACCTTCAAAGGAAGCAGAGGTACCATGAAGCAGACGGTATGGAATGTCTCTGGTATCATCCCAGTTTTCGACCCGGAACAGTGCCGACCAACCCAGGTCATTGACTTGTTGTTGGTGAATTTCCTTCCAGTCATCCCCTTCTTTAATCTCCAGTCTGACTTCCCGGGTTTCATCCGGATAGAGCGGAAACAGCTGGGCCGTTAACTTTAACGTGCGGTTGGCAACGGTATAAATGCCAAAAGCCACGACCTCGCTCCGGTCAACTTTTACATCGATAATCGGACTGACACCCCGGTTCCACCAATCATTGACTGCCGCGGTATCCAGACCTTCAAATGGAGCGATGACGGGTGGTTGCAGACCGGCAACATTTCCGGTTTGGTTGCAGGCGAGACCCAGGATGAAACACAAGATCAGGAAACATACTTTATGCATGACTTTTTCAGATTGATCCTTAAAATTACAAAATGACAAACTCAAACAGACTCAATACCGCCAATAAACGCCATAGAGCTATTCCCGGAAAAGCCGTATCTTTTTATTGGCAGCAAATGATTGAATTTCCGCTTCTTCCTGTATCTTGGAGGGATACCAACTGCCAACCCGGGTTTTATGACAACCGAAAAAACAGCTACCTCTGCTTCCCTGCCTGGCCGACTGCTGTCGCTTGACTTCTTTCGCGGGCTCACCATGTTTCTCCTGATCGCCGAATCCACCAGATTATTCACTCAACTGACCGATACTGCCCTGGAAGGCTCCTGGGTATACGCCATTGGACAGCAGTTTCATCATCATCCCTGGAATGGATTGCGATTCTGGGATCTGATCCAGCCTTTCTTTATGTTTATTGTCGGGGTAGCGCTCCCATTTTCCATCGGTAACCGGAAGAAAAAAGGGCAGTCGGATGCGGAAATCCGGAAGCATATTTTTCAACGCGCCCTGCTGTTGCTCCTTTTTGGATGGGGGCTTTATTGTATCGGCCCGGGACATATTGTCTTTCGTTTTCAGAATGTGCTGGCACAGTTGTCGGTGACCTACCTGCTCGCCTATCTGGTTATGCACAAACCGGCGAAATTTCAGATCCTTTTTTCGCTACTGCTTATTGCACTCACGGAATTTATTTACCGGATATTCTGGGTAGAGGGCTTCAACCACCCCTTCACTCCCAACGAAAATTTTGGCACCTGGCTGGACCTGCAATACGGAGGAGCAGACCTCCGCGGCCATTGGGTTTCCTTTAATGCCATTCCCACCACCGCCCACACGATTTGGGGAGTACTCGCCGGTCAGCTTTTGCTCAGTGAGCGCACCGGCCGGGAAAAACTAAGGATACTGATGATTGCCGGTCTTATTGGTCTGATAGCCGGATATGCATTAAACCCGGTCACTCCCATCATTAAGCGGATCTGTACCAGTTCGTTCATTTTAGCCAGCGGAGGATGGACCCTGCTCGCGCTCGCTTTATCATACTGGCTGATCGATCTGAAAAAATACAATCCGGCAGTCTTGTTCTTTGCCATCGTAGGCATGAATCCATTGTTTATTTATTTATTTGCCAACCTTGGAGGAACCGGTTTACTCGAAAAGATAGTTACCCCCTTTACCACCTCGCTGCTGGGTTGGCTGGGTGAATTACCCATGGAGTTTATAACCAGTCTCATTGTTCTGTTTCTTTTGTGGTTTTTGTGTTACTGGCTGTACCGGCGCAAGATTTTTTTCAGGATTTAAAATGCATGATCAATGGGAAAATCTATCTCACACCTGTTTTATCTGATCTTAAGCATCAGTTCCTTTTTTCCCGTTTCCCTTTCCGGCCAGGACGTATTTATGGCGGGTGCAGCTAAAATCAATATTACCCCCGGCACACCGGTCCGGATGAGCGGATATGCCGGGCGGAGCGAACCTTTTTCCGGGGTGCATGATTCCATTTATGCAACCGCCCTGGTTTTTCAAAACGGGCAAAGCCGGATCGCCGTGGTGGCCGCTGATGTCATCGGATTTTCACATCCTTTTGTGGATGAGACAAAATTGAAAATCATCAAGGCGACCGGAATTGCCTCCGATCAGATTTTAGTGGTCGCTGCGCACAACCATGGAGGACCGGTTACCTCCGTGTACAGCGACGATCCCACCGAGGCTGAAAAAGTTTATTTTGAAACGTTAAAAACCAAGCTGGCACAGGTGGTCGAAACCGCCTTCACAGCCATGCAACCAGCGAAAATCGGTGCAGGAAAAGGCATCTGCAAGATGAATGTCAACCGCCGGGCCCGGCATGCAGAAGGTGGCGTCTGGCTGGGCAGAAATCCGGCCGGCCCCTGTGATCACGAAGTGGGCATGATCCGGGTGGATGACCTCAACGGCAATCCCATCGCAGCTTTTCTGAACTGGCCCTGTCATGCCACGGTCGGGGGTCAGGAAAATACCCGGATCACCGGCGACTGGCCGGGAGCTGCTGCCCGGGTTTTTACCCAGCAAACCAACGCAATGGTCATGGTGACGGCCGGGGCCTCTGCCGATATCAACCCGATCTATGGGCCCAATTCCAAATTCAACGACATTGCGGCGATCGGCCAGGTGCTGGGTGAAGAAGCGGTCCGGATCTTTAATGGCATCGAGACTACGGTACCACCACAAATGCAGATCATCCAGTCAGAATTTATGGTGCCCGGCAAAAAACGCAGTGAGTCCAGGATGCCCAACGTCTCCCTCGAACCGGGAGAAAGCCAGCAGATCCGGATTACCGCCGGCAAGATCGGTTCCATTGTCCTGGCAGGAATATCAGGTGAATTAATGACGGAAATCGGCATGGCATTAAAAGAGCAAAGCCCTTATAAAAACACATTTATCCTCACCCATTGCAACGGAAGCAACGGATACCTTTGTACCGATCAGGCATATAAAGAAGGAGGTTATGAGCCCATGGTATCGAGAACTATGCCCGGCACCGAAAAGGCTATCCGGGAAAATGTCGGATTTTTACTGGAAAAATTGTAGTTCATTTTATTCGAAATACCAGACCAGACCGTAGCTCTTGCGCATTAATTTGCGGTTTACCTCTTCGAGGTCAAAAAATTCTGGATCAAAAGGTCCGCCCAGCCAGGCTATTCTGCTTTCATGTTCTTCGTGTGATAGATCGGAGATGATCCGAAGCAACTCTTCGTAGCCCCAGATTCCTCCGCAATCTTCCGGAGGACAGTGCCGCTCTCCTGCAAGGCAACGGGGAATTTGTTCTTCTTCTCCGGCACCCGGGATTTTTTCCAGCCTGATCTCGTGCTGCCATGAATCACCGAAATCATAGAGGTACCAGAAGCCATCCTGTTCTTCTTTCAAAACTTCGTCCAGGTTCACTTTGCGGGAGTTAACCGAATTGCTGACGTCAAATTCTTTCAGTGCATAGATAATATCGTCGCTCACAAATTGATGCAAATGGTTATTGGACCAGCCCATGACCACCTGGATGATATTGTGCAATTCCAGCAGCGATGTATCCGGAAATACCAGGATTCGGCGCCATATTTCCGGGTCAGAACCGGAGAGGCTTATTTTCAACTGATAAACCTTTCTTTGCATATAGTATCTATTTTGATCATGTCATGGACTAAGATAGCAATAGTTAGCCGCATTACCGGACAAAGAAGCCCTGGGGGTTGAATGACCTTCTGCTTGAGTGTCAGGAATTCCTGTGGTGTAATTGAATCAAAACGTTCCTCCCCATTTATAAGGATATTGATTTTTCCTTTTTTACAGGATTGCCGTTGAAGGGATGGGTCGATATTTTTGTAGCCATGAAGTTTCAGAAAGTCGATACCGCACCACGCCCCACAACCTGCTTGATGCAGCATTTAATCAGGGTTTCCTTCTTTTGTGGAAACCCTGACTTTATTTTTTCTATTTTGAGGTAATCGAATGAATACAACTTTGCTCATGGCAGGTCCGATTTCCATCGTTCTGGTTGACGATCACCGCATCCTGATGGATGGGCTGGAGGCTTTGCTGTCGTTGAATGATCGCTTCCGGGTAAGCGGGAAAATCGATCAGGTTATGGATCTGCCGAGCCAGGATCTTAGGGAAGCCGATATGCTGATCATGGACATCAACATGAAGGGCAGGGACGGCATTGAAGTTTTGCGATCACTTAGGGAAAGTGGTTTTTCGGGCAAATGCCTTTTTCTTTCCTCATACGACGATCTGAAACTCGTCAATGAAGCCATTCAGGCAGGTGCTCAGGGTTACATCACCAAGAGTTCTGCAACCGACTGTCTGGAAGAAGGTATCATGGTCGCCATGGAAGGAGGTCTTTACTATAGTCCGGACATTCGCGAAAGAATTCTCCGGGCATTTTCAAAAAGCGGAGAAGATCCGGCTGCTTCAGAGCAAAGCTGGCTGAGGCTGCTCACTGACCGCGAGGTAGAAATTTTAAAGATGATTGCCCTGCAATATACCAGTGAAGAAATTGCCTCCCAATTGCATATCGCGAAAAGCACCGTCGACACCCACCGGAAAAACCTGATCAGTAAACTGAAGGTTAAAAACGCGGTAGGGCTGGGATTGTTTGCCGAAAGGCACAGGCTGATCTGAATAATGGAATTAAAACGAAAAACTTATGAAAATAAAATTATCGGACTGGTACCAATTTTTGTTAATCGCGTCACTCTTTTTGTTTTGGACACCGGTGCTTTCCGCTCAAAAATCCACGATCAAATCGCTTGAGGATATTGTCCTTACCTATAATATTAAACGGGAGACCAAGGAAGGACCAAATGGTTTGTATACCATTTATGAAGAACAGTTGGTTCATATCGAACCCATAGTCTATGGAGAACAAGGTAAGACAATTAAAGCAAATGAATATTGTGCGATATTATTGAAACTATATAATCGCAAAGAGGGCATCCTTCGGTTGGTACACCAGGACAGTTCAAGGCAATATTACAGTATAGATGGACAACCGATCCTGGAGACATCCCAATCCCTTTCTGGAAAAAAAGACTCCACAATCAATTATATTTTAAACGTCTCCCTGGAGGTTAATCCCAGCGGATGCCAAAGTAAAGAGGTTATTTTTGGCAAGGATATCCGGATAAAAGCGAAAGATAGAATGAAAGTGAATGTAAAGAACCCTAAAGGCGATGAGAGAGATGCCCTGAACCGTATTTGCCGGGTATATTTTATTTCAAAAGATAATCAGTAAATTTATTCTGAAGAAGCCGGGCCTGGCCATTCATGAATATACTGCAGACACTGATATTAATTGGCTTATTGATCCAGTTCTCCCGTGCGGATACCATAGAGTCTTCGCTTCGTTTCTACCGGGAAAAAGTGTATCTGCCGGAATGGCTCAACCAGGAAGATGTGCTGCCACGGTATTTGTTCCATCGTTTTGAGCACTACATGGACAGTTGTTATGCTGCCAGGACACCACCTATCGAGGATACCCGGGAGTTGATCCTCCGGAAACTCCTCACTGCTCATTGCAGGCTTTATGGCCCGGTCAAAGCGGATGGAGAAGCCCTCCAGCATTACCTCGATGCCTATGAACTAAGCAGGAAATCGGGATACAAAATCCTGGAAGCCGAATGCCTGCGTGGTATCATTGGTTACGGTTTGTTCACGAAAAATATTATGGAAGCACTGCCACGCTATATCGAACAACACCATCAACTGGTCTATGATGATCTGGAAAAACTTCAGAATAAATACTTCGAACTCCGTTATGAAATCGAATATACCTTTGCCAGTCACCTGCCACTGATCTGTGATGAAGAAAGATGGCTCGATGCCATTGCGCAATGTGAGCAAAAAGGTTATTACCGCTTGGCGGCGGAGTTCCATAGTGCGCTGGGGCCGTTGCTTGATAATATTGGTGCGCCTGAACAGGCCCTTTATCATTATCAAAAAGCCATCAATAATTCCCGCAATTATTCAGCATCCTATGAGGCCAGTATAAAATTTTCTTCACTGGCCAATATGGGTGCCATCGAAATGGTCAGGGAAAATTACGGGGAGGCCTTGCGACTGTTTCACCAGGCCTGTGGGATCGGGGTTTCCCGTCAGATGCTGGCCAACAAAGCCATGATTTTTGAATGGATGTCGAAGTGTTTTGAAAACCTGAATCATTACGACAGCGCTCATTATTATCTCCAATTGTCCCATCAGGCCGTATTGCAAAACAAAGGATTGGAGCATGCCTCTGAAGTACTCGAGATTCAACGGAAATATGACACGGAAAAGTTGACTTTTGCTCTGGCGGAAGAGACCCTGCGCCGGAAGAACAACAATCTGCTGGCATTGGCCATTGGTCTTTGTCTATTCCTGACGCTCAGCCTCATCTGGCTGAAATACGAAGGGCAACGACAAAAAACAAAAAATGTACAACAACAATTGATTACCGCCAACAAAGAAACGCAGCTTGCAGCGGTCAACGCCCGGCTCGATGGACAGGAGGAAGAACGCAAAAATCTGGCCATGCATCTGCATGATCATATTGCCGGGCAGCTGGTCGCCGCCGGTATGCATTTAAAGATCGCCGGAATTAAGCAGGATAAAGAGTCGCTGGAAAAATCCGCCGGATTACTCCATGATGTCGGCCTTCAACTTCGGGCCATGTCACATGAATTGTTTCCGCCGCTCCTTATTAAACTGGGCCTGGGCCCGGCTCTTACTGACCTGATCGAAAAATATTCCAATAACAGCATCCGGTTTCACATCAATCAGGAAGCGGTGCAAATCAAACACCAGGGCAATGCTGCTTCCAAAATATATTATGCCGTACAGGAACTTCTAAATAACGTGATCAAACACAGCCAGGCCACTTCGTGCCGCGTCAACCTTCACCAGGACAAGGACCATCTATGCATTCGCATCCAGGATAATGGCAAGGGTTTTGATCCCGGTCTTATTCATGACTCGGGTCTTGGAATGGCCACAGTACGGGCCCGGATAGAATCACTGGGCGGCCGGTATGAATATAACTTATATCCCGAAACCGGCCCGGAGCAAACGATCAGCGTTCCCATCATCAATTTTGAGTAAAAATCAGGTGACGAAAAAAGGGTACCCGGCATGCCAGTCCCAATTATTTACCATCAACCCTCTTAATAACGACAGCTCCTCCAGCCGTTCCAAAATTTCATGTATTTGTCTTTTACCTTTCAATTTGGTTTACAATATCTCTCATTTCTTGAATACCAAAGTAGTAAAATACATGTTTGCCCCGCTAAAGAATTGACCAATAACAATATTAATTATTTCGCTACCGATACATACCATCTGGTTTTCATCAAATCCAAAGACTGATCCCTATAAATGGGGATAATCTATAAATACGGATTTAAAGGATTGCAGAGGCGTTGGCCCCAAATTACCTTTATTGAAGCAATTTGAGCAAAAATATTATGGTAATAGTTGACTAAAAAGTCATCCCTGAATCGTACGACTCCACTATTTAATAAAAAATGACTCATGAAAACGAAATGTCATTATCTGAATGTATCCACCTGGTCAGAAATGGTTATTAGGCGATGTAAGAATTGGCATTCGGGAAGACGAGCCATCGCAACCGGTTTCCCTGACTTATGCAAAGGCCGAAACCAGTTCCCGGATCCATCCTTTGAGATCAATTTCCAATCTGGAACCGATATAAATATCCCGAAAAAATGGAGTTAGATATTCACATTGCCAGAACAGAGGAAGAGCTCAATGAGCTTTATCAATTGAGATACAAAATCTACATCGAAGAGCTAGGTCGTACCCAGAAGCATGCCGATCACGCGTTGAGAACCATTAAAGAGCCCATTGATGAATTTTCCGAGAATTTTGTAGCGTACCACCATGGACAACTTATCGGTGCTGTCAGGTTTCACTTTTGCAATCGCTATGAAGATTCAGTTTATCAAGATGTTTATAAATTCAAAAGGTTTGGTCACTTCTATCCAAACCATATTTCTTATGTCACAAAGCTGATTGTGCTTCCCGAATTTAGAAATCGGATTATTGCCTTGCGACTAGCTGAAGCGTGCTACCGATTGGGAATGAAAATGACCTATTTCAATATAATTGACTGCTATCAGCCTTTAATTCCGTTTTTCATCAGATTGGGGTACCGGTTTTATACCGAAGATACATATCATCCTGAGTTTGGCAAAGTTACCCCAATGGTATTATTAAGCAGGGACTTTATTCATTTAGAAAAAGTTAAATCACCCTTTGCCCATGTTCCTGAACGAAATTGGTATAAAGAGGAAGCAGAGAGCAATCATTTTTTCAATGAAAATTTTGCCGACCGACACCAAGAAATCTATCAAGGCTTTAAGAATAAGATAATGAAATTAAATAAAGTATGAATTATTGTACAGATGATTTGGGCATCAACCCAGCCAACCTAAGTGGCAAGCAAATCGTAGAACATTTGGACAAACGTATTCAGGATGTTCTAAGGCAAATTACCAGCAGCCCTCTATGGGCGTTTTTAATTAGACCTGACAGTGAGCCAACGATGGTCGCCAGATTTATGCAAGAGGTTTATCTTGAAATCGTTATGTATCAACCCGATGTAGTTGAGGCTACCATAGCGATCATCGGCCAGTTCCCCCG
The DNA here is from genome assembly GCA_964428345.1 of uncultured Saprospiraceae bacterium. Classification (GTDB taxonomy): domain Bacteria; phylum Bacteroidota; class Bacteroidia; order Chitinophagales; family Saprospiraceae; genus JABDMH01. The sequence continues at coordinate 64,074 of CAYRYD010000017.1, read as the reverse complement.
ATCAGTAGACCCTTCTACCATCAGCACCATGCTCCACCTTGAATCAGAGGAATTCGACCATGGTGAAATGGCCTTAAAAGATTACCTAGCTTTAGGGGGAAGCCAGGAATGGGCAAGAAAAAGAAAAATGTCCCCGACTGCATTTTCAATCGCTGCGATGTGGCGATTCTTATGCCACAAACGAGACCCATTTGCTTATTTGGGCGCACTCTATCTCCTGGAAGGTTTAACCCCAATTATAACTAGCATGGTCAAAACATACCTAAAGGAAAAGGGGATGAAGAGGGACTCTCTTGGTTTTATCGATTATCACTCCACAGCAGACGTGGAACACACGGATCTGGTGAAAAGACTGATTGAGGACCTTGCTGACCGGTACCCTGAATCTAAAGAGAGTATTTGTTATGGCATGGAATACTTTCTGGCCGTGTATCCCATGGCATCCTGGCAAGCAGCTTTTAAAAGAGCAACAAATGAATGATCATGGTGAACATAGGTATTTTTTATGCTACCATCTCCGGTTCAACCAAAAAAGTAGCAAACCAAGTCGCTTTAAGTCTGAGGGTACCAAAAAACCAAATTCATAATATTTCAGAAGTACCGGCAGAGAAAATGCTGGAATATCAGCTCATAATTTTAGGAACACCCACTTATGGAAAAGGAGATTCTCACTATTTATGGAAAGAGATATTTGCTGAAATGTCTTCTTTCGATTTTGAGCACTGTTGGTTTGCCCTCTTTTGTCTTGGCGATAAAATGTTTCATCGGGAAACTTTTGCCGCCTCGTTAATTAAAATGAAAACAGGTCTACTGAAACACAGTGAAAAAATCATTGGCCAATGGACAGATACCCATTCATACTTCCATGACAGTCCAGCCATGCTCCCTGAAAACTCCTTCGATGGCCTTATTCTTGACGAAGTGAGCAGGAAAACACTTACAACCGATAGAATAAACTTGTGGACCAGCCAACTGGAAAAATCTCTGGAAAAGGTAGCTGCTGACCATAAAAAATTCCTTAACATTTAAAATGAACTCGCATAACACGGCAGATCTTATCGCCAGACAGCGTCACTTTTTAAAAAGCGAGTGCCCTTCTTTGGAATCCGGTGCTCAGCAGGAAATTCAATACCAAAATCGGAACCTCTAAAAATAGAGGCCACCTTATCTGGGATAAAACTTAGGGCTAAGTGCACTGTCGGTTTTCCGATTGCTTTTGTAATAAAAAGAAAATAAACATGATATTAGATTATAATCACTGCACGATGAAGGACACTCAAGAAACGCAAAATGAATCTCTGAGCAGCGAAAATGCCAGAGAGGAACTTCAATTTTACTGGCGATTTACCGGGAGTATGAATGCAGTGATGTATATTTTAAATCAACAACCCTTCGGGATAGACTGGATTTGTGATAATTCCTGCCTGGTCCGCACGCTGGGACTTTCGGCAGCTGAATTACTTCAGAACGGTGACACGGTGATCAAACGTTTAAACGACTATCCCGATTTTTCGGAGTCGGTCCTCCAGGCAGTCGATCGCTTTTGGGAAAATCCGGATATTACCTGGGCGGGAGTATACCGGATCCGTAATATGAATGACCAGGCCCGCTGGATTATCTACTCTGCGCAGACCTTGGAAAAAGATGCCGAGGGTCGTCCGCTTAAAGTGGCCACCGTTGCCTTTCCGGTCGAGGATGTTTTTAACACCCCAAATACCCTGCGTGAATTTCAGCTATACCTGAGTAAAAAGATCTACGAAATGGAAACCCGGTCCATGACCTATAAACAGAAGGAGTACTTAAAGCTGGCCGCCCGGGGGCTTTCCAGGAAGGAGATAGCCGCGGCAATGAATATTTCGATCCATACCGTCGATGATCATCGGAAGGCATTGCTCAAAAAATTTGAGGTGAGGACCACAGCCGAGCTGCTTCAACTGGCCCAGAAATTCGGTTTGTAAAGGGGATACCCTGATAAATCGGGGTATCCTGGTTAAAAAAGATAGAATTATTTTGTAAGAGATCGTCGATTTTAATCAAGACTACGCAACGATATACTTGGCCATAAGTGGGAAGTGGGGATTTTTTTGACATCCCTTATTCAGGTTATTTAAAACTCAATACCAAATGAAGTCCAGTTTACTGATTATTTTCCTGTTGACACATCTGTCTGGAGAAGCACAACTGAGTTCCAATGATTCCATTAAACTGACTCTGCATCTACAAAATATTATCAGACAGGGTTGGTTTCAGCCTTCCGTAGATACGGCAAATTTTATTATTAATAATGAGAGTATCAACGAAGATGCATGGCGTGGCTTTTTCACAGGTTTCTTCCAGACCAATCCCTTCAATGACAATCTCAAGGGATGGATGGGATATCCTTTGTTTTGGTGGTATACTGAAACAATACCTACAACCTTCAGCATGCCTTGATAGATGTACTGACTGCCCTGGCCGACCGGTTAATGGACGAACATTTGAGTAATCTTGGGTCAAGTCTTGAAAACGAAAAGGATTTGCGAGAAACCATCATGAATTGCCACCGAACGATGAACGAATTTTCAAGACTTCAGGTCCCAAGCACTATCCTTCAGGATAAATTCCTCAACTTCTACGAGAATCATGTCAATCGGCATGCTCAATTTTTTAAAAAATCAGAAACAATTAATATTATTCAATTTCCATATGTTGGAACCTTTAGAGAGCAGATCTATTTTAATCTGATGGACTATCTCAGGATTCATCCTGATGCCAAATCGAAAATCGAATCGATCAGTGGAATTCGACAAGCGAGGTCACCATATCAAAAGGTCAGAAATAACTATAAATATTATTTGACACAATTCGGAAAGGAAATCATAACATGTTCTCAAAAGGTAATCAATATGGTTATGATTCCCCAACTCGCAAATATCCATTGATATTTTTCCAAAAAATGACAAGATTTGCCTTATAAGGTACTAACAATAACAAGAAAAAGAAAAAAAATAAAATTTGAAAAATGAAAATACAACTCACAATTTTCAGCCTATTTATTAGCACCTTAATACATACCCAAAATCTCGAAGTTATTGGAAAAGCTAGAATTACTGATCTAGAAAAACATAACACTGCAGACAGCATTGTTGTAAGCCTTGTTGATGGGACCCTAGCTGTGAGAGACAAAGCAACATTAACTCAAAATTTAGCCAATCCTGTCAATACGCAGGATGCGGCGACGAAAGCCTATATCGATATTCTGATCACGCAGGTAATGAATGATTTTGCCAATCCAAACGAAACTTTTACCTCACCAACAACTGGTACCCTCACTGATGTCGATGGTAATGTTTATCCCATCATCAAGATTAGTGCAGTTGAAAATAGCTCAATTGTAACCGCAATAGGAAGTTCTAGTAAAAGTGTGTCTGAAATGTCTGAAATGAATATTGAGTCACAATGGTGGATGGCCGAAAATTTGCGAACTTCTCACTATCCCAAGGGAACAGAAATACCAATGATAAATAATTATACCAGTTGGTTCAATACTAATAGTACTTTAACTGCCGCATGGTGTTGGTATGACACAACGGAAACGTATGAAAATCCTTACGGCAAACTGTACAATTGGTTTGTGGTGTCTGGTGACAGTATCTGTCCACAGGGATGGCATGTGCCAAGCGATGAAGAGTGGACTATCTTCATTGATTACCTCGATCCAGCACCAGTTGATCCTGACATATTTGGTATTCAAAGTAACACAGTTGGGGGACAACTAAAGGAAGTTGGAAATGTTCATTGGGATAGTCCTAATACTGATGCAACTAATGAGCTTGGGTTTACAGCTCTTCCAAGTGGACATCGATTTAAAAATGGAAATTTTTTTAGTATTGGACAATCGTGTCAATGGTGGAGTTCCAGTTCCTATATGGCAGGACCTAATGTTAATGCCTATACCCGAGGTATCGGTTATACTGGGGGATATATTGGCAGGTATGCTAATGAACGACATACAGGTAATCCCATTCGTTGTGTCAGGGATTAGAGAAAAGTACCGAGTTTAAAGTATGGTGCTCTATCGGCAAAATCGCCCATGGTAGCACCAAAACCCAAATTATGCATTTTTCTGTCTATGATAGGGGGTCCATCGCACATTGACATTTTTTGATCCCAATCCGCCACTCGAAAAATTCCATTGTAGTAAATTCAGGCGGATGTGGCGAAGCATTTTTATAGAGATTGCCAGACAGTTGTGATTGACAATTGTCTGAACAGGATTTACTTGATCTCAGGATAGTCAGGATTGCAACAGCATCTTGTCTATCTGGCCCTTATCTTCACTGAACAGGATCTAATTGATGCTCAATTACTACATACAACTCATCACTTTTCACTAACCACACGCATCACTCATAACTTCCCCCTTCCCTCCGTATCCGGTCCGAGTAAAACCGCGAGCAGTTGAAGACTTTTTCAAAAAGTCAAAAAGTAAAGAAGACCCGGCCACTACCGAGCAAAGCTGGATCAGGTTGCTCACCGATCGGGAGGTAGAAATTTTGAAGATGATCGCCCTGCATAATACCAGTGAAGAAATTGCCTCTCAATTGCATATCGCCAAGAGCACCGTCGACACGCACCGGAAGAACCTGATCAGTAAACTAAAAGTTAAGAATGCGGTCGGCCTGGGATTGTTTGCAGAACGGCATGGACTGATTTGAGATATTTACATAAATAAGACAACTGATGAAAACAATACCAATGTACAGGTGTCAACATTTTTTATTGCGGTCACTCTTTGTATTTTCCGTTACTATCAGTCTCAGCCTACCGATAATCTATGGAGAATATTGATTAGCTACTAATAATACTACACGCGATACTCCAAGATGTTATAACTTTTTTACTTCCTAGAATCAATAACTCCAGCGTTTTCGAATAGAATATTTTGTCTGATCATCCTTCTACCTGATCCATCATTTACTTCCTCTTCAATAATCCGGTAGCAAAATTATAGGCCGGGGCATCATCACCTGCCCAGCTGTAAATCAGGTTGTCCTTATCTTTGAAAGTCAGATGGACAGTGCCAGATACACAATCGGAATATTCTTCGGTAATGGTTTCCTTGAATATAAAATTTTTACCATCGGCGGAGGATCCATTGTAAATCCACAGGAAATCACAGGGAGGACTGCCATACGATCCCGTCGCTGCCTCTTTACCTACCTCTATCCTGGTAATGGTAATATCACCGGTAAAATCGCCGAAACCCGGTTGATTGATAGTGGCATTCCAGCTACCGAGTAAATCCGTATCCTGGAATTTCATCCCTGTGACCTCTTCCTTCGGATCTTCCTTCCCGCAACCGGTCACAGTCAGCATCAAAATGGTCATACTTAGCAAAATATACACTTTCATTGGTTTTAAATTTTAGATTTTTTTTCAATAATCGGTGACACGGCCTCTCCAGCAATACTGTTTATCCGCTCCAGAAATCCATCATTTTTAAATGGCATGGATTATCTCCCTTTTCTTAAAATACAGAGAATATGAGCTGACGCGAACCTGAATCATTCTCCGGGTATCTGCCTTCAAGCAGCGGCTAATCCATCATTCTAATTTCATGTGCAATTTCATGAGATCCCGCTGAGCCCGATATTCCTCCAGATCGGCCCCGATTAAAAAATGCTTTTTGGGTGTTCCAACCAGCGCCCCCAATGCAGCAAAGGGAAGACCAATAAGCACCCCCGAGACGGCTGCCACACCGGGAATGGAAAGAAAGTCCTCATCTTGCCCGATGATGATCATGGTGCTTGCGACCGCCACTCCACCACCCAGCAGAAGGGCTGCTTCCAGTGGCCGACTGATTTTTCGCAAGGCTATATTCTGGATCGTCCGTGCAGGAATTTCCTTTAAAATCATGTCCTGGGCCACTTTGGGTCGTTTGTGGTGTGTATCCACCAAAACCGTGGAATCCCTCAATTCCATCATGAAACCCTCAATCTTTCCTCCATCAATCAGGGTGATCCAGCATCGATACTTGATTTCATGCGGTAATTCCTGTGTGAAGACCGGTTGGATGATCCCAATGGCACCTAATACCATCAAATAGTAGAACTTCATAAAGAATCTGGTTCACAAGATTTTCAAATAAATCCAATTTTCCGGTCTAATGAACCAGACCGGATTTCATATGTCTGCGCATGAGCTCCCGCTGATATTTATATTTATAGGAATCCCCATCGAATACAAAAGATTTTCTTGCAGATCCAATTGCGGCACCGATCACTGCTACCGGAAGTGCGGAAAGCAAGCCAATCCCAATGGCTGCACCAGGTCCTTGAAAATAATCATCCTCATCAGCACTGGCGACAGAAACTCCTGCAATCAGGAAAACAGCACCTCCAAGTAAACCTGCCAACTCCAGTGATTGACCATTCTTCCGCAAGTCAATCTTCCGGATGCTCTGCACTTGTATTTCCTTCTTCAGGATGACATCCGACTTCCTTGGTCGCTTACTATTTAATGCGATCACCACGGATGAATCCCTTAGTTCCACAAGAAATCCCCTGGTAGTGCTGCCCCCATCTGCCGGATAGATCCAACAGCGATAATTGATCTTAGCTCCCGGAGTTTGAGCAGCCCCAGACTGATCTGTCAAAACCAGCAATAAAAACACCGGCATTAATACCAGAAAATTACTCATTGGAAGTGTAACTATTTGCCTGAAAAATCGGGTTGGTAAAAATGTGACCTTGCACATGATCTGCTACCCAGACCGGCATTAGTTACTTTTCCCGACTTTATTGACTTTCAGATCTGATCCTACAAAACCAAAATTCTTAGCCAGCTTGCTGTTGGATGATGGGCTATTGAAAAGTATCTGATGAAAAGAAAGAGACATTTTTCCATAATCCCCTTCTTCCCATGGCAGCTCGTGCAGTGGAACAGTATGCAGGATACCACCACCAGAAGCCGTTATCTTGACCTGAAGCGGTTCAAAACCTTCCACTTCAATCTCTTCAAAAATCGCCAGCATTACATCCGGAATCGGGGCGCCGGGAGCCGTATTGATAAAATCAAACTGAAGGGATCCGCTCCCCAGGGCCGGTATAGCTCCGTCTGCAACATCCTGAGGCCGGGCTCCCATAATCAGGGGATCGGTACTTGGATCACCGGTGTCATCAAAATCGGTAAGCCAGATGAGAGCATCGCGTACATGTAATAGTACCGAAACCCGGGCCCTACCATCGGGCAACGGTCTTTCGGTAACAGTTCCTGTGACTTTGGTGCCCAGATCCGAACCACCAAGATCAACAATGGTTTTATTGGCTACCCCCAGATAATCCATCGCCAGCAGCCGTAGGGTCCCGTCTTCCAGTCCCGTAACCCACCCAAAAAAATCGGGCACCGGAAGCAGGAAACTGGAGGTACTGCCCTGGGCGTCCAGAAAATCGCTGAACGGTCTTTTAACCGACTTTTGGGAAGCATGGGCAAGAGGTGATTCATGGTCTGTTTTCGAAATATCATTTACGGATGGTTGAAGATCCGATTCCCTGGTACAGGAAAAGGCAAAAATCAGACTGGCAATCAGCATAAAATAAATCGATTTCATCTTTGTTGGTTTTAATGATTCATGAATTGGATTAGGTTAAGATTTGGTTCTTGCATGAACTTCTCTCTTAAAATATGTGTGGGAGCAAGGAGAGGTAAATGGAATTGTGCGTTTTTTAAAAAAAATTATACCGGCTTATTCCGACATTGGCAAATTGTTCAACCTTCTTCAGAGGAGATCAGTAAGGCCGGATAATAAAATTCGTGATCTGGGATTATTCCGTTGACACCAATTCTTGTCGGTAATGGAAAGTATCCCAACTACTTTGCTTACTTTCAGTCATCAATAAAATATGGAATGCTATTTCATTGCATTAGTTTGTTGATAGGTGATTCCCGCTTAGTATTCCAACAACGAGATCAAATCAATCTCATTCAGATACCGGAGAGATACCCATACCGGGTACAATATATCTTCGGAGTTTCGGTCTTAAGACCTGGTAACGTCTCAGATCTCCCCTTATCTTATATTTTATTCTCAAAAAACCAAGAATAAAACCTGCCAGAATAAAGTGCCAGGAATACCAAACACCTACCATGTAGGCAAACAACGGACCCGAAAAAAGCCCCTCATGTATAAGGTAACTATACAGAAACGCAATCGCGAATGAACTCAATCCAAGAATCATCGCTCCCCACAGCGCCTGATCCCTGATCTGAATTTTAACGGTGTCAATCCCGACAATTTTTACCTCAACCGGCTGAATAATCCGGATGTTCAATTCGCCATTTGCTGCAAATGAAACCAGGATGGCATCATCGGTCAAACCGGCAAGGTACCCGGTCAAATGTTCTCCGGTATTTTCCATGGTTATCCGAATCCGGTATGTCAACATGATATCAGGATTAAATAATCAAGTAATTATAAGCCATCGCTCGTCCTTGAACCTTCAGGCGGCCAAATAAAAGCCGGGTTGGGTGATTCTGTTTCATTTCGATCTTCCAAAACCATGAAATGATCAATCCCCCGGCTAACTGTACGTTATCTATAGCTATGTGCCGGTTGCGAAAAATGTAAATGCCCGGGAGACTTTTAATGTAAAAATTTCAAAATTTTAAAGCATGGAATTCATCAATCTCAGTCCGATACTGGTGGTTTCCCAGTCTGAGCACCGGCACCTCATTGCAGCACCTCAACCAATCACACCCCGGTTTTTAAATCCTGATGAACCATCCTACTCTACCAATACAAATCCCGCCCAATAAAACGGATCCGGTTTCTTTTCCCGCACCGCCTGTTGTGCTTTGCGGAAGGCGTCGGGCAATTCCATTTTTTCCTTTAACCAATAGGTGTAGAATAATGTCATCAATTCCTGGGTGGCAAAATCCGGTACCTGCCAAAGGCTCATGATCAAATACCGGGCTCCGGCAATCTTAAAAGCCCGCTGTAGTCCATACACTCCTTCATCGCCCCGGATATCACCCAGTCCGGTCTCACAGGCGGAGAGCACTACCAATTCGGTTTCGGACAAATCCAGCTGACTGACTTCGTATGCGGTGAGAATCCCATCCTCCAGATTTTTCAGTGGTGTTCCGCCGGTCCATACATGATTGGCTCCGGCCATAATCAGACCTGAACGGATCATCGGATGTTCGCTGACTTTAAAGGCCGGTTCATTAGTCGAACCCGCTGCGGGGTCATTACCCGGATCCGGAAAGAAATAACCATGGGTAGCAAAATGCAGAATGCGGGGAGAAGGTTTATGGACTCCGAGGTAATGAAGATGATCTTCCGTGGCCTGAAATCCGGAAAACAAATCTACTTTGATACCTTGTTGACGCACGATTGCGGCGATGGTCTTTGACTCTACTTCCGTCCAGGGCAGGTAAGACCAACCCTTCGGACTATACGTCGAACTTCGGATGGATGCCCTCAAGCCAGCGCCCAGTAAATCCAGGTCTGTGCTGTCACTGATCATGAAATTCTGATTGGCGGACAGAATGGCTGTGCTATCCATCTCATAATGAATACCCCCGAATACCGAGGCGGTAGAGGATGGGGGCATATCTCCGGACGGAACATTACGGTTTATATAAAGCTGACGGGAGCTTCCCAGCTGATGGAAGGTAAACCGGTCGCCCAGCAATCCCCCATCCTTTGATGGAATGGCCATCAATGGCATCCGGTGCAACAGACCGGACGGAGAATAATGGATGTGTTGCACCGCTTCCAGATACGGAATCAGTGGAGACCAGATCAGATCATGGAGGATATTCATCCCGTTGTCCTCATCCTTTTGAGACATCCATGCTTCATTTCGCCATTGAAGCGAATCCAACAGGCCAACCAGTTGCCGCTCCTCAAACAATGGTATAAACTGTGGGGCCCGATATCCGGGCCCAAGTAACAATGCAGCATAAAGAATCGAATCGGAAAGTTCGTTCTGGTATTTAAAGTGGACAAACTCGATAACGATTTCATGGTCATCCAATTCCTTCTGCAATGAGTCCCAGGTAACCCGGGTACCCGCCACCCTGAAATCCGAACTGGCTATCATCAATTCTTTCTCCAGCTTATTGATATTATCCGATAGCGCCCCGGTCTTCTCCTGGTGATCACCAGGCAACGTGTAGAGGTAAGCCAATTCCCTATGCAAGGACTTCAGGTTCTGAAATTTCGACGACAACAGGGAATCACCTTTCGAAAAACCAAGCATTTGCCGCTCGTTCAGCATTAAATACATTTTCCTGGTTAAGCTCAGATCAAAGCCTAGTTCTGATATTTGATTGATCATGTCACGCAGATTGATCTCCTGTTTATTCAAATCAAATAAGATGGAATACAACAAATGATCTGCCCCTTGAAAAGATGAAAGATAATGTTCCATTTCCCCGGTGGAGAGGTGGTTTGATGCATTGCGAATCCTCTCCTCACTAAACTGTATTAATTCCAATAAATGAATCACTGCTTTATGGTAGTCATGCCGGTCGTAATAAAAACTGGTCATGCTCCAGCAAATCGATCGATTCATCTCATGCTGGGGGCGAAATACCCTCTTAATTAAATCTCTGGTTTCTAAATATAGAGAGTCAGCTTCTTCAAAATCCCCCCTGGCTCTGGCTAGGTCGGCTAAGTTCATGCGATTTCTCGCAGATGTCTCACTCACTGGACCAAATGATTTATCCAGAATACTAAAACCCTCCTTTAAATATTTCTCTGCTTCGTCGTACCTGCCGATCCTCATATAGAAATTTCCCAAATTCGCGAGGGTCGCTCCCAACTCAGGATGGTCCCTGTCATACACTTCTTTCTCGATCGATAAACATTTCAGCAACATATTCTCTTCCTTATCCGGTTCTTTCTTAAAGGCATATATGTTGGACATAGTTGTCAGTGCTGTGGCATAAGAAATCGGATTAGGTTTATCAAGCCGATCCTGCAATTCAAAATAATGCAACAATATAGATTCCCCCTTTTCAAAATTTCCCATATCGACATAAAGTCGGGCCAGATTGCCTAGTATAACAAGATAAAAGGGGTGCTCCAGTTTTTGTTCCCTTTCCCAATAGTCCAGTGATTGCAGAAAAGCCGATTCACATTTTTGATAATTGCCACTCATCTGATACATAATGGCCAGATTACTTAGAACCTGGCTATGGGAAACCCAGTCCTCCAATCGGGCGAATCCCGACACAACCTCCAATAATACCGGTTCCGACTGATCGTAATCACCAATTTCAAAATAAAGGCTACCTAAATTGCCTAAACTCTTCAAATAATCAAGATGATCTTTGCCTAATATCCTTTTCCGGATGTCGATTGCTTTCGTGATATACTTTTCCGCCATTGTAAAATCAGCATTCACTTTGAGACTTCTCCCCAAAATGTGACAAATCTCCCCGTAAAGGATCGTGCCGGTGCCCAGATACTCCAGATGCAAAGCTTCGGCCTCCCGGATGACTTCCAGGGCTTTGACATTGTCCATTTCACCATTATAAGTATCCGCCAGCCTGATCAGACTATCAATGCGGTTTTTGATCTCTGTGGTATCGATATGCTGAGCAAAAATCGACTGACCTGTTAGTGCAATGATTACCGGTAAATGGAGCAGAGCTTTCATATCGTGGTATATTTTTTCCTGCCAATATTAGGATCAAAAAATTGTTAATCAGAATTCATTTAAAAACTGGACTGCCTCATCGTAAAAATCATGGTTTTCTTCTTTCAAAATGATCGCAGCACGCTCTCTTGCCTTATCCAAATCTCCCTCAAGTAAATGAGCCAGCACCCGGTACCATTCCATTTGTTGTTGCCAGAGTTTACCATCCGACAGGGAGTCAAAGTAAACCAGGGCGTCTTCGCCTTCCCTCATCTCCAGCAGACAATAGCCCCGGAGAAAAGCCAGTGTGTCGCCGGGAGTGGAGTCCCCGTCCAACAATTGCAGCTGAACATAGGCATCCGGGAATTGCTTTTCCCGCAGCAGGGCGACGATCGCTGCATACCGGGGGCCATAATCTTCCGGATTCTCACTAAACCGGGTTTGCCAGACCGATTGGACTCGCTGGTTCCATTCTCCACCGGATGTACCGGCGAGTCCCCGCCGCCCTGGGGTACTCTGAGGTTGCCAAAGAGCCAATTGTTGCTTTGATCCACCGGCCGGCCTTGCTGGTTCGGGTTCCTGAACAGATGGCCTGGGTGGATCCGCAGCATCTTCTGTCCGCCGTTCGGCAGGTACTGACTCCTGTGGTTTTGGTTGTAAATCCGGTAGATCTTCGGAGGCAGACCGATTGAGCCAAAGCAACGAAAAGATTAACAATAAAAGAATCAGACCGGCCAGCCAGAACCATTTTGACCGGCTGCCAGCAGAACGGTTTCCGGGATTCTCTTTACCGACGATGGCCTGGATCTTCTCCCGGAGTAACTGATTCTTGAGGCGATCCAGGAAAAGCCGACTCTCTTCGGTCTGTTTTTGCAATTCCGGATCTTCCAGGAGCCGCTGCTCGAACTCTAACCGTTCGCTGGCAGACATTTCACCATTCAGATATCTTTCAATTTCCAAATTCATCACTTATTGGACCTTCAGGATTGTTTTGTTTTGTTCGAAATTGTCGATGGTAGGTTGCATTGAATATATTCACCATAGGTCATCCTTCCTATAAAATACACCTTTCTCAGCGTTTTTTGGTTATTCCTTTCTTTTTAGCAATATCCGCGAGCTTTTTCAGACAGGAGCACCTTTTACTCTTCAGTGAATCAACGTTCGAAAAAGCGACCAACTGAAGATCTACAACTTCCTGATCCCGGATATTATCAAAGTATCTCAAACGGATGATTTTTTCACAGACACCACCCAGAGACTTCAAGAGCCGGCCGATCTCCGATTCGGTCTCCTTTTGCAGCAGATAAGCTTCGGGATCAAAATCGGAGTGTTGGTCATGATCCAATAATTCCACGGTTTCCAGCTGACGTCTTCGCAGGTGATTTTGGAGCAGTTTGACCATGACTCCACGGGCGTAACCCACAACGCTGGTGCCATCGAAAAGCACCAACCCTTCCTGCAGGCGTCGGATGGTAATCAACAAAGCATCATTCTTCAATTCGTCTATGTCTTCCCTGCTGAGAAGGTAAATGCCTTTGACCGATTTCACGGCCGAGGTCAGCTCCTGATGCAGATGCCGGATAGCGTTTTGGTCAAGCTCCCGGATCGAATCGGCCAGAAACCGGTGATCCGCAAAGGCGTGGCCAGATCCAAGGGTTTCCTGTATATCCATACCAGTAGTTGAGGTGTTCGTTCTTACGGACATGCTGAAGATAAGTGTTAATATCATCAATAGTGTATGCAGGATTGCCTTATGTTACTTGTATTTTTTATGTTATATTAAAAACATATTTTTTACATTATGATGGCAACGAAAACAAAAGTACTCCTCACCAGAGCATGACCTTTCTGGTCTGAAAACCATTTCGGGTCGATTCCAACAGTAACCTCCCCTTTACAGCGAATTCGCTATTTTGGCGTTGTACTATAAATCTTCCGATGAGGTATAATACCAGGACGTTTCACCTGTTGCTGTTCTCGTTGATTGCCGCGATGCTGTCTTCCTGCGGAATCGTGCGCTCGGTGGTACTGATGATGCCCAACAGCGACGACTACCGGTACGACCCGCAAATCGCGATCGCTGCTCCTGCGGCCTCCTGCGATTTCTATCGCACAACCGGTTTTCAGGATCCGGGAAAATCCATCCGGGTGACCATTCATCCCGAGGCTGAAATAATGGACCTGGATGCCTTTGTACCATTATTCGGCACAGAAGCCTTCCTCATTGTCCGCGATGACACCATCCTTTACGAGATCTATACCAACGATCACGCTCCCGATCAGCCCGTGTCTTCTTTTTCCATCGCCAAGGCGGTCATGACCACGCTTACCGGGATTGCGCTACAGGAAGGTGCCATCCAAAGCCTTGATCAAAGGGTCTGTGAGATCCTGCCCGAGTGGGGAGAGAAGGGTTTTGCCAACCTCACCATCCGGGACCTGCTGCAGCATACCTCCGGAATGAATTTTACCAAATCGATCTACAATCCAACCTCCGACCAGGTCCAGTTTTATTATGGCCGGAATCTGCATCGCCGCATGCAACGCCGTAAACCGGCAGGCCCTCCCGGCAAAACTTACGACTACCAGAGTGCCAACACTATCCTGCTGACGATGGTGCTTGAAAAGGCCACCGGACAACCGATTACCGAATACCTGGAAACCCGCCTCTGGATACCGTTGGGTATGGAATCGCCCGCCAGCTGGTCTCTGGACCGGCGGGGGGAAAAAGGGATCGCACGTACCTTCTGCTGCCTGCAGGCTCATGCCCGGGATTTTGCACGGCTGGGACGGTTCTGGCTCCACAAAGGTCAATGGTCCGGCCGGCAGATTCTGCCTCCGGACTTCATAGATCAGATCCTCCAAGGTCATCCGGAATCTTCGCCCAGGTACCGGCATGGCTTCCGGGTAGCCAATGATCCCTCAGGGGTCTTTTATGCATCGGGGCTGCTGGGGCAGTATATCTATATCTTTCCCGAAAAGGACCTCATCATTTTACGCTTTGGCGAACACCGTGAACGGTATTCCGGACGGATGTGGAGAAACATTTTCATGGAGATTGCCGGACAGCTGTGATCGTCCTAATTTTCTAAACAGGTGCGTGGAAATACATCAGGATCAATCCATCACTCATAATCCATCACTCATAATTCATCACCCAACACTCATAACTTTCCCCTTCCCTCCGTATCCGGACCGAGCAGTACTGCCAGCGGCTGCAGGCCTTCTACCCGGTCGGCCAGAATTTTGAGAATGGCAGCGAATGGAACAAAAAGGACCAACCCCGCACCGCCCCAGATAATCCCACCGATAAACATGGCGATGATGGTAGCCAGGGTATTTAATTTCAGCTGATGACCGACCACCAGGGGGAAAATCACATTGGCTTCCAGGTACTGGACTACCCCCAGAATGGCCACTACTCCCACCGGATACCAGAGGGAATCGAAAGTGGTCATCGCCACGATCACTGCGGCAAGACCTCCCATCATGATTCCGATATAGGGAAAAAAAGTTAAAATCGAAGCCAATACCCCGAAATAGACCGCATTGGGCAGGCCGATCGCCAGAAAGCCCAGGGAATTCAAAACGCCGACAATCAGATACACCATGGCCATGCCCTTGGCAAATTTAAAATAGGTGGTCGTCGTTTCCCGGATGGTGGCTTTCAGACCCTCTACCTGATTTTCGGGTACCACCATCAGCACAAAGCGCACCAATAACTCCCGATAATAGTAAATCAGGGATACATAGATCGGGATAATAAAAATCATGGCGATGGTACCGGCCGACAACGAAATCGTCTGGGTCAGAAATGGAATCGACTCCTGCATCAGATTCTCATAAAAATACTGTGCAATATCTTTCTGTTGCTCCGGGTTGACGCCAAAGACATTGTTGAGAAAAAGCAACAAATCATTGACAAAATCATAAATTCGATCCTGCGCATTGGTAATACTCCTGTGTAATACCGTCAGGGTACTGGCAACCAGTTGGTAAAGAAAAAAACCGGCGATAAAAAGCAGTACGAGCGCTACGGTAATGGCGGAACTCCTTCCCAGCCTCTTCTCCACCCGGATGCCGATGGGATAATACATAAAACAGATCATCAGGCTGAAACCGAGGGGAATCAACAGAAACTGCGCCTGGTAAAGGATAAACGACAACAGGACAATAAAAAGTAAAACCATGGTATAAAACCTGAAATTCTGATTATTGTAAACCGTCATGATCCAGCGATTTTTCGTGGTTGATGATAATTGTCAGATCAGGAATAGCTTTCGAAAAGTGCTGGCCAGGCCATGCAGCTATTTGTCCTGAAATTACTCAATTTCTTTTTCAATCTTCAATGCAGACTCAGTCTTCAGAGCACCATTCGGCAAATGAAGTGGCAGTTTCATCGAGTCTTACCTGGTAAAGCTCAACGGTTGGAGGGAGATTCTCCCTGATTTTTTCCACAAAATACAGGAGCAGATTTTCACAAGTTGGCTGAAAGGGCAGGATCACGGTTTTTTCAAAATGCTCCTGCAAAAGTGAAGTGATTTCTACCGGTATGGCTTCATTCAGTACCAGCGCATGGTCAAAACGATCAATGATGTGGCGATGCACGATTCTTTTTAGGTCGGTAAAATCCATGACCATACCGTCTTTCGGATGTCCCGGCTGATCCAACGGCTGCCCCCTGAGCATCACCGCCAATTTGTACGAATGCCCGTGAATGTTGCGACACTGACCATCATGACCCAACAGGGCATGGCCCATTTCAAGCGTAAAAAGTTTCGATATTCTGATGGTCCGGGAACCAGTCATCTTCTGTTGATTGTGCTGAAAAAAATCCGGGTACTCAACGATACCGCCTCAATTCGGGCACAAAGTAACGACTTATCCCGTTCAAAATTGTGATCAAATCGTCATCAAATTTATCTGGAGGACCGTCAAATGACACTGTTTTGGCTTTTCACCATCCGGGCAGGTTGCAGTTCTTAACCACATTCGGAATACCCGCAACTCCGGCAGTGCAGACATCCCTCCTCATAGATCAGGCCATCGGGATTCTGACAGCCGGGACATGCCATTTTAACAACCTCCGTACCATCAGGAATGAATTTCTTCAGCGCCCTCGCAATGCCTCTTTTCCAGGTATTGATATTTTCTTCCTCCGTATTGAGACCATTTATCAGGTTGACCACATAATTTAATGGCATACCATGACGCATGACTCCCGAGATCAGTTTGGCATAATTCCAGTACTCTTTGTCAAACGAACGGGACAATCCCTCAATAGTGATCTTGAATCCATCGCGGTCGAGAAACTGAAAGTCATAGCGGTTACTATTGGTTTCGTCGTCGTAGTTTTTAATGATCCAGCCCTGGGATACATAATCCGGCAGACGGAAAGTGTCTTCTGCCCGGCCGCTGAATATCTCGTAGGGTTTTTCCTGAAGGAGGCCAATGACGGCAATCCAGTCTTCGTGGTTGTTCTTAAACCTTATCACCGAGGCTGGTAATTTCTTGGGACGCTTGGGGGGTACGTAGTCCTTCAATTCAAAAACGGTTCCGTTTAGCTCCGTGTTTTGCTCTTTGTCGCCGGAAACCAATACACCAGTACGGGAACCATCGCGATAGATGGTACATCCTTTGCATCCTACCTCCCAGGCGGTCTGGTAAATCTCCCTTACCAACTCTACGGATGCTTCATTGGGAATGTTTACCGTCACGCTGATCGAATGATCGACCCATTTTTGAATGGCACCCTGCATCTTTACTTTCTCAACCCAATCGATATCATTGGCAGTCGCCCGGTAATAAGGAGAGGTCTTGATGATTTCGTTGAGGGCCACATCGTCGAGCGTTACCACTTTATCCACATCGTAACCGTTGACAAACAGCCATTCCTTAAAACGGTGGTGAAATACATGGTACTCTTCCCAGGCATCACCCACTTCATCCACGAAGCTAATGCGTACTCCCGTATCGTTGGGATTTACTTTCCGGCGCCTCTTGTAGGTAATGAGGAAGACCGGTTCTATCCCGGAGCTGGTCTGTGTCATCAGACTGGTGGTACCGGTTGGGGCAATCGTCAGCATTGCGATGTTACGCCGGCCATGCCTGATCATGTCATCATAGAGCCCGGGGTCGGCTTCGCGGATGCGCTGGATAAACGGGTTGTGTTGCTCCCTTTCCGCCTCGTAAATCGGGAATGCGCCCCTTTCAACGGCCAATTCCACAGAACTCCGGTAAACACTGAGGGCCAGGGACTTATGGACTTTCACGGAAAAAGTCGTTGCTTCCGGTGTACCATAGCGGAATCCCAAAGCAGCCAGCATATCACCCTCAGCGGTGATGCCCAGACCGGTGCGGCGGCCCTCTTCACAGGTATTACGGATCTTCAACCACATCCCGCGTTCGGTTGTTTTCAGATCTTCCGGTTCGGGATCGTTGTCGATTTTGGCCAGGATCTTGTCAATCTTCTCCAGCTCCAGATCAAGAATATCGTCGAGCAGGCGATGAGCCCATTGACTATATGTATCAAACTTCTCCCAGTTGAAGGTGGCATTGGGTGTAAATGGATCTTCTACAAAACTGAACAGGTTGATGGCCAGCAGACGGCAGGAGTCATAGGGACAAAGGGGTATCTCACCACAGGGATTGGTGGAGATGGTCTTGTACCCGAGATCGGCATAACAGTCCGGTACCGATTCACGGATGATCGTATCCCAGAAAAGCACGCCGGGCTCAGCCGATTTCCAGGCATTGTGGGTGATCTTATACCATAGCTGGGTGGCATCAATTTTCTTGCGGGTCACCGGATTCTTACTATCAACCGGGAACTGCTGGAAATAAGGCTTCTTGTCCAACGCTGCCTTCATGAAAGCATCGTCGATGCGTACCGATACATTGGCACCGGTCACTTTGTTGTTTTCGATCTTGGCATCGATAAAATCCTCAGCGTCCGGATGCTTGATGGAAACGGTCAGCATCAGCGCACCCCGGCGGCCATCCTGGGCTACTTCGCGGGTACAATTGGAATAGCGTTCCATAAATGGTACCAGGCCCGTAGAAGACAATGCGCTGTTCATCACGGGACTTCCTTTTGGGCGGATGTGTGACATATCATGACCCACCCCACCTCGGCGTTTCATCAGCTGGGCCTGTTCTTCATCGATCCGGATGATCCCGGAATAGGAATCACTGCCATTTCCAATCACAAAACAATTGGAAAGCGACGATATCTGAAAATCATTACCAATCCCGGACATGGGACTACCCTGGGGTACGAGGTATTTAAACCGGTCTAAAAGATGAAAGATCCGTTCTTCATCCAGTGGATTGGGGTACCGGCTTTCGATCCGGGCCAATTCCCGGGCAAGACGGCGATGCATTTGCTCCGGAGTCGATTCGTAAATGTTGCCTTGGGAATCCTTCAGGGCATATTTGTTCAGCCAGACGGAAGCAGCCAGTTCATCTCCCTCGAAATACTCCACCGCAGCAGCCAGGGCTTCTTTATGGCTATATGTTATCTGTTCCTGAGTCCGGCTCTCTTGTACGGCCGTTTGAGACATTGTCTTTGCTTCCATCATCGATTAGTTTAGTTTGAATACTCTGCAATCTTATATAATAATTTTTTGATATATAAGAATTTTGAGAAATCTTTTTAAACGTAGTGTTGATATCTTTTTTCGCTTTCAGTTTCCACGGGGTAAACCAGACCAAAACATCGTCGATTTTTTCGAAGCTCATGCACCATGCAACCCATTTCCGAACGGGGCTTTTATTGATTTCTCCGTGATAAAACTCTTTTTCCATGCTGTTTATGCATTCTATAACATGTTTAAGCGGATAAGGGATCACTATCGACGAAAAAATTCGTCCGATCAGCCCCATGGTATTGATGTTACCCCGAAAAACATTATGATCCTGACTGATAGATTGGCAGACATCTTGGAAAGGGAGCTTAAACCTCCGGTTCCAGGGTGGCGGAGGTCCAATAAATATAGGCAATGACCATGAAATCTCACTCTGAAAGAGTATCCTGAGGTTTAATCTGCACCCGATAAATGAAAAAAGGAGCCATCATGGAGCTCCTTCTTTCTAATGCGTGTCCCAAAAACAAAACACTGAAAACAATAAGCTTATAGCGGCCCAATCCGCATATATTCTTCCCTTCTCATTTAAAAGATTCGGCGGTTTTGGGGCCCTGGTTGCATTTAACTGATGCTGATTTTCACCGGAATGCTGTTGGTGACCACATCGTAAACAGGTGATTTGCGCATGAATGATTCCAATTCCTGCTTCTGTTCTTCGGTCAGGTCACCTTCGATCCTGAAGTTGACCCGGATCTGCTGATAACCGTTACGGACGTTTTCATCCAAACCCAGAAAACCCTGGACATCCAGATCACCTTCCAACTGTGATTCCACACTGTCCAACTGGATTCCGCGGGCGGCGGCGTGCAAAACCATGGTAGTGGTCATACATCCGGCCAGACCATGCAGGATAAACTCGACCGGATTGGCTCCTTCGTTGAAACCCAGCAGGATAGGTGGTTCACCATTATCGAATTGCCAGGCTTCACTCCGGGAGGTGTCTTCCTGGCCTCCACCGTAAAACCCCTTGATGGTGCTTCGGTTGTGGCCACCGGTAACCCATTTGTTACTGACTCTGAACTTAAACTGAGCCAAACCGGGGTTGTCAACCAGGAGATTGATGGTGTTTTGAATGTCTTCGGTTTTAAAACCATTGACTTGTTGTTTTACTAAAGTTTCCATTTGCTAAAAAATTTTTAAGTTAACGATATCCATCTCCTAATCATTCGATGTGCCAATAATTTAATGTATTGATTTACAGCATTTTATGATTCTAATTCCATTTTGTAATTTTACGATTTTTCGTATTTTTACGATATTTCGTTACTGATTTTCGTAATTATCCTGAAGGTAATGGGTCGCGAAATGCCATCCGGATTGCTGGCTTTGAAGAAAATTGTTGAGGGAACATCTGCCTCTACCGGCCAGGAATTTTTCGAACAACTGGTGAAAAACCTGGCAGAGATCCTCAATGTTCACGGTGTCTGGGTCACGGAATACCTGCCCGATCAGCATCGTCTGCGGGCTTTTGCCTTCTGGCTGGCAAATGGCTTCGTCCCTGAATATGAGTATGATGTGGAAGGTACCCCTTGTGAACCGGTCGTTCAAAATCAGGGAATATGCCACATACCGGATAAAGTCATTGAGCTTTTTCCCAAAGATCCTGACCTGCCGCCGCTGGGTGCAGTCAGTTACATGGGTTTGG
Source organism: uncultured Saprospiraceae bacterium (assembly GCA_964428345.1). Taxonomy (GTDB): domain Bacteria; phylum Bacteroidota; class Bacteroidia; order Chitinophagales; family Saprospiraceae; genus JABDMH01. The sequence goes on along the minus strand of CAYRYD010000017.1, from coordinate 43,156 downwards.
CTCTGCGCGATGCTGATGGCAGGACGTTGGGACATCTCGCCATGCTGGATAACAAGAAGATGGAGGAAATACCGGAAGCCTTTGCCATTTTCAGAATATTTGCCGCCCGTGCAGAGGCCGAGTTACGACGGGTGAGATCGGAGCGTACCTTGCGCGACAACGAACAAAAGCTCGACCGGCTGTTGAACGGCACTACGGAAAGCATCTTCGAACTGGATGAGAATCTCCACTTGGTCCAGGCGAATCAGGCCGCACTGAAGACTTTCGGACTTAATGCAAGGTCTTTTCGAAATCTGCGGCTGATTGATCTGTTTACCCGTGACTCTGCCAGTAAGGTATTGAAGTCGGTGCAGTTGTTAAAGGAAAGTAGGACCTACCCCTTGTCTAACTGGGTTCAGGGGAGGCAGACGGCGATCACCGGTGCCGGTAAGGAGTTTCCGGTTGAGATCCATTTTTCCAAATACCAGTATGACGAGCGGCCTTACTTCGCAGTTTTTATCCGAAATCGTCAGGAGGTCGAACAAGCCCGCGAACAAATCAGGAGGCTCGACCTGGAGACTTTGCAATTGAGGGAGCGGATCAAAGCCGAATATTTTGAAGATATCATCGGCAACAGTCAGGCCATTCAGGAAGCGACCGGGCTGGTGGAACAGGTGGCCCCCACCGATTCGACGGTTTTAATCCATGGTGAAACGGGTACGGGTAAGGAGCTTTTTGCCCGGGCTATTCATAAACGCAGCCGCCGTCATGAGCAACAACTGATCAGCATCAACTGCGCCGCCCTTCCTCCGGATGTGATTGAAAGCGAACTGTTTGGACATGAGAAGGGGGCTTTTACCGGGGCTATTTCATCGCGCAAGGGCAAGTTCCTGCTGGCCGATAAGGGTACCTTGTTTTTGGATGAAATCGGAGAATTACCTCTGCAATTGCAGGCAAAATTACTGCGAGTGATCCAGGAAGGAGAGTTTGACCCGGTTGGGAGTTCCTCCCCGGTCAGGGTAGATGTACGGATCATCGCAGCCACCAACCGTGATCTGGCGAGGGAATCGGCGGAGGGAAGGTTCAGGGAAGATCTCTATTATCGTCTGAATGTATTCCCCATACGGGTTCCTCCCTTGCGCGAACGAAAGGATGACGTGATCCTGCTGACCAATGCCTTTATCGAAAAATTTTCCAGAAAGACAGGACGCAAATTTGCCAGTCTGCAAGTAGATAGTGTCCATGCGATGCTGCAATATCACTGGCCGGGCAACGTCCGTGAATTGCAAAATCTGGTGGAGCGGGCATTGATTGTCAGCAACGATGGTTTCATCGATCTTGCTGGGATTTTACAAAATCTGAACCTTACTACCCAAAAGGAAGCTGATAGTTCATCAGATGGTCATGCAGTTATTCTGACCGACGATGAAATCAGAAAGCTGGAGAAGGAGAATCTTATTAAAGCACTGAAACAGGCAGGATGGAGGGTATCCGGTAAAAATGGGGCGGCAGCATTGATTGGAGTGCCAGCCACTACATTGTACTCCCGGATGCAAAAGTATGGCATTGGGAAAAGCCTGTGATGTTTAATTGTTTAATGTTTAACTGTTTAATTGTTTTTGTTTATCGAGGCATTGGTAACTTGCTACATTAGTTACTCTCCCAGTTCCACCTCAATGGTATACAACTGGCTGCCTTCCCGAGTATAGGCAAATTGTTCCTGAATGTCGCCATCTCTCGAGACTACGAGGGAAGCCCCGATGCACCACCAGTCTTTCCAGGCTCCATCTTTGACCAGGCCGGTATTGCTGACGCCTACTACCGGTATACGGTGCTTCCGGGCGATCTCGGTATAGGATTGTTTCCAGATATCACCATAGGGCGTTTTCTCATTGTCAAAATCCGGAGGCACTGCCCAGCTGCAGGGTGAGAGGATGATGGACGCCCCCATATACCCCAAAGCATGACCGAGCTCGTTGGTGGATGGTGAATTGTCGGCACAGATATTCAATCCGATTTTACCCAGTCCGGTTTCAATGACTGCACAACTGTTGCCTGGTGTATAGATATGCCGGGCAATATCGAGAATATTGATCTTATGATGCTTGCCCAGGATCTCGCCTTTGGGAGAAATCAGAATGGCCGTATTGTAAATCTTATCCTGTTCTTTTTCGGTAAGGCCGGCGATAACATAGATTTCATGCGTTTCGGCCGCCTGGCATAAAAGATCGCTGAATTTTCCGGGAATGGGTTGGGCCCCGGTCAACGCCGCCGAGTGGGTCCAGCCGAAATCCAGACACTCCGGTAAAACGACGATATCACACCGTTGTCTGGCCGCTTCTTCGATAAATGCGACCGCATTTCGCAGATTGAGGTCCGGATTGCCCCCATCAACGTGCATCTGCCCAATACCGACATTCAGTATTTTCACGGGATTTTGACCGTAAAGTTGATTATTGTTCACCAAACCGGAGATCCCAACGATGAAAAAAAAGATCATTCGCACCATTTTCCCTTTTGATTTTATCATTAATTCCAGGTCACCCGGTTAAACAGTTGCTGGCTCTTACCAAGGAAGGAAGAGAAGTAACTATTCCGTCCGACTCATCCGTCAGGTAAAAATATGCACTGACAGTGACCTTATTTTTCGAAATCGGTACTGTTTTAACACAAATCTACCACCGACCCTCCCAACCGGAGGATGAACGTTTTGCTACTTCGTGGTGATGACGATGACTCCGTTGGCACCTCGTGATCCGTAGAGTCCGGCCTGAGAACGGGTCAGCACCCGGATCGACTGTACCTGGTTGACATCAACTGAATAGGAAACACTCGTGTATCCGGTACCCATCGGATTACCGTTCACGACAAACAACGGTTCATTATCACCGACAAGGGAAGTATTGCCCCGGATCCGGATCACCGGATCGTTTTCGGATCCGGTAATCGTCAATTCAGACTGATCGCGCAACCGGTCGAGAAGGGTGGTATAAACCCGCTCGTTCTGCTGTTTACCGGCCGTTGCCTGTCCCGGAGTACTGCAGCCAAACTGGATGACCACCAGTCCCATAACGAGAAGGGACAAAACCAAAAGCCAGGATTTACTTATTTTCATAGTGTGTGACTTTTTCCTAAAATTAAGCGAAAATTCTGAGTGTGATTGTTCCTGCCTAACACTATTCCATTGCAATAAATTCAACAAGAGGGTTTCAGATTGTCAACAGGTGGCAGGAGATATCCTTATCTTTAACCGGACAGATTCAAAATGCATGTTGCGTCCGGCACTTTTCAGTCTATGGAGTCTTCTTCTCGTTATTGCCTGCTCCGACCCGACGTTTGAACCTATTCCAAAACTGGAAATTTCATCTTCCCTGAGCCCCGGTGCGATATTCCGGGATTCAATAGTGATCGGGCAGGGACTTTTCTTCCGGCAATTGAGCGAACGCGATTACCAGGAAATATACGGTCATGCCCATCTGAAATTTCCTGCAGGCCAGGTGGTAAAACCAGCGTATGAGCTGGTGGTCTTGTCCTGCCGGCATCAGGGCGAGGAATACAAGTTACTCTGCAGTATTGATCCCGACTACCATGCGATCATTGACGTGATGACGTATCAACCGTCCGCTCACCAGTTGATTTCCCTGGAAAAAAGCCGGCTGGGCCCGGGTTTTACTGACATCAAACTGCTCGAAATTTCCCGGATGACTCCCCGTCCGGACACCTTACTCATTCAGGTCAGCTCTGAAGGAATACTGGAAAAGATTGCCCTTTGTTGTGATTTCTGATCCCACACAGGGAACTCCTGCTTCCAAGTAAAATCATTCGCCAGGGACGCCCGTGATACGGCGATTGAAATCGCCGCTCCAGGGGCTATAGCATTCCTGTAAATTCCTGAGGTACACCATCAGAACATATTAAGGCTGATGATGGTATTTAAACAACCATCAAATAAGAGATTTGGCAGGAATATTGTGGAGAATCATCTAAACGGCCATTTTCAGATCTCTGAAAAATAAGCCGGTGGTAAAAACAACTTAAACGCCTGTTAAACGTTTTCAGAACGAATATGCTACGCAAGACAGGGATACTGATTTGGGCGATGCTGTATCTGGTGATCTCAACCGGGTTTACCCTCAATGCCCACTACTGCGGAGGGGAAATCGTCGATGTGGAGGTATTCAGCCAGCCGGAGGATTGTTGTTCAGCCACCGGATCCTGTCACCAGGATGCCAAATCCTGCTGTGATGACGAGACCATTGTCATTCAGCTGGAGCAATGGCAAATATCTTCGACCCTGCCCTCATATCAAATTGCATGGGTCGAACTCACGGCTCCGCCCTTCGATGTCGAGACCACAACCAGCCAGGCTTCAGAACGGGTTGATATCAATTCAGAGCCTCCGCCCCTCAGGCCCGATCCGTTGTGGATACTCTATCACCGCCTGACCTATTATGGTTAAATAGTTGATTTCCGGTAGTAATCCTTGACCGGAGTAATCCTTTCTTTTTCTTTCTAACTATTTAACTTTTCAATCATCATGAAAAAACTCTTTTTCGTCCTATTCAGTCTATTGTTATGGTATCTCCCGCTCTCTTCCCTAACTGCCCAGGATAGTGGTAAAAAAATTCATACAGAAGAATTTACCGTTACGGGAGTCTGCGGAATGTGCCAGAAGCGCATTGAGAAGGCCGCATTGATTCCCGGCGTTATGTCAGCTACCTGGAATCAGGAACTTCAGCAACTCAAGGTTATTTATAAACCGAAGAAAGTAACGTTGAAAGATATCAGGTCAGCAGTAGCTGCGGTAGGACATGATACCGATGAAATCAAAGCGGGCAATGAAGCTTATGCACAATTACCGGCCTGTTGTGCCTACCGGGATGGCGTAAAATCGCATTAACCATGTCCGGTAAATATTTTTGGGTGTCAGCGATAGGACTATTGCTGCACCCCCTGGTGATTTTTAGCCAGACAGAAGCGATATTCCTGAGAGGCAGAGTCATGGATGCGACCGGTGATCAGCCGTTGATCGGTGCCACCGTACAGTGGTATGCGGGCAGCATCGGTACCGCCACTGATATTGACGGACACTTTCAAATTCCAATTAATAACCAGTCTTCCCGGCTCATCGTCAGTTTCGTAGGTTATGAAGCTGATACGCTGACCATCCGAGATACCGGATTTGTACAGGTTCACCTGCAGCCTGGGACTACGCTGGAAGGTGTAAACGTAGTGCACCGGAAGAAAGCGATCGAGTTTTCCCTGCTCGATCCTGCAAAAGTGGAACGCATCAACGAAAAGGAGCTCCTCAAGGCTGCCTGTTGCAATCTCAGCGAGAGTTTTGAAACCAATCCGAGCGTCGATGTGGCCTTTTCAGATGCCGTGACCGGTACCCGGCAGATTCAGATGCTGGGTCTGGCTGGTCCTTACACGCAGATTACCCGCGAAAACATGCCTTATGTGCGGGGTCTCGCAGCGGCTTATGGGCTCACCTTTGTGCCCGGCACCTGGGTAGAAGGCATGCAACTGACCAAAGGGGCAGGAAGTGTGATCAATGGCTTTGAAAGCATTGCCGGCCAAATCAACATTGAATTGCGGAAACCGGAAGCATCGGATAAACTCTATCTGAATCTCTACGGAGGGCAGGGAGGTCGCTATGAGGGAAATCTCAACATATCGGCCCGGGTCAATGACCGGTGGTCTACTGCCCTGCTCCTCCATGGCCGGACAAGTCAGCGAAAGATGGATCGCAATGACGACGGTTTTATGGATGAGCCAAATGGCAAACAGTTTATTGCACTAAACCGGTGGAAATATACCGGTGAAAACGGGTTGCGCTTTCAGTTTGGCGTGAATGGCACCGGTATCGATAATTTCGCCGGTCAGACCGCATTTAACCCGGGACAAGAGGATTTCAATCGGGAGGCCTGGGGGATGCAACTCAACATTCAGAGGCTGGAAGGATGGCTGAAGATGGGCAAAGTCTATGAAGACCTGCCATGGCGCAGCTGGGCAGTCCAGCTTTCGGGATCACGACACAACCAGGACAGTCACTTCGGATGGCGAAGCTACCTTGCTGCGCAAAACTCCATTTATGGCAATCTGCTGTATCAAAGTATCATTGGCAATACCCACCATCAGGTATTGATGGGATTGAGTCTGCAGCACGATGATTATACCGAAGAGTTTGAAGAAATATCCTATGATCGGATCGAGACGGTACCGGGTGGATTTTTTGAATACACCTATGGTGGTCATGAAAAATTCTCCCTGGTGGCCGGACTCCGGGCGGACCGGCACAATCATTATGGGTTTTTTATGACTCCGAGATTGCACCTCCGTTATGCTTTCAATGATCACTGGGTTTGGCGTGCTTCGATGGGACGGGGTCAGCGAACAGCCAGTATCCTGGCAGAAAATAACGGTCTAATGGCCACTGCCCGTACTTTCCGGATTCTTGGTGATGACTCAGATAAACCTTTTGGCCTTAATCCTGAGATTGCCTGGAACGCTGGGACGAACCTGATCTATTCTTTTCATAACGGATCGCATCCGGGGGCACTGAGCTTCGATCTGTACCATACCCTGTTTCAAAATCAAATAATCATCGATCTCGACCGGAGTCCATCTGAAGTAGCTTTTTATAACCTGGATGGAAAATCCTACGCTACCAGCCTGCAATTGCAGCTTGATCTGGAATTGGCAACCAGACTGGACCTCCGCACCGCCTATCGTTACTACAATGTACAAACTACTTTTTCTGGTGTTCTGCAGGAAAAACCGCTGGTTGCCAGAAACCGGGTATTTCTGAATCTCGCCTATGAGACTTCCAATGAATGGGCATTCGATTACACCGTCAACTGGCAGGGTAAAAAGCGGATCCCATTTACCGGAACCAATCCGGAAACTTACCGTTTACCAGGCCGATCACCTGATTTTGTGGTGATGAATGCCCAAATCAGCAAGAAATGGCAGGGAAAGTGGGAAGTCTACGCAGGGGCGGAAAATCTCCTCAACTACCGGCAGAAGAGTCCGATCATTGCCAGCGAAGATCCTTTCGGACCTTACTTTGATAGTGCTTTGGTCTGGGGGCCGGTCTTCGGCAGGAATATTTATGCTGGAATGCGTTACCGCATTTGATCTGTAAAAATCAGGGTGCTGGAAGTCACACCGGAGGGAATCCGGCAGTGATTTTTCCAGTCCCTGTTTTCCTTAATCGAGCCCGTCAAAGAACACCAGTCAAATGTTGAATTTGCGGATTTCAGGGGTATTTAGAGGCACCTCGTCCGGTACAAATTACCTGAGATTCATACCGATCTCTGATAAGGAATTTCCTGAATAATCCGATCAACTTAATGATCTACTCCACAAGTAAATAGACATTAGAAAATGATTTAATATGTGTAAACATATTAAATACGTATTTGATTTCAATATGATTTCCGCTAAATTTTTAAGGTGTCCTCTTAGGATTAGCGGCTGATTTATACTACTTTGCGTTGCGAAACCCACTAAACCTCATGCACACTCATGCACTCAAAGGTCCGTAGGTCTGGTTTACCGGGTGGATTCGTCGTACTGTTATTTACTTCCTGTTTCTTAACACTTGTCGGGGCTTTGGCACCCTTCTCACCAATTGGCATCCCGGCTCCTCAGGCTATTGGACCCTATCTCAATGGTGTTTTCCCCCAGGAAACTCCCGGCAATGGTGCAGGTGACAACAACTGGACATTGGTGAATGCCTACCCTAATTTGCTTTTTACCGATCCACTTTCCATCATCCAGTTGCCCGATACCAGTGGTTTCTATGTCACCGGAAAACCCGGCTATGTATGGAAGATCGCCAACGACTCGACCACCAGTGTAAAAAATACAGTTCTTGACATCAGTTCTGTAGTGCATACCGATGGAGACGCCGGACTGATCAATATGATCCTGCATCCGGAGTTTGGACAGGCAGGTTCTCCCAACCGGGGTTATGCCTATTTTATTTACCGCTATCATCCGCAAGGTGATGCCATCGGAGACTGTGACGCCGATGCCTATACCCGGCTGTCCCGGTTTACCAGACCCGACGGTCAGGAGCAATTTGATCCAAACTCCGAACTGGTGCTGATCCAACAGGTTGATCCCCACTGCTGGCATACCGGAGGAGGTATGTTTTTTGATGACGAGGGATATTTTTATTTCACCTTTGGTGATGCCGGTTCTTCCAATGATCCTTTTCATACCTCACAACAGATTGATTCATTTTTCTTTGGAGGCCTTCACCGGATCGATGTTGATAAGATAGCCTCCCGCAGTCATCCGATCATCCGTCAACCCAAAGACCGGCCGCACAGTCTTCCGGAAAATAGCTACAGTCAGGGGTATTACATTCCCAATGATAACCCCTGGGTCAATCCGGATGGCAGCGTTCTGGAAGAGTTTTTTGCGCTGGGATTGCGTAGTCCCCACCGGGCCAGCTTCGATCCGGTCACCCGGCAGATCTGGGTAGCAGAAGTGGGAGAAGGTTCCCGGGAAGAAATCAATCTCGTCGAAAAAGGGGATAATCTTCAATGGTCATTCCTTGAAGGTTCGCTCGATGGACCTCATACCCAACCAGTCCCACTTATTGGCAACAGTAAAGGCCCGGTCTATGAATACAGCCACTCGGAGGGCACTGCCATTATCGGTGGGTTTGTCTACCGGGGTGAAAGTTTTAATGGTGCGCTGGATGGTAAATACATTTTTGGAGATCATGGTACCCGGCATATCTGGACCTACAATCTGAATACCCACGAAGTGGACTATCTCGCTACCGTACCTTCAGGAGGGGTGGGTAACAAGAATGGTATTTCATCCTTTGGAACAGACTTCGTTGGTAATGTGTATGTATTAAAACTATACGAGACCGATATGGATGGAGGAGCAATCTATAAATTACATCCTGCCATCGACGTACCCGATCCGCCTTCGCTGCTTTCCCAAACCGGTGCCTTTAGCGATCTAACCACCCTTACCCCGGCTCCGGGGCTGATCCCTTATACGGTCAATGCCCCGCTCTGGTCAGATGCAGCCGTCAAAAAAAGGTGGGTAGCCATCCCTAACAACGGAAGCTACAATACTGCTGCTGAACAAGTCGTATTTTCGGAGACTTCCTCCTGGCAATTTCCACCCGGCACCGTATTTATCAAGCATTTTGAATTGCCTGTTGATATCAACAATCCTGACAGCACGGTACGGCTGGAGACCCGGTTCATCGTGATCAAAGCCGATGGTACCGAGTACGGAGTAACCTATAAGTGGAATGCCCAGGGTACCGATGCCCAATTGCTGACCACCTCCGATACCGCCAGCTTCGAAATCCTGGAGAAAGATCTTTCCGTCAGAAAGCAGATCTGGAATTTTCCCAGCCGGACCGATTGCCAAACCTGCCATAATGACAATGCCGGAGCGGTACTGGGAGTGCGGACCTGGCAAATGAATGGAGACTACACCTATCCCTCCACCATCACCGACAATCAACTGAATACCTGGTTGGCGCTTGGGATATTCGCCAATCCGTTTTCTCCCTCCGACATTCCGGCATTCCTGAAAAGTGCAGCCATTCAGGACGAAACCGTCGATCTGGAAACCCGGGTGCGCTCCTATCTCGATGCCAACTGCGCGCACTGTCATCAGCCCAACGGGGTCAACGGCGCATTTGATGCCCGGTTTTCGACCCCCTTGCAGGATCAGCAACTGGTTTATTCGCTGGGTGTCAGTGTCAATACTTCACCCGGCAGTTTTATCATCAAACCGAAAGACCATCTTTGGTCCGAGCTATGGGTAAGGGACAACAAACTGGGAAACGGCGCCATGCCGCCATTGGCTAAAAACCTGATCGATACCGCTTACATCCGGGTGCTGACCGATTGGATTTCAGAACTGGATGATACCACCTGTTATATTTTTCATCTGTCCGATCTCGATCCCGTCTCTTCCGTTAACGGATGGGGACCGGTTGAATTCGACCAGAGTAACGGCTCCACTGATCCTGAAGACGGAACAACCATGACCATCAATGGTGTCACCTATGCCAAAGGACTGGGTGTCCATGCAGAATCGGAAATCATCTATGATCTGAATGGACAATACCAGTTTTTCCGAACCAGTATCGGACTAGACGATGCAAAAGATGATTGCGAGAATGCTTCGGTTCAGTTTTTCATTTATCTGGATAATGTACTAACCTACCAGAGTCCGGTGATGGACAGAAACGATGATGCCATCGACCTGGAGATCGATGTATCCGGGAGGAATCAATTAAAACTGGTTGTTGGAGATGCGGGTGATGGCATCAACTGTGATCATGCTGACTGGGCCAATGCCCGGCTGGTCAAGGGTTGCGATGATGGCGATCCCTGCACCGAAAATGACGGATTTGACAAGGATTGCAATTGTGCCGGGACCCTGATAGACCATAACCAGGATGGCGTCTGTGATTCTTTGAATTTTCAGGTGGCGGCAAAAATCTACCTGGAAGGTCCATTTTTAAACCCATTTCCGGGAGAAGAATTTCTCATGAAGGATCACTTGCGGACCCAAGGTCTTATCCCCTCGCTATCTCCCTATCCAGACAGTCTGATATGTAGTGATACGGTATTTCTCATCACCGGTGCTAATGCCGTGACAGACTGGGTGTGGATCGAGCTCCGTGACCCGCAAGACAGTACCCTGGTCATCGATTCGTCATCCGCTTTATTGCAGCGGGATGGCGATCTGGTAGCGGTTGACGGCATTTCACCGGTCACCTTTAAAACCGGAAAAGGCCAGTATTATGTCGTGATAAAACACCGGAATCATCTGGGCATCATGACGAAAAATGCTCTTCCTTTGGGCTTTGTGAGCCCCACAAGCCTGGACTTTACCAGTAATGACATGGAGACTTTTGGGACCAATATCCGCAAAATGATCAACGGATTGTGGACCCTGCCTGCGGGGGACACCAATGGAGATGGCATCGTCAATGCTGCCGACCGCAGTACGACCTGGAACGAAAGAAACAGCCTGGGCTACCGGGCTTCCGACTGTAGTCTGAGCGGGGCCACCGAAGCCTCAGATCGAAGTATCACCTGGAACAACCGGAACCTTTTCAGCCAGATACCCAAATAACTAAACCCATGTACCCGACCAAAATCCCCCTGATTTTTTTACCAGTGCTTCTGACCATCCAACTGGAGGCACAACTGCAGGTCAGCGTCAGTATCGAAAATCAACATAACGACGGCACCAATTTCTACTTTGACATCTACCTGCGCAGAACATCCAATGGCTCCAATGGTGATATTTATCTCGGCCATGCGGATTTTGTGCTGACCTTCAATGCTTCCAATTTCAGCAATCCATCTTTATCAGCAGTGGGTGTTGCACCAGGGTACTGTGATTTTTCCCCCACCAATTCCAGTGCTTTCAATGATGAGATGACATCGATCAACTATTTTAACAGCACCTCACCCAATTTATCGGGTAATCAAATAACAATTAATTTATCTGGACCCTCTCCCAATTCTGAAACTACTTTCAATACCACAGTTGCCAGAATAGACAATTCTTCTTTTGGACACCGTCTGGGCAGGTTTATGATTTCAGGCATTTCCAATCCATCGGGTACCGCTGGCCTGACATGGAAAACATCCGGGACGGAAATACCGACCATTGTTTTTTCTCTGGAAAATACCGCTCCGTTTCAATCTGTCAATACTTCCCTGGTAGCTATCGATCCGGACGATGCACTTTTACCGGTGGAACTGATCTCTTTTGATGTGATTGAACTGGACGATCAGAAGAACCAATTGGAATGGAGAACAGCATCCGAGATCAACAACCAGGGTTTTAAGGTCGAACGAAAAGCCGATACCACCACCTGGCATACCCTTGGCACGGTTCTTCCCAAACCAGATGGCAACTATGTCTTTATCGACCAGAAGCCCTTTCAGGGAACAAACTATTACCGGTTGAAACAAATAGATTTTGACGGGACCTTCACCTACAGCCCGATCAGGTCCGTTTATAATGAAAATAAAGACCCGGAAATCTATCCCAACCCGGTCACATCGGTTCTCTTTGTTCCTGGTGAATCCGGTGCGTATTATCGGGTCATGGACACTAATGGCAGGCAACATAAGGATGGTATTCTCAAGGAATCATTCATAGACCTGGCGAATCTGCCATCCGGATCTTATATACTATGGATTGATGGGAAACACAAGAAATTGATAAAATGGTGAAAGTCGGGTAGTTAAATCCTATTATGCCCGGGATCCTGGCAGGATGCGGGCAGAACCAGAAGTCATTGCGATGAAACACATTCAAATACTTCTAATAATCCTGATATTTACCCTGCAGACATCCGGTCAGGTCAGGGTGGGTTTGACGATCGAAAACCAGTTGATCGATGGAACTGATTTTCTGTTTGATATTTACCTGACCCGGGCATCCGGATCAACCGGAGATATTTTCCTGGGAAATGCCGATTTGGTAATCGCCTTCAATAATCAAATGTTTACTTCCCCGGAGTTGTTTAAGGAAGGTTCTGCACCAGGTCAGTGTACTTTCGTTCCTACAGTGCAGTCTCAAACTAATAATCAAATCACCCAATTCAATTATTTCAATAGTACAGCAGAGACTATCGATGGGTCTTTTCTGATCATCAATCTAAACGGACCAGCACCCGGAAATGAAGCTGCTTTTCTCAGTTCGGTGGCCAAAATTGACGCACTACCCTCCACCCACCGTCTGGGACGATTCCGGATCTCGGGACTTAACAATCCTGGCGCTGATGCAAACCTGAGATGGAAAACGACAGGGTCGGGCCTGAAAACGATGGTATTTTCGCTGGATCAAAACGCTCCTTACAATTCTGATCAGATTGAGGTGGAGACCGACTCCAACACCTGTCCTGAATCATTGGCGGTGGATCAAATGAGTATTCCCCCTGGCCTGCATCAGGCGAGTTCAGAGTTATCTGCACTTGGTGCGATCTTAAGCCCTACCTCCGTTACCCTCAGTGCTGGACAGGAGGTAACCCTGCAACCCGATTTTGAGGTTGCCCAGGGTGGCACCCTTTTGATCCGCATTCAAGGCTGTGAATAATGCCTAACCTGGTACCGATTGAGGTTACCTCGTTGTCCGGAAACGATCAGACTTTAGGTTTCCAACCCTTTTCATACTCGCGGCTCCACAGTTTCTGTGCTTCCGGATTATTGACAATGTGACCATTTTTAGAGTCAATATGCAATCCACTCTGAGTCCGGTACGCGATGTTGCCCAATTGACACAAAAGCACACTTTGATGCCCTCCTTCGATTTCACTGTTGGGGGTACCTCCATTTCTCACCGCATCCAGAAAGTTTTCCACATGACCGATGTCATATAGCAACCCGGGGCCGTAGGTATTCTGCTGGTCATGCTCTTTGGAAGAATCGGCTGTCACATACTTAATAACTTTCGGTGAGCGATCATTGTCATACACCTTATAGGCATTACCGCTTTTAATCAGTACGGAACCTCCCTCGCCATGAAATGTAGTGCCGGCTGACTGCCCATGGACAGGTAACCGGTTGCAGCTACGACTTTCCCAGTTCATGGTTTTGCCTTCGCCAAACGTGATGGTTACCGTCTGGGTATCGGGTGTTTCCCAATCGTCTTTATAGTGATAACGTCCTCCGGTTGAGACAACATAGGTTGGATAATCCACCTGCATACCCCATCGCATCAGATCGAGAAAATGGGTGCCGTTGTTCAGCAACTCTCCGGTACCCCAGTGCCAGAACCAGTGCCATTCGTAGGGGTGGATATTATCCTGATAAGATTTTCTCGGTGCCGGTCCCTGCCAGAGATCAAAATCCAGTTCAGCCGGAGGACTAACCTTTTTCCCAAAGCCGATAGAAGGCCGGGCATTCACATACCATGAGTTGGCATAATAAACGTTGCCAATCACCCCTTCGTGGATCTCCCGGATGGCTTGTTGTACATTGGACCAGGTACGACGCTGATTACCCATCTGGACGACTCGCTTGTATTTTTTTGCGGCAGCTACCAGCCATTCGCCCTCCTGCGGATTATGGCTGCAGGGTTTTTCGACATATACGTGTTTGCCAGCCTGACAAGCCATGATGGCTGCCGGAGCGTGCCAGTGGTCAGGAGCAGCTATGGCGATTGCATCCAGGGATGGATCTTCCAGTACCTTCCGGATGTCCTTCTCGACTTTGGGAACCGCCGTCTGATATTTGGCAATATCCTGCAAAGCATCACCGACGCACCGGCTGTCAACCTCGCAAACATAGCTGATCTCGCAGTCTTTGGCCGCTGCAAAGGCATTGGATAAAGCCTTGCCCCGGTTGCAGACGCCCATGATAGCCACATTAAGCTTTGAAGCCTGATTCCTGCCTTTTAAAATTGAAAACGGCTGGACTCCCAGACCAAGAGAAGCCGTTGTGACCACCGAATTTTTAATGAATTTTCGTCTGTTATGATGATTTTTCATGTTATCCATTCTTTTTACATTCAACCTTATACACACTTTGACCAAGTCAGTCAACTCAAAGCTCGCTGATTTTGACCGGTTTTCCTCCCTTTTTACTGCTCTCGTGAGCGGCTGCCATAAAGGCAAACAGTTCGATGGTTTCTTCCGGAGGGATGGGAACCTGTCCGGTTTTAAAAAATTTCAGGATCTCCCAGACCAGATGCTCATAGCCTTCGTACTGACCCACCGTGGCGACACCTTCCGAACCAAAAGCGGTACCTCCATAGCCGGTCTTCGGCGTGCGAAGCCCCCGGAATGTTCCAATCCGTCCATCTTCCCACTCACCGGTCACCACCTCCATGTCCTGACGGAAAATCCGGGTCACCTGTTTACAGCCCGTTCCCATAATGGTGTACAGTGATTCTACGCCATGGATACCGTACCAGAAAAGATCGGGATGAGTTTGCTCCAGCGAGGCCGGTGAATAGGTATCCGCTCCCAGGATCTTTCCGATTTTTCCCTTGGCGACCTCCTGGGTTGAAGGAGAGTACCGGAGAGAAGATGCGCTGAAAACCGGCACATTATGTTCTTCTGCCGCTTTAAAGATGGCTTTGGTGTGGGCCAGACTGGCGGCAATGGGTTTGTCAATGAAAACCGGTTTTGCCGCTTCAAAGACTTCCCGGGCCTGCTCCAGGTGAAGCCGGCCGTCATTGGTTTCCAACAGGACCACCTCGACTTCATCGAGCAGTTCTCTGATGGAACTGGTAATCCTGACTCCCATCTTCTTCATTTCTTCGGTATATCCGGGTATCCTTTTGGTACTGGATTCAATATCCCGGCTCCCATGAGGATAGGCATGGGTAACCCGGAATCCGGTTGACTCCTTTCCCTGGTCCTGCTGATTGATAATTTTGGTAAACGCAATGGCATGCGAAGTATCCAGGCCGATCACCCCGACCGGAACCTCATTGTCCATCAACTTGTCAGACCTGTAGGCCGATGGGATAATCAATGGTATAGAAGCACTTCCTACCACCTTACTGAACTTCCGACGATTCATAATGCTTTGTGATTAAATTTTAGGCTTTCAAAATACATATTTTACGGGCATTGGACCGAAAAATGCCTCCAGATACCCTTTACAAAAAATGGTATCTTAACCCGGAAGCAAGATAACGACCTCTGATGAAAGAAAGGCTGATTTTGGTGTTTTTGACGATTTCCTTTAGTATTCCGTCCATTGCCCAACCACCTAACATCCTCTGGATCACCGCCGAAGATCTGAGTCCGCGACTGGCCTGTTACGGTGATTCGCTTGCTTTCACGCCTCATCTAAACCAGCTGGCCCGGGAAGGGGTGACCTATACCCGGGTTTTCAGCACCTATGGGGTTTGTGCTCCTTCCCGGCACTCACTCATTATGGGAATGTACCCTGGCAGTAACGGTGCCGGTGCGATGCGTACACACGTACGGACAGCAGCATTGAAAGACATCACCGACCCGGAGTTGCTCAATCTGCCGGTATACGAAGCTACTCCACCCCCCTATGCGAAGTGTTTTACCGAATATCTCCGGGCTGCCGGCTATTACTGCACCAACAATGCCAAGACCGACTACCAGTTTAAGCCACCGATAACCGCCTGGGATGAAAGCAGCAAAGAGGCCCACTGGAGAAACCGGCCTGATCCAACAACACCTTTTTTTGCCGTATTTAATTTTGAAGTAACGCATGAGAGCAGGATTCACGAACCACCCTCTCCTCAGGTGACTGACCCTAATGACGTGGAGGTACCCCCATACTACCCCGACACCAGGACGGTTCGCACCGACATGGCACATCACTATGATAATATCGCAGCACTCGACCAGCAAATCGGAGCACTTCTGGCCCAGCTAAAACAAGATCAGCTCCTGGACAACACCATCATTTTTTTCTTCGGGGATCACGGTGACGGATTACCCCGGGCAAAGCGCTGGGTCTATGATTCCGGACTCCAGGCTCCGCTGATCATCCGTTTTCCCGGGCAGGGGCAGGCTGGTTCTTACAATGATGACCTGATAAGCTTTGTCGATTTTGCCCCCACCATCCTTTCGCTTTGTGATGTGGACATTCCATCTCACTTTGAAGGGCAGGCCTTTCTCGGACCTGACAGAGCCAAACCCCGCCAGTACATCTTTGCCTTCCGGGACCGGATGGATCCGGCGTTTGAAACGATCCGTGCAGTACGCGATCAACGCTATAAATACATTCGTAATTACCGGCCGGAATTGCCTTATATCGGTATGATTCCCTATCGTGACCGGATGCTGATGATGCAGGAAATCAACCAGCTGGCCCGGGAAGGTAAATTAGGAGAAGATCAATGGCAGTTTACCAGTCGTTACAAACCTCTGGAGGAGCTGTACGATATCCAATCTGATCCACACGAAATTCACAACCTGGCTTCCAGTCCGGAACACTTTGAAAAGCTCCACGAACTCCGCTCCGCTCTGCAGGAATTTCAGGCCAACCATCAGGACCTGGGAATGTTACCGGAAACAGAATTGATCAAAATTTTATGGCCACCAGATGGCATTCAGCCCCAGACTGAAAATCCTCAGTTTCGAAAAATCAGCACCGGCCTGGAAATCCTTTGCCATACCGAAGGTGCTTCGATTGCTTACCGCCAAAAGGGAGAGAAGAACTGGAAACTTTATTCACAACCATTGAAAATAAGCGATCGGATCTCCCTCGAAGCCCAGGCCATCCGGCTTGGATGGAAACCCAGCGATATTGTCAGTCATCAACCATAAGGTGGTTTCCCAGACCTAATTATTTGAGCTGGCCTCTACCTTACTAATAACCCGGGAAATCTAACCCGCCGGGATGTCCGGATGGCTTTTCACCACCAAATCGATTGTAGGCCTCGTTTAAAATGGCTACCGTTGCCGATGCTCCTACCCGGGTCACCCCTAATGACCTTACCAACAGTAAGTCATCGAGTGAACGTACCCCACCGGCAGCCTTAATCTGCACCTCCGGAGAAGCATGTTGGCGCATCAATTTCAGGTCGTGTTCAGTAGCTCCCCGGTAGGTATACTTACCGTCTTTCCCTTTCACCATCCCATAACCGGTAGAGGTTTTGATAAAGGCCACCTTAATATCGCTGCAAATTTCACAGAGCCGGATCTTGATAGCGTCATCGTCAATAAAGTCATTTTCGAAGATCACTTTGAGGATAGCGCCATGATCTCCGGCCGCCAGATTGACTCCCTCGATTTCCCTGGTCAGGTAATCCCAGTCTCCCTGGAGGGCTTTACCGATATTGATCACCATATCAATTTCAACGGCTCCGTCCCGGCAGGCCTGGATCGTTTCCAGTTGTTTGATTTGAATGGTGCTGTTACCGTGAGGAAATCCGATCACGGTACCAACCAACACATCAGACCCGGCCAGCCATCCGGTAGCATCCTTTACCGCATAAGGTTTGATGCAGACAGAAGCGACTCCGTATCTTCGGGCCAGATCACAACCCTCCTTTAAATCCTGATCTGTCATTGTCGGATGCAGCAGGGAATGGTCAATCATTTTAGCTAATTCGTCTACTTTAAGGTTTATCATCGTAGTACTTTAGAAAAGTTTTGGGCGAATCCTTCATGGTTCTTTTCCGGAAGTTTTTCACCCGGTAAAAAATGATGTAATTGGCATCGTGCTGATTGTGAGCACCCCCGGTGTCGTCATCGTAGGCAGTGCGAACGGCCGCAATCAGATCTTTACCATCAAAAAGCCAGTCGGCATATTGAAATCCGTGGGTCCGGGTATCCGGATGATACAGGATAACGGATTGTACCTGCCAGTTTTTCAAGTCTTCTGAACTGATCAGGGCGAGGGTATTTCGCACTCTCTCCGGATTGGTACTTTCATGCCACGACGGTACGTAGTTGGTCAGGGACCAATAACTTTTGCTAACCGAATCGTACCGGATGGTGAATTTCTTGCACCCTCCGGGGAAATCAATAAATCCCGTTTGTTCATCAAAGGACGCCTCTCTACCGTCGGCACTGATCCGAATTATGGCTGCCTTCTCGGTCCCTGTTCGGAAATCCGCTCTTAAAATATTTATGATCTGGTCAGATGGATCGATCACGACATTTCCCTCCAGCCAACCACCAAAATGACCGTTCAGCCAATCCGGGTTCCGGCCCAGCCGGTTGGTTGCTACCCAGCTACTGGCTTTAAGCAAATCAGCATCCTCCGCAGCCGACATCACAAAAGAGCGAAAATGACTGCCCCAACCTCCTGGCCCCATCGCATCTTCCATCGCCCGCCATAATCGGCCATGATGCAACACTACGGGAACCGGGGCACAATGATATTTTCCGTCATCCAAAAGCAACCCTGAATCTTCGTCTGCCGGTTCGGTCCAGGTGCGACCTCCATCGTCCGAACGTCTGATTACCACAAATCCATATTCACGGCTGGTGCCCATGAGATATACTGCATGCCGGTGCATGAAAAGCGTCGACCACCACTGGCCTGTAATTCCGGAACGCTCTGTCCAGGTTCTGCCCCGGTCTTTCGAAGCAAATATGACCGTGCGGTCCCTGGTACTCCCGGGTCCGAAAAAATCGTGTGATACAAGGTATTCGCCATTGGGTAAGATCGCGATCGATGGAGACCCCAGGTACTCTTTGCCCGCTGCCGAACGATAGTCGATGACCGCACCCGGTACTTTCTGACTATTTCCCGGTACCGCTCCACACAGCATCCACAAAAAACTGCCATAAATCAGCACATGACATATCTTCTTTGGTATGATCATCGATCTGTTTTTCCTTTCGCGAAAATTATACTCTCCATCCTCCTCCAACCATATCAAATAATGTCCAACCTTATCAAACTATATCGAACCACATCGAACCACATCAAACCATTTCAAACCATTTCAAACCACTTCCAACCACCTCCAACCACTTCAAACAATATCCAACCATTTCAAACCATTTCAAACCATATCACCCCAACACATCCCTTACCACATTACCATGCACATCGGTGAGACGGTATCTGCGACCCTGATGTCTGAAAATAAACTGTTCGTGATCGATACCCAATAAATGCAAAATGGTCGCCTGAAAATCATGGACATGCACCGGATTTTCCAGGGGGTTGAATCCGAATTCGTCGGAAGATCCGTACGAAAGACCGGCTTTGACCCCACCGCCTGCCATCCAGAGGGAAAAAACATAGGGATGATGGTCACGGCCCCAGTTTTTCCGGTCTGTGATCAACCCCTGTAAAAAAGGGGTCCGGCCAAATTCACCTCCCCAGATCACCAGGGTATCTTCCAGGAGGCCCCGTTGTTTCAAGTCTTTGACCAATGCGGCGCTGGGTGCATCCGTATCCATACATTGGGTTTTCAGCTGATAGGTCAGGTTTTTGTGCTGATCCCAACCGGCATGCATGCATTGCACGAAGCGTACTCCCCGTTCGATCAGTCGCCGGGCCATCAGGCAATTATAGGCATAACTTCCCTGCTTCCGGACATCCGGACCATACATCTCCAGGATATGCTCCGGTTCGTTGCTGAAGTCCGTGAGCTCCGGCACACTCATCTGCATTTTGTAAGCCATTTCATACTGGGCGATGCGCGTTTCGATTTCCGGATCCTCAAATTCCTGCTTATTATGGTTATTCAATGCGTTGATGTCATCCAATAAGTCCCTTCGCATTGATTGTGTCATACCATCCGGATTGGACAGGTACAACACCGGATCACCTCCACCCCGGAACTTTACCCCCTGGAAACGGGAAGGAAGGAAACCGCTCCCCCAGTAATAGTCATAAAAAATCTGACCACAACTAGCCTCCTTATCGCGGGAGGTCATGGCCACAAATGCGGGCAGATTCTGAGATTCACTTCCCAGGCCATAGGTCAGCCACGAACCCATACTCGGACGCCCTGGCATCTCCGAGCCGGTGAGAAAGAACGTAATCGCCGGAGCGTGATTCACGGCTTCGGTATACATTGATTTAATGAAACAGAGATCATCGGCGATCTCTGCTGTATGAGGCATAAAATCTGAAACCCAGGCGCCACTCTGACCATGCTGTTTGAAATTGGTGATCTCTGACAATACCGGCCGGTTGATCTGGTTGCCGGTCATCGTACTGAAGCGCTTTCCACCGGTCAGTTCATCCGGAATCTGCTTTCCGTGCCATTCCCTCAGTTTTGGCTTGTAATCAAACAAATCGACGTGGGAGGGGGCACCGTTTTGAAACAAATAGATCACCCGTTTTGCTTTTGGTGCAAAATGTGGCAGACTGCCTGTCGGCGGGTGGCCAGTGACTGCAAAAAGATGCTGATTGACGAGTGACCCCAGTGCAGCCGTACCCAGTCCCAGTGCCATCTTGCCAAAAAATTGCCTCCTGGTTTGGTATGCCCGAAAATCCATATGACTTTTAATTACTTCTTTAAATTCTTTACCGTTATTCTCCTCAAAACTCTGTATATACTATTGCCTCGACAACACCTCATCCAGATTGAGAATCACTGAGCACACTGCTGCCCAGGCTGCCTGTTCCACCGGGTCCAGGGACTGATTCTGCGGATACTCACCAGTCTGAATTAACGCCCGGGCATCGTCTGTCTTACGGGAAAATTCATCTTTTAGCTTGACCAGACGGTTCAGGAGTACCCCTCGTTCTTCGGTATCGGGGTACCTTGCAGTGGCCAGACGGAATGCTGTTTTAATCCGTTCTTCATCGGAATCTGCTGAAAACATGACTCTTTCGGCCATGACCCGGGCGGCCTCCGTGTAGGTGATATCATTTAAGGTAGTCAGTGCGTGCAAAGGGGTATTCGTACGGACCGGTTTCACCTCGCAGGTTTGCCGGGCAGCATTGTCGAAGAGCATGGTCGGTCCGACAATCCGACGCCAGAACACATACAGGGTGCGCCGGTAAAGGTCTGATCCCTGGTCCTGTTTGTATTTTTTCTTGCCGAAGGTCGCCTCTTCCCAGATACCCGGTGGTTGATAGGGTTTCACCGGGGGTCCGCCCAGGCTGTCATTCAGCAAACCGCTGACAAACAGGGCCTGATCCCGCAACATCCAGGAAGGCCAGCGGTACCGGGAAGCACGCGCAAGCCATTTATTTTCGGGATCCCATTCCAAAGACTCCGGGCTAAGCCGGCTCGATTGGCGATAGGTGGAGCTCATCACTATCATTTTTATCAGGGCCTTGAAGTCCCAACCGGATTCTCTGAAATAAACCGCCAGCCAGTCCAGAAGCTCCGGATGGGTGGGCCGGCTGCCCTGAACCCCAAAATCTTCGGCAGTCTTGACCAGGCCAGTACCAAAAATCGCCTGCCAGTATCGGTTTACGATCACCCGGGCGGTCAGCGGATGTTCATCGGAGAAAAGCCAACCTGCCAGCGCCAGCCGATTATTTGTCTGACTTTCTATCATCGCCGGTAGTACTGCAGGGGTACCGCTGGTCACTTCTTCCCCTCGTTTATCATAAGCGCCCCTATCCAGTACATAGCTTGGTCTGGGTTTGTCAAGGTGATCCATCACCATCACCTGAAGATTCCTGGCAGACAGACTGTCCATCTGACGGTTGACTTTGAGAAATGCCTGCAATTCACGATAATAGACCGGATCTCGTTCTTTGTAATAGTTGCTGAGGAGACCCAGGTAATATTGACCCCGCTTGACCGGTTCAAACCCAAGGGCATAGAGGTTATCTCCATCAAGACCCATCGCTTCCGGCGATGCTGCTGCGGTAAGGCCTTCAGGGCGTGGAAATTTCTTCTGCTCAAATTCAGCCAGTTTCTTTCCACTCAATTCGACAAACTGCTGAATGTCCAGGACTTCCTGTATTTCGAGCGAATCACTCAAATCCAACACCGGCTTTATCCGACCACCCGGACCTATACCCTCTTCAGAGGTCTGATTGAAATAATCGAAGAGCCGGTAGTATTCCTTCTGTGTCAACTGATCAAATTTATGGTCGTGGCATCGACTGCAATTCAAGGTCAATCCCAGCCAGACAGTACCAAATGTCTCCACCCGGTCAAAGACATTCTCTACTCGCGTTTCTTCGGGTATCCTGCCTCCTTCTCCGTTAAACATATGATTCCGGTTAAAGGCGGTTGCGAGTATCTGGTCATGCGTTGCGTCGGGTAGCAGGTCACCAGCCAGCTGTTCGATGCTAAACTGATCATAGGGCATGTTGTCATTGAATGCCCGGATCACCCAGTCGCGCCAGGGCCACATCTTCCGGTCAGGATCTCCCTGAAATCCATTGGAGTCGGCATATCGGGCAACATCGAGCCATTCCCAGCACCACCGCTCTCCAAAATGTGGTGACGCCAGCAGCCGGTCGACTAATTTATCGTATGCATTGGGATTCTGGTCTGCGAGAAAATCGCCAACCTCGTCGATCGTAGGTGGTAAACCGGTAAGGTCGAACGACAGACGCCGGATCAATTCTTCCCGCGATGCTTCAGGCGATGGCGTCCTCTTTGCTGATTCGATACGGGCCAGCACAAAGTGATCGATCTCGTTGGTAATCCAGGCCTGATCGCGTACCTCCGGCAACGGTTGCTTGATAGGAGGGATAAATGACCAGTGTTTTTTCCAGGTAGCCCCGTCCCGAACCCATTTGTAGAGAATGGCTTTTTCCTCCGCACTCAGGGAGAGTTTGGAATCGGGTGGTGGCATCATCAAATCGTTCTGATGTGACAGCATTCGCTGAATAGCCTCGCTTTGATCCGTTCTACCCCGGACAAAGGCATAACCTTCTCCGCCGGGCAGGGTATCAAACGCTGCCTCCTCCGTATCCAACCGCAGGTCAGCTTCTCTGGCCCTTTCATCAGGACCATGACAGGGATAGCATTTATCCGCCAGCACCGGCAGGACATGAAAATTGAAATCTACCTCCGTTGGTAAATTTTGATAGGCCATTTTCACCTCGTCCGGCAGCCGGTCACCACAACTCATAAGGCATGCCAGGCACATTGTCAGGATGCCTGACCGGAGCAATGAAAATTTCATAATGGTGCAATCAAGACTGTCCCCTAATTTAATGAAATATTGATGAGACATAGTGATGCGTGAAGGAAATTAGCTTTTGGTTTTGGCATCCTTTCTATCTTTCAAAAAGATCTGGAAGCATTAGCTTGGGGTGGTGGCATTTTTTAACTTTAATCCGTCACTGATCAGAATTGACTGATAGTGATGGAAAACGCAGTCAATACTCAATCCACTAAAGATGAATGTAGGAACACCGATAATCATAATTTCCTTTCTGGTTACCCTGTTGACATACTCTGATGTAAACAGCCAGGAGTTATTTGTTCGTATGAATCAACTGGGGTACCATCCGGATGACGTAAAAAGTATGTACCTGTATGCGAATAATCCGGTTTCCGGACGAATCGCCATCCGTAACAGTCAGAGCAATAACCTGGTGGGACAGATTGCACCCTCCGGGCAGCAGCTGGGTACCTGGGGATCATTTAGTCATCAGTACCGGTTGGAATTACCACAAGTCATGCCTGCCGGTGAATATCACCTTGAATCTGCCGGAAAGACTATTGCCACTTTCCGGGTGGATGAAAAGGTCTATGCCAGTGAGCGCGAAAAACTGGTAGCATTCATGCGTCAGCAGCGGTGTGGTTACAATCCCTGGTACGATATGGTCTGCCATCAGCGAGACGGCCGGATTTTTTATGCACCGGTTGCCGATTCCACTTACTACGACTTTACCGGTGGCTGGCATGATGCAGGCGACCAGCTAAAATACCTGATCACCGGCTCCAATGCCACGGCCCGGATGCTCATGGCATTTGAAGAAGGCGGCGAAAAATTTGCCGATCTGACGGATGAACTCGGTCATGAATGGCCCAACGGAATTCCCGATGTACTGGATGAAGCCAGGTGGGGACTGGACTGGATCCTTAGGTTACACCCGAAAAAGGACTGGCTGATCCATCAGATCGCCGACGACCGGGATCACCGCGGTTTTAAGATACCGGATCAGGATCCTGCCGAATATGGATGGGGGCCCAACTCTTACCGCGCGGCTTACTTTGCCAATGGAAAACCGCAGGGTCTGGGCAAATACAAAAGCCAGGCCACGGGGATAGCCAATCTGGCCGGGCGATGCGCGGCTGCCCTGGCCAAGGGAAGTCTGATCTGGAAAGAAAATGACCTTGATCAGGCCTTTGCTGAGCAATGCAGAAAAGCTGCCATCGAAATTTATCAGATGGGAAAAGCACAGGAAGGATTTCAACAGGGTAACTCTTATGGCGCTCCCTATCGATACAATGAAGACTCCTGGGCTGATGATATGGAATGGGGTGCTGCGGAGTTGTACAAACTGACGGGTGATCAACAATACCTCACCGATGCGATCCATTATGCCAACCTAATCCGGGAAGACGGTTGGATGGCCCGGGACACTATGAACCACTACCAGAAATATCCCTTCATGAATATGGGGCATTATGCGCTCCATGCCGTGGCTCCCGATTCGATCAAAACCAAACTGGAACACTGGTACCGGTTAAATATTGAAAAAGTGGCAGCCCGGGCCCGCACCAATGCCTATGGGGTTGGAGTCATCTTCATCTGGTGTTCGAACAACCTGTTGGTCAACTTTATCACCCAGGTGTTGCTCTATGAAAAAATGACCGGCGACATGCAATACCATGCTATCATGGCCCATCACCGCGACTGGTTGTTTGGACGCAATCCCTGGGGTACCAGCATGTTTACCGGTATACCCGACCACGGAGAGTTTCCGGTAGATGTACACTTACCCCCAACAGCTCTATTGAACACCACGCCCGCCGGTGGCCTGGTCGACGGACCGATCTATGTTTCGACCTTTCGAAATCTTCTTGGGCTCACTTTACATGATCCGGATGAATTTGAAGCTTTCCAGAACGACTTCGTGACCTATCATGACGACATCGGTGACTACTCCACCAATGAACCGACCATGGACGGTACCGCCGACGCCATCCTGATGTGGGCTCTGCTGGAATAATTTCTTTAAAAACAAGATTATTGTCTTTGTTGGAAAAATAGAATGCACCAAAAGGCTGCAATAACGATGGCCAACCAGCAGTATTTTTTTGACCATAACTTTTTTACAAAAAAATCACCAAAAAATATTGGCCCTTTCAATAACTGATGAAACTTTCGAAGCGTCGTCGCAGTTAAAAGGTCAAAGAAAAAATCATCTCGCCGATATAAGCGATAAAAATCTTAGAATATTCTATTAAAGGGATTATGGCGTATACCGATATTTCATCCATAAAAATCAACCGGGAAACCTATCTGGAAGGACCCAAAAGCCGGGTCAATGAATTAGGTTTTTCATTCCGGGTATTTATCCAGTTTATCAAGGGGTTCCGAAAATTACATTTTGTCGGACCCTGTATCACCGTCTTCGGTTCAGCCCGTTTTAAAGAGGGCGATCCCTATTACCAGCTTGCATACGATGTGGGTAAAATGATCTCCGGAATGGGATTTACCACCATGACCGGCGGAGGTCCTGGAATCATGGAAGGAGCCAACCGGGGAGCTTTTGAAAACAATGGTTATTCCGTGGGCTGCAACATCCAGTTACCATACGAACAACAACCTAATCCTTACATGCACGAATCGGTGACCATCCGGTATTTTTTTGTACGGAAATTTCTTCTGCTGAAATATTCCTATGCCTTCGTCGTGCTTCCCGGTGGCTGGGGCACCATGGATGAGATGTTTGAAACACTGACGCTGGTTCAGACAGCGGTCATCCAGAATTTTCCCATCGTCGTCATGGGTAAAGATTATTACCAGGATTTGTGCGACTATCTAAAATTCATGGCCGAACAAAAAACCATTTCGGCGTCCGATCTGCTGCTGATCAAGTTTACCGATGATATG
Organism: uncultured Saprospiraceae bacterium; assembly: GCA_964428345.1. Lineage (GTDB taxonomy): Bacteria > Bacteroidota > Bacteroidia > Chitinophagales > Saprospiraceae > JABDMH01. Next base: position 16,764 of record CAYRYD010000017.1, on the reverse strand, counting down.
GACGAAGCCCGGGAACATATTATGAAGTATATCCATACCAATTACCGGGTGACCAAAAGAAAGAAACCTATCTGGTGGCTACTGGAAAGAACTTAGGCAATCTGGAATTTCTGACTTTAGTTGAATCTTGATTACGCCAAAGGGCAAATTCAAATTAACATTGCCGATCAAACATATTGTTGTCCACTTAGGGTCCGGATATCATCAAATTGTCAACCTCCGGGATATTTTTTTCAGAATGGCTGACTCGATTAATTCACCTCCTTCAATGACTGAAATTCGTAACCCAGCCTGCGTAGTCCGGCAATCAGTTCACCCAACCGGTCATAAAATTTATCCGCCCGGCGGGAGTCGGTTCCGACATGCAGCAACAGAATAAATCCATTGAGACCGGAAGGATCTTTCTTTTCATAGTGAAAAATGCTCCTCATGATCGTCTCGCTATCGACATAGCGGTTTCCCATATCGGGAGTTGTGTAGTCGGCGTTGGAACGGGTTCCGGGAGTAAAATTGATTAAATGCAGCTCCAGATCACGGGTCCAGGCACTGATTGAATCATTGTACCACTCATAGGGTGGCATAAAATAGGGAGCGTCTTCCATGCTCAACCCAAACCTTTCCATCTCCCGGTAATTGTTGAGCAAGTCTGCCTCAAACTCCCTCCGGTCTACCAACAGGGAATCGCGGTTTTCCCAGGCAGCATACAGCAAATGCCTGTCCGAGTGGGCGCCCAGGTAGTGGCCATCCCTGATCAGTCTTTGAATCACCCTATGATGGGATTTATTCCGGTAAAAATCTCCGGTAAAGAAAAAACTGGCGGGCACTTCTTCCTGCCGTAGTACTCTCCTGACCTTGCCGGTTCCCTCGCCAAAATCACCTCCGGTAAATGTCAGAAAAATCACTTTTCTGGTGGTGTCCATCCGTTCAATACCGCCATAGCGATAAAGGGCTTCGGATAGTCGTACCGGTGATTCCTGTCCGGATAACCTGAAGGTAAAACAGAATATACCGATGAAAAAATAAAAGGGCGTTACCGGGATCAAGTGGATATTCTTACCTGGATTCATCGCATGTAATATCTCAATGCCAATGTAGTCGTGTATTATGACAGGCGCAAGAGAAAATTGCATTAGATTTAGGGCACCCTTTAATCTGCTCTTTCAGCCACACAATTGTAACAGCCTGGTTTCGCGTTGTGAATATGGATGTACTGAATATCTGCATTTTCAAACATCCTGATCATTTGTTCTTTTAAATGCGATCCTTCTACAACCGATGCGTCCAGTAATATTCCATCCTGATCAAAACCACGCAGAGATAGCAACCGGCGAAGGAGCATTTCCGGAATCTCGTTGACATCCAACTTTACCGTTTTTGCATTCTTTCTGACAAATATGGGTCCGTTACCCCGATAGGGCGATTTTGTTTTATGGTGTTGATAATTCAGTAAAATGACTTCCTCACCAATCTGCGCATCTTCCAGGCTTACCCTGCAGGGATATCCCGGGCGGGCATCGGCGATCATTCTGAGCATACCGGATTTTTCCAAATCATCATTGCTTAAATCGAAAAGGCGCGAAAATTCCTCAGCTTCCAAGGATCGGATCCTGAAATTGGTCATAGAGCATCTATTTTTATTTTTTTTATCATTAAAATAAAAAATCCCCCGGGAATATTGCGATTTTCTACCTGCTTCCAATGTTCTTTTTCAGGTTATCAGTTCAGGTCACCTGATAAAAATTACTTTTTTCTTCTTACACTCCCGCAACCCGTCGCTTATATTCTGCCAGTGCCTGGTCCAGACGCTCGTGTGCCGTCGTGTCACCCGGCACATTGTGCGATGGATGGATATGCAGTTTGACGCCCCGGTCGGCTAGAATTTCGGCTACGGTGGTAATGGTCATCCAGACGGCGGTTACAAAAGCGTGGGTAGACAAGGGCCCGACCTTATCGACGTGATTTTTAAGCGGCACACTGGCATCCTGAAGCGGCACACAGGAATCGACCACGACGTCGGCCAGTTCGAAAAGGGTCTTTCCGCAGGAATGACGCGATGTCTTACCTTTTGATTCTGCTGCTGAACCAAATACGATCACCTTCATGCCCAGTTCTTTGGACTTCAAGGCTACATCGATATTGACATTATTGATGCCCGTATGGGAAAAAAGCCACATCGCATCTCTGGAATCAAACTGGTAGCCCTTCATGATCTGGGTACCATACCCTTCCACCCGCTCCAGAAAAATAAACTGATGTACGCCCATATCGCCGACGATATGGGTGAAAAAAGAAAGGGGTAATTCAATGATCGGATGAAAACCGACAAAACCGCCAATGCGGGGATACATTTCTTCAATCGGGAGGGTTGAGTGTCCACATCCAAAGGTGTGAACCCACCGGCCACATTCAATGGCATCCGCCATGATCTCCGCAGCTTGACGGATGTTTTCCATTTGGGTATTCTCCAGGCGATCCATTACTTCCCTGGCATTCTTCAACCATTCTTTTGCTAACATATTACCAATTTCTAGGTTTATTTTTAGTTAATATATTTTTACCGAATTATCTACTTACTTGTCATCTGTCTTCAACCTGGTTAAATATGGTGGGTATTTTCAGATTTTATGAATTAGCCCGGTTTATCCCTTTTCGGTCCCCAATACTGAAAATTATGAAAATCATCAGCACGCAAAAAATCAGAACCCAGGGATAAAGATCAATCCCGTATTTACCGGCCAGCAAACCCATCATAAAATTGATCAGGATATTTCCAAAAACCGCAATAAAGATGACCACACTGAAGGCGGTACCCCTCATTTCCTGATACATTTCGCTGACAAATCCGAGAATGACCGGAAAAACCGCTGCAGTACCGATTCCCAGGAGCGCAGAACCCAGATAAACCCAATACAAATCTTTCAGCAACATCAGGATCAACACACCGGAAAGCAGGAAGGCGATCGACAAATAAAGCACCGGTTTTTCTTTGACCACCCTGAGCAATGCTGCCAGCAATAGCCGGGTCACCGTCAACCCGATCACATAAATGCTGAGGCAGGTCAGGGCATCGGCTTCGGAAAACAACCGGACCCTCTGTAGAAATGTAGTCGTCCAGTTATTAAAAATCCCCTCAAAGGCGCTTTGAAAAAAAAGAACAAAAGCCAGGATCAATAAAGAACGGCTTCGGAACAACGTCGCGCTTTCCTTTAACGAAATACTGCGGCTTTGCTTGGGAAGCGGATATCTTATCCAGAGGAAATAGACCACCGGACCGGCCACCAAAATCCCAATCCAGGTCAGGATCTCCGAATAGGTTAGCGATTGAGACAGGAGGGCCATCACCGAGGGAACGGTCAGGGCACCAATTCCAAAAAAGACGCCCAGCAAACTCAAATTGGCGCTGCCAGCCTGAGCCCGGTCCTGGCTGATATCGGCTACCAGTGCATTGGTACCACCATTTATGGCACCGCCGCCAAAGCCGATGAGAAAAAAGGAAACCTGCAACAACAACAACCCCGGCGCGACCGCAATTCCAAACATGCCCAGTGATACCGCCAGACTGCAAAGTACCAGTAAATATTTGTAGCTGAACCGGTCTACTATCGGACCAAAGATCAATGATCCCAGCAAAATGCCGGAAGGTAAAAGGGATGCCAGCGAGCCAGCGTTCAGATCATCCAGCTGGTACTTGCTCATGATCTCCGGCAACGTAGAGCCCAGGGTCAGCATGACGATACCAAACAGCAGCATCCCCAGACATGCCGCTGCAAATACCTGGCTGAAATGATAATTTTTATCAGTTGACAAGTCTAGCTAGGTTTGAGCCGTTAAAGATCCATTTTTTAATGCAATAGCTTCGGGTTATTTCTCCATCGCCAGATAAGCTGCGCCGTACAGGGCAACCTGATCTCCCAGTGCAGTCGTTACAAACCGTACCTGCCGGATACTCACCGGTTGGGCCCAGCGACAGGCTTCTTCATAAATCCGGTCAATAAACTTTCCAGCTGGTCCAAAGACACCTCCGCCAAAGACAATCATGTCGGGATTGAACAGGCTGACCAGATTTGCCGCGGCCTGACCCCAGCAAAGAATGGCATTATCGATCAGCTCTTTGGCTTTCGGATTTCCCTGGTCATATGCCGAGAAAACCTCAGCGGTATTGCGAAAATCCGGCAAGGCATTGAGGCCGATCCCCTGACCGGATGCATGGTACTCAAAACATCCGTACTGGGTGTAGGGTGTTTGAAATTCTTTCCTCAGCGCCATCCAGCCAATGGCTCCCGCAATGTCCTGACTTCCTCTTAAAACCCGGCCATCGACAAGGATCCCTGCCCCAATACCAGTACCCACTGCCAGATAGATGGCATGTGTGCAACCGGCTGCCTCCCCTTTCCAGTATTCTCCCAGTATGTAACATGCCCGGTCGCTATCGATCCTCACCCTCGTTGGCGAAGAACCGAGGAAAGCAGAAATTTCTTCCAACAGCGGATAGTAATCCCATCCGGGAATATTGGGAGCCCATACTGTGCCGTCCTTCTGGTTATAAATACCCGGTACGGCGATCCCCACCGCTGCGATCCGGTCTCCCGATCGCTTCACCTGACCGGCATATTCATCCAGGACCTGCACCATAAGCTCACCGACCTGCTTACCCTGCCTTCCATCCAGAGCTATGGTTTGGCTGGTGAGGAGTTCGCTATCTGGTCGCATCAAAGCCGCCGCCAGCTTGGTGCCTCCCAGGTCGAGGGCCAGGATGTATTCGTTATTCATGGATTATTTTTTATATTCCAACCAGATAACTATCTGGCGTCACTTCGAAAATAAGATAACAAATGCTCTTCATCCGCAAAGTATCCCGGTTCAGAAAATATTTATTCTTCAATAAAGCACTATTTTTTGGTTTACTGGTTGGTCTGATGACCGCCTGCCAGCCATCAGGCACGGTTCCGGAATACGATATCGTGATCTATGGCGGGACCTCGGCCGGCATTGCCGCAGCCATCCAGGCCAAGAGAATGAACAAATCGGTGATCCTGATCGAGCCGGACAACCGGATCGGCGGACTGACTACCGGCGGACTCGGGCAAACCGACATCGGCAACAAAATTGCCATTGGCGGAATATCACGCGAATTTTATGAACGGGTCAAAACGTATTACGATCAGCCGGAAAACTGGAAATGGCAAAAGCGGGAAGAATACCGCGATGGTGGACAGACCCGCACCGGACCGGAGGAAAATGCAATGTGGACATTTGAACCCTCTATTGCACTGGCTATCTACGAAAAGTGGCTCGAAGAAGACCAGATCAGCGTCGTAAAAAACGAAAAACTGGACCGGGAAAATGGGGTGGTTAAAGAAAATGGAAAAATCATTTCCATGACTACCCTCAATGGTAATACCTATACCGGAAAAGTATTTATCGATGCCACCTACGAAGGTGACCTGCTGGCCAGTGCTGGGGTATCGTACCGCACAGGCCGGGAGTCCAACAGTGATTTTGGGGAAACTCTGAATGGGGTACACACCAGGCTGACCGATACCACCATGAGCGGCCTGCCCGCTCACAATGCCATCAATCATAATTTTGTCGATGGCGTCGATCCGTACGTGATCGCCGGTGATCCCTCCAGTGGCCTTCTTCCCTATATTAACCCGGACGGACCAGGAGTCGACGGCCAGGGTGACAAAAACCTGCAGGCCTATTGCTACCGGATGTGTCTGACCGATCATCCGGAAAACCGGATACCCTTTGAAAAACCCGCCGGATACGACGAGAAGAATTATGAACTGCTGCTAAGAAACTATGAAGCCGGAGAAGACGGATTTCCCTGGATCAATTCGGATATGCCCAACCGGAAGACCGATACCAATAACCGCACCGGATTCTCTACCGACTTTATCGGTCAGAATTACCGTTACCCCGAGGCTTCATACGAAGAACGGGAGCAGATCAAGGAAGCCCACCGCAACTATCAGAAAGGTCTGATGTGGACGTTGGCCAACCATCCGCGCATACCCGGCAAGATCCGTAACGAAGTAGCCCGGTGGGGAACCTGCAAAGACGAATTTAGCCGGGAAGATGGCTGGCAGGAACAATTGTATATCCGGGAGGCCCGGCGATTGAATGGCGTCATGACCATGACCCAATACCACTGTGAAGGGATTGAAGTAGTTCCCGATCCCGTGGGGATGGGCGCCTACGGCATGGATTCGCACCATACCCAACGTTATGTCAATGCTCAGGGATTTGTTAAAAATGAAGGCAACGTCGAGGCCCGGGTAGCCGCCCCTTATCCCGTAAGCTACCGGGCTATCCTCCCGAAAGAAAATGAGTGCAGCAATTTGTTGGTGCCAGTCTGTCTGAGCGCCACCCACATCGCCTTTGGCTCGATCCGGATGGAGCCGGTATTCATGGTCCTGGGTCAAAGCGCTGCTACTGCTGCCGCGATGGCCATTGAACAGCATTCCACGATCCATGCCCTGGATTATGAACTGCTCAGGGCCCGGTTACGCCAAGACCGGCAGGTGTTGGGACTCTGATAATGGGGTCGTTTCCCCTCAAAGTCAAATCCAAAAAGATCCACTGTTATCGAATTCCACCTCTTCGAATCTGTCTGCTCGCTCCTGACCTCAATAAAACCTCCAGGACCGACAGAAAACACAAAACAATCTTCTGGTCATTTATCATGTCTCCCTATGGACTTTGTATATTTTAAAATTTCGAGCACCTCTAAATACCTCTGAAATCAGGCAAGTTCAACAGAACCAGGCGAGATTAAGGAGCGAACTCCCGATATCAGGGGCGGAGCAAGGTATGGGGGACCTTTGAGCGACGAAACCACTGGGTGGGTGAGCATCCCGAGGGAGCAGAGGAGGCAATTTGCTCTTAGTTTAAGATTTGCCGAAATTGAAAAGTATTTCTTCAGGAATAGAATTCAGTCTCATTTTAGAATGGTAAATGATCCAACTTTTTGATGCCGGTTTCCATTGATATCCTCTAAGTCAATCCGGTATAAATAAACACCTTCATCCACCGGACTGTAATTTATCATCCCATCCCATGTCAAAATAGATCCCTCGGACGAATAAATCTGACCACCCCAGCGATCATATATCTTCATACGAACAGTACTAAATTTTGGAGCATATACTTCGAACAGATCATTCAAACCATCACCATTGGGAGTAAATACATTAGGAATGAAAATTCCCTCGAAAGACAAGCTTGTAATATTCAGGTATTTGATACTATCACACCCCTCTCTGGACAAGAACTTTTTTGAATGGATTCCCGGCTCAGAAATTGGCACATCATACCAGGTATAACTTTCTCCCTGCTTTAAAGCTACTTGCAATGTGTCACTGGTATATGAAGGAACAATGTTTAAGTTTATCATCCGGCCGGTTGAACACAAACCGATAATAGTGCTGTCAATGTAAGTACCTTCCGCAGAAATTTCAACACCATTGATTGAAATTGATTGACCGTTGCAGATGGTTGTGTCCAGAAAAGTCACTGTGTCCACGAGTGACACTTTGATTGTATCTTCCAAAGCACAGTTATTTGAATCTACCAAAGTCGCCCTAAAGACACCAGGAGTCTCTATACTCCGAATCGATGTCGTAGTACTATCCTCCCAAATAATGGTCCCGCCAAGGGATGTTAAATCTAATACTATGCTGTCATCCGGACAAACTATAGTGTCTGCCGGTAAATAATCCAATTTATATTCCCTTTCCCGAATAAGAGGGGCGACGCAATTTCGGGATCCGACCTTCGTCGGGAATATCAACCCATCCGGAATGAAACTACAACCCTTACCTCCCATGTCGGGTTTATCAATCATATGAAGAGAATTGTATTCACTTAGGATGCAGATATATATGCGTTGATCTGGACCCCGGGTAATTGTATGGCCATTGCCTATGTAACTCTCTTTGTCCAAAGTTCCAACTATCTGCATGGAAGAAAGGATCATTTGTTTATCGTAATTATCCATTGACAACTGTAATATTTCACGAATGCTCTCCTCTCTATTAGGAAAAATTCTACTCGTATAGAAATATTTTCCTGAAGCAGAAAAATCGCCACTTAAGAACCCTTTGTGAGCATCTAACAGCTCGTCCTCAAATAAGATAGGCTCGCTAAGGTAACCGGTTGATGGATCAAACTTAAAGAATTCGAGTTTGCCTTTTTTCGCAGATGCAGAAATCGTCATTGAAGCCAGGATACCTGTTTCCGGTGAATATTTCAATTGTCCAACAAATAAAAATTGCTCGGGGACACTTCCAAGATTTGAATTTCTTATCTCTAAAATTTTTCCATCGAAGAACCAAAAAGATATAAATCGATTACTGTTGCGTTCATGGACAATGATCCAGGTGCCACCACAAGGATGAGGGATGCCAATCATTTTTTCGGTCAGATTATCGGCCAGGTGTACATTTTTAGTTATAATTACACCCTTCCCATTATTGAGTGACATATCCACTACTGAAAAGAATAATGATCCTTGCGCGGTATCATCCGTTACGTCTTGCAAGGTGAACAGAAAATATTTTTGAGGATTGTGGGACGACTGGATGGCCAGAACCCCTTGCATACTACTCAGATTTCCAGAAAGACCGGACCCATTTGGCATTACTTCATGATTGCGATCCCAAATTGTTTCACCATCACAATAGAACATTAGATTCCCTGCGGTATCACATACAGATACATAACCTTCAGACCAACTCTTCAAGCTATGAAGCAGATACTTGTACTCTCCCTTACCTGACGAAAAATCGACTGAAATGTCTTTGTGAATCAACCAAAGATTGTCCTGACCAATGGAACAGTCAATGATTCCGAATAGAAGAATCAGAACCACTACGATTGCCAAAGTATTACCTTTCCTTCTTTTGGTCATAGGCTGATTTGGTGGGGGGAATTCAATTCTTCCCCCCCAAAATACACTTTTACCTCAAAAATACCATCCTAATAACAAACAGGATGACCTAGTACGTAATCCTGCGCTGAAGCAATATCTTCCTGATTTAATATAAAGGCTTCCCCGCCATCACACAATACCGAAATAAAGCCAAATTCTATGGCTTCATCGGAGACACCTCCTTGGTCAGTTGGTAAATCACCATCACAATTCACGGATGAATTACATAAATACTGATTTGCCAGGTACAGATCCAATGCGCTCAGCGTATCATTTCCATTCCAATCACCATGGATTACCCATGCCGCACATGTATAACTATATGTACATGGATAATCTCGTGCGGACCGATTAGTATTGTAACGAGCAGAATCAAGCCCAGGTAATCCATTGCTTACAAGTAAATTATTCAGATAATCAAAAGAGCAATGCTCAACAACCAGATAGGGTTTTTGTTCGGCTTCTGCCAATGTAGCAGCTAACTTCTCCTCGACGGTTGGAAATTTATTCCCAGACAATTTATTGTCTTTGTAAAAGTTTTCCTTCCCACAAGAAGACAGAAAAATCACTGTAGACAATAGAATAAGAACACCTAGTATATCAGGTTTTTTCAGGACTATTAAGTTTTAGAATGATTTAATATTGAAGATTTAAGGATGTACAGAAATTCAGATTTTCTACATTCGCTAATTAAACTTAATCTTAAACAAGAATTTGAAAAATAGTCTTGGATGTCAACAAAGGTTTCAGATACCCTTCAAATTTCTACTCACACGTGAGAATGACTTCATTGAATTGCAATCTATTACAAAATATTTGATTTGTCAAGTAGGTTACTGTTTAAATTAGTAATTTAACATATAATGAACATCCACTTAACAAACGAGGCATCAATAGCCAAAGTGTATATAGCTGATTTACAGATATTTAATGATATTATCTTATTCAGTATAACTATACTTTGATGATTTTCAAGGGAAAGCCAGCACTGAGTCGGATTGGGAAATCGTCCGGTAAAAACGATTGTTGAGACATTGCGAATGAAATCTTTGCAAAGAAATCAACCTTTAATCGATCCCCTATGGTCGACTGAAGACTATCCATCACTCGCAGAATATCTTCTGCATCTGTGAATACATCGTTAAATATCCCCGCTTCATGAAATAACTTCACCCCACACTTCATTCTTATAAAATATATAAAATATCTTTCATGATGTCCATGAATGAACAGGAAATAATGCGAATCAGACGACACCTGGTAACCGCTGCTTAACTTATAGTTAGAGTTAGTGCTCTTTAGATAATTCCGGTCTTCTTCATCAGAAAAGTGGCGCTCTGATTGACACAAACGCCATCCCGCAGGATATAATCAAAAAACAATTCATCGTTTCTGATCTCCACCTCAAAACATTTGTTGATCAGAATATCCGGATACTTTGCTGTCTCCCGGCAGATTTCCAGATCATGCGTAGCGATCATACCATAAGCTTGCTCGCGGACCATCCGGCGTATCACCTCGAGGGTACCGTTGCGTTTATCATCGGAATTGGTACCCCTTAATATTTCATCAAGCAGTACCAGACAATGACCGGTCTGCATTTCTTCGGTAATCTGCTTTAACCGTTTGACTTCTGCATAAAAATACGACTCATTCTCCGCCAGTGAATCGGCTACCCGCATCGATACCAACACCTTAAACGGATACAAAGTCGCTTCAGAAGCACAAACCGGAGCTCCCGTGCAGGCCAGCACCGTATTGACCCCGATGCTTCGCAGGAAGGTACTTTTTCCCGACATATTGGAGCCCGTCAGGATCACAAACCGGTGATCGTTGAAACTAATGTCATTTCCAACCCGGACTTCCTGCCTTACCAGGGGATGGGCCAGGTTCCGGAAGATCATCTCCGACTGTTCACTGATCACCGGAAAAGCAAATTCCGGATTATTATGCTTGAAATTGGCCATCGATGAAAGCATCTCATACTCCGCAATCGCTTCCAACCATCCGGGTATTTTTACTGCATGCTGCTCTTTCCAATGATAGACCTTTCGCAGCAAATGCAGGTGATGGGCAACGGTTCCACTGAAAAGGAGGACCGCCATCCCATTAAAAACCGATTCCAGCTGATTCAGCAGGTAAGCCAGTTTCTTCAGATGGAGCGCTGCACTTCCATCTGCTACGGTAGCATGCCTTATAGCCTTCAGCCGGTCTGCCTTAAACGTACTTTCTTCAATCTCACGGAGTATCAATCCGTAATGTTTGATCACCCTGTTCAACCGGTCCAAACCGGATATTTCCTCCCTGATCTTCCTGAATGAATTACCCAGGGTAATCAGATTGAGCAGAAAAAGCGTACCGATGTAATTCAACCACTCTCCCTCCGGCTTGAAGAGGAAGAGCAACAGACAAATACCCAGGAGCACCGGCAGTAAAAAAATCGCTACCATAGTAATTTTGCCCAGCCGTCCGGGTTTCTCCGCCCATTGCAAAAGGAATTGATATAAATCCCGGTTATCCCGGTTTATCAAACCCAGGGCCTGGATTTTTTGCCTCAACTCCAGCAGGGGATCCAGTTCGGCAATGGCTTTTTGATTTTCCAGAATTGCCTTTTTCGGCAGACGATTGAGCAGGGACCCGGCCAGCAACTGACTGCCCTTCCAGGTCGCCGTGCGATTTAAATATTGAAAAAGGGATTTCGGGCCAAAAATATCCAGGTCATAACTATATAAGTGATGCGGATCATAATATTCCTTTCCATCTTCAAATTTTCGTTCTCCCCCGAGAAATGCAATTTCGTCCTGATTAATGTTTTTCAGAGTCTCCGCCAATTGTTTTCTGGCAGCAATGCGCTGGTGAAGATTGATCAGATAAATAAAAATGACCAACACCAAAATCAATAATCCCGCCCAGTAATAATTGCCCGTCTTAAACAAGAAATAAATAGCGGTAAAAAAAAGTAATCCGGTAGCCAGCCTTAAGAGACTGATCTGGTTGTATTGGCGAGTGAGGTTCTCCAGTTCAAGAGTGTATTGTTGTTCTAACTTTCGATATTCCGTCATGGGGATTTCTGCATAAGATGAATTTCAGGTGTACCCCTCTAAAGGTTGGGGAGTCTTTTCAGCAGCATCAGCCGAAAATCCATCACTGCGTTGCCTTTAATTTGGGTAGCCTTTAAGGTCAATGTCTCCGAACCTTTTTCCAGTTGTATATTGCCCACGGTCATTGGCTTAAAATCTTTGATATACGACTCAATGCGTGGATCCCGGTCGTGTTCCATGCCGGTTTCCGGTGGATCATGAGCTTCGGTAATCCGTCCGGAAAGACGGTTATTGCCAAAACGGATTTCGAATGCGGAGCCGGTATCCGTTTCCGGACAGGTGTAATATACCTGTACTTCGAAAATGCCGCTTTCCAGCACGTCGACCGGCCAGGTAATGCTATCGTTGATACTGGTCCAATGGGTAAAATAGGAACAATTGGGATACCGGCTGGACCGTTGGATACCACCGTGGGCGGTTCCGTCCCGGGCCGGCAACTGAGTAAAAATAAAGTCTGGATGTCCCACCGGAAAAGCCCGGCGATCATCATCCGGAATTTCTGACAAAACCGTTTCTTCCCAGATCTCCTTTTCCAGCATCAGCTTATCCGCGACCTCCGGCAGGGTGGCCGAGATATCGATGTGCTGCCCCGGATCTTTCTCCATGTCAAAGAGCCGTCCCTGATGATCCAGCAGGAACTGCTGACTTCGCACGCTGACCCGTCCATTCCAGTGGTGAAAAAGCAGGCGGTCAGGCCAGGTTTCGCCGGTTTGCAGCAACAATGGTTTCAGGCTGTTGCCATCAAGTTGACGTTGCTCCCCGGCAGTAATGCCGGCCAGATCGGTCAGGGTAGGAAAGAGATCGGGAACACTGGCAATATCCCGGATGGTGGTACCGGGTTTAATCACTCCTTTCCACTGAACCATCAGCGGAGATCGCACCCCGCCCTCGTCTGTCGATCCTTTGATGCCCCGCATGCCGCCATTCCACCGGTGGCCGTTGGGACCGTTGTCGGAAAAATACAGTACGATGGTTTGTTCCAACAAGGAGTTTTCTTCCAGTTTGTCCATGATCCGACCGACATTCCAGTCGATATTCTCACACATGGCCAGGGCAGCCCGGCTGTGCTGCAGGTTTTCCTTGCCGGAGTCGCTGCCCTTCATAGCCAGATCCTTTCCGGCAAACTTTTCCCAAAAGGCGTCAGGTACCTGCATTGGACTATGTGGGGTATTGAGTGGTACGTACAGAAAAAAAGGCTGGTGAAGGTTGGCGTCGATAAAATCCAGGGCATGGTTGGTCAGGTCATCCGCAAGGAATCCCTGACCCCGGACAATCTCCCCGTTGTGCTCCAGCACAGGATCGAAATAATCACCCCAGTGACCGGAGCAAAATCCGTAGAAGTCATCAAAACCGCGGGCATTCGGATGATAGGGATATTGCATACCGTTGTGCCATTTGCCGTAGGCGGCGGTCCGGTATCCGCTTTGCTGAAAGATCTGCGCAATGGTGGTTTCGTCGAGATCAAGACGCTCACCGCCGGCAGAAGTGGAGTAAACGCCTCCGCGGGCATGAAAACGCCCGGTTAGCATTTCCGCCCGGGTGGGCGAACAAACGGGGCAGACATAAAAGCGGTCAAAGATGGCTCCCTCACGGCCAATGCGGTCTATATTGGGTGTCTGCAAATTGGTGTTTCCATTGATACTCAAATCGCCCCATCCCTGGTCATCGGAAAGAATGATCACAATGTTTGGTGGACGTTCATCCCCATCCCGGACTTTCTCACCCGAGCAGGCAATGATCATTAAAGTAAACAACAAAGGGATAAATGTTTCTTTCATTAAATTTTTTTATCGGGATCCGGCCATGGCATCGAGATCGCTCATTTTAAATTTAAACGATAATATATAGGGTTCCTCATCCTTATCCCAGTGACCATAAGTGATGGTGATCAGGGTTCCGTCGGGCAGTATTTCGAGTGCCGGATAAGCGCAGTCATTGCCCATGGTATTATCCTTAAACCGCAGGCGGTACTGGCCCTCATTTCCCTCGACCAGATCGTTATAAGTGCCAACCCAGCCCACCCAGTCACCGGCGGTTGGGCTGACCGGTCCGGCTTTTTCATACAGGATATCTTCCCGGCAGTTCCTGCAACCGGCTTTAAGCTGGTTGATCCGGGTGACAGCCGGCGAATTGTCACGGAAGGAAATCAACAATCGCCCGTCGCCGGTATACATCGCCTGATGCCGGTCGCCGGTCAGGGCATTCGGCAATTCACGGGGGGGCGTCCAGGTTTGCCCTTCATCGTCTGAGAAAATAATAAACGAATTCAGGCGCCGCGAATTTTCCCGTAACAGGACGGCCAGTTGCCTGCCATCCGGCGAACGGATGATTCCCGGTTCGCATAAATGAATGATGGCATTCTCGTAGACCGCCTCCGGAAATGACCAGGTCATCCCACCATCCCGGGATATCGTTTTGAAAAGGGTAAAAACGGGCTGGTTGAAGGCAGGAAGGCTGGCCATACTTTCCGGTCTGCCACCGGCGCTGAAGAAACGGCCGTCATCGTGAAACATGGCCATGTAATGACCGGGTCCGGTACGAAGATCAATCAGGTCACTCATCACCACAATTCCACCCCAGTCTCCGGCCGGAGCCAGACTGGACCAGGTGCGGCACTGATCGGCCGAGTACGCCATCCGTGTGGGGTACAATCCCGAAAAAAGAATGACTCTCTTTACCCCTGAAGCATCGGTCACCGGATAGAGGGTAGGCACTTCCAGAGAGGTCGACCAGTTATCGGGAACCGGCAACCGTTCACTCCAGGTCTCGCCCCCATCAATGCTGCGTTTCATAACGATACCGCCTCTGCCGTGTCCTTTGGGATATACACAATAAATCGTCCGGCCATCATCGAGGAGTACGGTAGAGGGATGCCCGAGGTATTGACCTTCCTCCCGGTCGACGATGGTTTGCCAGGAGGTTTGCTGATCGAGATCAATCAGGGGGATGCTGAAGTAGTCGGTGGAAAAACCCGCAAGGTCAATACCCTGGTTGATGACCGGCTGCCCATTTAAATAGAATACCGGAAATCCCAGCAAACAAACCGTCCATATAAATTCTGAAAACTTCATAGTTACTCAAAGTATTCTCAAAACCACAAAAAAGGAAAAGTACTGCATACTCTGGCAAACAAATCGCAGGTACTGCTAAAAATCTTGAAATTAGGCAAATTCAAATAGAAACAGGTGGGATGAGGCAACCACGATGTGGATGGGATAGGCAGGGTATTTCTGACTGGCTAAAGTAGATAAGTGGATTGACCATTGAATAGTTTTTTTTTTAAAAGTGGCCATCTTATTCCTTACTCATCATAAAAATCCAAATTTCGTATCTTTCCAATTCACCAAAAAATGCAATGAAAATGCCCGCCATGCACATTGATAAATCGATCGTTATCGATGCTCCGGTTGACAAAGTCTTCGGAATCTTAAACAACTTTCACCACTGGTCAGCCTGGTCGCCCTGGCTGATCTGCGATCCCGATTCCCGGGTCACGGTAAGGCAAGATGGTAAATTTTACGAATGGGAAGGCCAGCGGGTGGGATCCGGCGAAATGGAAATTGTCCGGGAAGATCCCGGCAAACTTGTCGATCTGAATCTCACTTTTCTGAAGCCCTGGAAATCAAAGGCGAAGGTTCAGTTTAACTGCAGGCCTGAAAACCAGCAGACAAGGGTTCACTGGACCATGGACAGCCGTCTTCCGTTCTTTATGTTCTGGATGAAAGCATCGATGGAAGCCTTCGTCGGATCCGATTACGAACGGGGGTTGAACATGCTCAAAGAATACGTTGAAACCGGAAAGGTCAGCTCCACCCTTCACTTCAACGGCGAATCGTGGTATCCCGGTTGCCGGTATTTCGGGATCAAAACCCACACCACCATCGAACAATGCGGCAAACAAATGGGAGCAGATATGGCCAAACTGTTTTCATACGTTTCCGAAAAACAGATTCAACCCGATGGTGAATCATTTTCCATTTATCATCAATGGGATTTTGTCAAACGCAAGGTCAGCTATACTTCCGCCATTCCGGTTTCCGATTTACCGGCAGACTTACCATCGAATTTTATAACCGGTGAAATTCCGACCACCAAAATATACACATTGAGACATACCGGATCGTACCTCCACCTGGGAAATGCCTGGACAACCCTGGCTACCATGCAGCGCAATAAGGAATTTAAAATCAGGAAAGACATCGATGCTTTTGAAGTATATATCAATATGCCGGGAGAAGTTCCAGATCAGGAATTAATAACGGATATCAATTTTCCGATTAAATAGCAGGCAAGATGCTCTCCTGGTGGGTAGATCTTGTCTCAGATATCCCTGGGTTAGTCAGACAAAATGATTTATCATAATTCTTTATGCAGACCATCCCGAGACATCATGTCCGGTTATAACTGAATTTTCGAATTTTATTTATCGGGTATTTTTTCTGGAATTGTTCATTAAATATTACTTCACAGTAGAACCTGGAGTTAATAAATAAGGGTGCTGACATGATACTACGTTCTAAAATTACTAAAGACTAATATCATGCATTTTTAGGACATTGGATTAAGAGGCTCACAATGGGAGAAGGCATCCGGTGACGTCAACCAAAATGAAGTGGCTTTTAACTCTTACCTGTAGTATCCAGGTCCCATCTGTAAGATTGATCGACGATAATCTCATGATAAGATTACTTTTCCTGGTTGGTGTTTCCGACTTAGCATGTTTTGATG
>CAYRYD010000016.1:0-101222 GCA_964428345.1 uncultured Saprospiraceae bacterium | reverse complement strand
CGAAAAAACCTGCACCTTCTACGTAGACTAACCGAAAACTAACCCCAAAAGACCAACCCCATCATCATAATTCCATAAGACCAGGCACCTCCCGGAAATTTCCGGGAGGTGTTTTTCTTTCCAGTAAAGGCTCCTCATTTCACAACTTCCTGGAGGGGCGAATTTATTCGCCCGAGCACCAACTCCTTCTTATACGTGCCCGCTTATTTCGCCTGCACACACATCCATATTGCCCAATAGACAAAATCAAATGAAATGATTCCCCATCAATTTGAGTGCACCTGGCGAGATGATCATTCTAATTTTACCGGAGGGGCGAATTTATTCGCCCAGGCAGGCATCTCCTCATTTCTCAACTTCCTGGAGGTGCGAATTTATTCGCCCGAGCACCAACTCCTTATTATACGTGCCCGCTTATTTCGCACAGGGACTCACATCCTTATTACCCTATACGTAAATAATCAGGGATCAAAAGACTGATGATTCCCGATCAATTTGAGCACCCATGGCAAGATGAGCATTCTCTTTACCGCAGGGCGAATTTATTCGCCCGAGCTTCTTTTTTTAAATTTCCGATGATTCTCATACCACCGCACATTATCCTGAAAAATCCCGGCCAGATATTCGATCTAACTCTTAATGATATCTTAAAATCCTAAAAAGAAAGGACATCCCGGGATCTTATTCCACTGTATGATAAAGGCTATTTTCAAGACGCCAGCCTTAGAATTCAGAATTCAGATTGATCATCATTTCATAGTCATAGTTTTGGTTGAGTAGTATTCGCCTCCGGACGAAATGTCTTCCGGAGGCGTATTTATTCCGGGGTATTCAGAGATTTCTGGATTTACGCTCAGAAATTGCTGTTACTTTTCGATCTATTCCCACTTCCATAAATTGACAGATGCCTGAAAGAAATTTCACTGAGTATGGCCTATTTCTCTCCAATAGTAACTGACAGTATTAGAACCTTCGGTGTTGCACCTGGGTTTTCATAAAAACAATAAATTGGTATTGAAGTTGGTTATCTTTGCGGCCATTTTCAAAATGCTAACACTCTCCGGGATATTCCACCATAATTGATAATCGCTTATATACATGGTTAAGTATTTGTTTCTTTTTGCCAGTCTCAGCATATTGGGGATATCCTGTGGCAACAAACAGGTTAGTGATACGGTCGATGGCTGGCAGATTCTTTTTAATGGTACGGACCTGACCGGTTGGAGCCGGCTCAACGGCGATGCTGAATTTGTCGTTGATAACGGAGTGATTGTCGGCACCACGAAACCAGAGAGTCCGAATACTTTCCTGGTTACCGACAAAAAGTACGGTGATTTCCTGCTGGAGTTTGAAGTCAGTATTGACACCTTTATCAACTCCGGAGTACAATTCAGAAGCAGCAGTACAGACTACATGAGTGGAAAGGTACATGGTTATCAGGTTGAAATCGATCCCAGCAGACGTAGCTGGTCTGGAGGAATTTATGATGAGTCCCGTCGTGGATGGTTATTTCCCATGGGTCTGAACGAAGCTGGTGGTAAAGCCTTTAAACCATTGGAATGGAATAAAATTACGGTAGAAGCCATTGGCCCGGAAATCAGGACCTGGGTTAATGATATCCCGGCTGCCTATCTGATTGACGATATGACCCTGCAAGGTTTTATTGCCCTGCAAATCCATTCGATCGACCGGGCAGAATTGAATGGCCGGAAAATCCGCTGGAGAAATATCCGGCTAAAGGAAAATCCGGTCAGTCACCGGGAAGGTACTTTCCCTTTTGTGGTCAATACTGCAATCAACCGGCTGTCGGAAGCAGAAAATAAACTGGGCTGGATTTCGCTGTTTGATGGTCAAAGTGCCGGTCACTGGCGAGGTATTCACGAGGAAGGATTTCCTGAGCGGGGATGGAGTGTAGATCATGGCGAATTAATCCTGACCTCAACCCCGGAGGGAGCAGCACGGGGAGGTGACCTGGTGACCCGGGATCAATTCTCCAGTTTTGATTTTCAGATCGAGTTTAATCTATCAAAGGGAGGAAACAGTGGAATTAAGTACTTCGTTACCGGTGAGGAGCGGGAAACACCAGGATTTGGAATCGGTCTTGAATATCAGATTCTGGATGACCGGGAACATCCGGATGCCAAACAGGGCATCGAGGGAAACCGGACACTGGGGTCGCTCTATGATCTGATTCCGGCCAGGATACCCGAGCGTTTTATCCGTCCGACCGGCGAATGGAATCATGTCCGGATTGTGGTACTCCCGGACAATACCGTACAGCACTGGCTCAACCACCTGAAAGTACTGGAATACAAAAGAGGATCTTCCGACTTCAATAGGAGGATAGCAAACAGTAAATACCGGGACATGACAAACTTCGGTCTGGCAAAACAGGGTCACCTTCTTCTCCAGGATCATGGCGACGCGATCAGATTCCGGAATATCAAAATCCGGCCGCTCATGTAAAGGTCTGATTATACCGGTGAAAAAAGGCTATGATGCCCTAACCAGAATATCCAGAATCAAAAATCCCGGCCAGAGCTCATCAGCAGTTCGATATCCTGAACCCTTTTAGGAATGGGAGGTCCCAACAGCCGGCATCCGTTCCTGGTAATGGCGTAGTTGTCTTCGATTCGTATTCCTCCAAATGGTAGTAAGTCGTCCAGTTTCTGGTAGTTAATAAAGTCAGCATGCTTTTTATCCCGAAACCATAGACTGATCAGTTCGGGAATGAAATATATCCCGGGTTCGACGGTCAGCACGTAACCTTCCTGAAGGCTCTTTCCAAAGCGAAGTGATCGCAAGCCAAACTGATCGCTGCGTCTGATAGTTTCATCATAACCTACAAGATCTTCGCCCAGATCTTCCATATCATGCACATCCAGACCGATCATATGCCCCAGTCCATGCGGGAAGAACAATGCATGTGCCCCGCTCCTTACCACATCGTCTGCCGTACCCTTGAGAAGCCCAAGATCGATAAGTCCCTCCGACATCTTGCGGGCTACGGACAGATGAATATCCCGGTAAGATACTCCCGGTTTCATTAAATCAATTGCTTCTTCCTGACCGGCCAGCACGATCTCATAGATCGCTTTCTGCAATGGGGAAAATTTTCCGCTGACCGGCAGGGTCCGGGTGATATCGGCAGCATAATGCATAAGAGACTCAGCGCCGAAGTCACCCAGAATTAACCGGCCGTCTTCCAATTCCTGGCTGTGATCGTGATAATGCAGGGTCTGACCATTCATCGTCAAAATGACCGGATAAGCGGTATCAACCTGATTCCGGCTGGCAACCCCCTGAATATAGGCTACCAAATCGCTTTCCTTCCTTCCTGCCCGGGCTTCGTACATGACTTCCAGGTGCATATCGCGGGTAATGGTCAGTGCCTCCTCCATTTGATCAAGTTCCTGGCTCTCCTTGACAGAACGCTGTTCGATCACTGCACGTTTCAAAATTTCAGAAGCTCCACTGACGACCTGCCTGGTATCCATTTGCAACAATTCTGCGATCCGGATGCAGGAAAGTCCCCGGTAGGGTGGCAGATAATGGATCTTTTGACCGGTGTGAACCGCCTTCTCCAGTTTCTCTGCAAGCTCGGATGTAGTGAGGGTTTGGTCGATACCGACTTTATTTCCCAACTCCTGGATCGAGGGCAAAGGGCCCATCCAGACGACCAACTCGACGGGGCGATCGTCACCGGCCAGATAAGAGATATTGTTATCAAGGTCCAGCAGAAGGGATAAATCGGGAAGATCAAGTCCGGCATAATAGAGAAAATTGCTGTCCTGCCGGAACGTATAATGGTTATCCGGATAATTTTTCGGTGCTTCACTGTTACCGGGTATCCAGACCAGCCCGCTGCTGATTTTACCGGCCAGGACGGTTCTCCGGCTACGATAGGTTTCAGCGGAAAACAATTGTAAATTCATGAACGAAACAATTATAAAGCAAGGAATGATTTGATAGCATCAATCTGGTAAAGTCAGGTCAGATCATGTCCTCTGGTTTAACCCAGCGATCGAAATCTTCCGCTCTAACGTAGTTTAAGGCGATGGCGGCAGCTTTCAAGGTGGTATTTTCCTTGTAGGCTTTCTTGGCAATTTCTGCCGCTTTATCATAACCGATTTTAGTATTTAAAGCAGTCACCAGCATCAATGAGTTATTGAGGTGCTCCCTTATCCTCGCATAATTAGGTTCCAGCCCTCTGACACAATGTTCTTCAAAACTATTGCAGGCATCGGCAATGAGCCTGGCAGAGGTCAGAAAATTATAAATGATCATAGGTTTGAAGACATTCAGTTGGAAATGACCGTTCATTCCACCGATGCTGATCGCCACATCATTGCCGATCACTTGTGCCATTGCCATGGTAAGCGCTTCTGACTGGGTTGGGTTGACCTTCCCGGGCATAATCGATGACCCTGGTTCGTTGGAGGGTATGACGATTTCGCCTATGCCGCTACGGGGTCCACTGGAGAGTAAACGGATATCGTTGCCAATCTTCATCAAAGCAACAGCCACCGTCTTCAGTGCTCCATGGGCTTCCACCATTGCATCATGCGTTGCCAGCGCTTCAAATTTGTTCCTGGCCGTCACAAAAGGTAGCCCGGTAATAGTAGCAATCTTCCTTGCCACTAGTTTGTCGTAACCCTTTGGGGCATTCAGACCGGTACCCACGGCCGTACCACCCAATGCCAGTTCAGCCAGATGTTTCAGTGAATGCTTAATCGTGGTGATTCCATGGTCGAGCTGGGATACGAATCCGGATAATTCCTGCCCCAGTGTCACCGGAGTAGCATCCATCATATGGGTCCGGCCAATCTTGACCACTTTCATAAAAGCACCGGATTTTTCGTGGAAAACCCGGCGGAGATTCTCCAGCGAAGGTAGGGTATATCCGGTTATGTACTGATAGGCAGCAATGTGCATAGCGGTCGGAAACGTATCATTGGAAGACTGACTTTTATTGACATCGTCATTGGGGTGCAGTACTTTCTTTTCATCCGTGAGTTTGCCTCCGCTTAATACATGGGCCCGGTTGGCAATCACCTCATTGACATTCATATTGGACTGGGTACCCGAACCGGTTTGCCAGACTACCAGGGGAAACTGGTCATCCAACTTTCCTTCCAGAATTTCATCGCAAACCTTTTCGATCAGTCTGGCTTTATCGGCTGACAAGACCTTTAGTTCGGCATTGGTCTGGGCAGCCGCTTTCTTCAGCACGGCAAACGCACGGATCACTTCGATCGGTATGCGGTGACCGCCTATTTGAAAGTTTTCACTGGACCGTTGCGTTTGTGCCGCCCAATATTTGTCTGCAGGCACCTGAACGATGCCCATACTGTCTTTTTCCTTGCGAAATTTTACCTTGGTTGCCATTCGAAAATTTTACGATTAACTTGTAGCGGTAAAAATACCGAATTCGTGATGAAATTGAGGTTGAAAGAAAATACGATCCGGATACGATTGTCCATGCCCGAAGTGGAAAAACTGATCGGTGCAGGACAAATTGCTTCCAAGACGGTGTTTCCCGGGATGAATGCTCTGGTGACGCAAATCCATCTGGGCGGAGGCGAGATTCCCACGATTTCATTTGAAAACGAGCGGATTACCATTGACTTACCGGAAAAATCGGCGAGGGGATGGCCGGACAGCGACCAGGTTGGATTTCAATGGTCACTCCCATTGAAAGATGGTAGTCAACTTTTTTTGTTGATCGAAAAAGATTTTCGCTGCCTCACCGAAAGACCAGGTGAAGACGAGTCTGCCTTGTATCCAAATCCCAAACAGGCCCATGGATAAGATCTTATCCGATCCGGCCATCCATCGGGTAGAAGCACATCGCGCCGACCATGACCAACTGATCTCATCAGACGATCTGGTTACCGTGGAGGCTCCCTTACAGATTGTTCTGCGATACGGATCCCGGGAAAACCGGCAATTAATCCGGTTGGCATTGACCATGCGATCACCCGGCCAGGACGAATATTTGGCGTTGGGATACTTATTCACCGAAAATCTCATCCACAAACCAGCCGATGTGGTCCAGATCCGGCATCTGGAGGAAAACGAAATAATCCTGGAACTCCGCGAAGGACTGAATCCGGAACTTGGTATTCAGACCCGGAACACCTATGTCAATGCCAGTTGCGGGATTTGTGGTAAATCCGGCATTGAGGAGATCAGGTCGACCATACCCTATCTTCTCAAAAGTAGAGAGCCTGTATTCCATAGCACAGAAATCCGTCAGTGGCCTTCGTTGCTTTCCAAAACGCAGAAATCGTTTCCTTTGACCGGTGGTATCCATGCCGCTGCTTTGCTTTCGGGCGGAAAAGTTCTGGCCAGTATGGAAGATATCGGCCGGCACAATGCGGTCGACAAGCTTATTGGCTATGCCTTTAAACACTTTTCCTTTCCATTGCAGAATGCGGCCATGGTGGTCAGCTCCAGAGCAAGCTTCGAATTGGTCCAGAAAGCGCTAATGGCCGGACTGCCGGTCCTGGCGGCGATCGGAGCAACAAGTTCTCTGGCGATCGAACTCGCCAGGGAAAACAATATGACCCTGATTGGTTTTTTAAATGAAACCCGGTTTAATATTTATGCCGGGATCGAGCGGATAAGGATGGATTAAGGTTCAAACCAGATCATCGTCCCAGTTTCTCTTCAACCGGACCGGATCCCTGAGCTCGAGTTCTCCCGGTTCTTCCTCATCCATGTCCGGGAATGAATCCTTACCAACTTCCAGCTCTTTCTTGCGTTGCAGGATATACATCTCTTTCTCCAATTCACGCTGTTCCCATTCCTGAGAAAGGATATCGGAGCCGGGTACACCGAAAGTGACCAGATAGTGCAGTGCAATCGCCACCCCCCAGGAAAGCACTGGATAATAAAACCAGTAATCAGCCGGATCCGTCAGCAAATTGATCGCAAACAGGAAGAGCGAAAAAATGACGTATATCCCGAAATGAATATAGAAGCCTTTTTTGGCCAGAACCCGGTTTTTAGCTTTCCGTTGTAACGCCCGTCTTTCCTGCTCAGACATTTGCAATAGATTGATGCTGTTTCAACTGTCCTGATTCCTAATTTAGTATGTCAACTGGATCATGGAAGACCATCCGGGTAAAAACACAGGGAGAATTACTCCTCCCTGCTGAATATTGCTATTGTCGTTCTCTCTTCTTTCTTCTACCGGGCTGCCTTGAAACGTCTCTCTACCTCAGACCAGTTAATGACGTGGTAGAAAGCGCTGATATAATCAGGTCGACGATTCTGATAATTCAGATAATAAGCATGCTCCCAGACATCCAGTCCGAGGATTGGCGTTCCCTGGACATTGGTCACATCCATCAGGGGATTATCCTGGTTTGGGGTATTGGTTACCGCCAGCTGCCCGGCCTTATCAACCAGGAGCCAGGCCCATCCTGAGCCAAACTGAGTAGCTGCCGCCCGGGTAAAGGCATCCTTGAAGGCATCAAAAGAGCCAAACTTGTGATCAATCGCTTTTGCCAGATCGCCTCCTGGCCGGCCCCCTCCACCAGGTGCCATAATCTGCCAGAATAAACTATGATTGTAGAATCCGCCGCCATTATTGCGCACGGCAGCACTGTGACCGGAAACACCGGCAAGAATGTCTTCGATGGTCTGATTTTCCAGTGGAGTTCCTTCGATGGCAGCGTTCAGGTTGTTGGTATAACCTGCGTGATGTTTGCCATGGTGAATCTCCATGGTCCGGGCATCAATATGAGGTTCTAACGCGTCTTTTGCGTAGGGTAAATCGGGAAGAGTAAAAGCCATGTCTGTTTTTAGTTTTTAGTTGATTAATGGATAAGCACCGGCTGCAATGACCGGATAAATTTTAAACGTGAACAGGCTGAAGATTGTTCGGCATCAGCCACGGTTTATCTTCCAATCACCAACTTTTCCGGCTATTATCTTGCAGCTTTACAAATCTGATAAAGTTTCTCTGCTTCCGGAAGGGTATACGTTTCTGACATACCAGCCTGAAAGAGGTATTCTCTATCGCCCTGAATTTTTAGATGCCGGAAATCGTAGTTGATCAGGGTATCGATCATCATTTCAAAAATGAATCCATCCGGTTCTTCCAGGACAAACTTTGAAAAAAACACGCCTTCTTCCACGGTTTGCCTCAGATCCTTCATGGCTACAGCCAGACTGTGGGTACTGGCGCGGGAACTGAATATCTGAAGGCTGTAACCCGGAACGCCGGTGATGGAAATATCCTTTTGGATTCCCCAGTCGATTGACTTTACTTCTACACTATCGGGCACCTGCAGGATGATAGGAACCCCGTATTCCAACAGATTCTTTTCGACGAGGTGCCAATCACTTTCCCCTGACTTACAGGCAGCCAGGGTAGCAATCATCAAGATACAAAGACTTTTAATTAGCTTAGCCAGATTCATGGGAGAAAGATATGAAAATGCCTTCAACAGGGAATATTTTAGAGATCGCTGTTCATTCTTTTGAATCGGCGTTGATTGCCCAGCAGGGAGGAGCCAACCGCCTCGAACTCTGTATGGCATTGCAGACGGGAGGGCTGACCCCGGATCCCGGTCTGATTTCGCTCGTTCTTGAAAAAATCAACTTGCCGGTGCACGTGCTCATCCGGCCCCGGATGGGAAATTTTGTTTACAACTTAACCGAATTCAAAACAATACTCCGGTCCATCGAATTTTGTATCCATGCAGGGGTGCATGGGGTGGTGATCGGTTGTCTCAATCCCGATGGTCGCATCCATTCAGATCAGGTGGCGGAGATCGCCGCAAACCGGGCACAACTTGATCTTACCTTTCACCGCGCCATCGATGTCTGTCACGATATATATGAAGCCCTCAATGTATTGGAAAAGCACCAATTTAACCGGGTCTTGACTTCCGGTGCCGCACCCAGTGCCTGGGAAGGACGAAGTCAGATCAAAAAAATGGTCCGCTATACCCAAAATTATCAGCTCTCGATCATGGCCGGTGCCGGAGTTAATGCCCAAAACATTGCACAGATCCTTGAAGAAACCGGTTGTCATGAAATTCATGGCTCAGCAAAAGCTGAAATCACCATCTCCGCACTTGACCCTATTGGCCTGACCAAGGTCTTTCAGCAACCGGTCAATACAAAATGGGAATGCCGGTTGCAGGAAGTCAAAATGATGAAAAAGGCAATTACTACGAAATCTGAACAAGCTGACGAGGCTTAAAAAACACATTTCACCACTCCATTTTGGATCCATAGCCCGTTCCAGAAAAATATATTTTAAAAAAAATATACCGGACATATACCAACGTATCTAATTTTGCCCTAAATTAAATATGTTCAGTTCTATGAAAAACATTTTTTTGTTTTCATTTTTAGCCCTTTTACTTTCCTGCCAATCTTTTGACAAGGAAATTACTGCCATCAATGAACTGGTACTCCTTTGGGATTCCACATCGATGATGGCAACCGATCTTTCGAACACACTGAATGAAGCCAATGCAGATTTCGCGGAAAAAATGGCGTCCATTTCAATCGATTCGATGGCTTTCAGCAAATTACCGGCAGATCACCAGGGAAAAATTAACGAAGCTCAAAAAAATTTGACGGGCTTTGGTAATCAGCTAACCCAGGTCACCAATGATGTCGGCAGTTTTCTTGATGCCTGGAATGAAAAATCGGAAATGGTCAATGTGCTGAATGAAAGTTTAACCACGCAGCAATTCAGTGAAACTACATTGACTGATGCGGCAGAATTGAGTCAGTTTGCTAACGAAGCCCAGGTGAAACTGGAGGAGTTAAAACAGACTGTAGCGGCTGCCAGATCGGGAGTGATGCAACAACATGGTGACCTCAGCGGATTGCTGGCTGCACTTCAGAATTAGCCCCGTCTTTTGCACCCGCTTTTCGACGATTTAGAAGAACCGGAGGTATCCCACCGAATGAGTGGGATACCTTTTTATTATTTTTAATTGCAGATTCCGTTCATTAAAAATCAGGTATTCAGGGCAATGAACAGTCCCCGGATAGAAAATTAACCCATCTTCTTCTTGGCTTTAATTCCGCATCCGATAGCCTTGGTACGGGCAGGTTCCGGATCTTCATCTGCCATGAGTGCCTCAATGGCATTTTCTACATAATTGATTTTAACCTTTGACGGGTCCTGCGGATTGTCATCGATGGCACCGATGTAACGAAGACGCATATCGGAATCTATTAGAAAAACATGGGGTGTATTGGTAGCACCAAATTTTGGATAGACTTCCTGATCAGCATCGAGGGTATAGGCAAAAGGAAAACTTTTCTCTCCGGCGCGTTTTTTCATATTTTCAAAACTATCTCCCGGTTTCTGAAGGGGGTCGTTGGGATTGATGGCCAATACCGGAAATCCCCTGTCTGCATATTTCTGGTGCAGTTGAATAATTCTGTCTTCATACAGCTGGGCATAGGGGCAGGTATTGCAGGTAAAAATAACGATGGTACCCATCTTACCAGAATAATCACTTAAGCTCACCCAGTTTTCGTCGACGTTCTGCAATTTGAAATCCTCAACCTGATCACCTATTTCATAAATATCGGTTTCACCAAGCGTTAAAGACATGGTTAAAATCGCCATGCCGGCCAGCAGAAAACTGAAAAAATAATGTTTCATAATCCTTAATTTTTATCTATTAAATTCATTTGGTTTTTGACATATCATTGGTCATTGTATAAAGACGAAAAATCAGCCTAAAAGGTATCGATTATTGATTTTATGGCCCTATAGTCTTCAAAGGTATCGGAAATAAACACTCTTTTATCCCCCCGATAAATGACCGTTGCAGGTAGAGCTCCCGACCATCGCGGATCGACTTTATCAATCCAGGTATTGGCATCCGGATCGTCCAATACCACCACGGTTGATTTCAGATCCTTTTCATTGATAAACGGGATCAGCTTTTGCTGGATCTGATGACGAAAATCGAGACTAACTAAAATCACTCTAACCGGATCATCAAACTTATCCTTGTGTATCTGCTCGATGTATGGTAATTCTTCCAGGCAAGGCTTGCACCAGGTAGCCCAAAAATTAATCACATAAATCGTGTCATTATGGAAGCTCAGGTAAGGTTGCAAACCCTTAAAATCCAACACTGGAGGATCATCTGCCTGTGCAGCGAGCAGGTTCATGCTAAAAACCAGCAATAATAAAATGATCTTTTTTACCATTGGCAATGCGACTCTCTCCCAATGATAACGATCAATTGCTCAGTTTAATTTATACGGCACACCGATTTTCTCCAATTCTTTCAACAGCTTGCTGTCAACTTTTATTTTTCGCTTTTCCGCCAGAAAGGGAATTTGCACGTCATCGTCGTATACTACCATTCGAAGCAGATGCCTGCCCTTGTACTCAGCACATAATTTATCCAGGGATTTTTCAAATTCCGGAGTAATCTGCTGTAAGGGAATTTTAAGCGTTATTGAACGGGTCAGTTCTTCCCCCAGGGTGGCAAGCAACCGGACAGATTGCGGGTCAAAAAATAATTCATCCGACTGATAGCGGCTTTTAAAAATACCATCGACACAAACCACCTGTCCAACTTCGATCAGACCCCGGTATTTCATATAGACATCCTGACTCAAATACAATTCAACAGATCCATTGTAATCCTGCAGGGTAAACCGGCAATAGCCATTGCCCCGTTGATTAACACCGTGCGTGGTCTGGGTGATAATGCCGGCAATCTTTAATTGTCTTCCACTGGCCTGAATCCGGTCAAAATGGATGAGTTCGCAATTGATATAATTCTCCAATTCCAGTTTATACGAATCCAGCGGGTGACCACTGACATAAATACCTATGATTTCTTTTTCCTTATTTAGCTGATCCATCATTGACCAGGGATCAGCTACTGGCAATGGGGGTCCCGGTATCAGTACCTCATCGGTAGCCCCAAACAGGCTGACGGCATTTTCCTCTTTCTGCTGCTGGTAGGCATTTCCATAACGAAGTGCGTGTTCGATATAAGTTTCATACTTGTCGGAGGGAGCAAAATACTGGGAGCGCTGACATTCAGAGAAACAATCCAGAGCTCCCCCCATGATCATATTTTCAAAGGTTTTTTTGTTAAGCACCCGGAGGTTGCACCGGCGCATCATATCGAGGAAGGACAGGAAGGGTCCGTTGGCTTCCCGTTCGCGGATCAGCTCTTCTACGGCAGCCTGGCCGACATTTTTCATCGCTGAAAGTCCGATCCGGATCTGACCCAGTGCATTTACCGTAAAATTGACTCCACTTTCATTGACATCGGGTAATAAAACGTTGATTGACAATGCTTTACATTCTCGCAAAAAGAAATTTAACTTAGTGATGTCGTTCTTATTGTGCGTCAGTACCGACGCCATGAATTCGGCCGGATAGTGGGCCTTCAGGTAGGCCGTCTGAAAGGCTACATAGGCATAACAGGTACTGTGCGACTTGTTAAACGCATACGAAGCAAAAGCCTGCCAGTCGTTCCAGATTTTATCGACAGCTTCATTCGGATGGCCATTGTTGAGGCACCCCTCCAGAAAGATCGGGTAGAGCTCATCAATGATCTCCTTCTTCTTTTTACCCATCCCTTTTCGCAGGGCATCGGCCTGGCCTTTGCTAAAACCGGCCAGTCGCTGAGAAAGCAGCATAACCTGCTCCTGATAAACGGTGATCCCATAGGTCTCCGCCAGGATCTCCTCCATGACCGGAAGGTCATAGGTTATTCTTTCTTTTCCGTGCTTCCGTGCGATAAAGTTGGGTATGTATTGCAGAGGTCCCGGCCGGTAAAGGGCATTCATGGCGATCAGATCCTCAAACTTATTGGGTTTAAGATTCTTCAGATGTTTTTGCATTCCCGGAGATTCGTACTGGAAGATGGCAATGGTGTCACCACGCTGGAAAAGCTCAAATGTCTTCGCATCATCCAGCGGTACCGCATCCATGTCGATTTCGATTTTGTGCCGTTGCCTGATCAGCTCGACCGCATCCTTTATGATGCTCAGGGTCTTCAGCCCGAGAAAATCCATCTTAAGAAGTCCGGCCGACTCTACCACACTGTTGTCAAACTGGGTGACCAGCAGATCGGTATCCTTGGTGGTCGCCACCGGAATATAATCACTGATATCACCCGGCGTGATGATCACCCCACACGCATGCAATCCGGTATTCCGGATATTGCCTTCCAATTCGCGGGCTGTCCGGAGCGTAAGACCAACCAGATCATCCTGTTTAGCCATTCCTATGATCTTTTCTGCTCTTTCAACATCATCCGAACTGAGATTATCCCGGAGTGATTTGTCCATACCTCCGGTACCCAGCACCTGCTGAAGACTGACTCCCAGCTGTTGGGGAAAGGACTTGGAGATCATATCCACCTCCTTCAGGTTCAGATCAAGGACCCTTCCCACGTCACGGATAGACATCTTCGCTGCCATTGAACCATAGGTAATGATTTGTGCAACCTGATTGCGCCCGTATTTTTCGACGACATAGTCGATCACACGGGAACGACCCTCATCGTCAAAGTCGATATCGATGTCGGGCATGGACACCCGCTCAGGGTTGAGGAAGCGCTCGAAGAGCAAATCATACTTGATGGGATCAATATTGGTAATCCCCAGACAATAAGCGACTGCCGAACCGGCGGCCGATCCCCGCCCCGGACCTACACTGACTCCCATTTTTCTCGCTGTGGAGGTAAGGTCCTGAACGATCAGGAAATATCCGGGGTAGCCTGATTGGCGGATGACCTCCAGTTCAAAATTTAGCCGCTCTTCAATTTTGGCATCGATGGTACCATACCGGCGGGAGGCCCCCGCAAAGGTCAGGTGGCGCAGATAATCGTCCTGGGTTTTAAACTCTTCCGGTAGCGGGAATGCAGGCAGCAAGACATCTCGTTTCAGGTTAAGGGGTTTGATTTTGTCAAAGATTTCCAGGGTATTGTCCAGAGCCTCCGGTACATCCTTGAAGAGACCGGCCATTTCGTTTTTAGTCTTGAAAAAGTAATCCGAACTGCTAAACTTAAACCGGTTGGTATCATCCAGTTTGCTGCCGGTGTTGATGCAAAGGAGGATATCATGGGGTCTCCAGTCGGCTTCTTCTACATAATGAGCGTCGTTGGTAGCGATGGTCCTTATCTGATATTTTCTGGCAAAGCCGAGCAGCACCTGATTGATGTCTTCCTGACTCACTCCTCTTCCGTCAATGTTTTCCAGACCCCGGTGCCGCTGCAGTTCGATATAATAGTCTTCACCAAAAAGATCCAGCCACCACTTCACCAGCTTTTCGGCTTTCTCCAAATCACCTTCGAGTATGGTAGCCGGCACTTCAGCTGCCAGACAGCAACTGGTCGCAATCAGGCCTTCATGATATTGCATCAACAGTTCCTTATCAATCCGGGGATATTCACCATACAATCCCTCAATAAAGCCAAGGGAGCATAGCTTGGAAAGGTTGCGATAACCTATCTCATTTTTAGCAAGCAGAAGCTGATGATACCGCTTGTCCCTTTCGCCGAGTTTCCGGGAAAAACTTTTTACATGCCGGTCTTCCACCAGGTAGAATTCGCAACCGACAATAGGCTTGAGTTTTCTCTTGTGGGCTTCATTGACAAACTTAAAGGCCCCATACATATTGCCATGGTCGGTGAGTGCGACTCCCTTGTGCCCGTCAGCCACTGCTTTATCCATCAGGGTTTCGATCCGGGATGCTCCGTCGAGCAACGAGTACTGGGTATGACAATGCAGGTGAACAAAATCAGGCATGTGCTTGCTGGTTATGTAGCTGTAAACAAATCCAAAGGAAGCCCGGATCTGACTTCGTGAACAAAATCAGTCACTAATGAAGTCAGCCAGACACAATCCAAAGGTACAAAGCGGTAAGGAGGGTTAAAAATATTGCAAACTTTTTTGATATGAAATGCCACCACATTTTTACATTGGTCGTGATTTACCAGTGCATAGAATGACGACTCTTCACACGATTGCTACTGATTTTATTACCGGATATTCCAGCCATACTTCCGGAAATAAAGGCTCTGGATCAATCCCCTGATGACTAAGAAAAGCAGCAGGGCTGTCCACAACCCATGTACTGGCCAGTAAGGTCGCAGCAGGTAATAGGTCATAATATACAAAGCCAAAGAAAACAGCATGGCATTGCGCATGGTCACGGTAGCAGTGAGACCAATGTAGATGCCATCCCATATATAGCAGAGAAAACCAGCCAGGGGAAAGGCTGCCATATACCAAAGGTACGGTTTGCCAGCTTCGATGACTTCGCGTTGATTCGTAAATATCCTGAAAACAGGTACACTCCAGAATGCATAGACCAGACTGTAGAAGATGGCCAGACCCAGGCCCCACAGCATGACCAGTCTGATCGCCTTATTACCTTGTTCCGGATTCTGTCTGCCTTTATATTTTCCAACCAGACTTTCAGCGGCATAGGCAAAGCCGTCAATACCATACGACATCCAGTTGATCAGTTGAAGCAGGATCACATTGACGGCCAGAATCATTGCTCCGGCCAGAGACGACTGCCGGTAAAAAAAGGCAAAAGCCAGCGTCAGGCTGAGGGTACGGATGAAAAGATCGCGGTTGACCGTAAAAAATTTCGCCAGATCGCCTGCATTTGACAGTAGATGCCTCCCAAATTCACGAAGGTAAAGCCGATACCTCAATCGAAGTAGCAGCAGCCCCAGGATTAGTCCGCTGTACTGGGCAATGACGGTACCCCACGCAGCACCGGCAATACCCAGATCGTAATAACGGACCAGCAGAAAGCTCAACACGATATTGATCAGATTAGCCGCAATGGTCAGAATCAATGGATATACTGCATTTTGCATTCCGAAAAACCAACCGAAAACGACATAGGAGGCCAGCGTGGCCGGGGCCGCCCAAATCCGGATATTGAAGTAGGTATTGACCATTCCGGCCTGGGTGTCATCCACCTGAAAAAACCAAAGTCCCAGGCTTTGAAAGGGCGATTGTAGCAAGAGGATCAGCAGAGCGATCATCCAGGCTGCGATCAGCGAGCGACTCAATAATGCAGCGATCTCCTGTTGTTGACCGGCACCAAAAGCTTGTGCTGTCATCCCAGTAGTTCCCATCCGGAGGAAACCAAAATTCCAGTAAAGCAGATTGAATATCATACCTCCCAAGCCCACTGCTCCCAGGTGTATTTCCGATAAATGCCCCATCAAAGCAGTATCCACTGTACTAAGAAGAGGTACAGAGACGTTGCTAATGATGTTTGGAATTGCCAGTCGAAGGATTTCTTTATTCATTCATCGGAACCCTGATCACCAGTGCGTTGGAAGCTTCCACTGCTTAAGCTTATTACCTGAAATTTTAATGACAAATATCCATTAATTAGGATGATAAACATATTCTTATACCACTATATGTATGCGAAAAGTTACCTTTACCGGGTAAGGTGCATCATGACAAAAATTGTTTATAAACCCGGACAACACATTCTTTCATAATCATGCTCTGGAGAAATCTTGGCTTAGTTGCACTTTTTCTTTTTGGTGTTCTATTGGTCGTTATACTGTCTTTACGCTGGTACACTCACCACGGTCAATCGCTCATCCTGCCAGATTATACCGGAGAACACCTGGCAGACGCCACTAAAGATGCCAGGGAAAAGTCCTTTCAGATAAGTATTGTGGATTCGGTATTTATGGTCGGAAGGGAAGGGGGCATTATCATTGATCAAAACCCTAAAGCGGATAGCCGTGTAAAACAGAAGCGCAAGATTTACGTTACAGTGACCAAAGATACACCCGATAAGATTCCCCTGGGCAGACTTCCGGTTTTATATGGAAAAAGCTACGAACGTAAAACGAAAGAATTGAAACAAGGCTTTGAAATCAATACCCGTATCGTAGGCCGGAAGTATGACCCCGGAGCTCCCGATCATATTCTGGAGGTGATCTATGATGGTCAGACCGTGATCAGCTCAGATATTAAGAAGGACGATGTGATGATCGACAAAGGCGGGACCCTGGAGATGATCCTGTCAAAAGCTACCGGAGGATCGCTCAATATGCCCGATCTGGTTTGTAAATCGTATGATGAGGCAGTCTTTCAGTTACAGACATTGGATCTGGTGATCGGAGAACAGATAAGCGATGCAACCGTGGATGATCCCGGTTCTGCCTTTATTTACAATCAACAACCCGCCGCAGACAGCCGGGTCTATACGGGAGACACCATTAAGATTTACCTCACCCAAATCAGGCCGGATGATTGTGATGAAAACTAGCAGACAGCCACTTTACCTCACGATAATCATCTTTTTTCTGCAGCTTTTCAATCTCTCTGCGCAGCCGGAAGAGACCGGGTTGAGAAATAACCCCCTGTTGGTCAGACAGAACAGCCATCAGCGATCGGAACATGGCACACTCGTAAGGATTTACCTGCCCGTAGGAGGAAATGCAGTCTTCTGCCCCAACGAAGAGATGCTCATGAATGCGGCTGAAATCAGATACCAGATCTGCTCCGCTAACCCCCAGGGATCATTTGACCTGGGTGATACGTGTGTTTCCTACCAGCATCATGGGACCCGGTCAACCGACGTCGTATGTCTGGAGATCTGCGACTCTAACGGATTATGCGAAAATTATGAAATTGCCTTTATCAGCGCCCCGGTTTTAGCCCTTCCCTTCGTCGATGACTTTTCGGCTGACGGACCATATCCCGATACTGCCCGCTGGCTGGACCGGGACGTCTTTGTCAATACCACACTTGCTGAAAGACCACTGACGGTAGGTGTTGCAACGTTTGACGGTCTGGATGCCAATGGAAGCCCTTACGGGGAGGGTGCCGGATTTAGCGACAACCTCACCTCAGCCTTTATGGATCTTTCAGAGGGGACTGAAGTATACTTTTCGTTTTTTGCCCAACCCAAAGGGGTCGGTATCAAACCCCGTGATCCTGATTCATTGGTGGTCGATTTTCGAAACAGGGAAGGGGAATGGGTGAGAGTGTGGCAAATGCAGGGGCTGCCCAACGATTTTTCAATCAATGATCCGGCACCGGATTTTGCTTTTAACCGGTGGATTATTCCTGACTCT
Organism: uncultured Saprospiraceae bacterium; assembly: GCA_964428345.1. Classification (GTDB taxonomy): domain Bacteria; phylum Bacteroidota; class Bacteroidia; order Chitinophagales; family Saprospiraceae; genus JABDMH01. The sequence goes on along the minus strand of CAYRYD010000016.1, from coordinate 83,127 downwards.
TTTCTACATAGCAGCTTTCAGTTTAGGTTCCGCAACAAATCCAAAAACGAAGGATTGCAGGAACTCTGGCATGTCGACTACGTGCGGGTAGGCGAAGAAGAACTAACCCGGGAGCATTTCCGGGATATCGCTTTTCGCTATCTTCCGACATCTGTATTGAGCCCTTATTCGAGCATGCCCGCTCACCAGTTTGCCATCGGAGAAGTGCGGCGGAATATTATTTCCCGTCTGAATAACCTCGATCAGGTCGACTTAACCATGAATGACCCAACCATCACGATTTCCCTGGAGGGTCAGACCTTGTTGAGAAGAACCTTTATTGAACCGGTCCAGGCCTGGTTGCTTTCACCCGGTTCCACCTCCTTTGATTTTGATATGAACGACCAGGGATCAACCAACTATGAGGCGCTGCAAAACGGATTATTGACTGCTCTGCTGCCGGGAGAAAATTACCAGGTTCGCAGTACCCTGAATTTTACCCGCTTTGATGAGATTCTCGGTGCCACTTCCAATAACGAGGTGACGACGACCACCCATTTTGCCAATTACTATGCCTACGATGATGGTACTGCGGAGTCGGCAATCATCGACCGGGGTTCACCCGGTGTACGCCAGACCATGCTGGCCATGGAGTTTCATAACAATTCGGAAGATCAGTTGCAGGGTGTGCAGATCCATATTCCCCATATCGAGGGTAACAGTTCAACCCAGACTTTCAATCTATACGTATGGATTGATAGTCTGGATGATGATCCCGAATTTTTCCAGCCCGGTGTCAGGGTTTATTATGCTGATACTTATTACGATACCCTTCAGGGATTTACTACCTATGATCTCAGGGATTCGGCTGATCAGAAAATCACTCTTGACCTTCCGGCAGGACGATTTTATATCGGTTGGGAGCAGGTTGACATCAGTGGAGTTAAAATACCAATCGGATATGACATCAATTCCCCGGAAGGCATTAATTTCTTACACTACAATGTTGGCCAGGGCTGGCTTAGTGCAGCGTCCAGCGGTTTGCGGCACGGATCGCTGATGCTCAGACCGGTACTGGGAACAGAAGAAGTCATCCCGACAGGCACAACGACTTACAACCAATGGGACCAATTGTTGCTTTTTCCGAACCCTTCCTCTGGCAGGCTATATCTCTCCGGCGATTTTGATCCCCAACAGGGCAGCATCGAACTCTTTGATGTGCTGGGCCGGTCAGTATTACGAACTTCGCTGCAAAATACTCTGGATCTCCATGATCTGAAACCGGGAAGCTATTTACTGAGGGCGATTAACAGACGCGACCGGCTGGCAACATCGCATATCATTCAGATCATTAAATAATTTGACACCAATGATCATTACCGTACAGGAGCTTAGAAAAAAAATGGAAAGTGGTGAAAAATTCACCCTGATCGATGTCCGTGAGCCGTATGAGCACCATGAATTCAATATCGGAGGTTTGTTGATTCCATTGGGCAACATTCCCGCAGCTCTCGATGACCTGGAATCCCATAAAGATGAAGAAATCATTCTCTATTGCCGGTCGGGAAACCGGAGTGGTATGGCTCAGCAATTTTTATTGCAACAGGGATTCAAAAAAGTGCTGAATCTGACCGGAGGAATGCTGGCCTGGGTCGATGCGTTTGGAACTTCCCGTTAACCAGCCGGACCAACCACTTCCGGAATTCAGAATTTATTCTTCCACATCATCGACTCTACCGGCCGGATGCTGCGCTCATTGTACTTGGCACTGGATTTCCGGTTATAGTAATTTTGAATTTCCCCTTCAACCTGGAAGTAAATTAGTTGTCCGATGGGCATACCGGCATAAATCCTGACTGGTTGCACACAGGATATCTCCAAAGTCCAGGTATTGCAGAAACCGACATCACCTTTACCGGCAGTAGCGTGAATGTCGATGCCCAGACGGCCAATACTTGATTTTCCTTCGAGGAAAGGTACACAGGTGTGGGTTTCGGTATATTCAAGCGTGACTCCCAGATATAACTTGCCGGGTTCGAGTACATATCCTTCCTTTGGTATGACGATCTCCCGGATCTTGTTGTGCTTTCGGGCATCCAGTACCTCATCGATATAAACCGCCAGATAACGACTCAGGTGTACATCATAGGAATTCGTTCCCAGACATGCAGGATCAAAAGGCTCAATCACAATTTCGCCCTGACCAATCAACTCCAGTATCTTTTTATCGGATAAAATCATTTCGGCACAAAGATATCAGATTCGCAAAATGAATAACCAATTCCTGTCGGGTGGATCAATAATTTCTGTGTGATCAACCGCCCTGATAGTCATGACCAGACCGAGATCGATCGATCATCGCTACCTGCATAGAGATATTTCCCATCCGGTGACCAGGCCAGCCGGTTTACAGAATGAACATGCCCTCCGGATTTGGAGGCATCGAGTGACTGAATCAGGGAAAAATTTTCAAGGTCCCAGAGTCTGATGGTTTTGTCGCGGCTTGCGGAGGCCAGAATGGGTTTGACAGGGTGCCGAACCAGATGATTGATCGTATACCAGTGTGCGGCAATGTCGATTGCAGGTCGGGTCAAATCCTGCAGCTTCCAGACCCGTAGATGGGCATCCCTACCTCCGGAAGCCAGGGTCGAATCGTCCAGCCAGGCGAGGGTAAATACCGATGGCCGGTGGGCGGATTCAATTCGTTCTATCACCCTCCGGTCTGATAGCGCAAGAATGTAGATATGACCATCACTGGCTCCGACGGCCAACAGATCTTTGGAAGGATTGACGGCCAGTGTACGCAGATGCCGGTGAGACAGGGCTATGGATTCTTCGATTTCTGTGGTTACCGGATTCCAGATACCGAGTTTGCCATCACCTCCTGCCGAAATCAACTTATCTGAACTCTCCATCAAATCGAAAATACCCCGTTGATGAAAGACTTTTTTCCGCGCCGGAGCAGAAGCATGGTCATTGACAAAAAAAAGATCACCCGACATGGTACCGACGACGATCGGACTTTCTGCCGACATGCGTAAAAGGCTGAAGATCTGATCACCAACATCGACGATAACCCGACCGTTCTCCCCTCCCGGAGGCCATGCCACGACCCAACCTTCACCTCCACCTGACCAGATGCACGCTGTTGCGATGTCGTACCAAAGGCTGTAAACCGAACTCTTGTGACCCTGTAATTTGTTGAAAAGTACCAACTTCATGTGTTGCACCGGTGATTCAGGAACAAGATTATAAAATCTTCTGACTCCCGGGAGATGTTATCTTTGTCGGAACATTTGATCTGAACGTTTCGTGGCCCTGTTGGAAACAAGATACCTGAATAACAAGGTGGCATTGGCTATCTGGCAGATTGAAGAACCGGATGCCTACTTTCTCCGGTTGATGGAATTTTCAGATGAAGAAAAACAATCATTGACGCAGATGAAAGGCCGGCGAAAAACCGAATGGCTGGCCAGTCGCTGGCTTTGGAACACCCTGACCAGGGATCAGGAACACGGCCCGATCGTTAAGGACAAATTTGGTAAGCCCTGCATCCATGGATCCCACTGGCAAATGTCCATCAGTCATACCCGAAATTATACCGCCGTCATAACGGCACCCTTTCTGGTAGGAATAGATATCCAGACGAGGGTTGAGAAAATCACCACGCTGGCCTCCAAATTTCTTACGGAAGAAGAACTTGAACAGGTCAGGCTCAGTGCATCACCCATCGATCATCTGCATGTATACTGGGGAGCAAAGGAAAGTTTGTACAAAGCCTATGGACGAAAGGAACTGGATTTTAAGAATCATCTTTCTGTCCGCCCGTTTAATCCGGAAACCGGCAAAACGAAAGGATTTCTGCTGAAAGGTCAGGAGAAAGAATTCGAGATCCGTTATGAAATGAATAGACAGTATGTTTTAGTTTATGCCCTTGAATGCCTATGAGAGCCAGGTTCATCATCTTCGCCTTTTTTATAGCCGTACTAATCCAGTCAGGTTGCAAGAATAACCAGGAAGGGAATAGTCAGGTGTTGTCCGGAGACGAGGTCTCGCAAGTGCCGGATGACTTCCGGGTCTTTTATGATCGTTTTCATACAGACACCAACTATCAGATAACCCATATCGTTTTCCCGTTGGATGGTCTTCCTGCCAATGCCGACACCCTGGAAGAGAATGAAATATTTCACTGGCAAAAAGAAACCTGGCGATGGCACCGGCCGATGGATCCCAATCTCAGCGGGTATGAGCGGCAATGGGAAGTATTGTCTCCCAGTCTGATCACCGAAAAAATCGTCGAAAAGACTTCCAATATTGGAATGGTCAGGCGTTTTGCCCATATGGGTGATGATTGGATGTTGATCTATTATGCGGCCATGAACCCGCTACCCTAATGGCTCATTTTTCATCGGAAGCCTGACTCAGAAAGCTCAGACTGATACCCGCAATCATCAAGGCCAACGCTCCATAGAAAGGATTATCTCTGCGGGTCATTTCAAACATATCGAGCAAATCCAGCACGGCGACGACCGCCCCGAGAATAAACAATATCAATCCGATCAAACGCAGTGATTTCATGGAAAACGATTGCTCCCTACACTGGCCTTTATCCCGGGAGAGTCAACCATTTCGTCAAAGGTTCGATTCTGAGTGACTTTATGAATTTGCAAGTGCTGGTCTTATTGAGTGATATCAAATATATAAAAAATCCGACATGCATAATTGGCCTGTATAACCCTATTCGAGTATAATGCCGGGGAGGATAACCACCTTTACCAGTATTGTCCCGGGATCAGGTATTTCTGAACATATTCACCGATGCCGGCTTCGAGTCCGGTAAAGGTTTCCGGATATCCGCTGGCAATCAGTTTCTCCATTTTGGCCTCGGTAAAATACTGGTAGGTATGACGGATATCTTCCGGGGTATCGATAAAATCGATCTGCGGGTCCTTCCCCAGTGCCGAAAAGGTAGCCTTCACTAGATCCAGAAATGTTCGCGCCTTACCGGTGCCGGCATTGTAAAGTCCGGATGTAGGTTTCATCTGCATACAGAAAAGGCAGATATTTACTATGTCTTTAACGTAAATAAAATCCCGGCTCTGTTCGCCATCGGCAAAATCCGGCTGGTGCGAGCGGAAAAGCTTCATCCTCCCTGATCGCTTGATCTGATTGAAGGCATGCATAACGACACTGGCCATCCGCCCTTTATGATATTCATTTGGCCCGTAAACATTGAAAAATTTGAGCCCGTGCCACGAAGGAGGGGTCTGATGCTGTTGGAGAGCCCAGTGATCAAAAATATTCTTGGATTGACCATAAGGATTCAATGGCTGAAGGTCTTTGACAATCTCATGGCTGTCTGAATAACCAAGCGAACCATCACCATAGGTAGCTGCACTGGAAGCATAGGTGAGCGGAATCTGATATAACCGGCAGGCTTCCCATATCTTTTTGCTGTAGTTGATATTCAGCTCGTCAAAAATCGACTGATCAGATTCTGTGGTATCGGTCCGGGCACCTAAATGAAAAATATGACTGACCCGCCGGTAGTTTTCCTTTAGCCAGCCAGGCAATTGATTACGGTGCACCAGGCCTGCAATAGCTTTATGGTGCAGGTTGAAAATTTTATCCGGCCGGCTGAAATCATCGACTGCCAGGATCGCGGACAGTTGCATATCATTCAGCGCCCGAATCAGACAACTTCCAATAAATCCGGCGGCTCCCGTTACGACAATCATACCGTCTTGTCTTCAGCATAGATCTCGATGGGCGGACACGTGCATACCAGAGTGCGATCTCCATAGGCATTGTCTACCCGGCGAACAGGCGGCCAGCATTTACCATTCTCTCTTAGATAGGGTAATGGATAAGCTGCTTTTTCACGGCTGTAGGGAAACGTCCAGTTATCGCCGGAAACCAGAGCAATGGTATGGGGGGCATTGACCAATACATTGTTGTCTGCCGGAAACTCACCCCGGGCAACCTCATCAATCTCCGCTTTGATCTGAATCAGAGCCTCACAAAAACGATCGAGCTCTTCCAGATCCTCACTTTCGGTAGGCTCGATCATCAGGGTACCGGCCACCGGAAATGATACGGTAGGTGCATGAAATCCATAATCGATCAGCCGTTTCGCCACGTCTTCTGCCGCTATCCCTATTGCCTTGAACGGGCGTAAATCCAAAATGAATTCATGAGCGCAGTAGCCATTTCTGCCCACGTACAGAATGAGATAGTATTCACTCAACCGGGTTTTGAGGTAATTGGCATTGAGTATGGCGAGTTTTGTCACCTGGATCATCCCTTTGGCTCCCAGCATTTTGATATAACCGTATGAGATCAATAATATACTGGCACTTCCATATGGAGCTGAAGAAACTGAACCCGAAGACTCTTCCATGGGAGCAAAACCAAAGACATGACCGGGCAGGAAGGGTGCCAGTTTTTCATTGACACAGATAGGACCCATTCCTGGTCCGCCACCTCCATGGGGAATAGCAAAAGTCTTGTGTAAATTCAGGTGGCAAACATCGGCTCCGGTACGAGCCGGATTGGTTAGTCCCACCTGGGCATTCATATTGGCACCGTCCATGTAGACCAAACCTCCGTGTCGATGGACGATTTCACAGATTTCGACGATTGACTCTTCAAATACACCATGGGTAGAGGGATATGTAATCATCAACGCCGCCAGCTGTGCTGCATGTTGAGCGGCCTTTGCCCGTAAATCATCCACATCGATGTTCCCCTGTTCATCACAGGTAACAATGACGACCTTCATTCCCGCCATCACCGCACTAGCCGGATTGGTGCCGTGAGCGGAAGAGGGGATCAGAGCTACCGTCCGGATGGTGTCGCCGGCTGCTTCATGAAACCTCCGGATGGCCATCAATCCGGCATATTCACCCTGCGCTCCGGAATTGGGTTGGAAAGAACAGGCTTTGAAGCCGGTAATCTCACAAAGATCCCTGGCCAACTCATCAATAATCAGGTGGTAACCTTTAACCTGATCCCCGGGCACAAAAGGATGGATGTTGGCAAATGCATCCCAGCTGACCGGTATCAGTTGGGTTGCGGCATTGAGCTTCATGGTGCACGAACCCAGGGGTATCATCGAATGTGTGAGAGAAATATCCTTGTTTTCAAGACGTTTGAGATAACGCATCAAATTGGTTTCCGTCTGGTATTTGTGGAAGACCGCATGGGTCAGAAATTCCGAAGTACGCGTAGCCCAGCCCGGAAAAGAAATATCCTCAACCGGCAGAAGGCGAACCTCAAAAATGTCGGCCAATTCCTCCAGATCTTCCTCCGAGGTCGTCTGATCAATTGAAAGTTGTACGGAGTCCTTGTCGTACCACAGGTTGATATTTTTGCTTAATGCCCTCTGCCGGATGGCATCCAGATCTGATACGGAAACTTGGATCGCAATGGTATCAAAACAGTGCTCATTCTTCACCCGATACCGGGTGGTTAAAGCCCTTTTGAGTGTACTGGTTTTCCGGGCAATCTCCGTAGCAATGCCTCTCAGGCCTTCAGGCCCATGATAGATGGCATAGACAGCCGCCATATTTGCCAGGAGAGCCTGAGCGGTACAGATGTTGGAAGTCGCTTTTTCCCGTCGGATATGCTGTTCACGGGTTTGCAAAGCCATCCGCAATGCGGGTCGACCATCGGCATCGATTGAAACTCCTATAATCCGGCCGGGTATCTGTCTTTTAAACCGCTCCTGGGTAGCAAAAAAAGCGGCATGCGGTCCACCAAACCCCATCGGTATCCCGAAACGCTGACTGTTACCGATCACTACGTCTGCTCCCCATTCACCCGGAGGGGTTAACATCGTCAGGGCCAGAAGATCGGAGGCCACCACTACATAGGCTTCCGCTGCGTGAGTCTGACTAACCAGTTTACGGTAATCTTCAATTTCCCCCATAGCATTGGGGTACTGAAGCAACACGCCAAAAACAGTATCATCAGGCGTAAAATCCTTCCAGTCAGCAACCACCACCTTAATTCCCTGAGATCTTGCCCGGGTCTCCAATACAGCCCGGGTTTGGACATAAACCTGCCGGTCAACTAAAAAAGTATCGGCTGCATCGGTCGCTTTCTTATTTCTCAGCGCGTGAAACATACTCATTGCTTCAGCGGCAGCCGTCCCTTCATCCAAAAGGGAAGCATTTGCAATGGGAAGAGCCGTCAGATCGCTGACCAGGGTCTGAAAATTCAGGAGCATCTCCAGTCTCCCCTGGGAAATTTCGGCCTGGTAAGGTGTATATTGGGTGTACCAGCCCGGATTTTGAAATAAATTGCGTAAAATAGGAGAAGGAGTGATCGTACCGTAATATCCCAGTCCGATAAAGCTCCGGGTTATCTTGTTCTGACCTGCAATCTTCTTCAGGTTTTCCAGATACTTATATTCCGATTGTGCCTTACTGATTGAAAGAGGTTTTGCCAAACGAATGGAGGCAGGAACCGTCTTGTCAATCAAACTGTCAATCGAGTCCACTCCGATTACTTTCAGCATGGCTGCCTGTTGAGATTCATCAGGGCCGATATGCCGATCTATAAATCTTTTCAAATGTTATTTTTTATTGAATAAATCTGATTGCAAATCGCGCCACAAATATAGAGAAATCACCCAGACAAGCATGGTGTAATCCATCATCGCGGTTGGTGATTTTCTACCGGATGAGAGTCAGACTTCCGCTGGTGACAAACGGTCTCCCGCTTTCTGTCTGTCGGGCGCGAAGATGATAAACATACACCCCTGGTTCGGCCGATCGACCATCGATCAATCCATCCCATACGGCTTGCCCGGCTGAACGATAGATGGTCTGCCCCCACCGGTTTACAATGATCAGTTCTTCCGGATCGAGACTCTCCGAAAAGATCTCAAAATGATCATTGACCCCATCATTGTTGGGTGTAAAGGCATTGGGAATAAAAACCGGGGGATCCACATAAATCCGGGTGTAATAATAGGAGATGCATCCCAGCGTATCTGTTAGGGTCAACTCATAATCTGTGGTGGTGACCGGAGAAAATGACGGGCTCAGGCAATCGGTACAGGAGAGGCCTGCCGGTGGAGACCATTGTATCTCAATGCCGGCCACTTTCCCGTCAAGCACCTGGGTCTCGGACTGCACTTGTTCTCCCCGGGTCAGACTGAAAGTTGAATCCAACCCCAGAAGAACCCCGCCTACCTCCAGGTCAAGGACGGTATCAACCACGCAACCAGCCGGATTTTCGGCCAGCAATTTCAGGTTGCGGACTCCTGGTTGAGACCAGCTAATACGCAGTGTGTCCTGCCATCCGGTAATGAAAGTATCACGGTCAAAGATCCAGGTCAGGTTTTCAATCGGTTCTGTGCCGTGATAAAGCAATGTCACCTGGGTGTTGACACAAACTGGCGAGATCTCTATCCGGGGTTTTGGCCATTCAAACACCTCAATATCCAGCCAGGCGGTGTCCAGGCAACCATTGGTTGCACTGGAGCCAATCACCCCATAAGTCGTGGTCTCGGAAGGAGAAACGACAATGGCTGAAGCAGTCAGCCCATCGGTTTCCGGGCTTCCAAACCACTCGTACCGGTCACTGCCGGAAGCCTGTAGCTGAATCTGCGAACCCTGACAGATCCGGGATACTTCCGTCAGTACCTTAAGCGATTTAAAGTCTGAAAAATAACCATACCGGGTGCCCGATCGCTCTCCTCCATTGATGATTCCCAAATGAAATGCTCCTTCGGTGTTGGTGATCTGATACGCCTGATTGGCTATCGCCGGGAGAGTCAGGTTGATCTGTGCTGCAACATACAGACCTCCGGTTCCTGGCACCGTATCAAAGAGATCAGCAGAAATCGAATGATGGATAGATCCGCCAAAAGCATCCTGATTACCATTCTGGGTGATTAAGATCAAACCAAAGTTTTCTTCGGTCGAGCGGTTGAAACTCACCGACCGGGAGCCGGTGCATTCCAGTTTGGGGAGTAGTGCCAGGCCGATTTCGCAACCAAATCCGGTGGCATGCAAAACGTAAACAGGTGCACTACTCTTAATGTGCGCCGCCGGAGTAAGCAGATTGAACCGATACATTTCTCCTGAGCGGAGGACCACTTCTGACGAATTCATCTCCCTGGCTCCACTGATGGTAATCCGGGTATTGTCTTCAGTGGCCATGACAAATACGTGATCACCTCCTTCCAAAAATCCTTTGACCACAATGTACTCATTGCCTAAGACATCGATAGGAACCAGCTGATCACCGCCGAGATCCCAACAGATTCCATTGAGTTTACTGTCGTGCTTCAGGGTAATCGCCACCGGCTGACTGGCGACAACCCGTGAACCGGTCAGCTGATCCGACCGGTAAATTGAGGGTGCTTCAACCGAGTAGGATTGCCCCCGGTTTAAAATGACATCAAATGGTACTCCTTCCTGATGACCTCCGACCCTGACTGAAGGGGTTATGGTGACCCGGGTATGGTCATGAGTGGCAACGATATCGAAGGCAGTTTTAGCGGGAGGAGATAGATTGTCAACATTTGACCAATAGTTTTGGGCGGGGACCAGAAAATCAGTACCCAAAGCATTTCTTCCCTTCAGGGCAAAGATATCCGGATTGAACATGTGGTTTACTTCATAATAAGCAGTGACCGGTTGATCAGACTGGATATAAAGCCCCTTATTCAGTGGGGTAAACGCCGGGGTGTTTTCCAACAACAAAAGGTGGACGGTCAGATCGATCGACCGGCTCTGTCCGGCAGACACCTGCAGTGTTATTGGTTGCCATGCCCGGTTAGCCGGTTGGGAAATGACCACATTAGCCGGTTTTTCAAAGGCCGTAAAACGCATGATGACCGGTGCATCACCATGGGCTTCCGTCAGATTGGGGGCAACAAACCAAAACTCAGTATCAATCTGGGCCATTACTACCCCATCAGAAAACAAAAGCAAGAGTAAGCCCAATCTTCTGGAAATCAACCACACTTTTCTTAGAAATACCGGCATTATATCCCAGGTCAGCTACGAAAGTTAAACAAATTTCGACTTCGGAGTCTGACACTAACCTCCCGTTTGGTGCTTTCAGTCCTGCCCGGAGCCGGTGAGGTAGTCCCCTGTGGTCACCGGTTCAATTGATCCGAAAGAGTGCGTTCATCTAATAAAGTAGATTTATCTTTGCCAGCATTCTCTCAATACCGCTTAACGTCCAATGAGTGCAGCCGGCCGGAAATGGATGTCAGAACGTTCATTTTTTCTGATCGTATTGATCATCAGTTTTCCGGTCCTGATGATCAATCTGGGGAAGGTCCCTTTTATTGAAGATGAGGGAATCAGAGGTCTGGTCGCACTGGAAATGGATCATTCGAACCAGTATATCGCACCCACCCTTTACGGTCAGCCTTATTTTAAAAAACCTCCGTTATGGAACTGGATACTGCTACTCAGTTACCGGATCACCGGGGTAGCCAATGAATTTACTACCCGGCTTCCCACCGTGTTTTTTCTTTTCCTCTATGTCATGACTATCTATGGTGTGTACCGCCGGTATACTGATGAACGATTTGCCGTTTTAATTGCCCTTTTTACCCTGACTTCCGGCCGGATCCTTTTCTGGGATTCGATGCTGGGGTTGATCGACATTGCCTTTAGCTGGGTCATATTTGTCTTCTTCTGGTGGGTTTATCACTTTCAGAAGAAGGAAAAATATCTTGCCCTTTACACCGGAGCTTACGCATTGATCTCTTTCGCTTTCATGTTGAAGGCTTTGCCCGCTATCGTCTTCCTGGGCCTTACCTTGTTGGCCACCCACCTCTATTCCGGAACGTGGAAAAAGCTATTTAGTCTGCAGCACCTGGCCGGAGTCGCCCTGTTTGTCCTATTGATTTCCGGTTATCTGGTGGCCTTTTCGCACTATCAACCGATCGAAAAGCTTCTCGCCATCTTCCTTGATGAATCAACCCAGCGCACCGTGCTGCAACACAGTATTTGGGATTCAATCCTGCAGATTTTCTCTTTTCCCTTTGAAATGGTCTATCATTTTCTGCCATGGTCTGTATTGTCAGTGGCTCTTTTTCGAAAAGATCTCCGGCAGACAATAACCAGAAATCCATTCCTGACACACACTGCACTGGTCTTTCTGGCCAATATCTGGGTGTACTGGAGTTCGCCGGAAGTGTATCCCCGCTATCTGTTGATGTTTATTCCCCTCTACCTGGGTATTTGCCTGCATCTTTACGAAATATCGGCTCCGGTCAAGCTACGGAAGCTGATCAATATCCTGCTCCTTAGTCTGGCCATCGGGGTTCTGTTAGGCTCTCTGCTTGTATTTTTTAATCCCGACACGCTTAGCATTAATGGCATTTGGTGGCGATGGCTGATAGCTGCGATACCCATGAGCATCGCGCTGTACTATATGCTTAAAAAGGGAGCAGGTTTTTTATTACCGGGTTTTTGCATTTTTCTGGTTGCCGCCAGGCTGGGATTTTCACTGATCGTCCTTCCAGCCCGTAGTACACACTCAGCCGGCGTGGCGACCCGCGAAGATACCCTGAGGGTGGCTGCCCGTATCGCCGGCAAAGATGTTTATCTTTACCATCATGACACCCTCCGTTATGAGGTGGGGTTTTATCTGACAGCAGCGAGAAGCAAACCGTTGTCAACTATTGATTTTCCCAGGGCTGAAGCCTATTTGCTGACAGATCTGACGAATTGTTCTACCTTGCCTGACCATTTTCAGGTAGTCGATTCGATTAGGGTGAGACGGGAGGAGAAGTATGTATATTTGGTCAAAGGTTCAATGGTGGTCAACAAATGAATAATATCTGGATATCGGTCGTCATTTGTGTCTACAATGAAGAAGACAACATTCACCCTCTGATCCGGTCGGTGAAAAATGCTTTGCAGGACTATGAGTATGAATTGATCTATGTAGACGATGGATCAACGGATCAGACCCTGGCCCGGCTGAAGTCTGCCATGTACGATCGCCTGAGGATCATCCAACTTCGGAGAAACTATGGCCAGAGCCTTGCGCTGATGGCCGGGATCGATGCTGCCAGGGGAACCTACATCGTAACGATGGACGGAGATTTGCAGAATGATCCAGCCGATATTCCGGCCATGCTCGAACTCAGTAAATCCGGCGATTGGGATCTGGTAGCCGGTATTCGCAAGAACCGGAAAGATAACCTGATCCGGACCATCCCCAGTAAAATTGCCAACTATATCATCCGGAGGAGCTCGGGAGTATCCATCAAGGATTATGGCTGCACCCTGAAGCTGTTTAAGAAAGAAATCGCCAAAGATCTGGGATTATATGGAGAACTACATCGGTTCATACCGGTGTTGGCTAACCTGGAAGGAGCTACGATCACCCAAATGGAGGTTCGACATCATGAACGGGTTTCCGGTACTTCCAAATATGGTATGGGTCGCACCATCAAAGTTATGAGTGATCTGGTGTTGATGTTGTTTTTCAAACGATATTTGCGGCGCCCTATGCACCTCTTTGGCAATCTCGGAGTCATCATTTTCGGGATTGGTTTTCTGATCAACCTGTACATGCTGTGGTTAAAACTGCAGGGGCAGGATATTTGGGGTAAACCGCTGATGTTGGTAGGTATTCTCTTTGTTTTTACGGGTATTCAGCTGATCACCTCCGGCATTATTTTGGAGCTGCAGATGCGTACCTATTATGAATCACAGGAAAAACGGCCTTATCATGTGCGAAAAGAATACCTGGCCGAAAGTGTACTTCAGGATTGAGAGAAGAAAGCGAAACCCACCGAAATTCCGTTTTCCCAGTCAGGGATCCATCTTCTGATTTTGAATCCCGTCACTGACGTTTTTTAGTTTTGCGCTTTTAATAGTTGAAAAAGTCAAATAATGGTTAATCCATCCAGAATATTTTATGTGTTGCTTTTCCTGTCGATAGGCTATCTGTCATCTGCTCAGGATAAACAGTCTTTTGAGGAAGCTGGTTGGCAGCAGCGGGACAGCATGATCGCCACTCTGTATCAGGGAGGTGCCTATCAGGTTGTAGGGGTGATGATCGAAGAAGCTTATAATGCAGAAAAAAGCAGAACAGTGGCTAATCCTGAAGCACTGGCCGTATTCAGCATGTGGCAGGGCATCAGGAATTTCGCCGACCGGAACCTCAAAGAGGCAGAACAATACCTGCAAGAATCCATTGTCCTTTTTCAATCAATCGATCAACCGACGACCAACCGGTATCTGGATGCGTTGATGAATATGGCAGATCTTCAGGCAGAGAAACAAAATCCCGGGGAACATCTGGGTGCGCTTGATCTGGCCCTGACAGCCATGGAAAAGGATGTGTCCGGTTTCCAATCGTTGTACCACTCTGTTTTGCTTCAGGCATTGGAGTCCGCCATTCAGTACGGAGAGTTTGACCGGGCTCAGGAATACGGCCGTAAAGCCCTCCGGTTTGCCCAGGATAGCTTCAGTAATCAATCGGATGAATATTTTCAGGCTTTGGCAGCCGTAGGCAGGATCTATCTGGTGCAGGGAGAAACCCGGCGGGCTTCCAACCTGATTTTGCAGGCTTATGAGCTCGCCAAGAAGTACCTGCCTTCTGATCATCTAAATCGGGTTTACTATGGTTCCAATGCAGTCAACGTGCTGAAGAATCTTGGCCGGTACCCGGCAGCTGAGGTCACCTATCAGGAACTGCTGCAATTTTTTGAAGAAAACAGCAGCTACAAAAATCAAAATTTGTTTCCAGCCCTCCTTGATGAAATGGGACTCTTTTACGAAGAACTGGGTGACCTGGATAAAGCCTACGATTATTGTGAACGGGCCAATGTGCTGTTTGCATTGAGGGTAGAAAGAACAGACCCTCTTTACATTAAATCACAGATCAATGTGGGTAACATCCTTCGTAGACAGAAAAAATATACCGAAGCAGAAGGATATTACCGGGATGCCTTGCAACACTCGCAGCGGTTTTATGGTGAGAATAACTGGTCGGAAGCAACCCTGAGGGAACACCTGGGTGCCATCTATTATGAATTGGGTGACTATCCCAATGCCCTGATGGAGCGCAAAAAAGTTAAAGAAATATCGGAGCAGGTTTGGGGCCCCAATCATCAGGAGTTTGCCCATGCTCTGTTAAATCTGGGAAAGACTTATGCTAAAATGGGCGATAGTGAAAATGCCAGAGAAAATCTGGAAACTGCTTATACAAAACTCACGCAGCTATTTGGTCAAAATCACTTCAGGACCTATGATGCCGCCAAAGAGCTGGCTTTCTTTTATCAGGAAAAAGATCATCGGTCTGCATTGGAAAAATATCAGTCTGCTGCCGAATTTGTCATTTACTGCCGCAGCATTATTCTCCCACTTTTTGCATCTGGGGACCGGCAGGAACTGTTGGAAGATTTTTCTCAATTATTGAGTCGATTTACCCATTTTACCATACAACATCAGGAAGAAATACCAGAGGCCATCGAGATTCTGCAGAATATTTTAATTCAATGGAAAGGTGCGGACACCGGACCCGATCTGGCTTCGATCGCCACCTACCTCATCAACCCCTCTGACGACTTACGTAAAAATTACATTAACTGGCAATCTGTACGGCAAAAGATAGTCAGTGCGCAATCATTGACGATTGCCGAACAAAAAGAAGCTGATCTTGAGCTTACCACTTTAACCGACCAACTGAAAAGGTTGCAGGAAGAAATATACCCGGCACATAAGTCGGCTTTATTGGCCAGCCGCCTGGACGGTCTCATAAACCGCATTAAATCCACATTAGGGGCGGGCGACCTTATGATTGATTTCCATGAATTGCTGGTATACAATCCCGATAATCATGATTATTCCAATAATGGTACTTACCTGGTCTTCCTGACTCAGGGCAGGACTTCCGGTACCCGGTTGGTACAAATCCAACTCAACAAAAATGTTTTGGAAACCGATCAGCTTGCCAACCAATCTGCTTATTATGATCAAATATGGAGACCTTTGGAATCTTACATTTCCAATGCAGATAGACTGTATATTTCTCCGGATGGATATTTACACAATGTCTCATTTTATGCCCTCCCGACATCCTCGGGTAAAATGCTCAGTGACCTCTATCAGGTTAATTTTGTCAACAATTTTTCTTCATTTCCTCCCAATGGTCAACAATCCAGCATAAACCGGGTAGCGTTGGTCGGCGCTTCAGACTATTATGCCAGTGATTCAGTTGGAGGAGATATTCCCCCTCTTACATTGAAGGTCAATCCAGTCGATATTGCTCCCTCGGTAATACGCAGTAGCCAACAATTCAGTAGAGCTACCGGATCAGCTACAGAAATAACCAGCCTGGCCGATCAATTTCTAAAAAAGAAAAAAAGTGTCACCAGTCTGACCGGTAAAGATGCCAATAAAATAAAAGTGCATCAGATATTACAGAATGATCGCTGGCAACTTGTTCATTTGTCCCTTCCCGGATTTTTTATATCAAATGAGTCGAGTACCGCAAGTCTGAAAAATACATCGTTGTTTGATGCCGGATTAGCACTGTCTGGTGCCCAAAACAGTTGGAATAACGATTCGTTGGCAAAACAGATCCAGGATGATGGATTGTTAACCGTTCAGGAAATTTACGGTCTGAATTTAAGTGGGACGGATCTCGTTGTCATGCCGATGCTGGCTACCGGATCGAAAATTTCCGGCCGGGCTCTTGCACATCTGAAAGACGCGGTATTATCGGCCGGCACTAAATCCATGATATATACATTGTGGCCTCTTTCCGAAAATGACCGGACTATATTTCTATCGTTATTTTATAAAAATCTGTTAAAATCAGGGGTGATTCAGGAAGCTTTCAACAAGACCCAGGACAAGCTCCGGAAAAAATATGACCCCCGTTATTGGAGTGGTTTTGTTTTAATCAGCTAAATCAAACCTCCCAGGAGGCTATTGAATTACGCAGCTTGATGCTGAAGCCGTAAATCGTCGTTCCTGGCGAAGCGAGACGAAGGAAGCTGGAAGTTGTAACTGACTGATACTCAATGAAGCCAGGAGCGGCGAGAACGGCTGAAACATATTACCTTAGAAAGGTTCTTATTTTAAATCAGCGCGAGGTGAGTAGTTCAACAACCTCCTAGGGTTCCGGATTCCGGTTCAACGCTGCATCCAGCAAATTCTTTTTCCAGAAATTATTGATGGTCCGGCTCAGGTGCATTCGTTTTGGACCTCCCCAGCCATGCCTTTCTCCGGGATAAACCATCATTTGAAAATCTTTTCCCATATCCTGCATTTTGCTGATAAACTGCAGGGTATGTTGAAAATGCACATTGTCATCCATGGTACCATGCACGATCAGAAGCTGACCCTTATAGGCCGATACATGTTCAATGGCCGAGCCAAAGCGATAGCCCTCCGGATTTTCAGCAGGAGTATCCATAAATCTTTCAGTATAGACATTATCATACAATAACCAATCGGTAACCGGGTACAAAGAAACGCCATGGGTGAAATAATCCGCACCATAGGTTAACGCCAGACAGGTGACATATCCTCCATAACTTCCACCGGTGATACCAATTCGGTTTGAATCAATAAATGAAAGAGTTCGTAAATATTTGACCGCAGTGATTAGATCATCTATTTCCCATTTACCCAGATTCCGGTGCAAATAATCCAGTCCCCTTTTTCCAAATTTTCCGCTTCCCCGGTGATCCAATTCAATCCGGATAATGCCATTATTGGCATAAAAGTCACCGGAAAAATCCTGAAACCTATTCAGGACATTTTCCCGCTCCGGTCCACCATAAACTGTAAAGACTACCGGGTATTTTTTCTGACGATCAAATCCCTTGGGTAAAATCCAAAAACCAGGCAAATTAAATCCGTCATCCGTCTGAATATTAAATGATTCGACAATGACTCCCGAACGATCATTCGGATTTTCCTTTTCCTGATCCAGGGAATAAACAACCTCTCCCCGGGGATCGATCACCCGACTCCGGACCGGAAATTCCAGGGAAGAATATTCATCCAGAAAATAGTTGAAATCCGGAGAGGGCTTTACGTGGTGCCATCCGGAAGCGGAGGTGATCTGGTGGATCTGCTCTCCCGAAAAATCGATACTAAAGTAATGTCGGTCAGTAGGCAGCGGGCCCGTGCCATAAAAGTAAATCTCTCGCCTTTGCCGATCAATCCGGTCGACCTGCAGCACCCTCCAGGATACTGGGGTCAGATTGGTGATTTCTTTACCCTCGATATCACAGCGGTAGAGGTTATACCAGCCATTCCGGGTACTCCGGATCACAAAGTCCCTTTCATCAATAAAATACATCTCTTCAAAAAAATCGACCCAGCCTGGTTGGGTTTCCTGATAGATCATCTTCCTGCTCCCGTCTTGCGGATTAGTCCTGATAATTTGCAGGGTGTCCTGACCGCGATTCATCTCCTGAATCAGCAGGTATTTACTGTCGGGAGTCCAGAATGGATGAGCCGAATACTGATCTTTGGAACGGTCCTCACTGATCCACACCACAATACCGTTTTCCACATCAGCCACCCCAAACCGGACATCGGGGTTTGGATCGCCGGGCTTGGGGTAATGCATGACCTCAAGTTCGCCATGCTGGCCGCTGGCCCGAAAGATCGGAAACGTCGGGACCGGGCTGTCGTCAAAACGCAAGAAAGCAATCTTCCGGCTGTCAGGACTCCACCAGAAAGCGGCATACCGGCTGGACCGGCCTAGTATCTCCTCATAATATACCCATGAGGCCCAGCCATTGTAGACCGTTTCCGAACCATCATGGGTTAACCTCCTTTCCTCGTATGTCACCAGATCGATGATATACAAGTCGTTAGCTTTGGTATAGGCAATCTTTGATTTGTCTGCCGACAAGCGGGCATTCTTTTCCTCGGCTTCATCGAAGGTCAACTGCTGTTCAGCTCCATCCGGCCTGATCAGAAACATATCACCTTTCTGCATCTGAATCAGGCTTCCATCATTCAGCATGAGTGGGTTATACCGTCCCGTACCCGTTTTCCCGTCTCCTTTCCACTCTTTTCGCCTGCCTTCCGGCAGGATAATCTGATACCGGTTGATTTTTGATCCTTCATTCCGGGAAATGAGCATTTGATCGCCGGAGAGCCAGCCCTCAAAGTTTTCCTGTGCCGATAGCACGGTGGACAATAACATCCCCAATAAGGCGAAACAAAAAATCCGGAAGATTGCGATTCTGGTTCTTGTCAAGGATAACACATTATTCTTGTTTATAAAATAATATACCTGGCGGGCTCCCGTGAGGAGCCGCCTGGTGTGGTCAATACCGCTTTAAAGATAGAAAAGGCGGGTCATTTTATGCAGATCAGGTAGCCAGGAAACCTCCGTCGACGACAAAGTGGGCCCCGGTTGTCCAACTACTGGCTTCACTCAGCAGAAAGAGGGTAGCCTGCGCAATATCCTCTGCAGTTCCGAGTCTTTTAAGGGGTAGCCTTTGAGCGGTCTGTTCCAATATTTTTTCCGGATCTTCAAAGGCAGCTGCCGAGGCCTCCAACAGGGGTGTCCTCACCTGAGCCGGGCAGATCAGGTTGATCCGGACCTCGGGTCCAAAATCCAGGGCGAGTTGCCTGACCAGCGATACCAGAGCTCCTTTCGAAGCACAATAGGCCGGATGATTGGGAAAAGCATGGAATGCAGCGATCGAGCCAATGATGACCACGCTCCCCCCTCCACCCTCTTTTTTCATGAGGGGTAAAGCATGGCGCAGGAGATAATATACGGCGTCGACATTGGTGGCAAAGGTTTCACGCCATACTTCAGGAGATACCTGATCCAGACGCCCCAGACCAAGTGCGCCGGCAGCCAGAACAATATGATCAAGCCGGCCCCACCGCCGAATGGTTTCATCGACCAATTTCCGGTTCAGTCCGGGTTCAGTTACATCCCCGGAAATGAAATGAATCCGGGTGGGATAAGCTTCCATCAGTCGATCACCTTCCGGCTGATTTCGACCACTGGCGGTTACCCGGGCTCCACAATCTGCCAGTTGCAGCGCAACTTGCTGTCCCATACCACTGGTCGTCCCGGTGACAATGGCTACTTTATCTGTAAAATCGTACTTCATGGAATTAATATAGTAATCAACATTGGTCAATTTACCTTGGGAATGATCGTCTATTATCCTTTCAGTCTCCGAACCAACCGGAAACTCTCCTCCACATCCCTTTCGTTGACGACCAGGGTAATTTCGTTGGTGGTCGAAATAACCTCTACGACATTGATATTCTGCCAGGCCAGTTCCTTGAAGATAAAATAATAAATGCCCGATATTTCTGTATTGTCTTTGGGCAACATAATGGTCAGCGCTGCCAGGTTGTCTTTGTGGGCCAGAAGCTGCTCACCGGAGAACAATGAGTCGATCTGGTCGTGCAACTCCTTACTGGCCACGATTGTTGATTCGGTCAGCCCCTGTGAAAATGAATAGAACAGTCCGGTATGGCTGGCCACATGCCGGAAGACATCTTCCTGCCGGCCCAGCAGGGACGGAGAGTTCTGATAAGTGTAATCGATGATTCCGTAACGAACAGTAAACTGACCCAGACGGTGCAGAAATTTCCGGATCCCGGCACTGACCTGATAGTAATAGCCAGGAGAGAGACGTTTCAGCGCCATAATAATCGCCCCCTCTTTCACTGGTTGAGGACATCGATCCTGGATTACCGGGAGCATTCGTCTGGCAAGGCCTGCATAGTTGATGATACCATCCGTCAGGCCTTCTTCAACAAATGGGTGAGTTTTGATATAGTGTCTTACTGCTTCGGCAACCGTCATTGTTAAATATATAACACTAAGTTAAAAATATGTGCGTATTAAGGTAAGATTCGGAGATAACCCGGAAATGCGGTTATTTTTGCCGCCCTGAAACTAAAAAGTAATCGAAATGGAGGTTTTAAAATTTGGTGGCACCTCGGTGGGTTCGGCTTCCCGGATGAAAGAAGTCTATCAGATCATCACCGCCGATCATGCTCCGAAAGTAGTGGTTCTCTCTGCGGTGTCCGGTACCACCAACAGTCTCTTGAAGTATGCTGAGATGCTTATTTCCAACCAGGCGGATGCAGCGATCAGTCACCTGAAAGAACTGGAGGAAAAATACCAGTCATTGGTCAATGAGCTTTACCATGACCGCACCTATCAGGAAAAAGGTCATGCATTTATACGGGAAAAATTCGATTACCTCCGCAGTTTCTCACTTGGCCCGTTTGAAATGGCCCATGAAAAACCGATTGTCGCCCAGGGTGAACTGATCTCCACCCAGCTTTTTACCTGGTATCTGCGCCAACAAGATGAGCAGGCCATCCTGATCTCTGCCCTTGATTTTATGCGCATCGATAAAAGTTCAGAACCAGACGAATACTACATAAAATCGATGCTCGAAAAAGAGCTGCAACTGGCAGGCGCAAGTCCGGTATACGTAACCCAGGGCTACATCTGCCGCAATGCCTATGGTGAAGTCGACAATCTGAAGCGTGGCGGCAGTGACTATACGGCTACCCTGATTGGTCAAGCATTACTGGCCGACGAAATCCAGATCTGGACCGATATCGACGGAATGCATAACAACGATCCACGCATCGTCGATAAGACCTATCCGGTCAAACATCTTTCATACGATGAAGCAGCTGAACTCGCCTATTTTGGCGCTAAAATATTGCATCCTTCGTGTGTGCTACCGGCCCAAAAGGCAAAAATTCCCATCCGTTTGAAAAACACGATGGACCCTAAGGCTGAAGGCAC
Organism: uncultured Saprospiraceae bacterium; assembly: GCA_964428345.1. Classification (GTDB taxonomy): domain Bacteria; phylum Bacteroidota; class Bacteroidia; order Chitinophagales; family Saprospiraceae; genus JABDMH01. The sequence goes on along the minus strand of CAYRYD010000016.1, from coordinate 61,383 downwards.
CCTGATCTCTGATCAGAAAGCAGATGGTGAAATTACGGCAGTTGCCGCCAAAGACGGGATCGTCGCGATCAAAATCAAATCGGGACGGATGCTGAACGCCTATGGATTTCTCAAAAAGATCTTTGAGATCTTTGAAAAGTACCAGACTCCGGTAGACATGGTAACCACTTCTGAAGTCGCTGTTTCGCTGACCATCGATGACACCACCCATCTTTCGAAAATCCAACTTGATCTGCGCCAATTTGGCCAGGTGGAGGTCGATCACGATCTTTCAATTATCTGCCTGGTTGGCAACTTTACCAGTGATCAGCGGGGCTATGCCGCCAAAATATTCTCCGCCTTTGAAGATGTACCCATCCGGATGATTTCTTATGGAGGCAGCAAATACAATGTATCCGTACTGGTTAAGAGCCAATACAAAAAAATTGCCCTCCAATCGATAAACCGGGTATTATTTGGATTAAGTTAAGTGCCAGAAATGACCCTTCAGTCCGTTAAATTATTGCTTGACCGGGATTTGAACCGGCTGAAAAACGAAATTGAGCTTTATAAAAGCGAAGAAAAAATCTGGTCGGTAGAAAAGGAAATTGCCAACTCCGCCGGAAATCTCTGCCTGCATCTCATTGGCAATCTAAAGGCCTATATCGGTGCTGAAATCGATAAATCCGGCTATATCCGGCAGCGTGAACTGGAATTTTCCACTAAAAATATTCCCCGTGATGTTTTAATAAAACAAGTGGAAGAAACCATAACTGTAGTTCATCAATCATTGGATAAGATTTCAAAAGAAGTTCTTCAAAAAGAATTTCCACTACGGGTTTTTGAGGAAAGTGTTTCAGTCGAATTCTTCCTGATGCACCTGACTACTCATCTCGCTTATCATTTGGGTCAGATCAATTACCACCGGAGATTACTGGATATCAATTGACAGCCCTAATGATCTCCACAGCCTTCAATACTTATCTGCAATACCGATGCCGGTCCAACTTCAAACCCGGGCAGTAAATCAACCTGGTTGCCCGCTCTGAATGAAACCTGGGCATCATTGCCGATCGTATTTCCGGCCATGATGCTCTGACCAGCTTTTACGGTCAGATAGGTATTTGAAATATCGTCGGTGATCTGATATTGATCGGGACAATGCCGCTGGGTATCATATCCCAGAAAAGATAATAAATCCTGATCAGTGACAACCGTAGTATCGGTCAAATCCAGTCCGCTGAGAGCTTCGGGCACGGTGACCGAATCAAACCGGGCATAATCAAAGGTGGCAATGAGATCCGGAGAAAAAGGAACCAACGGTGTCGGATCATCCATACCCAGGCTATCCGGGTGGATGGTGTGCGAATTGTGAAAGTTGACATCAAGACTGGATACTTTCGGCCAATCGGTGTAGGTGACAAAGCCGATCTGCAGGGTGTCCGGAAAGGGTGCATTGCAAGCCGAACCCCAGTCTGCACACTGTAAGCCAGCCCGGTTATACCGATTGCGCACCTGCCAGGGTTGCCCCGAAAACTGATTGAGCACAATGATGTATTGTCCGATCCGGGCCATCCGGATCTTCGTGGTATTGACGTCGCCTATATTCCGGATATCAAGACAAGAACTGCTGTTGCAGGTATTCTTGATCTCAAAGCTGTAATTGGGTTGGTTGGCCTGACCAATGGACATAAAAATATAGTTCTGTTGATTGGGCATCCATTGCGATAGAGGATCCTGATTCAGGTAGTGCACGGGGGCCCTGACCATTACTCCCGCCAGCGAAAAATCGCTGGATGGTCTGCTGATACCATCGTGTCCGGTCGCTTTCACTTCCGTGGTGATCACAAAATCACCACTGATGTATTTGAACAAGAAAGCTCCCCGGTACTCCTCATACCAGGAAACCGTAAATGGCTTCATGTAAAGACTTCCTTCCTGAATTCCATCGACATTCCAGGCCTCGAGTTGGGCGATATTCCAACCTTCCTCCGCATTTATATCGATCCAGTTGGTCGCTGTGCCAGGATCATCAAATTCGTCATTGAGCAGCTGGATCTGGGCGGAAAGCCGGCAGGTCACCAGAAAAAGCCATCCGATAGCCAGGGTTGCAATAATCAACTTCTTCATCTGATCTTTGGTTGGTTAAAAAGACACCTAATCAAAGATCAGTCCATTACCGATCATTGCATCTGGAGCCGGTGGTTTGCAGTTACTCGCATGATCGAATAAAGAAATCCGGTTGTCGCAGACCTATTCCTTATATTTTACAGCAATCTGCCGGGCCACACCCAGACCTTCCACACCCAGTTCCATGATGTCTCCGGGTTGCAGATAACGGGGTGGCTTCAACCCCAGCCCCACACCGGAAGGAGTACCGGTCGATATGATGTCTCCGGGCATTAACGACATATACTGACTGATGTAGGAAACCAGATACTGGGTATTAAAGACAAAATCAGCAGTAGTGCTGTCCTGCAGTGTCTGATGATTGACTTTCAGCCAGAGTCTCAGATTGTTTGGATCAGCTATCTCGTCTTTGGTGACCAGCCATGGTCCCAGGGGGGCAAAGGTATCGGCACTTTTACCTTTGATCCACTGGCCTCCGTGCTCCAGTTGAAAAGCCCTTTCACTGACATCGTTGTGGATCATATAACCGGCGATATAATCCATGGCTGATTCCTGTGATACATAGTTGGCCCGCTTTCCAATGACGATGGCGAGTTCTACTTCCCAGTCGGTTTTTTCTGATCCTTTGGGAATGATCACATCATCAAATGGCCCGCAGATGGCTGAGGTAGCTTTGCCAAAAAGTACGGGTGATTTTGGGGTATCCATCCCGCTCTCCCTGGCGTGAGCGGCATAGTTCAGACCAACACACAACAATTTTCCCGATTGCGTCAAAGGTGCCCCATAGCGAACTCCATCCGCCACGACCGGACAATCCTGTTGGTGTTTTTCAAGCCAGACCGATAATCTGCTCAATCCCTCACTGGCAAAAAATGCTGGTGTATAGTCCTCGCCGAATGCAGATACATCGATCCGTTTTCCTGCCTGGTCAATAATGCCGGGGTTTTCGGCGCCCGGCTCACCAAATCGTACTAATTTCATATCTCTTGTTATGATCGCTTTAGTTTGGTAAATCCTCCGTCAATGCTGTGATTGCTGCCGGTCACATAAGCCGCCTCGTCCGAACATAAATACAATGCCAGATGGGCAATCTCTTCCGGTTTAGCCATCCGCCCGATCGGATGATCTTTTGACAATCTTTCAAACATCTCAGCTTCTCTGCCTGGATAATTCCGGGCGATAAATCCGTCGACAAAGGGTGTATGAACCCTTCCCGGAGAAATGGCATTGCACCGGATGCCGTCGTCGATATAATCGAGTGCTACCGAATAGGTCATACTTAATATAGCTCCCTTACTGGTCATGTAGGCAAACCGGTTGGGAATGGCTACTGATGCAACAGTCGAGGCAATATTGACAATAACTCCGCCACCATTCTGCTTCATGTAAGGCAGGCTGGCATGCAAACAATGGTATGCCCCATGGACATTCACCCGCAAGACTTTTTCGAAATCCTCATTGCTGGTATCGGCAGCATTTCCGATATGAGCAATACCGGCATTGTTAACCAGGATATCGATTCCCGAGCTGGCATGTATTTGTGCAAACACCTCATTAACTGCCTCCTGTTTTGTGATATCACAGGGATGATAGTGAATGCTCCCTTCCGGATAACGGTGCTGCCCGATCCACTCCGCCGGATCAGTCTGAATATCGACAATGTGTACCCGGGCTCCTGCCTCGGCAAAAATTTCTCCGATCGCCCTGCCAATCCCGCTGGCTCCACCGGTGACGATGGCACTTTTTCCGGAAAGTGAAAATTTATTCATTGACCTGTTGATGTTGGCGGCAAACTAACTAAAAAAAAAGATACTTTTTTAGCAGTGACCCGGGGTTGTCTCGAATTATTCGGAAATTTGGTCCGGACAAAACCTGCATCCTGATGGAGAACAGTCAAAAACGCACCGAGGTCAGTCAATTGGGAGAATTTGCACTGATTGATCGCCTGACCGAATCCTTTAACCTTCATAACAAGAGTTCCGTGATCGGTGTGGGTGACGATGCGGCGTTGATTGATAATGGTGAGTTCCTGAGCATCATTACGACAGATTTGCTATTGGAGGGTATTCATTTCGATCTTATGTACCACCCGTTGAAGCACCTTGGGTATAAGTCGGTCGTAGTCAACCTTTCTGATGTTTGTGCCATGAACGGTACACCCGGGCAGATTACGGTTTCGCTGGGAATATCCAACCGTTTTTCGGTAGAAGCCCTGGACGAACTCTACGCTGGAATCAAGGCTGCCTGCGACTACTATCAGGTAGATCTTGTCGGAGGTGATACAAGTTCTTCCAGGCAGGGCCTTATCATTTCAGTTACGGCCATCGGACAAGTGGAACGCGGAAAACAAACACTGCGATCAACTGCCAGGAAAGGTGATATCATTTGTGTGACGGGCGATCTGGGAGCGGCTTATCTCGGCCTGCAGATTTTGGAGCGGGAAAAACAATTGTACATGTCGCAACCGGATATGCAACCCGATCTGGAGGACATGCAATATATCATCGGCAGGCAACTGAAACCGGAAGCCCGGCTGGACATGGTACGTCAGTTTGAAAAAGCAGGAGTTGTACCTACCGCTATGATCGACGTTTCCGATGGGTTGTCCTCCGATCTGATGCATATCTGCAAGCGATCAGGTCTGGGGGCTTTTATTGAGGAGAGTGGGGTACCAATCCATCCCCAGGCTCAGGAGATGGCGATCCGGTTCAACCTTGACCCAATCACCTGTGCCCTCAGTGGTGGTGAAGATTACGAGTTGCTTTTCACCATTGACCCAAAAGATCTCCCAAAGGTCAGGCTGATGGCCGACATTTACATGATGGGTGAAATGGTGGAAGCATCAGAGGGGATAAAACTACATACCAAGGGTGGAAATATCCATCCGCTCCAGGCCCAGGGTTGGACGCACTTTTGAGTGCACGAATCTCCAACGGAACCTTCACCTTTCCGAAAGATTGCTTAAATTACTGATGTCATTCATTCTTAACCTATGATCATGCGTTCGCGACGGGAATTTCTGGAATCATTGATGAGCCTGACCTCCGGCCTGATGCTGCCCTGGCAGGCATGCAGTTCTCCCGGACTTCGTGATGGCACTCATGACCGCTTGGGACCTCTGTTACCCCTTCGTAAATTGGGATCAACGGACGTTGAGGTAACCATGCTTGGAGTAGGGGGCTATCATATTGGCTGGACAACGGAGAAAGACGCCCAAAAGGTGATCGAGCAAGGTCTGGAACAGGGTGTCCGCTTCTTTGATTCCGCTTATAGTTATGGTGAGGATGGAATGAGTGAGAAACGTTACGGCCGGTATCTTATTCCGAAATACCGTGATCTCGTATTCATTATGAGCAAAAGCACGGCTACTGACTATCAATCTGCCCGCCGCGAACTGGAAGAATCCCTCCGCCGCTACGGGGTGGACCAACTGGATTTGTGGCAGATCCACGCTTTGTCTTCACCAGAAGATACGGACAACCGGATTAAGAATGGGGTAGTCCGTCTGGCTGAAGATGCCATCAGGGAAGGTAAGATCCGTTTTGCCGGATTTACCGGACATGCCAGTCCCTATGCCCATCTGAGAATGTTGGAGGAGACTGGTGACAGTGGGATTTTCTCCACCCTGCAAATGCCTGTCAATCTGGTCGATGCCGCAAGCGAACATAGCTTTGTACGGTTGGTGATTCCCCGGGCTATAGAGGCAGGATTAGGATTACTGGCCATGAAGACCCTGGCCGATGGCCGGTTTTTTGGCAGGAAAGTCATGGGCGAACAAGCCGTATGGTCGACCGACAATCCGGTAATCCCCGGTCAATTCGGAGTCGCAGACGCTCTGAATTTTGCCTGGACGATGCCCATCAGTACCCTGATCACCGGAGCTGAGAATCCGGAATTCCTTCAGGAAAAAATAAATCTGGTCAGCTCCTACATGACTTTGACAGAAAAAGATTTCAGCCATCTGATCGACAAACTCACCTCCTATGCCACCGGGGGGGAGGTTGAATACTACAAATCCTGAATATTTTACGGGTGGCTGCCTGCAAATGTCTTGACCCGAATTTCAGATTTCAGATACCCATCAGCAATCTGACGGGGTCTTCCAGCATTTCCTTTACCTTGACCAGAAAAGTCACCGATGAACTGCCATCGATCACCCGGTGATCGTAGGACAGGGCCACATACATCATGGGTCGGATCCCGACATTTCCGTTGACTGCCACCGGCCGCTCCTGAATCGTGTGCATACCCAATATGGCCGATTGTGGTTCGTTAAGGATCGGAGTGCTAAGCAGGGATCCGAAAATACCTCCGTTGGTGATGGTGAAAGTACCTCCCCGCATCTCTTCAAGAGTAAGCTTCCCCTCCCGGGCTTTTTCAGCAAGGTCTTTGATTTTCATTTCAATTTCGTGAAATCCGAGCGACTCCACATTGTGTACCGGCGGTACGACCAGACCGTTAGGGGTGGAGATTGCGATTGAAATATCGACATAGTCGTGATAGATCAGGTCTTCTCCGTCCAGATGAGCATTGACCTGGGGCATCTCCATGAGTACCCTTGCACAGGCTTTGGCAAAGAGCGACATGAAGCCCAGCTTGATTCCGAATTTAGCCACAAACTGATCCTGATATTTTTTCCTCAGCTCAAGGATGCCGGTCATGTCCACTTCGTTAAAAGTGGTCAGCATGGCAGTACTATTCTTTGCCGATACCAACCGGGCAGCGATCGTTCGTCGCATCCGGGACATCTTTTCCCTTCGTTCGTTTCTGGAGGGTAATCCTTGCGGAGTCTCGCTCCTGACGGCTGTTGGTTCGGCAGAAACCGCCGTTGGTTCGGCGGCAGCACGAACTACATCGTCTTTGGTAATCCTTCCACCTTTCCCCGTCGGGGCGATATCCGATGCCGAAAGGTCTTTTTCCTTTATCAGCTTGGCAGCAGCCGGGGAAGGATGACCGGCAGCATAACCCCCATTTTCATTAGAAGATTTTTCACCGGGAGAGGGTGTTGCTGTCGTCGGAACGGATTCGGTCCCGGATTCAACTTCTTTTGCTTCTTTCACCCCGGGCATCGATGTTGCTTCACCCCTGGCCACACTGGTATCGATTTTTGCCACCACAGCCCCAATGGGAAGATCAGCACCCTGCTCGGCGACCCAGATCAGTTTACCAGAAGCTTCAGCCGGAAATTCAAGAGTGGCTTTGTCTGATTCGAATTCACAAATCGGCTCATCAAGTTCCACATATTCTCCATTCTCCTTCAGCCATTGGGATAAGGTGACTTCATTGATCGATTCACCAATGACCGGCACCTTCATTTCCACTAAACTCATTTGATCCTGACCTTTATTTCGGCCACAAAGGTATGACGATTAATTCAGAGTTTACCCGGTAACCCCCTGGTATAAGGTAAAATTGATCCAATCTGACCGGATAAGGTTGATTACGGGTTTCGGACGAAGAGAAAGAGGTATCTAAACCATCTCACCCTTGAGTTTCTCGGCATTCTCGGCTACCTGAAGCCCTTCCAGGATGGTTTCCAAATCCCCTTCCATGATCCGGTCAAGGTTGTAGAGCGTCAGATTGATACGGTGATCAGTTACCCGGTTTTGCGGATAATTGTATGTCCGGATTTTGTCCGAACGATCGCCTGTACCCACCAGCGATCTTCTCCTGGAGGCCTGTTCACTTTCATAGGCCTGCCTTTGCGACTCGTAAATTTTTTGATAAAGCCGCTGGATGGCAATCTCCCGGTTTTTGATCTGAGATCGACCATCAGTGCTCTCAGCGACAATGCCTGTGGGTAAGTGGGTGAATCGAACGCCCGATTCGGTCTTGTTGACATGTTGTCCGCCTGCACCGCTGGAACGGAAAGTGTCTACTTTCAAATCGGATTTCTTAATGTCTACATCTTCCATCTCCAGTTTTGGCATAACCACGACAGTGGCAGCCGAAGTATGTACTCTTCCCTGGGTTTCGGTAACCGGAACCCGTTGTACCCGGTGAGCACCGGATTCAAATTTGAGTTTACCATAAACATTATGTCCGGAAACCTCCAATACGATTTTATTGTAACCCCCTACCGTACCTTCATTTAGCTGGAGGATTTCCTGCTTCCACCCCTGAGTTTCAAAATATTTGGAGTACATCCGGTACAGGTCGCCGGCAAAAATGGCCGCTTCATCACCACCGGTTCCGGCCCTGATCTCAAAGAGCACATCCTTGGTATCGTCGGGATCTTTGGGAATAAGCAGGTACCTGAGCTTTTCTTCGAGTTCTTCTTGTTCCTGTTCCAGGGATTCCAGTTCCATTTCAGCCATTTCCCGCATTTCTTTATCGGGATCATTCAGGTGATGTTTAGCCGATTTAATATTGGACATTACATTTTTATACCCGGTAAAAACACCCATGATCTCCTGCAGGTCTTTATACTCCTTGTTAATTCTGGAATAACGCTCAATATTGGACAGGATCTCAGGGTCTGTCATCTGTTCTTCCAGATGCCTAAAATGGGCTTCGATTTCTCCCAATTTTTCTAACATATAATATGACGCATTTAAGCCCCGGAATCTGCCCTGCGGCTGATACGGGGAAAGTCGTTAAATAGCTTTAGTATTCGAAAATAAAGTACCTGGGAAAGTTTGGACCTCTCCCTCCCGATGGCAGTATAGAAGTCAGCTAATGTTGAATTCTGACCTTATCTTTAATACTTTGGATGAATTCAGGGGTTACTTTTGGTCGGATCACATTACCCCGGACAAAATCTCTGAAATTGCGTTCGTTTGTCAGCAAGCGTTCATAATCCGGGTTTTCTTTGATTTTATTCATGACTTCCTCTTCTACTTCCTTCGATAATGCCTTGTCGAGCATCAGATCTACTTTTTGTCTAAAATCTTTGAAATCGTTGGGAGCACGCATGACACAGGTTTTTTCTCGTTTATAATTAATTCATCAACAGATTATCGGGCTGTAAAAATTAATAAACTTTTCTTTATTCACTTTCATCATCCTTACCATTTCTCCCTCTTTTATCCTGAAAGCCCAGGGATTCCGCATATTGCTTGAGTTTATCTTTCAGCATATTCCGGGCCCGGTGTAGTCGGGATCTCACTGTCCCAATAGGAATATCGATGATTTTGGCGATCTCTTCATAAGTGAATCCTTCGACATCACAAAGCAGGATCACGGTGCGAAAATCAATAGGCAACGAGTTGATAGCAACCGTCACCTCATCTCCGAGGAGATTTTCAAAAATCTCACTCCGCAGATCCTGGTACTCGGCTATATTGCTATCTTCCTTATCCTGATAACCAACAAATTCTTCAAAATCAACCTTTGTCGGTCGCCGGCTTTTCTTCCGATATTGGTTGATGTATGCGTTCTTCAGGATTTTAAACAACCAGGCCTTGGCATTCGTTCCCTCTACGTAGGAATTCAAGGCCCGGTAAGCTTTCATGAAAGTCTCCTGCACCAGATCCTTGGCATCTTCTTCATGATAAGTGAGGTGATAGGCAAAGGTGGTTAAGGCATCGACATGGGGTAATAACTCTTTTTCAAAAAGTTCATCGCGATCCGTATGTACGTCCTTGTTTTCCATTGGCCGGCTAAATTAGCCCAAAAAAATTGAAAATCTTTGAGATTATGCCAAGATTAGTACCGGTTTACTTCATCAACCTCCCTTTGTATGTTCAATATCGTACTATCTGAATCTATGCCCAGTCTCCCGAAAGAAGAAAACACCCTGATGAAGATCGGAGTAATGAACACAGTGTTCGTCCTTCATCCTTACCGGGCAACATACTGGCCTGAGCGGTCAATCCTCATTGTCACCGATCTGCATCTCGGCAAAATCCAACATTTCCGCAATCATGGCATTTACCTGCCCAAAGATGCATTGCTCGATAATTATGAAAGACTGTCAGGTTTATTGTTGGAATTTCAACCGACGGATCTCCTGATGCTGGGTGACCTGTTTCACAGCGAATACAACCAGGATTGGCAAAACTTTTGCGTTTTGCGACACACCTTCAGCCATATCCGGTTTTTGTTGATTCCTGGCAATCACGATATCATTGATAATGACCTCTTTTTCCGCAATGATGTACAGTTATTACCAGATGGTCTTTCGGTTGCCGGCTTTCATTTTTCGCACTATCCTGCTGAATTACCAGGTCTCTACCATATATCCGGACATCTTCATCCCGCCATTCGTCTGAACGGTTCCGGTTTGCAGTCACTGACCCTCCCGGCTTTCTATTTCGGAGCCCACCAGGCATTGCTCCCTTCCTTTGGAATCTTCACCGGCTCTTCGCTCATCAGACCATCTCCGGGCGATCAGGTGATCGCTGTTTTCGACGATTCACTGATATCCATTGACACCAATTCCTGAATGTGCCCGCGGCATGGAATCAGGCCAGATATTTTTCCGGATCGGCTTCAAACTTGACTTTGCATCCGTCGCAACAGAAATAAACCTTCTCTCCATGGTATGAAAGTACATGGCGGGCGGTGGCTTTATGAATGGGAATGTTGCAAACCGGGTTGATGTAATATTCTTCGACGTTTAAGGTCGGTGCTGGTGTTGAAACAGCCGGCTCCGGTGCTGCATCCGGTTTACGAATGTCTTCGATGATCTGAGCCAAAATACTGATCGCTACCTCTTCGGGTAATTTGGCTCCGATGTCCAGACCAGCCGGAGTTCTGATCTTTTTTAATTGCTCAAAAGTGACGCCCCTGGAACGCAGGGTATTAAAGATCGCATGGGCTTTCTTCCGGCTGGATACAAAAGCAATAAAGTCATTACCGGTTTGAATCGCCATTTCCAACGCCTGTTCATCTCCCTGGCCCTGGGTACAGACGATGAGGTAGCTGTTTTGGGTTAGATCGGACACGTCCAGGGAAGGGACAATCGTGAGATTCTGCAAGTCACCATAATTTGACCGGTCCGCATCCTGATGCACTACAACCACCTTGTAATCCATTGCCATACAGAGCTTTGCGAGAGCGATCCCAATGTGCGATTGCCCGAATATCACCATCTGTGGTCTTGGCAATACCGGCTCAATGTAAAGATCAACCGATCCACCACTCTGGCAGGTCATCCGGTAGAGTTTGGTATTCGGCATTTCATCATGTTCTGCCTCAGGACTGATCCGGACAAAACGGGACCTGCCTTCGGAAATAGCCAGGAGAGCTTCCTTCAGCACAATGCCGCGGGTACATCCTCCGCCTACCCAACCATGCATCTCGCCATTGGGCAGGATGATGGCAAAATCTCCGGGCTTACCGGAAGATGGCAACTGCCTTCGCACTACCATGGCCTTTGCGTAGGTCTTACGCTCATTATTCAGCTTGTTAAGGAGTTCCAGTTGCTTGTTATGCATTGGCGATGATATTTTCCAAGGTTAATAAACTTTCCAGATTGTGTCCCGGCTGAAAGTCATCCAAATAAGGCAGGGCGACTTTCATTCCTCGCTGTATGGGTTGGTACTGCTCTGATCCCTTCAGCGGATTAAGCCAGACCAGACGGTTTGTCTTCATCCGAATCCGGGAAAGCTGTGTGGCTAATTGTCCGGGTTCACCGGTATCCAATCCATCACTGAGCACAATCATCATCGATCGGCCATTTAAAACCCTTTTTCCATACTTATCCATAAATTCTGAAAGGCAATCTCCGATTTTAGTACCACTGGACCAGTGATTGGCTTCCATACCCAACGCACTGAGGGTAAATTGCAATGACTTGTGCTGCAAGTGCCCGGTAATCCTGAGCAATCGGGTACTAAAGGTAAAGGCTTCAATATGGGAAAAATGCTGACGGAGCAACCAGATGAAGCGCAATAAATAAAAGGAGTATTTATCCATCGATCCACTGACATCCAGCATCAGCACCAACCGCAATTTCTCCTTCTTTCGTTCCTTCTGATACAGATCAAAGAAATGACCACCACGGGAGATGCCGCCTCTGATCGTGCGCGCCATATCAAGCTGACCCTGTTTTCCTTTTTTAAATTTTCTGCGAAGCCGCAGGGTCATCTCCCTCACCAGCTGATCGCAAAGAGCATTTAAGGACTTCTCATCCGCTTGTGAGATCAATGAAAAATCAGTCTTGCGCAATGTCTCCCTGCTGTTGGCACCGCTGGTGGTCTTGGTTTGGTGGGTGCCTTCCTCCTTGCCGGACTGTTGTCCCAACATCACCAGGGTCGCCCGGGTTTTCTTCCTGAGATTGCTTTGATTCTGAAACCGGGCCTGGTAGCTATACCTGCTACCGGCAAGATCCCAGAAACGGTGAAAAACCGCATCAAAAACCGGCCGGTCTTCCGGATTACTGCAGAAAATCGAAGCCAGCGCATATTGAAAAAAGGGGGTGTCTCCCCATAATCCGGAAAGGCCAACGAGGAGACTTTGAGCTGTTTCATCAATACCAATCTTCAAACCTTCTGCTTTGGCATCTTGGGAAAAACCCACAAATGCCTCACTGAAGGTTGCATAATCGGTGTAGTGCGACATCCGCTATCTTTATTTGTATTTATAAATATTAACCAGGCTCTGGCCGATCAGGTTGCAGCTATTGTTCATTCGTAAATAATACCTCCCTTACCGTAGTCTCGTCCTGGTTGGACTTGACAACACAGGACAGCGCATCGGTTACATCATCGGTATCAAGTGCCATAACACCTTTTGCCCAATCGATGGTTTCTGCTACTCCTGGAATTTTATCCAGTTTTAAGGTGCGCATTTGCTGCACGTACCCGATAATCGTTGCCGCCAACTGATCTTCAATTCCAGGCAGATGCTTCTTAATGATTTTTAATTCTTTCTCCGGAGTCGGATAGGGTACCCAATAATAGAGACACCGCCTCTTTAAGGCATCGCTCAGATCGCGGGTACGATTGGAGGTCAGAATGACCAATGGTTTGTGCTTTGCCCGGATCGTACCAATTTCCGGGATACTGATTTGAAAAGCCGATAAAACTTCCAGGAGAAATGCTTCAAATTCTTCATCTGCCCTATCGATTTCATCGATCAGTAATACCACAGGTTTATCGGCCGATATGGCCTGGAGCAAGGGCCGTTGCATCAGGTATTGCTCTCCGAAGATGATCGATTCCTTCTCCTTTAGGGAAAGCGATGATTGTTCCTGAAGCTTTATTGCCAACAGTTGCTTTTGATAGTTCCACTCATAGATGGCATGATGCACATCCAGACCTTCGTAACATTGCAGCCGGATCAGATCCGTTTTCAGGTACGAAGCCAGTATATTGGCAACTTCAGTCTTACCAACTCCCGGCTCTCCTTCGAGCAGCAGGGGTTTCTCCAACTTCAACATGATATACAGAACTGTGGCCAGCTCTTCATCGACCACATATCCAAGCCGATCAAGTGCCGGTATCAAATCAAGAGGGTGTTGGACCATCAGGCTTCCTTTTTACCTCCAAAGATTCCGCCCAGCTTATCCTTCATAATGCTTCCGATCATGCTTCCGGCCGACATGGTATTGTCGACTTCCTTACCGGCAAGCTGGGCTTTAAAATTTTCGATAAACTGTTTGAGCAGCTGATCCGACACATCTCCGATCAGGCGCGAACCAAATTGGGCCAGCGTGCCAACAAGTCCGATATTCATGACAAAGTTTACCCTGGTCAATCCATTTTCCTCCTTCAGGGTGCCCGTCATCTCCAGATCGGCACTTCCTTTACCCTTGCTGTCCAGCCCTTTACCTTTCAGCACCATTCGATGGTTGATTTCGTCGAGTTCGACAATTTCGATCTGCCCGTCATACTTAACTTTGACCGGTCCAAATCTGGTTTCAACCTCACCCTTGTAGTTTTTGTCATCTATCTTTTCAGTGATGGAAGCACCCGGCACACAGGTCACAATCTGCATCGGATCGGCCAGATTTTGCCAGACCTTGTCAATGGCTTCGGATACCTCAAATGTCTTTTCAATAGTAGTATTCATAAAATTCTATTTAGATAAAAAAAGTCCAGATGCAGAATAAACTACACCTGGAGCTCATCATTCGTTCTCTATAATTCAGATACTAATCAAAATATCCTACTTTCTTCAGTTCCCGGAACACCTTGTAAGGGGTAACCGGAATTTCCAGATGCCTGATACCCAGGTGCGATACGGCATCGACAATGGCATTGACGATGGCCGGTGGTGATCCAACTGTCGGCGATTCTCCTACTCCTTTGGCACCAATCGGGTGATGAGGTGAAGGCGTCACTGTGTGTCCGGTTTCCCAGCGAGGCGATTCAACGGCGGTGGGAACCAGATAATCCATCAATGTACCGTTGAGGATGTTGCCTGCTTCATCATAGATCAGTTCTTCGTACATCGCCGGAGCTATTCCCTGAGTCAATCCTCCGTGTACCTGCCCCTGGACGATCATCGGATTGATGATGTGACCGCAATCATCTATCGCAACAAAACGACGTACTTTGATTTCACAGGTTTCCGGATCGATATCCACCACACAGATATAAGCCCCTGAAGGAAAAGTAAGGTTGGGAGGATCGTAATAGTGGGTGGCTTCAAAGCCGGCCTCCATCCCTGGAGGATGATTGGTATAGGCGGCAAATACGATTTCCTGAATAGTCTTGACCTTATCCGGTGCTCCCTTTACGAAGAATTTCCCAGGTTCCCATTCCAAATCATCTTCGCTCACTTCGAGCAGGTATGCCGCTATCTTACGGGCTTTGTCACGCAACTTTCGGGACGCTACCGCAGCAGCAGCTCCTGCGGTGGGGGTACTCCGGCTGGCATAGGTGCCAAGACCATACGGTGCCGTGTCGGTGTCTCCTTCTTCCACCTGAATGTGAGCAGCCGGGATACCCAGCTCTTCGGCAATGATCTGGGCATAGGTAGTCTCATGGCCCTGCCCCTGGGATTTGGTACCAAAACGGGCTATCGCTTTACCAGTCGGATGCACCCGAATCTCAGCGCTGTCAAACATCTTGATGCCCAGGATATCAAAATCTTTTGAAGGCCCGGCTCCAACGATCTCGGTAAAAGTGGAGATGCCGATTCCCATCAGCTTCCCCTGCTTTCGCAGCTCCAGTTGTTCTTTCCTCAGATCATCATAGCCGATGGCTTTGAGTGCCTTTTCCAGGCCTGCATGATAATCGCCACTGTCGTAAATCCATCCGGTTGGAGATTTCCATGGAAACTGATCCTTTTTGATGAAATTCTCCATGCGCAGTTGAGCGGGATCTTTCCCGATTTCCATGGCATAAATGTCGGCCATCCGCTCGATCGCATGCACCGCTTCCGTAACTCTGAATGAACAGCGGTAAGCGACCCCTCCGGGTGGCTTGTTGGTATAGACGGCATCCGCTTCCATAAAGGCGGTATCGTAATCATACGATCCGGTACCGATCGAAAACATGCCGGTCGGAAACTTGGAGGGGTTGGCAGCGGCATCGGTGTATCCATGATCGGCAAGCACTTTAAACCGGGTTGCGAGGATCTTCCCTTCCCTGGTACCAGCCAACTCGGCGGTAATATGATAATCCCTGGCAAAAGAATCGGCCTGGAGATTTTCGCTACGATCTTCGATCCACTTGACCGGAACTCCGGTCAGAAACGATACCGCAATGGCGATCACGTAACCGGGATAAACCGGCACCTTACCTCCAAAACCCCCTCCGATATCCGGCGATACCACTCTGATTTTCTCCTCACTAAGCCCAACATGTCCGGCTACCAATGCTATGACGGTCCGGATAGCGTGAGGAGCCTGAGTCGTCATGTACATGGTCAGGTGATTCTGGACTTTGTCATAATCTGCAACACAGCCACAGGTCTCAATGGATGACACATGTATTCTTGGTATGTGCATTTGTTGCTTCACCACTACATCGGCGTTCCTGAATACTGCTTCCGTCTTTTCTTTGTCACCAGCCTCCCAGTGCCAGATGTGGTTGTCGGTTTTTCCTTTCTTGTCGGTGCGCAACACCGGAGCATCCGGATCGAGCGATTTGAAGGGATCCATCACCGGGGTCATGGGTTCGTATTCCACCCTTACCGCTTCACGGCCATCACGTGCAGTGTACCGGTCGGTGGCAATCACCGCCGCTACTTCCTGGGCCTGATACATGACTGTATCGGTTGGTAACACCATTTGTGTATCAGACATCAGTGTCGGCATCCAGTGCAGATTGTATTGTTCCAGATCTTTGCCGGTCACCACGGCCACTACTCCCGGAATCGCAAGGGCCTTGGATGCATCGATGTTCTTGATTTTAGCATAGGCATAGGGACTCCGTACGATGTCCATATACAGCATACCGGGCAATTTGATATCGTCGATATAATGGCCTTTCCCGTGAACGAAGCGGGCATCTTCTTTCCGCTTCATCGAATGACCCATGCCACTTATTTCTTTGGATGTTTTACATTGTATCATAATTTCTTGATTAGTCGTTTAAGTGAATCATCAGACAAATTCGGGTTCTGTGGAAGGTAACTCTGCCCCACGGATCTTGGCACTGGCATACTGAATAGCCTTTACTATATTATTGTATCCCGTACACCGGCAGAGATTGCCGGAGATGCCCCACCGAATTTCATCTTCGCTGGGATTTGGGTTTTTCTTCAGCAGTTCTACCGCTCGCAGCATCATACCGGGCGTGCAAAAGCCGCAATGCAATCCATGGTTTTCCTTGAATCCTTCCTGAATCGGATGCAATCCTTCAGCAGTTGCCAGGCCTTCAACCGTGGTGATTTCTTTACCGTCGACCTGGACCGCCAGGATCGTACAGGATTTGGCAGATCGACCATTGATCAATATCGTACAGGCTCCACAACTGGTCGTATCACAACCGATATGGGTACCCGTGAGCGTAAGGTTCTCTCGAATCAGATGCACCAATAAAGTACGAGGTTCTATTTCCTGGGTGTAATCTGTTCCGTTTAATTTGAAATTAATCGTTTTCTTCATGTCAGTCATTTATGTGGTTCGGGAAATCGCTTTCTGAATCATGCGTCTGGTCACTACTCTCACCAGATGCCGTTTGTATTCCTCATCTCCCCTGAGATCTGTACTTGGCTGGCAATCTTCTGAGGCATATTGGGCTGCGAGACCAATCACTTCGTCATTCAGATTACTGCCTGTCAAGACTTCCTCAGACCGGACTGCCCGCAGGGGCGTTGGATTGACATTGGTGAGACCAATACCGGCATAGGTGCACTTGCCTCCGGTATCGACCACCAGGGCAACGGCTACTCCGGCAGCGGCATAATCGCCTACTTTTCGCTCGACTTTGTGATAAGCGCTGCCAAACCTGCCGGAAGGCACCGGAATTCTAATCTCGGTGAGAATTTCTCCCTGTTGAATTGCCGTCATATAGAACCCGTAAAAGAAATCATCGATACCTACGGTTCTGCTACCGTCCGGTCCGGAGATCACGACTTCAGCCCGCAAGGCCAGCATCACCGCCGGGTGATCATTGGCTGCATCACCATGCGCAATGTTACCCCCTACTGTTCCAAAATTCCGTACCTGGGGATCGGCAATCAGTTTGGCTGCATCCATAAAAATTGGGAATTTATCGCGGATCAATGGCGAATCTTCCAGATCAACCTCCCGTGTCAGGGCTCCGATCCGGAGTATCCCATTGTCTTCCACGATGTCACCCAATCCGGGAATATTATTAATATCAACCAGATGAGTAGGGGTGGCAAGCCGTAATTTCATCATTGGAATCAGACTGTGTCCACCTGCCAGGATCTTGGCATCTTCACCGTGTTCCTGCAGTAGCTTGAAAGCTTCTGCGAGACTCCCGGGAGCTGAATATCCAAATTGTTCAGGTATCATATTATCAGTTTTAACATGTATAATTAAG
The DNA here is from genome assembly GCA_964428345.1 of uncultured Saprospiraceae bacterium. Taxonomy (GTDB): domain Bacteria; phylum Bacteroidota; class Bacteroidia; order Chitinophagales; family Saprospiraceae; genus JABDMH01. The sequence continues at coordinate 43,426 of CAYRYD010000016.1, read as the reverse complement.
TTTGAAAAATGCGCTTGAATTTGTGCATCACATGGAAAAAGCTGCCATTCAGCCAGATCGCAAAAAACGTCAGGCCACAACCTGCATAGTATAATTGATCACCGATCAGGCCAACTTGACTGAAGAAGATTATCAGTGTCCCTGCTGCCGCCATAAGCAGCGCAAGGACTGTCCGTTCACCGCGATAATTACGAGAAATCCCCCAAAATAAAATCGCGATCAGCAACCCAAGGATAACCATGCCAAAGGAATTTGTTTCCCGGATAACCGATCGTCCACTGCACATGATAAGTGTACTGGAATAGGCCATCACACACAGGGAACACTTCGGTAAAACGACAATCAGCACACCAGCCCACATGTTGAGCCGCTGACGTCGATGTGACAGGTGACAGCCTTCCCCTGGTGAAAAGTACCTCATGGAATCCGGATTATCTTGGTGGTAATTTGTGGCAGTCTATGAATATAGGATTTTTCTGGCAAACTCTAAATTCTAACAATGTTTTACTGTTCTATTTTTTCTCTTTTAGGATAGAAAAGGCAAAGTCATCCAGCTTTTTGCCGGGAATTTCGCCTAAAAAGTTCTGCCTTCACCACCAGGATAACGTATTTGATGAGATTAAACCGCCGGTCACTTGTTCAGGAGGAGTTTCATTCGTTCGATCCGGGCAGAGATTTTTTCGGAACTCATGCGTTCCCGTAAACGGTCAACAATGATCGGAAAAGAGAAAGGCGTGGGACCCGGAGTCTTCATCAGTCTGATTTCTTGCCCGGCAATCCGGTCCAGTGCTTTTCGCAGGCGCGCTTCTTCCAATTGAAAAACCAGGGCTTCGTCATAGGACTGCAGATAAAGCAGGTTGTCCGGATCATAATCCCGAAAGACATCAAACAAAAGGCTGGAAGAACTTTGTAAATGTTTTTCCTTTTTCAATTTACCTGGATATCCCCTAAAGACCAGACCAGCGATGGCCGCAATATTGCGGAAGCGCTTTCTGGCCATCTCTACTGCATTTACACTGGCCAGAATGTCCTGTTGCAATCCTCTCGTTTCAAATAGCCCGGCTTCCAGTGCGGTATCGACAGGGATCTCCTGATCACTCAAGAGTTCAAACCCGTAATCGTTCATGGCTATGGAGAATGTCAACGGCTTATGCCGGCTGAGACGATAGGCAATCAGGGCACCCATACCTTCGTGTACAAAACGACCCTCAAAAGGGTACATCAGCAAATGATGGCCTTCCCGGTCGTGAAAGGATTCGATAAGGAACTGATTTTCCAGCGGAATAAGTGAATGTTTTTGCTGGACATCAAACAAGGGTTGTAGGGAATCAATCTCCATACCGGAGACCTGACCCCTGACATATTCATCCAGTTTAAGGCGGATCATGGCCGAAAGTTGAGAAGATAAAGGCATCCGGCCTCCCAGCCAGGAGGGTGTCCGTCCATCTTTGGTTTTCGATCTTCGCACCAGAGCCACGTTTTCCCGGATCCGGACCAGTTCGAGGCTTTTACCGGCAAACCAGAAATGATCCCCGGGATTCAGCCTGCTGATAAACCACTCTTCAATATTTCCCAGATTCTTACCGCTGAGGTATTTGACCATCATCGTATTGTCACCTTCGATGGTGCCCATTGAAAGACGGTGCCGGGTAGCAATCGCCTTTTCGGTAATCCGGTACAGACCATCTTTATCCCGCCCCAACCTTTTATATTCATCATAAGCATCAAGACTCCCACCGGATACGGTAAAGGCCAGGGTTGCACGCCACTCTTCGTCAGTCATACTGCGGAAAGAGAAGGTACTCTTGACTTCCCTCCGGATCAATTCGGCATCAAAACCTTCGGAAATGGCCAGGGTAACGAGATATTGCATCAATACATCAAAACTTCGGACGTACGGAATCCTCTCCTCCACGATCTCCCGCCGGATCGCTTCCTTTAAAGCAGCTCCTTCCAAAATCTCCAGTGCATGCGTCGGTAAAAAAAAGATCCTGCTGGTTGCCCCAGGCTGGTGCCCACTCCTGCCTGCCCGCTGTACGAAGCGGGCTACTCCCTTTGGACTGCCAATTTGTACGATCGTCTCCACCGGTCGGAAGTCCACGCCCAGATCCAGACTGGATGTACAGACTACTGCTTTGATCCGTTCTTCATGTAATGCATTTTCAACCCAATCCCGAAGCTCACGACTCATTGATCCGTGATGCATCGCGATCCGTCCGGCCAGATCGGGCGATGCTTCCAGCAACTTCTGATACCAGATTTCGCATTGCCCGCGGGTATTGGTAAAAAGCAAGGTAGAACGGCTACTATCAATGATTGGGATGACCTTATCGATCAACCTGATGCCCAGATGTCCCGTCCAGGGGAATGTTTCCATCTCATCCGGGATGATGGTATGGATGTCAATCTTTTTCCGGATCGCACTGGTGACCAGTCGAAGGGGTCTCTTGTTCTGCAATGACCAGCTGCCAAAAAGTACCTCCACTGCCTGTTGCATATTGCCAATCGTCGCCGAAATGCCCCAAATCTTCAAATCAGGAGCGACAGTCTTTAGCCTGCTAAGGGCCAGTTCCATCTGAACCCCTCTTTTCGATCCCATCAATTCATGCCATTCATCGACGACGACCGCTTTGAGCGATGAAAAAAAACGGGGATAACCCCTTAATGTCAGGAGAAGATGTACGGTTTCGGGAGTGGTGATCAGGATCTGGGGTGAGTGTTCGATCTGCTCTTTCCTTTCCCGGCTGGAGGTATCGCCAGTACGGATTGCGATCTTCCAGTCCAGGTTAAGTCCGGATGCAACCTCCTGTCCGGCCTGCTGGATTTCCTTGGCCAGTGCCCGTATCGGAGTGATCCAGATGGCCTGTATCCGGTCTTCCCAGTCACCGGATTGTAAACCTTCGAGCAATATTGGCGCCATCAGTGAGAATGTCTTTCCACTGCCCGTCGCAACATTGACAATTCCGGAATCCCCATTCAGATAATACCTCCACGCGTTCACTTGAAATGGAAAAGGAGTCCTCCCTCTGGAGGCAAACCAGGAGACCGCCGGCTCAATTAGCTTATTGAATTCAATCATGGAAAACCGATGACAAGGTAAATTCCTTAACTTTATGTCAGACAAAAATAGTAACTCCTCATGTCACGGTTTTTGGTATCCCTCGCATCGTTATTGATTGGTAATTTTATATATGCGGGCAACCCGGAGGAGCTCGGAAAAGTAGAATGGTACAGGGACCTGGCCGAAGCCCGGGAGGTGGCAGCCTCCAGTAAAAAACCCATTCTAATCCTTTTTCAGGAAATACCGGGTTGCCTCACCTGCCGTACCTACGGCAAGACGGTTCTGAGCCATCCCCTGATCGTCGAGACCATCGAGACTTACTTTGTACCGCTGGCCATCTACAATAACCGGAGGGGTAAAGATGCTGAGGTGCTGGAATATTATGGTGAACCCAGCTGGAACAATCCGGTGGTCCGGATTGTCGGATCCGATACAAAAGAAGTAGTGCCCCGGCTCAGTGGTGACTATACACCTTCCGGCCTGGTCGGCTACCTGATCACTGGCATGCAACAAGCCGGATCTCCGGTACCTGATTACCTGCCCTTGTTGTATGCTGAACTGGCCGCTGTCGAACGGGGGGTTGAAAAAACGACTCTGAGCATGTTTTGCTTCTGGACCGGTGAAAAAGAGTTAGGCAGTATTGACGGGGTGGTACGAACAGAAGCCGGCTTTATGGATAACCGTGAAGTAGTCAATGTTTACTTCGATCCTGCTCAGGTTTCGCTGGAAACCATACTCGAAAAAGGACAGGCCGCCGAATGCGCCGACCGGATTTATGCATCTACTGAATCACAGAAAAGGACGGCCGGCCATAGCTTGGGTGAAAATAAGGTACGTCAGGCCGGAAATTTCCGGTTGGACAGGGAACCCAAATACTACCTGCGTCACACTGATTTCAGGCGGGTACCAATGACTCAGGCTCAGGCCGCTAAAATCAATGCCCTGATCGGACAGGGAAAATCCCCCTTACACCTTTTATCGCCACGGCAACAGATGATGTATTATCATCTGCAAAAAAATCGTTTGCCAGCCTGGGCTTCGGAAATCAATGACCCGGATTGGGAATCTAAAATGTTTGATGCCTGGAGAGAACTGGGGTATCGCACCTGAGAGAAAGACTTTCGGAACCCTTCAGATTATTCGTTCCAGCCCGCTACACCCCCTGACACAATAAACTTCATCACATCGCCGGGATTGATATGAACCGGCCTGACGTTTTCTCTGGGTACAATAAACAGTTCGCCGGAGAAATTATAGGAATGGGGAAAATAAACGGCTACCTTTTCCCGCTCATCAAGTAACTCAAGATCCTCCTCGGTCAGGAAACCAAGCTTTTCCAGATTCGATATGGGATTGACCAGAACCAGAACGGGGTTGCTGAACTTCTTCTTCTTGCCAACTACAGCCGAAAACAGATCGCTGAAGGCCGAATAAATCATGTTGAGCACCGGCACTTTTTGCAATATCCGTTCAAATAGCGCTTTCAGTGGCCGGGCAATGATGGTCTGTCCAAGATAACCGACCAGCATCAATAGAAACACGAGAATCAAAAGACCAAGTCCCGGAAATTTGAATCCAAACAATTCTTCCAGCATCTGCTGCAACAGCCCATCTACAAAGCTGAATATCATGTAAATAATATAGCCGGTGATTGCCAATGGCGCTATATAGATCAAGCCCTGAATAAAGTAGTTAAACAGTTTTTTCATAAATGAACTTTTTCTGACCTTTCCTCCAATTGATAAAAATCAATCGGATACCTGACAAATATCTTTCTTTCTTTCCTTTCCCGGATTTAAATTGAGAGGCTTCCAAAGGGTATTGAGCACATTCAAAGTCAGGTCGACGCAAGAGTTGATGCTTTATTACCCAAAAAATCGAGTGGCAGGAAGTCAGGAAAAAGAACCGGTTGATTTATGAAAAATGCACTTTTTGCCAACAAGAGTATAGGGGTTTTTGGGAAAGGTGGAAATGGGAAGGGCACCTACCAAATGAAATGAGGTGGAGTAAGGCCGGCACTCGGCGTAACCATAAAAAAGTCAAAAGAATGATTGCATTCGGACCTGTACCCTCCAGGAGACTTGGACAAAGCCTGGGGATAAACAATATACCACCGAAGAACTGTTCATACGACTGCGTATATTGTCAGGTTGGGCCAACTGCCCAAAAAGATCTACAACGCCGTCCATTTTTTGAACCAGATGAAATAATTCAGGCGGTAAGACAAAGGATCCATGAAGTGAAGGATGGGAGTGGCCGGATTGACTACCTCACTTTGGTGCCGGATGGCGAGCCCACCCTGGATATCAATCTTGGAAGAATCATTGAAATGCTTCGTCCTTTGAAAATCAAAATAGCGGTCATCACGAACTCTTCCACTTTGTGGCTTGAAGAGGTAAGGAATGAATTGGCACGGGCAGATTATGTTTCACTGAAAATGGACTCCGTGAACGAAGACACATGGCGCAAAATCAACCGCCCAAATCCAAAATTATCACTACCCGAAATCCTTGAAGGTGCCCTGAAGTTTTCTACAATCTTCAAGGGTACCCTGGTCTCCGAAACCATGTTGGTCCGGGACATCAACGACCACGCAGCCAGCCTGAAAGCCACCGCTGAATATCTGGAACAATTGAACCCGGCCATAGCCTATATTGCCATTCCTACCCGTCCGCCATCCGAAAGATGGGTACAGTCACCAGATGAAGAAACATTGAACCGGGCTTACCATATCTTTCGTAACCATGTTGTAAAAACTGAACTTCTTACCGGATTTTCTGAAGAAGCTTTTTCAGCATCGGGAGATGTTGTCCAGAACTTGCTCAACATTACCTCCGTACACCCGATGCGGGAAAGTGAAGCGCTGCAATTTTTGAAGCAGGGGAATGCTGACGGCAAGAAACTAGAGGAACTGGTCGCCCAAAAAAAGCTGGTAAGGATTATCCACCAGGGCCAGCCTTTTTATGTCCGGAAATTGCCTCTGGTCAGATCAGGAGATTAACCACCAAGATATGTAGCCTTCGGTAAATCACGGAATGGCGTGATAGCAGCAAATTGATTGTTACAAGTGGAGATCATCTGAAAACCTTTAAAATGCCATAACAAATCAAAATGTCGTATACCGTTAAAGATATTGCCCTGGCACCGGAGGGCAGATTGAAAATAGAATGGGCTGAAACCCATATGCCTGTCTTGATGCAGATCCGAAGGGAGTTCAGGGAAATCAAACCACTGAATAAGGTGAGGATTGGATTTGCCCTGCATGTGACCAAAGAAACGGCCGTTTTGGTTGAAACACTGGTCGAAGGCGGAGCAAAGGTTGCCATCACGGGATGCAATCCACTCTCCACTCAGGATGATGTTGCAGCGGCATTGGCACCCAGGGGGATCGAAGTGTATGCATGGCGGGGAGAAACCCGGGAAGAATACTACCAGAATATCCGGAAGGTACTGGAGATCAAGCCACATATCACGGTCGATGACGGAGGGGACCTCGTCTTTACGATCCATAGGGAAAGGCAGGATTTGATCGACAACATCCTGGGCGGCTGCGAAGAAACGACAACGGGAATCATCAGGCTGAAAGCTATGGAGAGGGAAAATGCCCTGAAGTACCCGGTAATGGATGTGAACAATGCCATGACCAAACATTTGTTCGATAACCGGTACGGTACAGGGCAATCGACCATTGACGGAATCCTGAGGGCAACGAGTGTCCTCATCGCCGGAAAAAATTTCGTGATTTCCGGCTATGGATGGTGTGGCCGGGGAGTTGCCTCCAAAGCCAGGGGGATGGGGGCCAATGTCATCATTACCGAAGTGAATGCTGTAAAGGCATTGGAAGCAGTGATGGATGGGTTCCGGGTAATGAAAATGAAGGACGCCTGCCAGCTCGGAGATATCTTTGTAACAGCGACCGGTGACACCGATATTCTCAATAAAGAACATTTCGAACTCTTGAAGGACCATGCCATCCTGGCCAATTCCGGTCATTTTGATGTGGAGATCAATATTCCTGATTTGGAGGAGTTGACCGTTGAAAGGAAGAAAATCAGACCCAATGTGGAGCAGTACAGATTGAGAAACGGACATTCCATCTATCTGCTGGCAGAGGGAAGGTTGGTCAATCTGGCTGCCGCCGAAGGCCACCCCAGTGAAGTGATGGATATGAGCTTTGCCAACCAGGCATTGGCCATGGAATACCTTACCAGAAAAAAACTGCAACCGAAAGTCCACAGGATTCCGGAAGAAATCGATGACAGAATTGCCGAGTTAAAATTGAAGTCGATGAATGTGACGATCGATCAACTCAGTGAGCGACAGATTGCGTACCTGGAAAACTGGCAAGAAGGCACCTGATTCTGATTCCATCCATTATTTTTCACTGAAACCCCTGCAGGATCGCTTTGAGATCCTCCAGGGTATTGGCTTCCTTTGGATGTTTGTCCTTTCTCCAGCGGTGCATTCGCGGAAAACGAAGGGCGACTCCCGACTTGTGGCGGGAGCTGGCTTGAATTCCTTCAAAAGCAATTTCAAATACGAGATTCGGCACTATTGCCCTGACCGGGCCAAACCGTTCCAGCGTGTTTTCGCGGACATACCTGGTGATCTCCAAAAACTCCTGATCTGTCAATCCCGAATAGGCTTTGGTAAAGGGCACCAGCTCGTCGCCGTTCCAGACTGCAAAGGTATAATCCGTAAAGAGATTGGCCCTCCGGCCATGACCCTGCTGGGCATACAGCAGTACGGCATCAATTGTCAGCGGATCGATCTTCCATTTCCACCAGTCACCCCGTTTCCGACCGCTCCCGTACCGGGAGTCGAGTCGTTTCAGCATGATGCCTTCGCTGCGTTTTTCACGAGCGTTAATCCGACATTCATCCAGTCCGGCCCAGTTATCGAATTCAATCACCTGGGAAAGTCTCAATTCCGGCGGATTTTCAAGATCGCTAATCAGTTTCTCGAGCCGGTCCCGGCGTTCAGACAACGGCCGGTCACGCAGATCTTCATATCCCAACTCGAGGAGATCATAGCACATGAAGATCACCGGAGTACTTTCCAGCATTTTGCGGGTTAGATTCTTTCGTCCGATCCGGGTCTGCAGATGTTGAAAATCTAGCGGATTTCCATCTTTGAAGGGCAGGATCTCACCATCCAACACCGTCGAATCTGGAAGCACCCCGGCCAATGGCCCGAATTCAGGAAAACGCTCGTTCAGAAGTTCTTCACCCCTGGACCAGACAAATAGACTACCCTTCCGGCAGATGAGCTGGCCACGGATACCGTCCCACTTATATTCGGCCTGCCATTGCCTGGGATCACCGAGTTGGTCGAAATCGAGATCCAAAGCATAGGCAAGGTAGAATGGATAGGGCATTGAAAGATCTTCTTCCTCCCTCTTTCTGAAGATCAGTTCTTCCCAGGTGGTATCCATGGGAGACCAATTGCCCATGAGCCGGTGAGTCAGCAAATTTTGATCGATCCCGCTTGCGCTTGAAAGTGCCCGGATCATCAACTTCTGGGACACGCCAACCCGGAATCCACCAGTGATTAGCTTATTAAACACAAAGCGTTCCCGGTGATCAAGACCGGACCATGCCCCTGTAATGGCGTCCCTCTTTATCGACTCATCCTCGTCTTTCAGGTTTATCAGCATCTCGATCCACTCTGACAAAGTTTTGTTCGCACTCTTGTCCGGCTTTGGCAACATCAGTGCGATCGCTTCAGCGAGGTCTCCCACGATGTGATAAGACTCTTCAAACAGCCACAGGGGCAGACCGGCAAGTTCCGCTGCCCAGGATCTCAGCAGGCTGGTGTTGGTCAATCGCCTGGGTTTGCGGTGTGAGAGTAAGGCAACTGTCCACAAACGATCTTTTAATGGTGCTTCCTGAAAATAGTGAATCAAGGCCGTGACTTTTTGATTGGTACTGGTCGTTTGGTCCAGAGATTCATAGAGGAGTGCAAATCGTTTCATACCTGATCACAGTTTCTCCCAACCTTCCTCAACCGGCTCGGCAGCCTGTTCACCGGTAAATTTCGTTTTCACCGGTCGAACATTATATCCCTGCTCCGCGAGCCATCGTCCGAAGACTTCGGTGGGTCCATGAGTTACGTAGATCGTTTCAGCTCCGGTATCCGCAATCGTCTTATTCAGTCCTTCCCAGTCGGCGTGATCGGATAAGGCAAACCCCCGGTCCATACCCCCCCATCTGCGGGCCCCTCTCAACTGCATCCAGCCGCTGGCTCCTGCCTGCGATACCTCTTTAATACGTCGTATCTGTCCGCTTTTTCCAGCTCCGGAAGGGGTAAGCACCAGAGCCCCTTCCAGTTCAGATTTTGACACCTCTTCATGGAGCGGGCGTGTCTCCGGCAAGCGAATGCCACTCAGCCGGATGGCTTCATTCATTTGAAGGATGGCTCCATGGACGAATACGGGGCCTATTGACAGATCGAGCCCACAGAGCAGCCGTTGTGCCTTGCCCAAAGAATATCCGTTAAGAATGCTGGTTACTTTGTTCGACCGGTTCATCTGCCACCATTGATTGATTTGTTCGAATACCCTCTCCTGTGGTAACCAGGAGTAAATGGGCAGGCCAAAGGTGCATTCAGTGATGAAGGTATGACACCGTACCGGCTCAAAGCGGCCACTGATTCCGTCATTTTCGACTTTGTAATCGCCGGAGACAACCCAGACCTCCCCCCGGTGTTCAATACGGATCTGCGCTGATCCGACGATATGTCCGGCTGGTAAAAATGTAAACTTTACGCCATGCACGACCACTTCCTCTCCAAACGCCACTGACTGAATGGTCACATCTCCCAGGCGGCATCGCAAAATCGGCTTGCTCTCGTGAGTACAAAGGTATTTCTGATGCCCCCACCGCGAATGATCCGAATGCCCGTGGGTAATCAAAGCTTTCGGTACCCGGTGCCAGGGATCAATGTATACATCAGCCGCCGGAACGTAGAGACCTTCTTTTCGAAATTCGATCAGGGGCATCCTTCTCTAAAATTTGTTGTGCCATTACTCAATATAATATTAACCTCCGGTGGCGAAACTGGTTCATGTTCGGGAGGGCACTGGTTTCCCTTTTCCGAGGTCACCTTGTTTAATCCCTGACACGAGCCAATAGACCAGCACCAGGTACATGATGACGAAACCGATATTGCTGATCCACTGACTGATGGCAAACCATTGTTTTTTGTACCGGAGTTCAATCGTATGCAATCCTTCCGGCACCACCAGGGACTGGATGGCATGATTGGTTTTGTAGACCTTTCCGGCTGGTGCCCCATCCAGATACACTTCCTGGATTTTGGGATGATAAATATCAGCCATCACAAAAAGGCCTGGTCGTTCTGTTTCGACCGTATAAACCACCTTATTGGGATCAGACGACAGCAGATCTACCCTGGATCGCGATGCCGGAAATACTTTATCCTCCGGGGCTTCTTCCAGGATGGCCACTCTTCTAACATCAAAGGCCGGACTATTGATCATCTTCAGACGGGCAACATCGTCCCTGATGACCTCGAATTCGTCCACAAAAAAGCCCCTTTCCTTATTAAACTTGTAACGATAGAGGTAGGTGCCCCTGCCAGGGTCTTCCAGTTCCAGACTCAAGCGGTCATTTTCGACCGGCCTGTCACTTACCATGTATTTTATATTCATGAAATCTAGGACGTTCCAGTTGATCTGCGTTTTACCATCTACCCTTTTATATAGGTTATTATTCATCAATTCATACATGGCAGTATTCATCTGCATATCGTACCCTCCTCCCATGGTTTGCACATGCGCCGGCAAACCAAAATGCTGATTGCTCATAATGAAGACCCGGTAAACGGAAGGATCATTCTTCAGATAGAGGGACGTCTGTGAATCGGCGAGAAAAGTCCGGTGAAAATCACGCCGGTTGATCACCTGATCACTGTAGCGGTACCAGACGACGCCCAGATCCACAAATGCTAATATGGTTAAGAAAATCGCTCCGGAGCGCCAATCGATTTTCTTCCGTGCCAGCAACCAGACCAGGGTCATAAAGATGACGCCTGTACCGAGATACCAGAGCAGGTCGGTGTGATACATGGCCCTTCTGGCTTCAACCAGCAGATCCAGGTATCCCTCCGGATAATTTTGCTTGCCGTTTATGAATGAGAAGATATTACCAACTATGAAAAAAAGGACCGCAATTCCGCCTAGCACTGATGCCAGCTTTACGACCCTTCTCATCTCCGACTTACCCAGATGGCGCAGCGACTTAAGGCCGTAAACAGCCAGGATAGAAGTCAGAATGAATACGATCGACATACTGGTTGTCGGGGTGCGGAAATTGGCAAAAAAGGGGATAAACTGATAGGAGAAAGAGTAAAACGGACCGGCGAAGGTGCCTAGTGACCAGATCAGCATCAATACCAGACCCGCTGTCCATTCCCAGCGCAGCGGGTTGTCCTTCCATCGTAAAAAGCCAGCGAGCATCAGGAAAAAAACAAAAGTACCCATGTAATAATAGGATCCGTTAAAAGGACTGTGGCCCCAGTAGGCAGGAATGATATCTTCCTTCAGGCCAAGTGACTCCCCTTTGGCATACTGCTCGTTGGACGTACCCCCCTGTGCCCTTGCCAAAACCAGAGACAATAGTTCCCGGGGAGCAAATGACCAGTTGCGGACAAAAGCCTTGCTGACACCTTTCTGTGGATCTGTAAGGGATTGTTCATCACTCAGACGGATGACTTCCCGGCCTCTTACCGAATCACCGGCATAATTGGCGGCCAGCAGCAGCGGCCGGCCCGCGATGATCGCACTGCCGGCAGCAGCAATGCTCAAAATCACCAGGGTCCTCCAGGGAAATCCCCTGGCCGCTTTCAGCTCCCTGATAAAATGGCCTGCTACCAGTATGAAGGCCAGAATGGCGGTATAAAATACGATCTGATAATGGCTGGTCCGGAGCTGAAGCCCCGCCAGTAAAATCAGCAATGCGACCTGAAGCCGGCGATTCCCATTCAAGATCTGAAGCAGGGACCAGACAATCCAGGGAACGAAGGCAATGGCCTGGATCTTGGTGCCGTGACCATTGATGGCCAGTGAATGATAGTAGGGAGCCAGTAGAAATACCAGACTGCCGAAAAATGCTTCCAGTTGGCCAAACTTCAGGTAGCGGAGCAAAACAAATTGGCCTAATGCCCCCAACCAGAAGAATACAAAAGGAATACTAAGGCTGCGTGCCAGCAATTCCAGATAAAAATCGACACTGACCCACGATTTGGGCAAATTAAAAATATTGGGAATACCGCCGAATACATAGGGATTCCACCGGGCAACTTCTCCCGTCTCCTGGTAATATTGTTGCACCTTCTGGTAAAAAACTGCATCATTAATGTTGTCACCCTGGGTGTACATTTTGCCTTCTACCGTCAATGACCAATAGATGATCAAAGCAACAATCAGCAACACCCCTGGATAAAGCAAGTGCTGAAGAAAATTTGGGTCTTTACCTGAGTGGCTCTCCATCTTACCGCTGGTTACCGTTGCCGGTTTGGCTGATTTCCTGATCTTGTTTTTGTTCATATGCTGTCTGCGATCATCCATACCTGAAACGAAGGTAATGATAGTCAGACAAAGAATGTCCTTCCCGAACGAGCTCTTCCACCAGTAATACAGCCTGGCACAGGGACACCTGCAACAAGGGGTAGCCGTATTCGACTACCACAATTCCTTCGATACAATAATATCCTCTCCCCCGGAGCGAAAAGGCTGCATAGACTCCGGGAAAATGAACGGTATCGAAAAACGATAGCTCTTCATCGATCCAGGTAGTAAAACCCATGTGCTGGCCACCTTCCGTGGTTACCGGTTTATCAATCACTAAATAACCGTACATCCGAACCCGGCACCCCTCATGGTGCCGCATATCTTTCTTCAGGATATGCGGCAAACGCTCCCCCCTCAAAAAAATGAAAGGATTCCCGATTGGAAAACCCAGGAGCTTCAGTTCGGACAGACTCTGGTCCAATGGGTCTTCCGGTTCATCCGGTGAATACCTGGGAGAGTCATCTCCAAACAGGGCCAGCTGCTCCCGAAACGAAGGTTTGGTCCCCAGCAGCCGCTCAAACAGGAGCGCTCTCCGGGGTTTACTGCATTGTCGCAAGGCTCCTGTCGCGATCAGCAGATCCAACTGGGCAGGGTCAATCCGGTCGGCAACCTGGCTTAACCGCACTACCGCTTTTCCGGCCGACCGCAGTCGCAGGATTGCATCACCTGTGCGTTGCTGCAATCCTTTGATCAGGCTGAATCCCAGAAAGACCCGATCTCCTTCCAGCCTGGTCAACCAGGAACTGCGATTGATACAGGGAGGTTCTACCTGCGCACCCAGCCTGACCAGTTCCCGTACATAGACCTCTGTCGGGTAAAATCCTCCCTGATTGTTAATAACGGCCACCATGAATTCCAGCGGATAATGCGCCTTCAGATAAAGGCTTTGCAGGCTCTCCGCGGCATAGGTGGCCGAATGAGCCTTGCTGAATGAGTAACCGCTGAAACTTTCAATCTGAAGCCACAGGAGGCGGGTTACCTCCAGGCTTACTCCCCGTTCAAGGCAGTTATGGAAAAACTTCTTTTGCAGGAATTGCAAATCCTGCTCCGTCTTTTTCTTGCCGGTCATCAACCGTCGCAACAGATCCGACTCGTAAAGATCAAATCCCGCCAGGTGATGCACGACTTTCATCACGTCTTCCTGATAGACCATGATGCCAAGGGTTTCTTCCAGCAATGACGCAAGTTGCGGATGTGCATAACCGATGAGCTCCGGATCGTGAAAACGGCGGATATATTCCTGCATCATACCACTCTTGGCGACTCCCGGCCGAATGATGGAGGAGACGGCTACCAGATCGAGATAATTCCTGCAGGGAACCTTTGCCAATAGACCCCGCATGGCGGGCGACTCAATGTAAAAACATCCTATGCATGCGCCATCAGTTTGCAGCAGACTAAGGGTTCTTTGATCCGCAGCGATCATCTCCATATCGGTGATGTCGGGCTGTTGGTGGTACCTGGAAGCAACGAGGGTCAGCGCTTCCTTGATGTGGCCGGTACCCCGTTGACTCAGGATGTCAAATTTCTGGAGGCCCCAGGCAGCAGCATGTTGCATATCGATGTGCAAGACCGGCAGGCCTCGGGGCATCATTTGGCTGGCAGTAATCTGGCTGAGGGGTTCTTCGCTCACGACGATCCCACCGCTGTGAAAACTCAGATGGCTTGGCAATGTCAGCAGTTGCCGGCCTTCCCGGAACAGTACATCGGCCATCGGGTGGTGCTTGTTACGGGCCAACGGTTGCTCTACCATCAAATCAATCTCTCTCCGGGTAAGACCATAGACCTTACCGAGTTCCCGTACCACCGACTTGCCTTTAAAGGTCTGATAGCTGGCCAGCAGTCCTACCCGGTCCGCACCATGAGCCCGCCTCGCATAATGCAGTATTTCATCCCGTTCATCCCAACAAAAATCCAGATCAAAATCGGGAGGTTCGGCTCGATGGGGATTGATGAAGCGCTCAAAATACAGGTTGAGGGCTATCGGATCAACATCGGTGATGTAGAGGCAATATGCCACCAACGAATTGGCTCCGCTTCCTCTCCCCACATGGCGGTACTTCCTGGAACGGGCAAAACGCACGAGATCCCAGGTGATCAGAAAATAGGATGCAAAGCGAAGCTTTCGGATCATCCGGAGCTCTTCATCAAGCCGGGTGCGATGCCAGGAGCCCGGCTTGTGGTACCGCTGCTGCAATCCTCGCCGGGCTAATTGGGTCAGAAAGCGGAAATCTTTTCCCTCGTCCTGGAGAAAATGCCGGCGGTTTCTGGTCGTAGCACCTTCCATATCGCAACTGCAGGATTCCAAAATCTGACGGGCACGAAGCAGCAAGGCAGGAAATGGCTGGAAGATCTGCTGCAATACCTCAGCAGGCACGAAGTGCTCCGTCGGCTGGCAACAGCTGTCAGATTCCATCCTGGCACTGAGGGCATTGTTGGCGATGCAGCGCAGGAGTCGGTGGGTATTCCAGGCTATCGGACTATCGATGGTGACCGGCAGCCAGGCTACCAGCCGGTCAGGAGAAACAGAACGGGTGATCTGACGTAACCGGTTTACCTGCTCCGGTCTGATGCCGGCAAATTCGTTTTCTCCAAGGTTGGTAAATGGCAAATTTGCGCCGTCGTAAACAAAATAGACATCTGGGAGGTCAGGAGCCTGAGGGGGTAGGGGTCTGTCATCCACCAGATGCCGGTTAAGAAATTCGTTCAACGCATTGAAGCCCCGGCTGTTTTTGGCGATACCCAGGTAGTAGAATTGGTCATCCTGTCTGAATTCAATGCCAGCCACCGGGCTGATTCCATGGCTTCGGCAGGTGGTAATAAACTCAATCATACAAGAGGTATTATTGATGTCAGTCAGGGAGAGATGAGTAACCCCAAGCTGTGCTGCCCGATTCACCAGCTGTTGGGGACTGAGCAGACCGTACTTAAGACTGTAGTAGCTATGGCAATTGAGATACATAGACGAATTATTCGTCAAATATATGCCGTAATAATAGACATTTACATGAAAAAGATTGGTAAATTTGGCAGAAAGTCGATATATTCGCCCATAAAAAGTCGAATAATCAGTCAATACACCAATGGACCAAACATCTTCCACAGCCACTATGACGATCGAAAACAAGCTGAGTGATCTGGTATTGCAGGCGGCTTTCAATGTGCACCGGGCTTTGGGTCCGGGTCTGGTAAGAAACGCCTATCTGAAATGCCTTAACTACGAGATACGGCAACTCGGACTGGATGTAGAAAGCCTGAAGAAGATGCCACTCGTGTACGGAGACGTCCGGATAGATATCGGCTACACGATTGATCTGATGGTCGAAAAACGTTTGCTTATTCAGGTCAGCTGCGTCGAAAACTTCAACGAGCTCGACATGGCCAAAATGAAGACCTATCTGAAATTGTCCGGATGCAAAATGGGATATTTGATGAATTATAACGTACGGTCGCTGAAGAATGGCATCCGCCGGGTACTGATCACCGAAATGTTGCGGGAGGATGTCAGGACAGCCAGTTGAAGCAATAAATCAGGTCGCTATGTCGCTTATGTTAGGAGAAAACATCCGGTACTTACGCAAGAAAGCCAACTTGTCTCAACAGCAATTGGCAGAAATCCTGGATGTACCCCGCACCACTCTTGGTGATTACGAACGGGGTCATACCGAACCCAGCCTGAGCACCCTGATCAGGATTGCCGGTCAGTTTGATGTGACCGTTGATAATCTGCTCACCAGCAGATTACGGCACCGGGAACTCGAAGTCGTAAGCCAGCCGGATTTCAAGGTGCTTGCTATCTCAGTTGATGGGCTCAACCGGCAAAACATCGAATTTGTTGCCTCCCGGGCCCAGGCCGGTTATTTGCAGCATTTTCAGGATCCGGAATTCATTCAGGAACTGCCCAAACTCTATTTTCCAAATATACCCGAAGGTACCTACCGGGCCTTTGAGATCCAGGGCGATTCGATGCTTCCCCTTCCCTCCGGATCGGTCATCATCTGCAGCTATGTGGAGCGGTTGGAAGAAATCAAAAATGAACGTACCTATGTCATCATAACGCACCTCGATGGTGTTGTTTATAAACGGGTGCTGGTCAACCCCGATGGGGTCTCGCTCACTGCCACCTCCGATAATGCAGCTTACCCACCGTACAAGATTCCTTACCGGGATATTGCCGAAATCTGGCAATATTACGCGCATATCAGCTTCAACGACAGCAGGTCATCCAGGGAAGATTCGATGGAACAAAAAATTTCCGAGATCCAGCAGACCGTCAACTACCTGAAAAAAAGGATGCAATAGTTGCGGGACATCCTTAGAGCAGCTTTCCCGGCCTCCCTATTTCTTATCATTAAGCAATTTCCGGATTTCCTCCCGGAACAATTCCTTTTTTGGGGAGTCAGCAGGTACGGACTCGAGCACATCGAGCGCCTCTTCATATGCTCCCTGCAGGGTATAGGCATAGCTCAGATTGAACAATGCATCTTCAAATCGCGGATTGATCCGTAGTGCCTCCCTCAACCATACCAGTGACCCGGCAACATCGTTCTTCTCCAGAGCAACCGTGGCGAGATTGTTCAATATGTGAAAATTGTAGGGAGTATGACGGTGCGCCTTTTGGAATGCTCCTTCTGCTTCTTCCATTTGCCCCAGCTGATAATACGCCAGTCCGCGGTAATAGGACAACGGTACCGATGAAGGATCCAGATGGTGCCAACTGGACTCCGCTCTACCGGATAACTCAATGACCTTTTTCCAGTTTCCCGCCGCTCTATCCCGCATCAGGGCAACGGTGAGCCGCTCAGCACGGTAATGCCGGATTCCAGTGTAGACGTTGAATGCCATAACGATTGACAAAACGATCATGACACTCTTGAATGACCTCCACCGGATCAACTCCCGGGTGTCACCAGGCAGGCTTATGGCTACCAAACCCAGATACACCGAAAGCATGGCCAGAAATTCAATTCGCTCTTTTGGAAAATCCAAAAGCGAAGAAACCAGAAACCCCAGGATTCCCGCCAGCAACATGTGGCTTTGCCAGGGCACCTTCTTCCGGCAGCGATGCAGGCGACAAAACGCGTGTCCGAATATTGCCAGATAAAGCAGCAAACCCGGAAGACCGGTTTCGGCCAGGACTTCAAGAAAGTCGTTATGGGCCCGGGTAAAAAACACGCTCTGGTCCTGCATCCGGTAGCTACCCTCAACCCCATATCCGGGAAACTGAATTTTCCAGTTTCCTCCACCCACCCCCAAAATCCAGTGGTCCCTGATCAGGGGCATGGACAAACGCCATACATCCTGCCGTTCGGTAGCCGTCTGCGATTGCAAATAGCGGGTCACATCCAGCCTTTCCCGCAGTGCGGCATTCTTCCACACTAAAACACCTGCAGCCCCTGCCAGTACCAAAATCAGCGGTGCAAAGACCGGTCTCCGCAATGGCTTCCACTCCTCCCTGTAACGGTACAGCAATTTACCCAGAAGGATCAGAAAGACGAAAAGCGAGAGGTAAACGGTCCTGCTTTGAAGTATCAGGATAACCAGGATTTGGCAAGCAGTCAGGAACAGAACGGGCCATTTCAGGATTTGGTGAAAACCGGGTAGCAGATTCAGGGGCAATAATAGAAAAAGAAACGCCGCAATAAGCGACTTATGTCCAAATAATACCTGAAGGCCATACAGCGATTCGTTCGAAAAATCCCTGGTGCGGATCATATCTGTCAGGGCATAGCCAACTACCAGCAGAATCAGCAGGGTGAATGTGCGGCTTACGGTCGCCAGCTGCGACCATAGAATCTCCCGCGGTACTCCCTGGTAAAGCGTTTTGAAAATCAGGTAAAAGCCCAGCAGTAACATCCACTTCTGGGCAGAGAACACCGCCTCAGCCTTTTCACCTGCCCAGAAAATGGACAATGCACCCGCTACGGTAAATCCAATAAGCAATACTCCGGAATAGGAAAGCGTAAATAATCGCTTCTCTTTTGCCATTAAAAGGTAGATGGCCATTATCCACACCACTATTGATCCGGCCAGAAACCGGCTGTAATGGAAATAGTCTGCCAACTGACTGCTATAGACCAGTACACAGGAAGTAAAAAGAAGCCACAGGTACGACTTCTGAACCTTTGTCATCACCGGATTGTCGATCATACTTGAAAAATACTAAGATTTTTCGCCGACGGGTTATCGTATAAGTATATAAGTATAATGGTATCGGCTTTGATGAAAATTCCCAGGTTATCGGTGATCTTCAGGTGACAAAACATTGACGGAGTGGGAGGCTTTGCCAAGGAAAAATGGTGCAAAGACGCTGGTATAAGCACCCTTATCGAATGTAAATCTACCAATGACCGTCAGGGAAGTTCCATTCGGGTCATTCCCTTCTGGAAAATCACCACTTTTCCGAACAAATCTGATCATCATTTAGTCTCATTCCATACTCAGGATATACCGGCGCAGTCACCCCGAACTGTTTTTCGTCTCGGGGTTTGGAGGAGAGGATTCATGAAATTATCAAGAGATGGTGATAAATCGAGTTTTTGGACCTTTCTCATTTACCATTAACAAGAATTTTCATTACTTTGCAACAAACTTTTAAAATAGGTAGAACATGAAATTGAGATATTCACTATTGGGTCTGGCTATTGCCCTCCTGGCCACGACCTCCTGTGTAAGTAAAAAGAAATTTACGGCGCTTGAAGAGGAGAAAGCAAGTCTGGCAAATTCATTGGCAAACCTTGAAAAGAAGGTTGACATGCTGGAGAGTGATAAGAATGCATTAGCCGCGGAAAAGGATGAATTGACCAAGAAAGTTGGCATGGTCGAAAACCAATTAAAGTCGACTCAGGATAAAGTGGCAGCTGTCAACAAATCCGTTGAAGACAAACAGGCCCAGATCAATATGCTCCGTGATGAGATCACGAGTGCATTCTCCGATGTCGAAAAAGCTGTTTCTGAAAGTGGTCAGCGCATTACCGAGCTGGAAGATATGCTTTATCTCGACCTGGAAGATCCGATCAATTTTGCCACTGGTTCTGCCCGTTTAAATGCTGAAGACAACAAGACGTTGGAAGACATGGCCGCCATGCTCAAGAAGAGTCCTAACCTAAACCTGATTATCGAAGGACATGCCGACGACCGTCCCATCAACACGGCCAGATATCAGGATAACTGGGATCTTAGTGTAGCCCGTTCCGTTTCCATCGTCCGGAAATTAATTGACCTGGGTGTTAATCCGAAACAGCTCACCGCTGCCGGTAAGGGTGAATTTCATCCCAAAGTTACCGACGATCCAACTTCGACCGCTACCCGGGCTGCCAATCGTCGCACCGAAATTATCGTAGTGCCGCATATTGGTAAATTGTATCAGATTCACAAAGAAAAGGGTACCTAACGATCTATTATCCGTAGGTAAATTATTTTGAGCCGGTAATGTTCTTTACCGGCTCTTTTTTTCAGGGGATGCTCAATCTATCCGCCTTCCATAATCCAGATATGCTTCCCTCCTGGGGGCAAAAAGATCCATGGCCAGGCATTCGGTAATGGCAGTTACGGTGTGCAACGCTCCGGAGGGGATATGGACAACGTCACCTGCCTTGCATTTGACCGTAACTCCTTCCACCGTAACATCCATTTCTCCTTCCAGAAGATTCAGCACCTGCTCTTCCGCATGTTTGTGGGGAGGTAAAACTGCTCCCTTCAGGCACCTGACATAAGAAATGCTCTGGAGTCTGGTATGAATGATCCGGGCAATGAATCCGGGATAAAGCTCTTTCTCTTCAATTTGATCCAGCGAAATATGTTTCATAATTGCTTGTTGATTAATGACTATACTTCCTCAATAATAAAGAAACCGTCCTCACCCTGGGTTTGATAATGAGGCATCAGGATCAGACCATCATATTTTGCCGTTATCACTCCGTACCGGTCACGGGCAAGAATTTCACCTTTGCGCACCGGATCGAAATTACGATAACCGGCTTTCATCACAAATTCATCGTCTGGAGCTATGTGATGACCATAAAGGAAAATGGCCATTTCCGGAAGGCCTTTTGAATAATCGATCAGCAACCGATCATAGCGGTTTTCAATATCCTCGGCCCGGACAGCTCCTACAGTCCGCATGAAGTTAATGACCGCTGCCAACGTCCGGTTTACCGACAACGGATCATCATGTTGTCCGGCTTCAAAGACCAGTCCGGTGATGTTGGCATCTTGCCTGCCGGCGTAATGCCGGATCATGGTGCCGCCCAATTTATCCACCAACCCCTTTATCACCGGAGCATGCATCGTCCTTGCAATTTCAATGCTTTCCGGTTCATTGGTCGGAAGCGTAAAAATGCCCCCTTCGGCGGTAGTGGTATGCAGGTCCAGCAAATAAATACTATCGCCGCCCCATTCCAGGATCAGATCATCCATCGTTTGTTTGATCCTGAGCAATTCTCCAAATTCTGCCTCATTTCCGGGATGATCAAAATTGCGCTGATTCCAGATACGGTTCAGGTCACAATTAACGAAACGTCTCCTGACATTGAGTGCCGGGATATTTCCGGCCAACACGACAAGCTTACCGTAGAAATTAAAAGTTGGATTGACAACCGGTTCATCTTCCAGGATACCCAGCAATAGTTCCATTGCCTGGATACCCGCCCACTCATTACCGTGCAGTCCGGCTGTACAGATCAGTAGTGGTCCCGGCCTGTTCTGGGTAAATGTTCCCAATACACGTTTCAATATCATAGCGCCGAAGTTAACCATCTGTGATTCGAAATAATAACCGGCCAGACCCGGAGAAAGATTCCTGTCACACCATCCAAATTAAACTAATCCGGTAAATCAGCGTTTGACAGGTTGATAAAGATTCAGTAAATTCAACTTTTATGCATCATCTGTTTTTGGGCATATTATCGGCTATCATTCCTGGTCTCTTATGGGGACAGGTCATCACGGTGTCGGATGAGATCAATCTAAAAACCGAATATCTGTATGACATCCTGGGCCGGGTGGGCGATCACATCCTGGTTGTGCGAGATGGAGTAAACGAATTTGACGTCCATGCTTTCAATGAAAAAATGTCCATTTCCTGGACAGCTGAGAAAGAGCTGGACAGCCGGCGGTCACGAATCATCAGCATAGTCCCGCAATCCGACCGGTTTTATGTGGTCTATTCTGATGAATGGCGGGATACTATGGTCATCAAAGTTCGGGAATACAATCCTCAGGTTCAGGAACAACAATCCAACACGATCCTGACCATCAAGAAAGGGCTGATCCGGCCAAAATTCCGGTTTGTCAAGTCGGAAGATAAAAACATCTTTCTGATGACCGAAATCGACAACGAAAGGATCGTCAGTGCATTCGCGTATGACCTGTCCAGGCAGACTCTTCTGTGGGAAGCAAATTTTGATTTCGGCGATATTAACTTTCGCGATGATTACCGCAAAACTGTTTTATCAAATGACGGAACGATGTACGTTCTTTTTGAACGGAATAACTTCCGCTTCAATAAGGATCGACATTCTATGGAAGTGTTTCGGTTTGATCAGTATGCCGCCAGTTTTACCCAGACATCCATTCCGCTCTCCGAATTTGTCACCTACGATGCTTATTTCAAGTACGATAACATCAACAAGAAACTCCTGATCGTCGGACTTTACTCAGACAAAAACACCGGCAATACCGACGGCCTGTATCACATCATGCTGGATGCCGGAAATCTGGCAAATTATCAAATCTCAACATTGTCCTACGATGAAGAACTGGTTGCCGATTTTCATGGAAAATACAACCCTAAAAGGGAGAGTCTCTACAACCTGGATGTGCAGGATGTGGTGTTAAGAGAAGACGGAGGAGTACTGCTGCTGGCGGAAGAAAACAAGGAATATGAACGCCTGGCCTATGGCGGACGCCGGGATTACTATGGGTCTTCCCGGTTTTCGGTCGACTATTATTATGAAGATCTCATTTTGATTGCAATTCACAATGACGGCACTTCCCATTGGCAGAAACTCCTTCCAAAACGACAATATTCCAATGATGATGAAGCGGCCTATTCATCCTATTTCCTCTTTCGGAATCCCTCCTTCCTGCGCATTCTGTATAATGACGAAATTCGCAATGACAATACCGTCAGCGAGTATATTCTTAACGGTGCCGGTGATATCACCCGGAGAAGCCTGATGAGTACTGATAACCAGAAATTGAAATTACAGATAAAAAATGCGGTCCAGACCGCTGCCAATGAAATGGTCATTCCCAGCGTCCGGGGTAAAAAGTTGAAACTCGTCAGGCTGACTTATTGAAGCCATTTCCCCAGGTCCGCAGGATTGCCAGGCTTTTTTGGCCAACCTAATGCCCATCGGACGATTTTCGAGGAATCTTGCAGACTAACAAACCGTGAAGGTCCGGGCTTCCTTTACCTTTCCTTTGTTAATCACCAACTGGTACGATCCCTTTTTCATCACTTCCGAGTTAATGTGAATTACACCATTGATGAATGTCACGTGAAGGGGTATATGTTCACCATCGCTGGTAAACAACTGTATACCCCCCGGCTCTTCCCTTCGTTTTAAGAAATACATTGTCAATAGGATTAATTTGTAAGACGAAGTTAATCATTATTATTAAATATTACAATAAATAATAATATATGACTTTGCGAAATCCTGCTGACAGTGGAATTGTGGTTATCTACCGGAAAATCGGCCTCTACAACCGGAAATCGGCCCTGACGGTGACCGGCGCTCCGTACTCGGCCGCGTACTCTTTGACCAGGTTAAAAAAATCGACTTCATCATAGATGGGCGATCTGCCCTTGCCCCAAACAGACATAATCCGGTATTGCACCGATTGCTCTATGGGGGTTGCCAGATAAAAATAATTGTATGGATCATCCCGGTAGGTATCCGTCTCAAAGCGGCCGGGAACCAGAATGGCCATCCCTAAATGCTCACCCTCCGACGATTGAAGTCCAAAAGTATAGGCACAATGAACATTACTGACCAGTGCCTGGGTAAAATCCGTAGCATCAGGATGCTTTGGCAGTCCAAAGGCAACCTGCAGGGTCAGATCGGTTTTCGAGGTTATGCTCACATCCAGCTGAGCCCAGGGTTTCCCGGCCTGCATCTGCCACTTGATCAGCAAGTCGACTTTATCGCCTCTCACTGGTACCCCCTTGACGGCAGTATGAATCTCCGCCCGGAGTGGACCACTCTCGACGATGGTCACTTCCCGGCTATCGAAGTCGGACAAAGGGATGATGGTCGACTGATCATAAAGCGCCGGGCTTCCGATACCCAGAGACTGACCTTCGGCCAGGGCATCTCCACCCCACTGGCTAATGGTATTCAGGTCTACGGAAACCGGCGAATCCAGAAACTCCGGCTTGCGTTTGCCAATGATATCCAACGCATAGGGAGGGCTCATCAGAAACCGGTATCCCACCCATTCATTTTCTGTGATGATGCCATTGCCAGCCCATTTCTCTCCGGGATTCACCCGATGTACACCATTGAGGGCTTCACCATTATCCAGATGAGCATGG
This sequence comes from uncultured Saprospiraceae bacterium, assembly GCA_964428345.1. Lineage (GTDB taxonomy): Bacteria > Bacteroidota > Bacteroidia > Chitinophagales > Saprospiraceae > JABDMH01. Next base: position 19,231 of record CAYRYD010000016.1, on the reverse strand, counting down.
ACAGTCACCCCACCCGGCCAGGCCGAACCTGCCCCGGAGTAGGCCACAATATTGATCTGCGTCTTGGGAGGCAGATCGACCAGGGCATACATTCGATCGGGAGTACCATTGCTATTTCGGTCTTCAATCTGAACCGGAATCTCCAGGTCGCCTGATCGAAGGGTGAAAGGTTCGTTGACCCTTACCAGATCCAGATCTACCCCATATTGCTTGAGCGTGTCTTCGCCAGGATTGGCCACTGACAGATCAAACAAGCTTTCTCCGGAAGAGGTATGCTGGTCCTGCCCACCACAACTCCAGAGCAAAAGAATCATCGGATATAATAAGATTCGAAAAGAAGACTTTTCCATGAAATCAGGATTGAGTCCGCAAAGATACGTTTCTAGGTCTTCTGCGTCAGGTTGTCTTTGGGAAGTTGCATATGAAAACCGATTGGTTGAGGCACGTCATCATCGTAGTCTTCCCATCCAATGATTTCTTTCAGAAACTCCTCAACATGTCTTAAAATAAAGGGAGGCTTTAATTCTGCCGGTCGCATGATCTCCAGATTTTTCGGGGGCCGGGGTTGACCAAGTCCTTCAATAAACGGATATATGATCGTAATCATCACTTTGCCGTTAAACAACTGCTGATAAACCAGCATCCCATTTGATTTGATCAGCTCCCTTTTTGCGTCACCGATTTTCTCGGAAATACCACTCTCCACATGGCCGAGGGAAAGGACAATGGCCTCCATGTGCCATAATTCGGTCTTCGATTCTACCTTCGCTTTTAAGCCAGTTTCATTGATGATAGACTCAAGCTGTCCGGTAATCATGCTCTTCAGCGAATCATGCCAGTCTTGCCGGTATTGTTCGGTATTATCCAAAATCTGATGATACTGATTGACTTTATATTGAATGTTTGATAAATCCATTAGTTAAATTAGTTTACAAAAAAAACATGTCCATCGCACTGAAAAATCTGCCGGCAGGCGTTTACCCACCAGTCAATATGGCGTTAAATTTAACGTTTTATACATTGTCCCTGAATACCTTAATTTTGGAGTTTACTAAAGTTTGTGGATGAATCCCGTACGTCTTAGTCTGACCATTTTTTCCATTTTACACCTTTTGTATGGTTACCTGCCGGCCCAGATCATCCGGAATGGCATGACCTTATACGGCAATGAATGGATCAATTACGATCAGCAACATGCCCGTATCCTGGTCGGCTCAGACGGGATCTACCGGCTCACCTACCAGCAACTGGCTGCCGCCGGTCTGCCGGTCGATCAGATCGATGCCGGCACTTTTCGCCTGTTCTGGCTGGGTAGCGAACAAAGACTATATGCTTCCAGACCAACAGGGTCACTAACCGAAAACGACTATCTTGAATTTTACGGAGAAAAAAACCGGTCGCAGGTAGACCGTTACCTCTTTTCCGATCCCGACCGGCAGATGCTCAACCCGGAGTATGGACTCACCACCGACACTTCCGCTTATTTTCTCACCTGGACCACCGGTAATCCTTCCCAAAACCGCTTTGATCTGGTGGAGAACAACCTGACCGGCCAGCTTCCTTCCCGGAAGACCTGGTATCTGCACCGGGAGCAGTTGACCATGAGTGAACAGCATTTTAAAGGAGCCCTTAATTCAGTCGGTGTTCGTTTGTCAACCTACGGTGAAGGTGAGGGTTTTGCCAGCCCGGCAAAGAATAATCATACATTCGAATTTACAACTTCAGCGGTAGCTCCCGAGGGTCCCGAGCCTCAATTACACTTCCGGATGACCGGCAACCTTCAACCCCACCGGGTGAGCATCCGGTGGAACGGACAGGAGCGACTGCAGTTTAATTTTGTCGGAAACAACCAGCAGGGAGGATCGATAGTGGTTGATTCTGTGATCGCCCTGTCACGGACAGACCTCAGGGCCAGCAACAGCCTGGTAGCTAACACCACCGGCAGCACCCGTTTCTCCATCGCCGGGATTACCTATCCCCGGGTATTCCGGTTTGAAGGGCAGGACGAAATAATGCTGGAGATAGACGATGCCCGTGAGGGAGCCTATCTCGAATTGGAGGATTTCGGTCATTCCGGGCAGCGTCCGCTGGTCTATGACCTCAACGGAGGATTCACATTGGAGGCTACGATCGAAGGAAACATCACCAGGATCAACCTGCCTTCCGGTCCCAGAAACCGCAAAATCCTCATCGTCAGCGCGGTAAAGAACAAGCGGCAACCGTCCATTGCGGTCACCACTTTTGATGACCTCCGCCAATCGGATGCCAACTACATACTGGTGTCACACCGGGATCTTCTTGATGGTGCACAGGGTCAGAACCAGGTGGCGGAATACGCCCGCTACCGCCAGACAGCCCCGGGAGGCCAATACCGTACCCGCATCATCGAAATCCAGCAACTCATTGATCAGTTTGCCTACGGAGTGGCCCGGCATCCACTCAGCATCAAGAACTTTGTCAACTACATCGATCAGCACTGGCAGGGACCCGAGTTTCTCTTTCTGGTGGGAAAAGGACTGGAATACAGCCAGTCCCGCAAGAGCCCGGAAACCTACGACTATCTTCCAGTCTACGGCATACCAGGCTCCGACAATCTGTTAACCAGCCAGGGAGAGAGCAGTGTGCCCTTGATTCCGGTCGGTCGTCTCGCTGCCCGCACGCCGGAGCAAATCGCCATCTACCTGGACAAAATCCGGGTGATGGAAGATCAGATTGCCAACGCGCCCCAGACCATCGAAGACCGGGCCTGGATGAAACGGGTGTTGCATCTGAGTGGAGGGGATGGCATAGCGGAACAAAATACGATCCACAACAAATTAAATCTAATGTCCGAAGTAATATCTGGTCAAAAATTTGGCGCGCATATTACAACGGTCAAATTTGAATCAAGTTCTGATATCATAGATCAATCCATTGGCGAATCTACACTGGATCTCATCAATTCCGGTATTATACTGAAAACCTACTTTGGTCACGGGGGCATCGCAACAACCCAATTTCAAGGATTAGAAGATCCATTCTTCTTAGATAACCGAGACAAATATCCTGCAATGCTTGCGCTAGGATGTCTCACTGGAAATCTATTTGTCAAAACTATTAGTCTGGGAGAATCCAATGTACTTACACCCAATAAAGGCGCAAGTGTTTACCTGGCAACTTCCGGTTTCGGCGCAATAGGTGCCCTGGATATTGTAGCTAAAGAATGGTACAACCAATTATCGAATGATTTGTATGGTGCATCTTTAGGTAAAACCGTACAAGCCACCCTATCTGCCAATGATAATAATGCAATAGCAATCGTAAAATCTCTTCAACAGCAATTTTTATTTCATGGAGATCCTGCATTCAGAATTCATCCACCCGCCCTTGCACCCGATTTGCTAATTGATTATACTTCTGTCGAAATAAGTCCTGAGTCGATAGATCTACAGGTCGATAGTTTTACCCTTTCCTTTGATCTCGTAAATATTGGAAAAATTATACCCGACTCATTTAGTATCCAGTTACGTCAAAAACTTCCTTCCGGTACAATACTAAACCTTCTTACATACAGAACAAGACAATTATCCTCCAAAAAATCCATCGAGTTAAAGTTACCAGTTTTCAAGGAAGATAATTCTCTTGGCATCAACACTCTCTTTATTGAAGTAGACAGTAAAAATGAAATTCCTGAACTTCCCGATCAAGCTGAAAACAATAATGATTTACAATCGACAGGTAAAAAGGGATATGACTTTACAATTTTTGATTCAGCACTAAGACCCCTATTGCCTCCCCGAAATGGAATAACTAATAATCCTAATCCCAAGCTAATTGCTGCTTCTACTAATCCACTTGCATCATCTTCCGATTATGAAATCGAACTCGATACCACAATTTTATTCAATTCTCCCCATCTGATCAAAGATAGGTTACCAGATCAGACGGCAATACTTCAATGGCAACCAAACACATCCTTACTAGAAAACACAGTCTATTATTGGCGTGTCCGAAGTATTGACGCTTACACTAATACTTCCTGGATGAACAGTTCCTTTCTCTACAATTCCAATATCTCTTATGGTTGGAATCAATCTCACTACTATCAATTTCTCGAAAATGACATTAGTCAATTGCCACTTTCTGACAACAGATTATTCTCTTTCAGTTATCACTACAATGACTTCAAATTGAAAAATAAAGCAGATCCCAGTAATGCAACCGGTGCTAATGGATTTGTAAATAGTCAGCGTTGGAGTGACTTTTTCAGATGGGAATTGACTGAAGGTTTGACCTTCATAATTTTAGACTCCAGTAGGACTTATGGCTTCTGGTTTAATGAGCAACCGGGCCAATTCGGTAGCATAAATAAGAATGCGGAAAGAATCGCAGCTTTTCCATTCTCCACAAAAACTGCAGCAGATCGTGCACTCATTATTAAATTTATTGATGAGATCATACCTCATGGTACAAGAGTAATAGCGTATACCATGCAATCCGATACGAGTAAGAAATTGTCTATCGAAGAATGGTCCAACGATATAGACGGCAATAAATCATTATATACTGTTTTTGAAGAACAGGGTGCCACTGAATTTAAAACACTATCTGATAACGTCAGACCTTATATTTTTGATTTTATAAAAGGTGTCAGACCTGTTCGTGAGATAATAGCCGATGAATCCTACGAAACAATAGAGTACTCAATAATAGTACCAATACTCAAAGATCAAGGCACAATGTGGTCAACAAATATAGGACCAGGAGTCAATTGGAGTACAGTAGACTGGTTTGTTGATGGAGACAATACCGATTCCACATATCTCAGTATTTGGGGTATATCCAATACTGATTCCAGGAAAATTCTATTGCAATCCACCGAAGAATTTTCTTTAGACCTAAACCATCCTGAAATAAATAACTATCAATTTTTACAATTTCAGTTAAATACAAGCGATGGTTCTAATAAAACCCCCTCACAGCTCCATTACGTCAGGATTCTATATGATGGGCTACCTGAAGTATCTTTCAATCAAGGGGCACAAAGTGTCTTTTCTGAGGATACCATTTTGAGCGGCAACTCACAATTGATTTCAACTATTATTATCCAGAATCTTTCTGACTACCCGATGGATAGTATATTAGTTAAGTATACGTTTTCGGATCGCAGTCAATCATCATCCAGATATCAACGCTACAAAAGCCTTGCTCCTCATGAATTATTGACCATTAACGAGACCCATTCGGTATCTGCAGCCAGCGATATCGATTTCCGTGTGGAGCTGAACCCTGATAATGACCAACCCGAATTGTATCTATTTAATAATTTTCTGGCCAAAAAAATTCGTGTCAATAACGATCTTCTTGGTCCCGTACTTGATGTAACATTTGATGGCAAGCGTCTTATCAACGAAGACATCGTGTCACCAAATCCACTAATAAAAATTTTCCTAAAAGACGAAAATAGAAACCTCCTACTTACAGATACAGCTATTTTCCGAATTATTCTTACGGACCCTAATGGTTCTACAAGTTCCATCAAAGTAAATCAGGATGAAGTAATTTTTACACCTGCCTCAACGATTGATAATCAGTCTATCATTGAATGGAGTCCAAATTTTCAGTCGGATGGGATTTATGAGTTATCGGTTCAAGGACGTGACATTTCTGGGAATCGTGCCGGCACCATTCCCTATAACATCAGGTTCAATGTAATTTTAAAATCTACTTTATCTTCGGTCATAAATTACCCAAATCCTTTCTCAAGTTCAACAAGATTTCTTTACACTCTGACCGGTAGCGTAATTCCCGAGAGATATAAAATTTCAATATTCAATACAAGAGGAGTCATAGTCAGACAACTTACAGAATTTGATTTAGGACCTCTTAAAATAGGTCAAAATCTAACTGATAAAAACTGGGATGGGACTGATCAATTCGGAGATAAATTAGCTAACGGAACTTACCTTTATACGTTTAAGATTACCGATTCACAATTTACCTCTGAACATTTTGGCACACCCATTGACCACTATAGCGATAAAAACTATGGCAAACTGGTAATCATCCGGTAATTGGTATTCTTCAATCATGAAAATAAGGTCTTATCTTCTCTACCTAATAAAAAATTCCAGGGACCTCTCGCTCTCACTGATTGGCAAACTCCGAAGTCCTTTCTATTCTCCCAAGTATTACATCAAATCCGGTTATTTCCATCGTAATACAGAAAAATACTTTGATGATACCAAGAATACCGATGAATTCCAAAAAGAGGTCTATATGACCGCACAACAGATAATGATCAACAATAATCTGAAAACAGTTATTGATGTTGGTTGTGGATCAGGATTTAAACTGATGAAATATCTGGGTGCCTTTGACACCACCGGTATCGAGGTTCAGGATACTTATCAACACCTAACGAGTAAGTATACTGATCGAAAATGGTTACCGATAAACAACTTTGACCCATCCACTCTCACAGCAGATCTCATTATCTGCGCTGATGTGATTGAGCATGTAAAAGAACCTGACAAATTACTAAAGGAACTTTCCAAAATAAGAAATTGGAGTTATTTATTAATCAGCACACCAGACAGAGACCTTAGAAGAGGCAGCCGTAATTATGGACCACCACCAAATGAATACCATATACGCGAATGGAACCAGAAAGAACTTAACCTCCTTCTATCAGATCATTTTCGATTAGAAAGACAGTACATTACCAACTATGCTCAAGGCACACAACTGGCAGTTTGCAGACCCAAGAAAAAATTCCCATTGTGCTAGACCAATACACCGTCATAATTTGTACCCGAAACAGGCCAGAAGCATTGAAAACGTGTCTTCTTTCTTTATTATCACAAGACACGCTATTACCCCCAATCATCGTAGTTGACAATAATAGCGACGAGGACTTAACCAAAGGATTGGTGACAGATTTAAGCAAGAAATTTCCAAACCTGGACTATGTGTCCGAACCAGAAATCGGATTAAGTCAAGCCCGAAACAAAGGGGCTCAGATATCGGTAACACCTTGGCTAATATACCTTGACGATGATGCTTATGTGCCACAAAACTACCTTTCGGTTGTTGAAAACATTATTGAAACCAGGCGGGACATAGTTTGCTTTGGTGGCCCCTATTACGCGTCCTATGACTACGGTAAACCCAAATGGCTGCCACTTGATTTTGGGAACAAGCAATGGCCAGAATGCAAGGAGTCAAATGAAATCTGCAGTGGATACTTGTCAGGAGGTAATCTTGGTATAAAAAGAAATGTGTTAGAGAGCGTCGGTGGCTTTCCACAAATTTTTGGTATGAGAGGATCCTTTATCGGTTATGGAGAAGATGACTATGTTCAGTATATCCTTAAAGGCATAGGATACAAATTACATTTCTTTCCAGAAATGTACGTTCACCACACTGTCATGCCGCATAAATTAAATCTTATATGGCATCTAAAAAATGCTTTTGCAAAAGGTAAGGATCAGATCTCAGTACCATCTGTATCCACATCAATTATTCATTCATTGAAGAGTCTGCTGATGATCCCCCTTTTTCGACTACCTAGATCCATCTTCCGACTACTCACTACTCATAATTACTATTTTCCCAACGCCATACTAGAAACAATCTATCCTCTTCTGTATGACATAGGAAGATTATACAGCGCCTTCAACCGAAAATTTCTATGATTGAATCTCAGGTAAATTTCTTCCTTTCAGAAAAGACCCCAATTTTTTTCGAATCAATGAGGGTAAATGCCTAACGAACCTATAAATGTTAATTTTCACACTCCAATATCTGTTTGCTATTCGAAATAAAAACAATGCATCCACAGCTCTGCCACGAATCAGCGCAATGGCACTGTGTTGGATCGCCTTCTCAGACAGTAGATAACGAGCAGTATATTCAGGTAGAAAGTGGTTCAGCAGATCCCCATATTGTTCAAAAACATTCCTAATAGCATCCAAATTGTTCATAGAACGTTCCCTGAATTCAGCAGCGGGAAATGTCTCGTATGACTCTCTGTGAATATAATAGATGTAGTTCCAACTATCAAGTTGATGCAATGGGTATCTTGCGGCTAGTCTCAGAAACAAATGAGTGTCCTGGTAATGATAATATTCCTCAGGAAATCTATCTTCTTTCAAATATATCGCAGGAATACACAGTGATCCAACTCCACACATATTGAATGCCATGTAACGTACAGCGTTTACATGCAGATCCCTATCAAAATTCACAGACTTCCTCAAAGATGAACCACTTTGTACCAAAAAGCCGGTCCTTACTAACATATTCGGAAACCCCCTTCCGTTCAGATAATCGTAGAAATCACTCAAGTAACTTTCCAGTATATAATCATCATCATCAACAAAGCAAACGTATTTACCACGAGCCAATTCAATGCCACGATTCCGTGCCACCGATCGCTCTCCATGCTCAATATAGTAATATCTCACCCGGGTATCTGAACATGTTGCCACATAGGCTGCCGTATCGTCTGTAGATCCATCATCAACAACAATTATCTCAAAATCGGTAAACTTTTGATCTATGATACTTTCAACACAGCGCTTAAGAAAGTAGGATCTGTTAAATGTCGGGATGACAACACTAAAAAGCGGTTCCATTAAATTTCTTCCACGATTAAAAGAATAATACTATGCAGTATCCATACAAAGCATGCCCTAAATTTCCATTCATAATTCAATATTATTCAATAGATTTGCAGATGTAGATAACCCCACTACGCAAATTTTTCATCTTCAATGATCATAAATCCCAGAACAGACAATCTCCCTACAAACAGTAAACAATACATAGATGGTAAAAGAAGGTCGACTAGCAATAATAGCCATAGATATACATTTCGAAATCCTGAATAATATTCTAGAGTTACTAAGTAATACATCTGTCAAAATCGACCTTCTGACTTCCCCAGAAAATAAGATGACTGCATTTCATTTAAATACTTATGCCAATGCAAGTTACTTCCTATGCCCGAAAAGCAGTTACAAAAAATACATATCATCTTACTTTGCTAATCGAAAGCCACAACATGCAGTAATTCTAACAATCTATAAGGATTTTGAATTCTACCAACATTTGTGCAAAAGCCACCAAGTTTCCTACATCGTGCATAATACTCATTTTAACTTCAATGACCCCAGTCACAAAATCAAATTTGATTTCAATAGATTTAATCGCAATATTTTATACAATATACAGGATGTAAATCACTCAAAATTAATTAAATCATCTAAATTCTTGTACTTTCTTTCAAGATCCACGTTGGAATATGCCATAAAACGATATCCGGAGTGGAAAATCAAATTCAGACTATTCCCTTACATTTACAGCAGATCAAAAGGCATTAACCGGAGTGATATTTTCAACATAATTATTCCAGGAGGAGTTAACTTATCTAACAGGGATTACCAATTTCTCACTGAATGGATAAAGCAAACCACAATAACCCATCCAATCTCATTGGTTTTCCTGGGTCAGTGTGGGGACTATCAATCAAAAAGCTTTTTACTAAAAATTTCCGCAGAACTTAAAAACAGAGTAAATATCATTTCCTTTGATAAATATGTCGATCAGAAATCATATGATAAATGGATTAACAAAGGAACGATAATTTTTAGTCCATTGAAAAAAACCGTTCAATTTAGAAACTATCAGGAAATATATGGGTACTCAAAAATATCTGGTTCGGTTAATGACTGTATCAAGAATCAAATACCTTTGGTTATTCCCTGTTTTTATCCCACCGACAAACAATACGATCCACTCATAAAAAAATATTCAGATATTGCTTCATTCTGCACGATTATGGATCAACTCTATGAAAACAAAGGCTCAGACAAGTACAACATTCCTTCTTCAAATATGAAAAAATCAGGAGGTGATCTATTAAAAGCAATAATTGACATACCGTAATGATAGCTGCAATTCACCAACCCAATTTTATTCCATGGCTTGGATTTTTCTCAAAAATTAAAGCAGCTGATATTTTTATTTTATACGATACATGTCAATACTCAAAAAACAGTTTCATTAATCGAAATAAGATTTTAGCAGATGGAAAAGAACGCTGGTTAACCATACCGGTTAAATATAAAGGATATTCTGATTCCAGCATTGCCGACATAAGAATCGATGAGCAGCAATATCGACCTGATAAAATAGTCAGGACTCTTTTACACGAGTATCGAGAATCCCTTTTCTTCACAAGATATAGTGATCAATTCTTCAATATTTTAGAATCCGCACAAGATCACTATATTCTAAGCCAACTTAATGAAGAGGTTATTCATTGGGTCTGCACTATTCTACAAATCAATACACCTATTATAAGGGCTTCTGATCTGTCGTTACCAAATCAAAATGGAACGACAGGGCTTCTCGCTCTTTGTCAGGCATGCAGTGCGACCGTATACCTTTCCGGTATTAGTGGAAAAAAATATCTCAAAGAAGAACTCTTCGAGAAAGAAGGGTTGGCAGTCAAATACTTTGAGTGCCCGGCTTTAATATCAACATACGGGTACCTTTCCTGTCTTCATTGGCTCTTTACGAAAGGAAACAACCTGATGCTGGACTCAGACATTTAATATTTAAATAACCCACCTGATTACTTCAAAAGCCTCGGCATACTCAACGCCAATCTGTGTGCCTCTTACTCGCGCCATTGATTCAATAAAAACCGGATCCATGAATGGTCTACCCATCTGTGTTTTATAATAAGACAGGGCTTTTATTTTAAGGTCCAAATGACTTCGCATCACCGGAATAAAACAATCTGTATCAAATGAACGATTATTCCATATCAATTCATATCCCAATATTGAGATATTCTTGAATGCCCTTAATCCCTCAAAGGCAATGACCTGATGATCCTGATGGATATCACGCAGCGATGGGAGAAAGATCAGATCCGGAGAGATTACAGCTTTCAGACGGACCAGTTCCTCCAAAATCTCCTGCCTTACAAAATTTAGCTTACGGACCTGATATTTATAAATCAAAAGGTGATTGGACTTAATTTTCAAAACCCGGGTGGCTTCTCTGACTTCCCGTTCCAGTTGATCTTTACGAAACCCTTCCGGAACCGATTCTTCAGCAGTCGAAAACGCAGCATAATAAACAGTAGCCCCCTCTTCAGTTGCCCGGGCAATACTAGCTCCGCATCCCAGTTCCCCGTCATCTGTATGGGGTGCCAATACTAAAATTCTACGATTCTTTAACATCCAGAAATTCTTCTAAAATCTTCACTATAAGTTTGCCTGCTAAGCCATCTCCCAATGCTTTACGATTGAACTCCGGCTTATGCAAATTTTGCACCGTCTTGACAATACAATCTTTTGACGGTCCCGCAAGTGTGCTCCATCCCTCTTCGACCGTTTCGATCCACTCTGTCTGCTTGTCAATTATGATTGTTGGGACCTCATGAAAATATGCTTCTTTAATAATGCCCCCTGAATCCGTGACCACAGCATAAGCCCCCTTAATCAGCTGCTGAGTATCCCAAAATCCAAGTGGACTTATCAAGCGGACATTATCTCCCACAAATCTTTCCAGGTCAAATTCGACAATTGCCCTGGCTGTCCTTGGATGCACTGGAAATATCACCTGATGTGACAAGTCAGATACCCCCTCCAGAATCGATTTCAGGTTCTCACGGTTACCGGTGTTGATTTCCCTATGGCAGGTCATAAATACATACCTATCAGACAACTGAAATAACTCTCGAAACTGATCCGGATTCTTATAATGAACATCATTATTCAATAAATCAAGACCGATATCGCCGGTTAAATACACTTTATCAGCTATCCCTTGTCTCCGTAAATTCTCGACCCCTGTCTTTGTAGGTACAAAATACAAATCAGATATGGCATCGGTGATCAATTTATTGATTTCCTCCGGAATACTCCGGTCAAATTCGCGTAATCCCGCTTCAATATGACCTAATAAAATATTCCTCTTTTTTGTTGCTATCGCTGCGGCCGCAGTTGTGTTTGTATCTCCGATAACCAGAACAATATCAGGGTTTTCTATTGTCAGGATGTCATTCAGCCTCCAAATACAATCACTGATCTGCTTATTAGGCAATTGGGAACCTATTCCAAGGTTGTAAGCTGGTTCGGGAAGATTCAGTTCCTTAAAAAAATTTCCAGACAATTCCTCGTCATAATGTTGTCCAGAATGAACTATCAAGTGATCAAGAAGAACACTTTCCCTGATAGCCTTATCAAGGGCAGCAACCTTGATAAAATGTGGTCTGGCCCCAACAACCGTTAATATTCTATATCGCTTATTCAGACAAGTGAATTGATTTCAACACGCGCTCAACCTGGTGATTCCAGGAGTAACTCCTGCTAAGTATTTCACGATTCAGATTACTCGAAACACTATTGGTAAGTTTCCAATAATTATAGTGCTTCTCCAGGAAACCTGACAATGCTTCTGCTTCAACGGGTGGGTCATAAAATATCTCCCCAGCACCCGTCTCATTCATGAGAACTTCAAACTCCTCATCCCTTGTACCTTTAATAAGTACGATGATCGGGTTCCCAGATTCAAGATACTCAAATAGTTTGCCGGTAAATATTCCTCCCCAATCGGGAGTAGCTGATGTTAGAAGTAATTGAAGATGACTTCGGTTCTGGATATTAATGGTAGCTGACCGGCTCTGCTGTCCAAAATTCCGGTATATCCCTTCCAACCCATATTTTCTGATCCATTGTAAGAACTGTTCTCCATCTCTTCCTGCATAGATAAACTCTAAATGATCTCTATTCAGTTTTCCTTCATGAATCAGCTTTGAAAGCTCCCGAAAGAAATAATCAGCATCCCTGAAATTACGATACAACGAACCTGTATAACAAATGGTAAATTTTGTAAAATGCTCTTCAGCCGGTCTGAGTTGAACGCCCCTGGGCACAGTCAATACCGGCCTTCCATATCGTCCCAATCGTGAAGCAAGACCATCTGATATGGTGGCGATCAGATCAGCTCTTTTCAAGATCTTATCTTCCATCCAATATTGCATACGCTCAAAAAAAACATTTTTATAGAGAGGTTCTACTTGTAAATCACGAAAATCAGCAATCCACCGGATCTTTGGAAATCTTCTTTTTAGCAAATATGCTATAAAGTGATCTGAATACGGTCCAAATGAAGAATATAACAGTGTAACTCCTCTCTGATGAATGATGCTACATGATTTCTGATAAGCACTGATAATATAGATCAGTCCTCCTTCTCCCAGCAGGAAGTGAAAAGGCAAGGTCTTTTGTATTTTGTGAAAGAACCTGTATAGAGAGCCCTTTTTCCTGTTTTCTCCAATATGACTACTTTGTATCCTACCAGCGGTCAGGGTACGATAGTCAAATGTTCTTGCTTCTATAACTGAAAGATTGGAGGGTATTGGCAATTCTTCCTTAGGTAGTACATTCCGATTCGAAGTTGTGACTAAAAACACATCGCGGAATTTACTTGCAAACTCAACTGAAAAAAAATAGTTTCTTAATACACCCGCCGATTGAATTGGAGGATAGTAATAATGAATCAGTAAAATATTCTCACTTCCTGTCATCCAAAACCCTTTGCGAAATTTCCACAATCTGCTCCGCGATCCGCCGGTCATCAAATTCTTCCAGCACTTTCCTGCGTCCTCTCATACCCATCGCCTGCCGCTCTTCCCGGCTCAGGGCGATGAATTCCTCCATGGCCCCGGCAAGGGAGTCGACATCCCTGACCCCGACCAGATAGCCGTTCTGGTGGTCGTCAATGGCTTCACGGACGCCCGCCGTGTCGGTACCAATCACCGGTTTCCCCATCGCCATCGCTTCGGTGAGTGATCTGGCAATGGCTTCCCGGTAAGATGGCAACACCACGCAGTCCGACTTGGCGATATAGGGCCGTACGTCTTCTTTGGATCCCAGGTATTCGATGGCCGGGTCTTTAACCCAGTCCACCAGATCCGATTTACTGATGGATGATGGATTATCCTCGTCGATCTGGCCGATCAGCCAGAAGTGGACATTCGCATGAGTCTTCCGGACCAGATGCGCTGCCTCGACAAACTCCCGGATCCCCTTGTCATAAAGCAACCTCCCGATAAACGTAAAGGTAATCCTCCCGTTGACCCGGGACGACTCTTCCGGACGAAAATGATCGGTATCGACTCCACAGCCCTTGATGCTGATGCCTTTGCTGATTTGTACCAGACGCTCCCCGATAAACAGCTGGAGATCGTCCCGGTTTTCAAAAATCACCTTTCTGTGAAACCGGTTACTGAGTCGGTATAACAGCCGGGTCATGCTCCGGGCCAATCCTCCATGAATAAACGGATAGCCCAGACCGGTCACTACCGCCACCGATGGAATACCCACCAGACGGGCCGCAAGTCCTCCGTAAATATTGGGCTTGACCGTATAATGCAGAATCAGGTCCGGTCGTAGCTTGCGATACACCTCCCATAGTTCAGCGAGCAGCCTGAGGTCGCTGATCGGGTTGGTGCTATCCCGGTCCAGGTGATGGAGGTTGATGTGATCTACTTCGGGAAAACACTCAGTGTACCGGATATATTCATCGACCGGCGCCAGAACGCTCAGCCGGTATCCGGAATCCAGCAACCGCCGGATCACATTCAACCGGAAATTGTAGATATTCCAGGTCGTGTTGGCAACGATGAGGATATGTCTCTTTTCAGGATTCATTTCCGGTACTGCGTTCCAGACTTACCTGTAACCGGTGATCGGTTATTTTTGACACTAAATGGGTAACTCAACGGAAACATGTCCCTAAATCACTCATATTGTTTTCGGATCCCGGTCAGCTGATCTTCATCTTTCCGGGGCCAGATCACCAGGATGTCGTCTTCGTCGATGATGTAATAATCGTCGAGATCTTTGACTATGATCGTCTTGTCCGACCGGGTGGTCGACAGCAATCCGCGGGACTGCACCGGGTCTAACCGGCCGGATAATACGACATTTTCATGCTCATCCTTATCCTTGAAATCATAAAGGCTGCCCCAGGTCCCGAGATCACTCCAGCCAAAATCAGCCCGGAGACAGTAAATATGATCCACCTTTTCCATGATCGCATAGTCGATCGAAATATTAGGAGTTTTCGGATAATGTTCCTGGATAAAAACCTCTTCTCCGGGGGTGTTGTAAAGGGAATCTCCCGGTGCCAACTGGTGGTAAATCTCCGGAGCATACTGCTCAAAATCACCCAGGATGGTGCTCCCCCGGAAGAAAAACATGCCGCTGTTCCAGCAATAGCGGCCACTTTCGAGAAAACTGCGGGCAGATTCCAAGTCCGGTTTTTCTGTAAACCGCCTTGTGCGATAAACTTCCGGGTGGCCCGGGATCTCATCTCCCAATTCGATGTATCCATAACCGGTATCCGGGCGGGTGGGCTTCATGCCAAGGGTCAGAATGGCGTCCTGACTGGCTGTAAAGTCAAAGCCCTGCTGCACCGTCCGGATAAATTCCGGTAAATCGTGAATATAATGATCGGACGGAGCCACCAGTAAATTGGCATCCGGATCCAGGGCATGCAATTTAAAGGCGGCATAGGCCACGCAAGGCGCGGTATTGTTCCGGCTTGGCTCACCAATGACCTGCTGCTCCGTCAGTTCCGGAAGATGTTGTCTAACCAGCGCCCGGTACTTTTCATGGGTGATGACGTAGATATTTTCCGGGGGGACGATTCTGATAAATCGCTCGTAGGTCAGCCTGATCAACGATTTGCCGATACCCAGAATATCCAGAAACTGCTTGGGCCGGGTTTCGCGGCTGACCGGCCAGAAACGGCTGCCTACGCCGCCGGCCATAATGATCACATAATTTGCATTCACTTACAATGTATTATTCACCAGGTCAGATATTTTCAACAAGAGTTTGACGTAGAGTTCTAATCGTGCGGAAGTATACCATAGTATCCTCGACTTTCTTTTCAAACTCACCACCCCGGCTGACAATCAATCCAAATGCCGGACGATAGATCTTTATGAAGTTATGATATGCCCGCGAAATTTTAGGTTTGGTCAGGATGTGATATTTAACTTCCACTGGAATCGGGTATTTTGGATGATCGATCACGATATCCACTTCGGCCTTATCTTTCGTCCTCCAGTATTTAAGGGTGATATTTTCACCCAATGAATCTTTCAACACGAGTATTTTGAATCATCATTTCATTTTAGTGGGATTATTCTGCATCACCATTTCGTTTTAGTGGGATTAAATTTACAATGCGGTCACCAATCGAAGTGCCACTGTTGCTGTCGATCAATACCAGTCTTCCTCTTTACATTGTTCATACACCTGACGGATGCCTTCCTCCAGACCGATGGAAGCCTGCCAGCCCAGGGCAGACAACCGCGAAACATCCATGAGCTTGCGCGGTGTGCCATCGGGTTTGGACAAGTCGTTATCAATAGCTCCCCGGTAACCCACGATCCCGGCGATCAGCTTTGCAAGTTCCAGGATGGAAAGGTCCTCACCTGTCCCGACATTGACAAAATCCGGCTCATCATAGTTTTGCATGAGAAACAGGCAGGCATCCGCCAGATCGTCGACATGCATGAATTCGCGCAATGGACTGCCGGATCCCCAAAGCACCACCGCCGGTAGCTTTTCTACCTTTGCCCGGTGAAACTTGCGGATCAGCGCCGGCAGCACATGCGAAGTCTTCAGATCGTAGTTATCATTGGGGCCATACAGGTTGGTAGGCATCGCCGAAATGAAGTGGCAGCCATACTGCGACCGGTAGGCGTCGCAGAGCTTGATCCCCGCTATCTTGGCGATTGCATAGGGCTCGTTGGTTTCTTCGAGCAACCCGGTCAGCAGCGATTCTTCCTTCAGCGGCTGGGGAGCCAGCTTCGGATAGATACACGACGAACCGAGAAAAAGCAGCTTTTTCACACCACTCTGATACGCAGCGTGAATGACGTTGGCTTCGATCATCAGGTTGTCGTATAAAAACTCCGCCCGGTACAAATTGTTGGCCATGATACCCCCCACTTTGGCTGCTGCCAGAAATACATATTCTGGTTGCTCTGCCGTAAAAAAGGCATTGACGGACGACTGGCTCCTCAAATCCAGTTCCGCAGAGTCACGGAGGATCAGATTATGGAAGTCCTCACTTTCCAGTCGCCGCTTAATGGCCGAGCCAACCATGCCTTTGTGGCCCGCAATGTAGATTGAAGAATCTTTATTCATCGCTTGGTTTCAGATGACCCTCTACATTTTTCCGCAAAGAGGGTGTAAAAGGGTTTATTATTATTTAGGAGAATTTCTTCCTGGGATGTCTTATGATCAGCAAGGGGCTTCTCTTTGCCTCTCGCAGAGAACGCTAAGTACGCAGAGTGTATTCGTATTATTTCAATCAACATTCATTATCACTACTTACCTATCAAAATGTCTCTAATTGGTGAATCAACTATTTAATCTCATCTCTGCAATCTCGGCAGACTCCCCGAGAGGCTTCTTTTTCCTCTCGCAAAGAACGCAAAGTGCGCAGAGGGTCTTCGTATTATTTCAAAGCCAATTTTGTATCCAGTACTTTAATTATCTGCTGTTCTATCAAAGTGCTTCAGAATTGGGTAAGCCAGTTTTAATCTCATCTCTGCAATCTCCGCAGACTCCGCGAGAAGCTCGCTTTTCCTCTCGCAGAGAACGCAAAGTACGTAGATGGTATTCGTATTATTTCAAGCCAATTTTGCATCCAGTACTTTAATTATCTGCTGTTCTATTATGTACCTCAGAATTGGGCAAGCCAGTTTTAATCTCATCTCTGCAATCCCTGCTGACTCCGTGAGAAGCTCGTTTTTCCTCTCGCAAAGAACGCAAAGTGCGCAGAGGGTATTCGTATTATTTCAAGCCAATTCTGGATCCAGTACTTTAATTATCTACTGTCCGATTAAGTACCTCAGAATTGAGTAAGCCAGTTTTAATCTCACCTCTGCAATCTCAGCTGACTCCACGAGAGGTTTCTTTTGCCTCTCGCAGAGAACGCAAAGTGCGCAGAGAGCATTCATTTTATTTCAAGCCAATTTTGTATCGAGTATTTTAATTATCTGCTGTTCGATTATGTACCTCAGAATTGAGTAAGTCAGTTTTAATCTCATCTCTCCAATCCCTGCTGACTCATCGAGAAGCTCGTTTCCTCTCGCAAAGAACGCAAAGTACGCAGAGGATATTCGTTTTATTTCAAGCCAATTTTGCATCCAGTACTTTAATTATCTGCTGTCCGATTAAGTATCTCAGAAT
The DNA here is from genome assembly GCA_964428345.1 of uncultured Saprospiraceae bacterium. Taxonomy (GTDB): domain Bacteria; phylum Bacteroidota; class Bacteroidia; order Chitinophagales; family Saprospiraceae; genus JABDMH01. Next base: position 953 of record CAYRYD010000016.1, on the reverse strand, counting down.
TGAGTAAGTCAGTTTTAATCTCATCTCTGCAATCTCAGCAGACTCCACAAGAAGCTCGCTTTTCCTCTCGCAAAGAACGCAAAGTGCGCAGAGGGTATTCGTATTATTTCAAAGCCAATTCTGGATCCAGTACTTTAATTATCTGCTGTTCGATTATGTACCTCAGAATTGGGTAAGCCAGTTTTAATCTCATCTCTGCAATCTCGGCAGACTCCCCGAGAGGCTTCTTTTTCCTCTCGCAAAGAACGCAAAGTGCGCAGAGGGTCTTCGTATTATTTCAAAGCCAATTTTGTATCCAGTACTTTAATTATCTGCTGTGCGACTAAGTACCTCAGAATTGGGTAAGCCAGTTTTCCTCTCATCACTACGATCTCCAGCAGACTCACCGAGAGGCTCCCTTTTTGCCTCTCGCAAAGAACGCAAAGTGCGCAGAGGGTCTTCGTATTATTTCAAAGCCAATTTTGTATCCAGTACTTTAATTATCTGCTGTGCGACTAAGTACCTCAGAATTGATAAACCAGTTTTCCTCTCATCACTACGATCTCTAGCAGACTCCCCGAGAGGCTCCCTTTTGCCTCTCGCAGAGAACGCAAAGTGCGCAGAGAGCATCTGTATTATTTTATTCCATCCTCCCCGATTGCACTTTTACTATTCTCATCTTTATCTTTATTATAAGATTTCAAAACCCGTTCTCCCAGCCAGCAAATTCATTATCACTACTTACCTATCAAATGTCTCTGATTGGTGAATCAAGTATTATATTTCATCTCCGCGATCTCCGCGATCTCCGCGATCTCTGCGAGAGGCTCCTTTTTTGTTCTCGCAGAGAACGCAAAGTACGCCGAAGGCATTCGTATTATTTCATTCGAATCTGCATCCAGTAAATTTCACCTCTGCAATCTCAGCGATCTCCGCGAGAGGCCTTATTCTTCGCTTATCTCCACCAACTCTGC
>CAYRYD010000015.1:96846-105189 GCA_964428345.1 uncultured Saprospiraceae bacterium | reverse complement strand
GCTAAGCCAGGCCACCGATGTTTCCGGAGCTGATGCCGCAAGGATAGCCGGTGAAGCCCGGCTACTCCGGGGTCATTTTTACTTTGATCTCCAGAAGCATTTCAATAGAGTTCCACTTATTGACGAAACTATTGCTGCTGCTGACATCCCTGCTGTTCCCAATTCCGGTGCGGCGTGGAGCCTGATCGAGGCTGACTTCCAGTTTGCCTTTGATAATCTCCCGGAGACTCATGGGCAGGCTGGCCGGGTAAACAAATGGGCCGCAGCCGCCTATATGGGAAAGGCAAAATTGTTTCAGGGTAAATTTGGGGAGGCCAAAACCTGGTTTGACAACGTGATTGCCAATGGAGTGACTACCAACGGCCTGAAGTATGCCTTGCTGGACGACTATGCTCAGATATACAACGCTGAAAATGACAATCATGCTGAAGCAGTCATGGATGTGGAGTCAGCCAATAATACCGGTAATGTCAATAACTCCAACGGATTTGACGTACTCAATTACCCATATAATACCGGACCCGATGGACCGGGTAACTGCTGCGGATTCAACCAGCCCAGTTTTGAGCTGGCCAACTCTTTCCGCACCGATGCTAACGGCCTGCCGCTTTTAGACGGTTCTTACAATGATCCGGCCAATGCGGTGAAGCATGATCAGGGGGTCGAAGCCAGTGATCCCTTTACCCCGGATGCCGGCAACCTGGACCCACGGATTGACTGGTCGATTGGTAGAAGAGGTATTCCGTACCTTGACTGGATCGCTCATCCGGGGAAAGCCTGGATCCGTAACCAACCCTATGCCGGCCCGTATTCTCCGAAAAAATATATTTACTACAAGTCTCAGGAAAATACATTTACCGATGGTAGCGGCTGGACACGAGGTTATTCAATCATGAACTATACCATCATCCGATTTGCCGATGTACTGCTGATGGCCGCTGAAGCCGAGATCGAAGCCGGTTCACTGGAGAGAGCCAGGGAATTGGTGAATATGGTCAGAGCCCGGGCAGCCAATTCCGCAGCCTGGGTGAAGAATCCGGATGGTTCGAATGCGGCCAACTACGTCATCAGTGAATACCCGGCATCGGTTTTTGCGGATAAAGCATCAGCAACCACTGCCTTACGCCTCGAGCGCAAGTTGGAACTTTCGGGTGAGGGTCACCGTTTCTTTGACCTGGTTCGTTGGGGTGTTGCTGCTGATGTACTCAATGACTATCTGGAGCATGAAGCCCAGTACCTGATCACCATGTTTGGCGGTGCCAGATTTACTGCCGGCAAGAATGAATATTATCCAATTCCGCAGACCCAGATTGACATTCAGGGTGCCGATGTACTCAGTCAGAATCCTGGATACTAATACTTAAACAAGATATTATTGTATGAAAAGGGCCATCTTCTTGATGGCCCTTTGCTTTTTGTATCATGAGATCTTTATTTTTACCAGATCATGAATAGATGTATTGGGCTATTGTTTGTTTTTGTAATTACCGGCTGGTATGGTTGCCGGAAAGCGGATGATCGCCGCTTTTCACTGGTAAGTCCGGCACGTTCGGGGATTGATTTCATCAATGAGATTACGGAGAATGATTCCCTGAATATCCTGGTGAGTGAGTTTGTCTATAATGGTGCTGGGGTAGCTATCGGTGATCTCAATGGAGATGGTCTCGATGACCTTTTCTTTGCCGGCAACCAGGTTGATAACCGGATGTACCTCAACCGGGGCGATTTAAGGTTTGAAGATGTGAGTCGGCCGGCCGGCATTCGCAAACCCGATCCAGAATATTGGTCATCCGGAGTCAATATGCTCGACATCAATCTTGATGGTCTTCTGGATATCTATGTATGCAATACGATGCGAAAAGAAGCCGGATTGCGGAAAAATCTTTTGTACATCAACCAGGGTAACGACAACGAGGGCCGTCCATCCTTCAGGGAGATGGCTGAAGAATACGGCATTGCCGATACGAGTCATTCCTCCCATGCCCAGTTTTTCGATTACGACAACGATGGCGATCTGGATCTTTTTATTGGCGTCAACGTCATTGAAGCCAGGTATCCGACCAATTTTATACCACTGCTGAATGACGGTTCTTCGGCCAACCGGGACAATCTGTTTCAAAACAACTGGAGTGACAGCCTGGGCCACCCGGTATTTCAGGATGTCTCACTGGAAGCGGGTATCCTGCAGGATGGGTACAGTCACAGTACCTTGATCTATGACTTCAACGAAGATGGCTGGCTGGATATTTATGTAGCGAATGATTATGAGAGCAATGACCTGATCTTTATCAACAATCAGGATGGCACCTTCTCCAACCGGGCGGGAGATATTTTTAAACATTTCAGCCTGTCGGCCATGGGTAGTGATGTGGCTGATATTAACAACGATGGCAGACCGGATCTAGTCACCTCTGAGATGCAACCATATTATAACAAACGAAAGAAACTATTTCAGGGAGAGAGCAGCTATCAGCGGGAAATTCTGACCCGTCAGTTTAAGTATGAGCATCAATATACCCGTAATACCCTTCAACTGAATCTGGGCGTGAGTCCGGAGACGGGTTTGCCCATCTATGCCGATATCGGTATGTATGCCAAAGTGCAGGAGACCGATTGGAGTTGGGCTACCTTGTTTGCCGACTACGACAACGATGGATTTCAGGATCTTTTTATAGTCAATGGATTTCCCAAGGATGTAACCGATCGTGATTTTGGTGATTTCCGGACCTTGGCTTCCGATCTGGTGAGCCGGGAAGAACTTTTTGCGGCAATCCCGGAAGTCAAGTCACCCAATTTCATGTTCAGGAATCGGGGTGATCTGACCTTTCAGGAGGTAACCAACGATTGGGGTCTCAATCTGCCTTCCTTTTCCAACGGGGCTGCCTATGGTGACCTGGACGGCGATGGTGATCTCGATCTGGTGGTCAACAATATCGATGATCCGGCTTTCATCTTTGAAAACCATGGAAATGAACTCAGCGCCAGTCAGTACCTGCGGATTAAGCTTCGGGGGCCGGACCAAAATCCCGATGCTTTTGGCGCCGCCGTCGAAATTTTTATGGGCAATGAAAGACAAAAGTTATACCTCCTTTCCGGCCGGGGTTATCTCTCCAAGTCCGAAAGCGTCCTGCACTTTGGATTGGGAGACCGGACCTCCGTCGACTCCATTAGCATTCACTGGCCCGGGGGACAACTGCAGAAGTTTGGACCGACTAGCGGTGGTCAGACCCTGGCGGTAACCTATCGTCCGGAGGAGCTTTTTCAAAGGCCGGTTACCCCTTCTAAACCTGACAAGGAGGTGTATTTTTCGGAAGTATCGGCTCAATATGGTCTGACTTTTAATCACCGGGAGATTGATTTTGTCGATTTCAATTACCAGCGAACCTTGCCACACAAATTTTCTCAGTACGGCCCGGCGCTAGCTGTTGGGGATGTCAATAGTGATGGGTTGGACGATCTGTTCATTGGTGCCAGCCGGAGTTTTCCGGAGGTGTGGTATCATCAGCGACCGGATGGCAGGTTTGTCAGCAGTGAAGTCAATTACAAGACCAGTGACCGGATGCTGGAGGAAGATGCAGGCACATTACTCTTTGATGCCGATCAGGACGGAGACCTTGACCTCTATATCGTAAGAGGCGGAGCTCAGGAAGCACCGGGTGATCCGCTTTATCAGGATGTACTCCTGATCAATAATGGACTTGGAGACTTCATTCCCGCTCCCGAGGCACTGCCGGAGATGTTGGCGAATGGCTCTTGTGTTAAAGCGGCTGATTTTGACCGGGATGGAGATCTGGACCTGTTTATTGGTAACCGGGTCCTGCCCCGGGCTTATCCCAAGTCCGGCCGTTCGTACCTCCTGCGAAACGACTCCCAGAACGGCCAGATAAGGTTTGTGGATATAACGGAAGAAGTATGCCCGGATCTGGCTTTCCCTGGTATGATCAGTGATGCCCTTTGGACTGATTTCAACGGTGATTTTTGGCCGGATCTCCTGCTGGCCGGTGAATGGATGCCCCTGATGCTATTTGAAAATCAGCAGGGTAAACTCACCAACGTAACCATACCGGCGGGTTTGGATGACTACCGCGGCTGGTGGACCAGTCTGGCTGCCACCGATCTGGATCAGGACGGGGATATCGATTACCTGGCGGGTAACTTTGGCGAAAATCTTTATTTTCAGTGCAGTTCCGGTGAACCGCTTCGGGTATACGGTCAGGACCTGGACAAAAACGGCAGCATCGATCCACTAATATCCTGCTATTGGCGGGATAGCCTGGGACACCGGCATGAGTATCTGTATCATCCAAGACAGGATGTCATCAAGCAGTTTGTAGGTATCCGCAAACGATTCAATACCTACGCCGAATTTGGAGAATCGACGGTGCCCGAGATGTTTGCGGGTGGTGAGATGGAAGGAGCATTGATTCTCACGGCCAACTGGATGAAGTCTTCGTGGATTGAAAACCTGGGGGATGGCCAGTTTGCAGTGCATGCATTGCCGGTCGAAGCTCAGATGGCTCCGGTCTATGGAATACTTCCTTTTGACATTGATGCCAATGGTACTCCTGATATACTCCTGGTCGGTAATGATTTCGGAGTCGAAGTCCAGCAGGGAAGGGCCGATGCTTTTGTAGGTCTGGTCCTGAAGAACACTGGAGGCGAATTACACGCCATGACCCTGGATGAAAGCCGGTTTCTGGTACCGGGTGATGCCAAAAGCCTGATACAAATCAGGCATGCCTTGGGTCAGCCGCTGGTCGTCGCATCGCAAAACAATGATATCCTCAAAGTCTATTCCGGCCGGGGCGTCCCGAAAAAAAACCTGCTACCTCTGGATCCGGAAGTGATAAAGACCCGGATCACTTTCAAAGATGGTAAGGAGCAGTTGCAGGAGCACTACTGGGGAACCGGATTTCAGGCGCAGTCTGGTCGCTATATGGAGGTGGGTGATGCGGTATCGGAGGTCCGGTTTTTCGACAATCAGGGTAATGAACTGAACATTGAACAATGATCCATAATGCCTTTCTCAATTGCTATTTCCGGGTTTTACCGTGGTTATGCGCTGTATTGATGATCCTTCTGCCGGGTCTGTCGATGGTGGGATGTGGTGATCAGCAGGCTGAGGAAAATCCGGAGGATCTTTCAGGAGAAGCACTGGCCAAAAGATTATGCACCGGGTGTCATCGGTACTCCGATCCGTCTATGTTACCCAAAACCCAATGGACCACGGTCCTGGACCGGATGGCATTACACCTGGGCATACCCACCGGGATTGATCCCTATAAGGGCAAGATTCTGGAGGAAGTCTTTTTAATCCAGCAAGCCAATGTATTTCCTGGCGAACCGGCTATGTCGGATTCTGCCTGGCAAAGATTGGTCAACTATTACCTGGAAGAAGCGCCCGACACTCTCCCTTCCTTGCAGATGACGGACAGCGGACATGCCGACCTGTTCAGGGAATCTTTTCCACCGGTGAGACTTGGAGGATTCCCAGTGGTAACCATGGTGGAGTATGATGAAAACCATCAGCAATTGTATGTTGCCGATCTTAACAACCAGCTGGTCCGCTATGATGCCGGCTTTACCGAAGATCAGGTAACCGGTGCTCTGGCGCCGGTGGTGGATATTACACCATCCGAAGATGGACATTGGTATCTGACTGAAATTGGTTTTCTGGATGAAAATGATCAGAAGGCTGGATTGATCGAGAAGACCGATCACCCTTCATTGGCTCAGCGGTCAATGCCACTGATTGAGCTAATCCGGCCGGTGCACCTGGAAGCCGGGGATATCGATGGTGATGGTCAGGAAGATCTGATCGTCTGCAGTTTTGGTAATCTCACCGGCGATCTTTCATGGCACCGCAACCAGAATGGCCGCTACATCCGAAATGTGTTGCGGGATACTCCCGGAGCGATTCAAAGCCGGGTACTGGATTTTGATGATGATGGCGATCTCGATATTATCGCCCTGTTTGGCCAGGCGGAAGAGGGCGTAAGCTTGTTTGTCAACAACCGGGGCACCTTCGAAGAGGTAAGATTACTCGAATTTGATCCTGTTTTTGGCTGCAGTTCCATGGAAGTGGTTGATTTCGATGACGATGGTGATCAAGATCTGATCCTGGTCAACGGCGACAACAGTGATTATTCTTTTATTCCCAAGCCGTATCATGGTATCCGTATTTTTGAGAATCTGGGGAAGCGGCAATTTACCGAACGGCGGTTTATCCCCATGTACGGTGCTACCGGAGTCTTATGCCGAGACTTTGACCGGGATGGAGATCTTGATCTGTTTGCCCATGCCTTTTATCCCGATTTTGTCAATCACGGCGGTTCTAGTTTACTCTATCTCGAAAACCTTGGTCAATATGAATTTAGCCGTCAGGAATTTGATCTGGCTGAAGAAGGTCGTTGGTTGGTGGCCGATGCCGGCGACCTTGACCGGGATGGTGATCTGGATATTTTTGTGGGTTCCTTTGCTCTGGGACCGGGTGTCATTCCGGACAATGTCACTACCCGCTGGCGAAGCCATGAATACCACCTGCTTTATCTCGAAAATCAGCTTTTCCCCTCTGATTTGAAGTAGGGAAGGCAAAAAAAAAGGACCGACGCTCCAATATCGGTCCTCTCTAAACTGGTGTTGAGTGTATTCTCTGCTCATTCACCATAAAAAGCCTGAAACCGGCATGACCGAAGTCCTACAGGGCCAGGTTTATTGTTCTCGGTAATTTCAATTTTCGTGGCAGTAAATTAGGAGCAAATATCCAGCCTATGGCGGGTTGCCCCCATAGAAGCGGATAATTCAATGATTGCTACCAGCCAGGATCGGAATAAATTGCTGGTTTAAACGGAATAAACTATCAAATGCAAAAAGAGTGCCTAATTCCCGTAGTTGCAGAAAATTTCCGGTAAAGTAGTTTTTTTGCTTTGGGGTTGTCTACCCGGACGCATAATAAGATATCCGGGGCTGTTGCGATAATCCCTGCAATGCGCCTTTTTTTAATAACTTAAGCGCATTGAAATAAAGAATCATGAAAAGACGAGATTTTGTCCGCTCAGCCGGATATGGTACCCTTACCCTGGGATTATTGGGATCATCGGCCTGCAATACAGGTAGCCGAATGGCAGGTAGTAAATCTTTTTTTGAAATTTCCCTGGCAGAGTGGTCGCTGCACAAGACACTTTTTGCCGGGGAAATGGATCACCTGGAATTTGCAGAGAAAGCAAAGAATGAGTTTGGTATTACCAATGTCGAGTATGTTAACCAGTTTTTCAAAGATAAAGCCCGGGATAAAAACTACCTAAAGGGGATGAATGACCGGGCGGCTGATCTTGGGGTTAAACAGTTGCTGATCATGATCGACGGAGAGGGTGGTCTTGCCGAACTGGATGATCAGAAACGGCAAACTGCAGTCGAAAATCATTACAAGTGGGTGGAGGCAGCGGCATTTTTGGGATGTCATTCGATCAGGGTCAACGCCTTTGGGGTGGGCAGTGCTGAAGACGTACTTCAGGCAGCTGTCGAGGGCCTGGGCTCGCTGTCAACTTTTGCCAAAGATCACAGGATCAATGTTTTGGTCGAAAATCATGGAGGTTATTCTTCGGATGGAAAGTGGTTGTCGGAAGTCATGCGCCAGGTGAGTATGGCTAATTGCGGTACCCTTCCCGATTTTGGAAATTTCTGTGTAAAACGAGATAGTGGTGAGCCATGGGGAGGTAATTGTATCGAAGAGTATGACCGTTATCAGGGAGTGGCCGAACTGATGCCATTTGCCAAAGCAGTCAGTGCCAAATCGCATGATTTTGATGCTGAGGGTAATGAAATCCATACGGACTATTTTAAAATGATGAAAATCGTCAAAGATGCCGGATACCACGGCTATGTAGGCATCGAATACGAAGGAAGCAGCTTGTCAGAGGCGGAAGGCATCAAAGCCACCAAAAGACTTCTTGATAGAATTTGGGCAACGATGTAACGATTTTTCCAGGAATCCAGTCTCCGGCATTTCATATGAGCTCAATAAATATCTGAAAAAGATCATAAACCCATTGGAGTCTGTTTGCCACTACTTATCAACAGGTTATGCATTAGATTACTGATTGCAATATTTTTATCCTTAATGAATGAATTTGTAATCAGTCAGGTTGGCAATATTTTTGACTAATGAATGAATGTCAGCCTCCAAGAAAAACTGAAAAGGAGCAGTTGGCGAGATAATTATCCTGATTCCCCCGATCAATAAAAATTTAACGGGTTTCATTTCATAGCAAGAGGTTGTGAACAGCTACTTGGGATCAACCTCTCTTTTTCAAAATGGATGAATTCCGCAGGCAAAGACCGATT
>CAYRYD010000015.1:11322-96746 GCA_964428345.1 uncultured Saprospiraceae bacterium | reverse complement strand
CAGGCAAAGACTGATTGAAGAATAACGGGTTTCATTTCAAAGCAAGAGGTTGTGAACAGCGATTGGGATCAACCTCTCTTTTTTTCAATGCGAATCCCGAAAGAATATCTTTTCCCCCAATCTGTTTCGGGTATCAGACCCGGATCAGAATTAACTAAGAGGTTGTGACCATCAAACCTGACCTTGAAATGCCGGAAGAAGTATCAACGGTTTTAATTCAAGTATGAGGTTGTGAACAACGATTGGGATCAACCTCTTTTTTCATATCCCACTATATCCCATTAACAACTGTTGAAGACGGACTTGCCATAAAACACAGGCTTCGTATTTATCCCTACCACAAAATGGCGTATCTTATCGCCATGAAACGGATCCCCTTTCTTATGATTTTTCTGACCCTTGCCGGCTGTCAGAACGCCTTGCAGAAACTCGCCAGGATGCCCCAGCCCCGGTCTTTTATCAATGTGGTAATTGACGATGTCAATGAAGGGGTACCCTATAAACCTTGTGAACCATCCATTTATGTGAATCCGGCCAATCCGGAAAATATGGTCGTGGGAGTGGTTTTGGATAAAACCCTGCATTCGTTTGATGGTGGGAAGACCTGGCAGGCTCAACGGGTCAAGTCACCCTATGGTGTCTTCGGAGATCCGGTGATTTGCGCCGACTATGAGGGTAATTTCTATTTCGCTCACCTGGCAGACCCGGAAGGCCGGGGTCGGTCTACGCCGGGCTGGCTGGACCGCATCGTCATTCAAAAATCAACCGATGGAGGTATTTCCTGGAATGAAGGATCCTATACCGGTCATCGTCCGCCAGCCGATCAGGATAAGCAATGGCTAACGGCAGATCCTGACAACAATCATCTTTACATTACCTGGACCGAGTTTGACAAATACGGAAGTTCAAATCCGGAAGACCGAAGCCGGATCCTCTTTTCCAGATCAACCGATCAGGCTGAAACCTGGTCTGAGGCAATACCGATCAGTGAACGGGAGGGCGACTGCCTGGATGGTGACCAGACTACAGAAGGGGCTGTGCCCTGTGTAGGTCCCAAAGGAGAGGTGTATGTAGCCTGGTCATTTGATGAGGCGATTTACTTTGATCGTTCATCTGACGGGGGTCGTAGCTGGCTGGATAATGATATTAAAGCCGCTGTTCAACCTGGTGGCTGGGATATAGAAATCCCTGGGTTTGGCCGGGCAAACGGCATGCCGGTGACCGCCTGCGATCGCAGTAAGAGCCCTTACCGGGGTACGGTTTATATCAATTATTGCGATCAGAGTAACGGATCAGATGATACCGACGTGTGGTTGATCAGGTCATCAGATGGTGGTAATACCTGGTCAGTTCCTGTCCGGGTCAATGATGATCCGGGTGGCCGGCATCAGTTTTTTACCTGGATGACAATTGACCAGACCACCGGGGCTATTTATATCGTGTTTTATGACCGGCGTCACTATGAGGATTTTCAGACCGATGTGTACCTGGCCTACTCTTTCGATGGGGGCAGTACCTTCAAGAATGTCCGGATAAGCGAGAAACCATTTAACCCCAGCACCAGTGTTTTCCTGGGAGACTATAATAACATCAGCGCCCATGACGGAGTAGTCCGCCCGGTTTGGACCCGGCTGGACGGAAGCCGGACTTCCATTTTGACAGCACTCGTTAATTTCAGACCATGATCCATACAGCGCAGATCGAAGAGGCTGCTCTGCGGATTGAACCATATCTCTATCAGACTCCTTTGGAATACCATCCTCAGCTCTCGGCCGAATTGGATTGCAGGGTCTTCTTGAAGTTCGAAAATCAACAGTTAAGCGGATCATTTAAAGCCAGGGGAGCATTCAACCGCATCCTGTCACTCCAACCCAGCGTGCGCAGTCATCAGTTTTTTGTGGCGGCATCCACCGGTAATCATGCGGCTGCATTTTGTACGGTTTTGAAAACCCTCCAGTTACCGGGGAAAGTATTCTTACCGGAAAATGTCGCTGAATCCAAACTGGATTTTATCAAGGCCATGGATATCCCTTTTGAGCTGATAGGAGAAAATTCCCTGCAGACAGAAATTTATTGCCGTAAGGTCGCGGAGGAAAATGATTTTTTTCTGGTGCACCCTTACAATGATCCGGAGATCATTGCCGGTCAGGGTACCGTCGTCAGGGAAATGCTCAAGCAGCAACCCGGATTGGATGTCGTCATCGTGCCTGTTGGAGGGGGAGGTCTCATTTCAGGCATGGGAATCTATCTCAAAGAAAACCAGCCTCAGATCAGACTGATTGGTTGCCAGCCGGCTCAGAGCCCGGAGATGGTTGAATCTCTGAAAAAAGGGTATATCCTGGAAGAGGATATCAGTAGGCCAACTTTGTCAGACGGTACCGCCGGGGGCATGGAGCCGGGATCGATGACTTTTGAGCTATGCCGGGAGTACGTTGACGACTGGGCTTTGATCGAAGAAAATGAGATCGCATATGAGATCGTGAATATGCTGCGCACCCATCAGATGCTGATCGAAGGTGCAGCAGCACTTCCACTGGCTTACCTGAGGAGAAATTTTTCAGAGTTCAGAAAAAAAAATGTAGGAATTGTTATCTCCGGAAAACGACTTTCCATCTCAAAATTGAGAGAACTGTTAAATCAATCGTCATTTTCCGGATAGATTGGTGCAATGGCCAAATACTTGAGAAAGGGTGAATTACTTTTTTCTTAAATAAATACCTCCCGAGAAATTTTTGATCATAATTTCCGGACCTCCACCATTGATACTACCCACGGTCCATTCGTCAGTACTTAATTTGAAAGTATTGCCTTCTACTTTTTTCAATTGAGCCGGTTTTGTAGACACATTCATATCAAAAGCACTGAAGACTTCACTGAAGGTCGTTTTCATTTTGAAGGTGGCCTTATATCCTGCCGGAAATGTCAGGTCAATGGGGCCTGAATAATTGCTAAAAGCCATCGGTTTATCAGGAGTTACCTGGTTAAAGACAATTTCAACCTGACCGGCATAGGTGCTGGCATTGACTGTTCCGGATATGTCCGTAGCTTTAATATAGCCGGTATAACTTTCTAGGTTTAGGTCTCCTGATATATTGGATACTTCAATAAATCTCCCCGTGTAATTATGAAGATCCAGATTAAAATTTTTCGGCACTTCAATTTCCAGTTCAAGAGGCTGAAACCACGATTCACTTTCGATGGATACCGTGTTGTTGTTTTCGCTGATTTCCAGGTTAAAATTATTGGTTTTGATTTTTTTGAGTCCATCGTTCGTTTTTTCATCTTCGGTTTCTTCTTCATGCTCTACAACGCGATATTTGATCTGGATGTCCTGCCGGTTTGTGCCGGTTACTTTAATGGTTGCACTTTTTAAGTCGGTGCTCAGTTGTCCTGGTTTACCGGGATTGCTTAAAGGTACGGTCACCTGATCCACATTTTGCGCACCGGTGGTCATGACGAAGACCATCAGAAAAGTAAAAATTAAAATATTTTTCATAATTTATTATTGATTTTTAGATAGTTCGCAAATAGACATTACCATTAAACGTTTCAAAATCCAGGTTGATACCACCCTGATTGATCCGAATATTAGAACGTCCATCCAGTTTGTAGATAAATCCATTTTTTGATTCGTTCACTTCTATTTTGACTGGTGCTGCTGTCGCATTTTCAAAATCTGTAAAGAAATTACCCTGAAATGTTTTAAAGGAAATATCAGCCTGGAGACCGGGTTGAAAATAGGCTGTAATATTGCCATTCAGGGTATAGAAAGAGGCCTGGTCTTTTGGATTGTCTTTAAACTTTATGGTTACATCTCCATTGATGGTACGGGCCGTTTGGATGGAAGTTACCTGCTCCAACAATACCATACCATTGATGTTATTAGCCCAGATGGGTGTCTTAATATTTTCGACCATGATGTCACCGTCATGTATAGTGGAAAGGATGACGAAAAATTCGGAGGGCACTATGAGGTTGAAGTCAACTTTGAGCGATGTTTCCTTTTGACAATCATTCCAGTTGTAATAGCCCCAGGACACTTCATGATCTTCGCATGGTCTGCGGAGGGAAAATTTGCTGCATTCGGATTTTATGTAGATAGCAAGGGTATCTCCCTGTTGCAAAAAGCCAACCTCTGGATCGCTTCCGGTATTTTTTTTCTTGATGGTCTGTGTGCCTTGTATCGTGATGTCTTTCACATTGGCACCGGTCACTTTGACGGCACCCTGGATATTGGCCACCAGGAGATACTTGATCCCCGAAGCATTAAACACCTTATAAAGATCCTGACTGTGGACAGCGGTGGAAAGTAAAAGAGGGATGAGCAACATTGTTGTTTTCATAGCTTATCGGTTAAAACGGAGTGAAGATCTTTTTCGAAAGTTTCGGTAATACTTGCAGGCATGTCTTTATTGATCTGATTCTTAAATTGATCCACCGACTGGCTGGCTCCGATTTTTTTCAACGCTTCTGCCAGTGAAATCAATACCAGCGGTGAATTTTGCTGGGGGATGCTGTTGATCAGACCCCGGCGTACGGTTTCCATACGACCGTATGGCATTAGCGCATCGATGGAAGCAATCCGGACATTGTCACTTGGATCATTATTGATGGTAAAAAGAAGGGCATCACAGATTTTCTGACTCACTTCGGTCATTTCCTGGGTAAGGCCTACCGCCTGAAGCCTGACGCTGGTCGATTTATCATCCAGTTTAGCAATCACAATTTCTTCCTTTAATTGATTGAGCTGCTCTACCAGAGCCTGATTTTGTGCATCCTTTTTTTCATACAACAAAAATCCACCGGCACATGCAATTAGAATGGCGATGGATGCGGCAATAGACAGAAAGCGGGGAGTGATGATGCGGGATCTCCTGCTTTTGGCCTGATTATCCAGCATCTGATAAAACCGCTTATCCATATTGGAGGGGGTATCAACGAGAAGATGACTAATCAGATTTTCAGAGAGATAATTGATGTCTTCAAGATCTTCCATGTTTACTTCTCCCGATGCAATCATTTCTTCCAATATCCGGTCGTCATTTTTAGTGCTCATCCCTTTTTTAATTCGTTGGATTATTGATTTTATTTCCGGTTTATTCATAGTAGGTCATGATATTTTGGTGTACCATAATTTCTCTTAATTCTTTAATGGCCCTGAAGACTTTGACTTTAATGGTCGATTCATTGACTCCCAGCAGGTCAGCTACCTCACGATATTTCATTTCACCGATTTTAACCAGCATCAAGACTTCTTTTTTATCATCAGAGAGTTGAGCCATCGCCCGGTGCAACTGACTTTTTTTGTCCTGGGCTTCAAGACCCTGATAGGGTCCCGGGTTGTTGCTCAGGATTTCTGCATGGTTCTGTACGTCATCAGTACGGTACTTCTTTTCTCTTCGGTAATAGTCGGATGAAACATTCCGTGCAATCTGAAAAATCCAGGAACGGAGATTGCCTTCACCTTTAAACTGATCCTTATACCGGAGTATCCGCTCAAATACATTCTGAACCAGATCTTCTGCTACAAATGCACTCTGGTGCTGATGGATAAAATAGGAGAACAAGGCTTTCTTATACTTTTCATAGAGAATACCAAGATCCCTAATCTTGCCATTCTGGATGGATTGCATCAGTAGTTCGTCAGTCATTGATCTTGATCGTACAGTTTTGTTGGTATGTATACTCCGGCTGGAAGAAAAAAGTTACATCGTTTGACCTGATTGATTTAAATAGAATTCTGGCGGGATTCAACAGATCGCCGAGATCGCCGGTACTATCATCTGGCCACCCGTTTGGTACCTTGATCATCGGTGATCTTGCCTTTCGCCTGATAACGCTGCAGATTTTAGTATTTTCCATCCGGATATTATCGGATTACACTATGAAAGGTACACCAATCGCCATTGTTTTCGGAATCTGCCTGGTTTGGGGGGCATATGCCCAACCGGTCAGGCCGGTTCGTGAGGAGAATAAAGCTCCGGTCACCCAGTCGACGACGGTCGCAGATTCCTTGTTTCCAGGCCTCAGATGGCGGAACATTGGACCATTCAGGGGCGGTAGGGTGACTGCCGTATGCGGTGTTATTCAGGATCCCTATACTTTTTATTTTGGATCGACCGGTGGTGGTGTTTGGAAAACCACCGATGGAGGAGACAGTTGGCGCAACATTAGTGACGGTTATTTTAAGACCGGTTCGGTAGGAGCGATTGCCGTTGCTCCATCTGACCCCAATGTGATTTATGTGGGTATGGGTGAGTCTCCGGTGCGCGGTGTGATGACCTCCCACGGGGATGGGGTTTACCGGTCGACCGATGCAGGAGAGACCTGGCAGCATCTGGGTTTGGAAAATACCCGGCAGATATCGAAGATTCAGGTGCATCCACAGGATCCGGATTGGGTTTACGTAGCAGCCCAGGGCAGTCCATATATGCCTACCCCTGACCGGGGCGTATACCTGTCGAAAGATGGAGGAGTAAGCTGGCGTAAAATCCATGAAGTGGATCAATATTCGGGAGTATGTGATCTTTCGCTCGATGTAACCAACCCCCGGATTCTATATGCAGCCTTTTGGGACCATCAGCGGCTTCCCTGGAAGATGCGAAGTGGAGGGAAGGGTAGTGGTATCTGGAAAACGGTCAACGGAGGTGAAGACTGGACCCGGTTAAGTCAGGGTTTACCCGACAGTATCATGGGCAAGATTGGGGTAGTGGTGTCACCTGCCGGCAATCAACGGGTTTATGCCCTTATAGAATCTGAGCAAGGCGGTCTTTACCGCTCGGATAACGGTGGAAAAACCTGGTCGTTACTGAATGGAGACCGGATCTTGAGGGCAAGATCCTGGTACTATATGCACCTCTTTGCCGATCCGGCCAATGTCGATAAGGTGTTTGTGCTCAATTCGCCCTTCCTGGAAAGCACCGATGGTGGACGGACTTTCAAAACCATACAGACGCCACATATCGATAACCACGATCTGTGGATCCATCCCGGTAATCCGATGGTCATGATCAACGGCAACGATGGAGGAGCAAACATTTCCTACAATGGCGGACGCACCTGGAGCACCCAAAGCAACCAGCCCACCGCCCAGTTTTACCGGGTTAATGCAGACAACCGTTTCCCGTACTATGTTTATGGCGGCCAACAGGACAACTCTTCGGTTGCGGTGCCAAGTGCCTCAGAAGGGCAGGGTATTCCTTTTAAAGATTTTTACCCGGTAGGAGGTTGCGAGAGTGCTTACACGGCATTCGATCCGGACGATCCCCGTTTTGTGTACTCCGGTTGTTATCAGGGCATCATTACCGAATATGATACAAAGCTCAAACTGGAAAAGGACGTGATGGCTTATCCCGATCTGGGGCTGGGTAAGAAGCCGGCTGAGATGCGATACCGGTTTAACTGGAATGCACCGATCGTCATGTCACAACACAACAGGAAGGTGATCTATCATGCCGGTAATCAGGTATTAAGGACCGGTGACCGGGGTATCTCCTGGCAGGAAATCAGCCCTGACCTTACCCTCAACACCAAAGAGAAGC
Organism: uncultured Saprospiraceae bacterium; assembly: GCA_964428345.1. Lineage (GTDB taxonomy): Bacteria > Bacteroidota > Bacteroidia > Chitinophagales > Saprospiraceae > JABDMH01. The sequence continues at coordinate 89,205 of CAYRYD010000015.1, read as the reverse complement.
TCGATGCGGGCGGAGGTCCGATTACCAACGAAGCAGCAGGTGGTGAAAACTATCACACTATCATGTACCTGGCCGAATCTCCCCACGATGCCAATGTAATCTGGGTGGGTACCGACGATGGTCTGGTTCATGTAACCCGCAATGGAGGGACTCATTGGACCGCGGTGACCCCTCCTCAGATGCAGGAAGGATTGGTCAACTGCATTGATGTATCCCCTCACCAGCCGGGTACCGCCTATGTGGTCTTCAACCGTTATAAGTTCAATGATTTTACGCCGCATATTTATATTTCAGACGATTACGGACAGACCTGGCATGATCGCAGCCATGGCATCGGGGCGGAAGCTCATGTCAGGGTTGTAAGAGAGGATCCCCAACGCCCCGGCTTGTTGTATGCCGGTACCGAAACCGGATTGTACATTTCGTTTAACGGTGGTGAACTTTGGGAACGGTTCCAATTGAATCTCCCCATTGTACCAATAACCGACCTGAAGGTCCATCATAATGATCTCATTGCTGCAACGGCAGGCAGGGCTTTCTGGATCCTGGATGACCTCACACCGCTGCAAAGTTATGATAAGGATAAAGTCACCCATCCCGGGCTATATCCTCCTGGCCCGGTTTACCTATGGGGAGGTCCCCGTCGCGATACCTTGAATGATATGGGCACCAATCCTGATTTTGGCCTGGTTGCTTACTATCATCTCCCGGTGGCAGACAGTGATGTAGAGTTGAAATTTGTGATTTCTGATGCCAGTGGTTCGGAAGTACAAGTATTTTCGACCAAAGAGCAGGAAGCCCGGAAAAAACTTACTGTAAAAAAGGCCGGAGTCAACAAACTGGTATGGAACCTGGTACCAGATGGAGTTGAACCGATTAAAGGATTGATCACCCTGGGAGGAAACAACAGTCCGAAAGTGGGCTCCGGTGATTACCAGCTGAAAATGATCTATGGTGCCGACACCCTATCTGCGGACTTCCGGATCTTGGATGACCCACGTTTGGAGGTCAGTCCGGATGCGTTTGCCCAAAAAAAGGAATGGCTTGAAAAGCTGGACCTGGCAGCCAGGGATCTGACCGAGAGTGTCAAGGCGATGAATTATGTCAAAAGTCAGATCGAAGAATTGAATAAAAGACTGTCCTCGGCAGCGGATACTGTCTTGTGGAACCTGGGCAAGTCGATCATTGGCAAGATTGATAGTCTCAAGGGTGAACTGGTGCAGGAAAAGCAGAAAACCTTTCAGGATGTCATCAACTTTCCCAATCAGTTGGATGCAAAGATCCGGCATATTCAGTCGGTGATCGAAGAATCCTATCCTCCGGTAACGATGGGTCAGACTACCCGGGCCAATGATGTAATGGACGAATGGAAAGTCAAGAAAGATCGATGGCTTAGATTACAGGCCGATGATGTTCATCAGTTTAATGAAGCTCTGGACCAGGCAGATATTCCATTTATTTCGACAAAGATTCCGGACCAAAAGGAAGCTAAGCCATAACAATATGGACCATGAAATTTTCATTTTCGAAATCCCAGTACTCAGGATGCCAGGAAAATCTGCTATCTGATTTTTGTATTTTGTTTAAAACAGGAAATCGGCGTTGTCTCTGGATACTATTCAGAAAATCGTATCGGGTAGGAATACAAGATGTAGAATGACATAGGTGCAAACTGCTAACACACAAAAAACAAAGAAATATGAAGCCTCTTAAAGATAAACAGACGGTAACAGCAGACGGAAAGAGCCTCACTGACCTGCCTCATGGGTAACTTTTAAGACAGTACCATCTCACTTGGACAGTCGGGGTACCGTATGCGAAATGTATGATATCCGATGGGACTGGCATCCTGATCCAATGGTGTTTTCCTATTTATTTACCATCCGGCCTGGTATGATTAAAGGATGGGGATTACATAAGTTGCATGAGGATCGCTATCTATTAATTTTTGGCGAAATCGAAGTAGTGCTGTATGACGAACGACCGGATTCACCCACCACTGGGCCTGGTATCAACTGTGTACCTTTCAGAGTATAACCGAAGATTGATGAATATTCCATCGGGGGTATGACACGCGAGTCGCAATGTTGGACAAAAAGACGCAACCATCGTCAATTTCCCCACGAAATGCTATGATCATTCGAATCCTGATAAATACAGGCTGCCGATTGATACGGACCGGATACCCTTTAAGTTTGAGAATCCCCGGGGTTGGTAAATGGAGACTTCCGGTCAAAGCCCCTTGATCAGTATCATTTTGCCTACCCATAACCGGGCTGACGTACTTCCTTTTTCCATCGAATCCGTGCTGGAGCAATCGGTTACTGATTTCGAACTCTTAATCGTCGGCGATGGATGCTCCGATCATACTTCCGAATTGGTTCGTTCATTTGATGATCCGAGAATCCGTTGGTATGATCTGCCTAAGGCGAAAAATTTCGGATATGCCAACCGAAATATAGCATTTCGTAATTCCTTTGGAAAATATGTCGGCTACATGGCTCATGATGATCTGATTTTACGGGATCATTTCGAAAAGTTAATAGCACCTCTTGAAGAAAACCCACAGATCGATATCGCCTACAGTCGACCTCTTTGGGTATCGCAGGATGGACTGATCATTGCCGCCGAATTTAATCTTGATAATCCTGAAAGTCTGCAGGCGTTTTTAACGCGTCGACAAAATGCCCTTCCAGCATCCTGTTTTGTACATCGGCGGTCCTGTTTCGAAAGATTTGGCTATTGGAATGAGGAATTACCCAATAGAGGAGATTGGGATATGTGGATTCGGATCATTGAGGGAGGAAATCGGAATAATTTTGCTTTTGTTACAGAACCCACATGCCTGCATTTTGTGGCGATCTGGAAGAACGACCGCGATAGCAGACAGCCGGAATTGACCCGGTGGCGTAAATTCTATGAAAGCGGAAATGAAATTCCTGCAATTCTTCAAATACCGATTCCGGATGGGGAACCTGAACAAAAGATTATCTGGACGCTCATTCGGGAGGATCCGATATTGCGGGCTCAGGAAATCAGAAAAGTAATCATTCAGGTGTATGCTTTGTGGATACATTCACGCTGTCCAAATTTTGGGAGCTGGAACGTGAAAATCAACATTATAGGAGAGAAATTGAAAAAATCAAAGGGAGTTTAAGCTGGAAACTTACAAGACCTTTGAGAGTGATCGGGACTTTACTCGGTATGAGATAGATGACCGATGTTTTGAGGTGATGGTTTTCAGGATTTGTGTACCGGGAATGCCCTGAACACTCCTGATTGACAAATTGCCCTGCTCAAGATAAATCATCCTTTGTTGTGGTCGATTGTTCAATGCCTGATATCCAGCATATCTTCCAGTCTGCCGGGTAAATGTTTACGCACCCATTCAGCGTAATGATGGTCATACCCCGCTCTTTCCTGGAGTGAGTTCACTTTTTCCATGATCTGATGGTAGGTTTGTTCACTGACCCTATGCTCCCGGATCTCCGATTCAATGCTTTCCAAAACATGGGCGATCCGTTCGCGCACCACCGGATCGGGATCGCCTTCTGCCTCGCGCAGATAGCCTTCGATGACATTTTGGGCGATTTCCTTGCCGTGATCCATGGATTCCTTGATGTTGCCCCGGCCGGTTACTGCATTTCCCAGGGCAAAAACATTGGAGTGCCCCTTTAGACGGCAAAATACTTCATTATCAATTTCATAGGTACTGCCGCAGGCGGGGATGCCGGGGATCATTTCCGGCAGACTGCCAATCGATGAAATGACATAGGGAAACCGGTATTCCTTCTCCGAACCCGGGATTTCCCGGACCCGGTTATTCACCACTTCAGTCTCCCGAAAAATCAGACCCACCAACCGGTCCCCCTCAACAACTTTGTCGACCGGCACATGATTGGGCATGATGTTAAACAGGTATTTCGACTGGTAGTTGTTAAATATCTTCTCCCTGACTGCTTCGGCTTTGGCAATTTCTTCGGGAGTCGACGGATTGCCGGGTGATAAAGGCATATCCTTGATCCGTCTGCGATAGAAGAGGGTGCAACCCCGGATACCCAGGTCTTTCAGGGTGAGGCCTTTCTCATCGAGTATCTTTGCAATGCTCCGGTCCAGGGCAAAAAGATCCACCTCAAGGCCTCTTTCATTCAATGCCTTTTGCACCAGTTCAAACATGAGCACTTTGGCGACATCCAGCGATGCAAGTCCGCCCCCGATGATGGCAACTCCATCTTCGATTTGATACATTGCCTGGTCAAAACCGGGTTCGTGCTTGTGGTTAAACCAATAGATGAAAGGATTCTGATATACCAGACCCTTCCCGACATAGGCATCAATACCTTCAATACCGAGCGGCCGGTCTTTCCAGGCACCAATAGCGAGTAATATGGCGCTAAAACCCCAATCCAATAAATCCTCAAATAAAATATCCTGCCCCAATTTTGTATTGGGTACATAGGTCACCAGTGGATGATTTAATTTCTCATCGATGCGTCGTTCTTCTTTATCGCGGAGTTTTACATGCCATTTGGGAAGACCATCTTCGATCTTTCCATATGGCAGGGCATTCTGTTCAAAGACGACCGAGGCTATTCCCCTTTGAGCCAGTTGTGCGGCTGCCTCCGATCCTGATACGGCTCCGCCAAAGATGGCGACAAGATATTTTGGTACTGACATAATAGTACAGTTGGTCTTTCTTACTTAATCTGCCAGGTGGTGGGTCCGGAGATCAAGGCATCCAGATCAGCTCCTCCTTCACTCGCTCTGGCTACCTGGGCTTGCAGCATGGACTCGTAAGTTGGCCTCTCGGTAGCATATAAAACTCCAAAAGGTCTGGGTAGCGATCCACTTTCTTTCGGATCGTCAAAAAAATGGGAGAGCAGAGTCGCTTTAAAGATGTCTTTTTCGTCATGGATCCAGAGATCGCCTTCGTTATATTTACCATCCGTAAGACTGACGATCCTGGGCTGCATTCCTTCCAGACGAATTCCCTTATCCCGCGCCGTGCCAAAGACCAGTGGCTTGCCGTCCTCCAGAAACAGACAGGTATCTCCTTTGCTTTCCTTTTCGGTAAAGGCAAAAAAAGCGCCGTCATTAAATATATTGCAGTTTTGATAGATCTCTAAAAATGAGGTGCCGGTATGCTCGTGACAACGGTGCAGCATCTCCTTAAGATGCTTTGGATCACGGTCCATTGATCTGGCAACAAAACTGGAATTCGCACCCAATGCAAAAGCAGCCGGATTGACCGGATAGTCAATGGAACCCATTGGAGTGGATTTGGTGCGTTTCATCAACTCGGAAGTGGGCGAATATTGACCTTTGGTCAATCCATAGATCTGATTGTTAAAAACCAGAATGTTGATATCCATATTGCGACGCAGCGCATGCAGCATATGGTTACCACCGATCGAAAATCCGTCTCCATCACCAGTAATGACCCAGACATGCAGATCCGGATTAGCTACTTTCAGGCCAGTGGCAAAGGCCGGAGCCCGTCCATGAATCGAATGTAATCCATAGGTTTCCATATAGTAAGGAAATCGGGATGAACATCCGATGCCGGAAACGATCGCTACTTCGTCACGGTTTAGTCCGAGTTCGGCAAATACGGTCTGCACCTGCTTCAAGATAGAATAGTCACCACATCCAGGACACCATCTTACATCCTGATCCGTCGCAAAATCCTTCGCCTTTAAGGGTTCTGTTTGTCCGTTGGTTGGTGGATTTGTACTCATAGTAAATTTATTTTTCTAATATTTCCAGTACTGCATGCTCCAACTCTGCTTTTGAAATGGGCATACCCTGAATTTTATTGTATTGATACAGCGGTACCAGATACCGGTCGCGTAGTACCCTGGCCAGCTGACCATTATTGAGCTCAGGCACCAGTACTTTTTTGAAGCGCGTCATCATTTCTCCGAGATTCCGAGGCATGGGTTTGAGGTAGCGCAGGTGAGTGTGGGCCACAGATTTTCCCTGTTTAATCATGGATAGTACTACGCTTTCGATCGCTCCGTAGGTTGAACCCCAGCCTATGATCAGCAGGTCGCCTTCTTCCGGACCGGATTCGATCGTTTGATCGGGAATATACTCGGCAATTTTCTCAATTCTCGCTTCCCTGGTTTTAACCATGAATTCGTGGTTGGCCGGGTCGTACGATACATTCCCGGTGACAGCTTCTTTTTCAAGACCTCCGATCCGGTGAGCCAGCCCACGAGTGCCCGGTAAAGCCCAGGGCCGGGCCATTTTTTCATCCCTTTGATAGGGATGGAAGGTTTCTCCTTCGCTGGCCTGTTTGAATGAAAATTGGATCTCCGGTATTTCAGCGGCCTTCGGAAATTTCCAGGGTTCGGCGCTATTGGCGATATAACCGTCACTCAACAGAATTACGGGTGTCATATGCTGAATCGCAATCCGGCATGCCTCAATGGCGGTATAGAAACAATCACCAGGTGATTTGGCGGCAATGACTGGTACCGGCGACTCGCCATTACGTCCATACAATGCCTGAAGCAGGTCAGCCTGCTCTGTCTTGGTAGGCAGACCGGTGGAAGGACCTCCCCGCTGAACATCAATGATGACCAAAGGCAGTTCGAGCATCATGGCCAGGCCGATGGCTTCTGACTTCAGGGCCAGACCGGGACCCGAAGTACCCGTGATAGCAAGATTGCCTCCATAAGCGGCGCCTATCGCCGAGCAGACTGCAGCTATCTCGTCTTCTGCCTGGAAGGTTTTTACTCCAAAACGTTTATAAGATGCCAGCCCATGCAGAATATCAGAAGCCGGCGTGATCGGATAAGAACCATAAAACAAGGGAAGATTGGCCTTTTGCGAAGCGGTGATCAATCCGATGACCAGGGCTTCGTTGCCCATAATACCCCGGTAGGTTCCCGGTTCCATCGGTGCCGGTTTCACCTCATACTGCATCGAAAAGGTCTCGGTAGTTTCTCCGAAATGGTACCCGGCCTTGAGCACATCAATGTTGGCCTGCAGTACATCGTGATTCCTGGCAAATTTCTGATTCAGATAATTCAGGGTCTCCTGCATGTTGCGATTGTATCGCCAGTATAGGAAACCCAACACAAACATATTCTTACACCGATCCTGCTCTTTCGTACTGAGGGAAGAGCTGGCCAGACATTCTCTGGTTAGTTTCGTAATCGGAATCTGAAATACCTGGTACCCCTTCAAAGTGCCGTTTTCCAGTGGATTGGCGTCGTCTTCATATTTCGCCAGGCGAAGATTTTTCTTATCAAAGCCATCCGAATTGACGATGATCGTGCCCTCTTTCTTGAGACCACCCAGGTTGCTCTTAAGAGCAGCAGCATTCATGGCCACCAGCACGTCGTACTGATCGCCCGGAGTAAAGATCCTGGTGCTGCCAAAATGGATCTGAAAACCGGAAACACCTGGAAGGGTGCCGGCCGGAGCCCGGATTTCCGCAGGAAAATCAGGATAGGTAGCCAGGTCGCTACCTGTTAACGCCGTATTATCGGTAAACAGCCCTCCGGTAAGCTGCATACCATCTCCAGAGTCACCGGCAAATTTGATGGTGACCTCTTCCTGGATCGTAGGATTTTGACTCATTGTTATAAATGTCGGCTAGACTTGTTTAAATGGTTTATCAGTAATCTAAAGGTGTAACCGCTCTTTGCGAGCCAGCAGAGTCTCATCGTCTTCTACATGGTCCGGATCCGGTACGCAACAGTCAACCGGACATACCGCAGCGCACTGGGGTTCTTCGTGAAAACCTACGCACTCGGTACATTTATCGGGAGTGATGTAATAATAGTCATCGGATATTGGATTCTGCAGGTCTGAAGCATCAACGGTTCTCCCATCGCCGAGAGTGTATGAACCTGTGACGGAGGTTCCGTCAGCGATTGCCCATTCAACTCCACCTTCGTATATAGCATTGTTGGGGCATTCCGGCTCACATGCACCGCAATTGATGCATTCATCTGTGATCATTATAGCCATAGTGTATCGATATGTTTATTGGTCTATTAACGAAATTTACAGCAGTAAAGCTTGTTTGCTGTAACGAAGTTCGAAATATATGACCAATAAATGAAAATTCTGCTGTGAATTGTACCAGATCGGGAAAAATCTGTCAACTGGTTTTTTTCATCATGATCTGTTGTGGCATAGCCACAGTTCGGGGTTTATAAAAACCTTACGAATAGCATTGCCAGATGGCGATCCGGCCGGGAATAAACAGCCGGCCTTGGAAAGTATCGGGTATCCGGGCTGGATTTGCCGGTACTTTCATAAACACGCTTAACTTGCAGAAAGAATGCTCATATTTATGGTCAATAACCAGGTTTCAATGGGATTTTTTGATCTTTTTAGATCCAGACGACATGAGAAGATCAGCCAGGTAGCCAGGGAAATGGGTTTTCACTACGACGCAATGGAAGATTTTGGACTAACCCATCTCCTTGCGGATTTCCAGCTGATGAAGATCGGAGGCAGCCGGAAGGTGAGGAATCTTATGTGGCAGGACGATAGCCGTCGGGATGTCAGGGCGCGGATCTTCGACTATCAGTATACGATCCATGCCGGTAACACTCATCATGTACACCGGCAATCCGTCTTTTTTATCCATTCACAGTCGTTGGGTTTACCGCTCTTTTGTCTGAAACCGGAGCATTTGATGCATAAGGTTTCAGCCTGGCTGGGCATGAACGATATCGACTTTGATCACCATCCGGAGTTTTCCCGACTCTACCATCTCAAGGGCGAGGATGAATATCTCATCAGAGAAACATTTTCAGATCCGGTGTTGGATTATTTTGCTCATGAAAAAGGCTGGCACATCGAAGGCATTAATTATTTCCTGATCGTTTATCGGGCAAAAAATCTGCTGCCACCTGATAAAATTCCGGAATTTTACCAGAAGGGGTTGGAGATCTATGAGCTTTTCCGGGGGAAGGGTTTCTCTGTCTGATAACCGGTATCCTGAAGATCAGACTGATGTGGAAGGGGATGATCACCTAAGCCTGGAAATCAAGAGTTTTACTGATTTTTTTCAATATCATGACCTGCGGATACCTGTCATTTTACAATTTTCCGCATCTATTACGTTATAAGTTTAAAGACACCCGTTATGGACACAGAGAAAAACCGGGAACACAGAACAACCTACCGGGATCATCCCTTTTTTTCGGATGACCTCTTTCAGGAATCGGATTTACCCTTGGCAGATTTTGATGATGTGTCACCCTCAATGGTTACTGCGATGCCCAGGTGGTTGGATGAAACCCGGCTGGTTTGTTTTCTGGCCGGTGCATTTGGATTGTTGGCTACGTTATTTAATCTCGATTTTTTTTTCTGGCAGATCAGCAATCCTTTCTTTCTCAACCTGACTCTGCTATTGGGACTGGCCGGATTTGCCAATTTCATGCTGTATCCAAATGTGCTTAAATATTGCCAGGTAAATGGCATTAAGAATGCTTCCCTGCTGCGAACCATGAATGGGTTTATGCTCGGCTTTAGTGCACTATTGCTGGTTTTTCTTTTTTCTTTTCCCGTCACCGGACTGGGGTTAGCCCTGGTACTGATTCCGGCACCTGTCATCTTTGGTTATTTTTCCAGAAAGTACCTGGACCAGCCTTACCAGGGAGATGGCATCCATTTTTCGGTGCTGTCGGTATTCAATCAGGATATCCGGCGATTAGCCTGGTTTTCACTGACCCTGATTTTTCTGGTGTTGATTCTGGCATTTACAGGTATTTTTTTGGGAATCATCTGAAGTCAGATTATCAATTCCTTTCACTGATGAGAGGATGAAAGCCTGGTTACCTGGGTCATTTGATCAGTTTTTCAAGTATATTCAGGTTTTATTTTCCAGAATTATATGGATAACCGACAATGAACACGGAGGAAATCAGGCAGATTCTTGAAAATACTTTTGACGGGCAACCATGGTATGGCAAAGCCTTGCAAAAGACACTCAGGGACCTTCCGCCTGGCAAATCAACCCTACGGATCAATAGCAGTTACAATATGGCGGAACTGGTCCACCATATGCTGGCCTGGCGTCATTATGTCATTAAACTGCTGGAGACCCGAAAACACCATGAGGTTACGGAAACGGAAAACTTTCCGGTCATCGAAGTGATTACAGCTGACGAATGGAACGAATTGCTGAATCGATTTGATGAAAGTCAGGATAAACTTAAAAAGCTCTTCTCTGCTCCGGTCGAACTCGATGCGCCAGTTCCTGAAAAACCCTACCATTACCGGGAGGTCCTTTTAGGTCTGGTTCATCATGATATCTATCATGCAGGGCAGTTGAACCTTCTGGCTAAATACGTATAGTCCATGGGGTTGAGGATAGTGGGTTATACACTTTCGGTCATCCTCGCAAGTGAATGGGATGTACGAGAGCCCTATCTGTAGCATCAGCATGATTCTCCCTATGGTGAGATCAATTCTTTAGGTCCTGAAACAGCACTGATACTGCATCTGGCGATTATTGGATGATGGAAGATTACCGGGAAGGTCAAGAGTGATGTCGTTTCCTGGACATTCACAGCAAACCGCTGCATAAAACCATCTCCTCCTGACAATGTTTATATTTGCACTCTAAATGAGGACGGAATGAGTCGGAGATTCCCGGACAATAAGGACAACGGAAAAAAACTGAGCTTGGAGACCGTGCGGGAAGCTGCTAAAGTCTACCGGTTTATCCGGCCCTACCGCAGTTATTTTATCGTCGGACTCCTGCTCCTGATTATCTCCAGTCTGATTTTCATGATTTTTCCCGGGGCGGCCGGTGAGATGGCAAATGCCGCCAATGGAAACAGCCGCTTACCTTATTCGGTCCGTCAGTACGGGTTGCTTTTTCTGGTAATCCTGATTTTGCAGGGAGGCTTTTCGTATCTGCGTACGATCTGTTTTGCCATCGTCAGTGAAAAGGGCATGGCTGATGTAAGAAAAGCGCTTTTCAATAAGTTGATTACTCAGCCGATCCAGTTTTATGAAGAAAGAAGGGTTGGTGAAATCACCAGCCGGATTACGGCCGATGTTGAGCAATTGCAGGGAGCTTTCAGCATTACACTGGCGGAGTTTTTACGACAGTTGGTCATTTTGGTTTCCGGGATCGGCATACTGGCCTGGCTCGCCCCTCAATTGTCCCTCATTATGTTGTTGTCATTTCCGGTCATTGTCATTCTTGCCATGGTCTTTGGCAGATACATTCGCAAGTTGTCCCGGAAGCGACAGGACACCCTGGCCGCTACCAACGTCATTGTTGAAGAAAGTCTCCAGTCTTTCGCGGCGGTCAAGTCGTTTACCAACGAATGGTTCGAATCGGTGCGGTATGCCCGGTCGGTAGGTGAAATTGTTCAAATATCATTGCGTTTTGCCCGGATCCGGGGGTTGTTTTTCATTTTCATAATCACGGTGCTTTTTGGGGGTATATTCTTTGTGCTGTGGAGAGGAGCCATATTTGTTGAACAGGGTACCATGCAGGTCGGTGATTTATTTTCCTTTATCATATATACCGGTCTGATCGGCGGGGCTATTGCCAGCATTGGCAATTTATACACATCGCTGGCAGGCGCTATGGGTGCCACCGAGCGCATTCTTGATATCCTGGGCAGGGATCAGGAAGTCATCTTGAAAAACATCGAATCCGGTACCGATAAACTGGATCTGAAAGGGGACATCCGGTTTAAAAATGTGTCCTTTTCGTATCCTACCCGTCTGGATATGCCGGTACTCAAAGATGTTTCATTTGATGTTTCGGCGGGTCATAGAATCGCACTGGTGGGTGCCAGTGGTTCCGGTAAATCGACGATTGCCAAACTGATCATGCATTTTTACGAGGTGTCGGGAGGGGAGATTTTGATCGATAATAAACCAATTGGATCGTACGATATTACCAAATTACGCAACCGGATTGCCGTAGTACCCCAGGAGGTTATTCTCTTCGGGGGTACGATCTATGAGAATATCCTGTATGGCCGGCACAGCGCTTCAGAAGATGAGATCATCGAAGCGGCACGGCAGGCCAATGCCTGGGAGTTTATCGCCTCCTTTCCGGAGAAACTCAATACCATCGTGGGAGAAAGAGGCGTCAAATTGTCCGGTGGCCAACGACAGCGCATCGCCATTGCCCGGGCCATTCTTCGTGATCCGGATATTCTGATCCTGGATGAAGCTACTTCATCATTGGATGCAGAAGCCGAGAAGGTGGTCCAGGACGCCTTGAACAAACTGATGGAAGGGCGCACTTCTGTAATCATCGCCCACCGCTTATCGACGATCAGGGATGTTGATTGTATTTATGTGATCGAGGAGGGACGGATTGTAGAACAGGGCACACATCAGCAACTGGCAGCCCTGGAAAATGGCGCATACAGTCACCTGGCCCGATTGCAATTCGAAACCCTATCTTAATGGCAGTGATCGTCAGGGAAAATGTGCCCCTTGCTCCCTATCATACCTTTGGTCTTCAGGCGAGTGCCCGTTATTTTGTCGAGATCGCTGAGGAAGATGACATCGCCGAAGTGATTAAGTTGCCTTTTATGCCCAAATTAATTCTGGGTGGAGGCAGCAATGTGTTGTTTACCGGCGATTTTTCCGGGCTGATTATTAAGAATACCATTTTGGGGATAAAACGGATTGGAGAAGATGACCGGCAGGTAACCCTGGAAATTGGTGGAGGGGTGATCTGGCATGATCTGGTGTTGTGGGCAGTGAGCAATGATTATGGTGGACTGGAGAATTTGTCCCTGATTCCTGGTACTGTTGGTGCCGCACCCATCCAGAATATTGGTGCCTATGGTGTTGAATTTGACTCGGTTTTTGACCGGCTGGATGCCATCAACCTGTCTACCGGCGAAAAGGAAGTGTTTGACAAGGAAGCCTGTAAATTCGGTTATCGCCATAGTATTTTTAAACACGAGTTGAAAGGCCGGTTTTTTATTACGCGGGTCCAGATTAGACTGACCAGAAAAGGGCATCGGTTGTCGCTGGATTATGGAGAGATCCGCAATACCCTGGAAAAGAAGGGAATCACTCATCCGCAAATCAAAGATGTAAGCGAGGCAGTCATCACTATCCGGCGTTCAAAATTGCCGGATCCGGGGTTGATCGGCAATGCCGGAAGCTTTTTTAAAAATCCCGTCATTAGCGAGACAGCATACGAAGGCCTGCTCGAGGTTTATCCCGATATGCCAGGATTTCCGGCCGGTGCCGGAAAGCGGAAAGTCCCCGCGGCCTGGTTGATCGAACAGGCCGGCTGGAAAGGTTTCCGCCAGGGCGATGCCGGAGTTTATCCCAATCATGCGCTGGTATTGGTCAATTATGGTCAGGCCCGGGGTTCCGACATACAGCATCTCTCGGAGGCAATCCGTGCTTCGGTTCGGGAGATTTTTCAGATTGAGCTGGAGCCGGAGGTCAACATGATCTGATATATTCTAACTGACAATGGGTTTGTTGCCTTGCCGTTCAACAAAAGATTCGTTCTTCGGTTTCATTAGGAAAGGTAAACAGCATCGAAACGACCCTGGGATATCAAACCGATCTGAAGCACCGGAAGGCTTTGGTCGATTTTTCCCTACAGAATATGGGAGAAATGTTCCTGACTTCCCAAGGGAAACCGGATATACCTCACCGTCATGACTATTATACGGTTTTGTTGGTGAAAGAAGCCCAGGGGGTTCATATTATTGATTATCAATCCTATCCGTTTGCTGATCAGGAAGTGCATTTTGTAAGTCCTGGACAGATACATCAGGTGCATACTCCATCGGTGCCTCAGGGCTGGGTGATCACGTTTTCTCGTGAATTTCTGATCCAGAATCACATTCCGGAAAGCTTTATTTCCAATCTGAATCTCTTCAGACAATTTGGAGAGAGTCCACCCCTTTCGATCGATCCCGGAGTCTTTAGGCAGCTGGAACAGATTGTTATGGAGATACAACGCAACCTCGATGAAGGCATTCGCTACCGGCAACGGGCTCTGGGTGCCTTGCTTCAACTTTTTCTGATTTATTGCAACAACGGTTGCTCACTGGACCCCACGCAGCTCAATGAAGAAGACGGTAGCGTCTGTATGTTCCGGGAGTTTAGAAAGCTGGTGGAACAAAAATATACCGAATGGCACCAGGTACAGCAATATGCCTCCGAAATCCATATATCACCCAAGCACTTAAGCCATACGGTCAGGCAACTGACGGGCAAGCCCGCCAAGGAATTCATTCAGGATCGAATCACACTCGAAGCCAAACGCCTCCTGTGGTATACCCCTTTGAGCATCAAAGAGGTCGCTTTCCGTCTGGGGTTTGACGAACCTCTCCATTTCAGCGGGTTTATTCGCAAACAGACAGGATTATCTCCGACCAAACTGAGAGACCAAAGAAAGTAGATCCGGGTTTTCCGAACACTTCTTCAGGTCATTTTTGTATAGACGTCGGTTCCATCGAAAAAGTTATGTATGTCCTGTTAATATTGCAAGAATATGGATTATTAAGACTGACGCTGAATCGGTAGATGATAACTGAATCCGACATTTTTATATATCTGGAGTCCTTTTTTGTATTTCATGAAGGAAGATAACCCGGATCTTTGCTGAGAAATTAAAGGAACAAGACATTATGAAGACCATACTGCACCAATCAGAAACCCGGGGCTTTGTCAATCATGGCTGGCTGAAGAGTCATCATACTTTTAGCTTTGGCGGCTACCGGAATCCGGAGCGGATGCACTTTGGTGTGTTAAGGGTACTCAATGATGATGAAGTAGCTCCGGGAATGGGATTTGGAACACATCCGCATGAGAATATGGAGATCATTTCCATACCGCTGGAGGGTGATCTGAGGCACCAGGATAGCATGGGAAATGTCGCGGTGATCCGCGAAGGAGATGTCCAGGTGATGAGTGCCGGTACGGGGATCACCCACAGCGAGTATAATGCCAATACCGATAAAGCAGTCAAATTTCTGCAGATCTGGTTGTTTCCGGATAAAAGGAATGTCAGTCCCCGATACGATCAGATAACCCTGGATCACGCGACCAGGAGGAATGAACTGATTCAGATCTTGTCACCCAATACCGGAGATGAGGGTGTGTGGATCCATCAAAAAGCCTGGTTTCATCTGGGAAATCTAGATCCCGGATTTACAACTTCCTACCAGTTGCATGATCCGGACAATGGCATTTACATTTTTGTGATCGAAGGGGATGTCAAAGTGGGAGATCAAAGCCTGCATTCCCGTGATGGCTGCGGTATCTGGGATACCAGTACGATCGGAATTACAGCGGAAAGTTCAGCCAGAGTCCTGCTGATGGAAGTCCCCATGCAACTTCCCCGGATATAATCTTAGGGTTTTTCGGAAGACCGGTTCAATGTAGCCATTGCCGAACAAAGTCCAGCGTACTTCGGTCATGTAAGGTGGAAGTATGTCCTTGTTCAAGGAAGAAGTTCAATATTTCTGTAAATCATAAAACAACAATCATGAATACAACAACAGCAGTAAAAACCATTTGGAAGATCGATAAGGCCCATACGGAAATTCAATTTAAAGTCAAGCATATGATGGTATCGACCGTAACCGGCTCGTTCAATGAATTTGAGGGAACCATTGAAACGGAAGGCAGCGATTTTGAAGGGGCAGAAGTGCAATTCTCGGCGGCCACTGCAAGCATTGATACCAAAAACGAGGAAAGGGATACACATCTTCGGTCGGACGATTTTTTCAATGCCGCGAGGTTTCCGGAATTGACCTTTCATTCCCGGTCATTGCGGAAGATCGAAAATGGTCGTTATGAGCTGATCGGCGATCTGACGATCCGGGATCACACCGAAGAGGTGAAACTGGATGTTGAATACAATGGTAAGGTGGTCGATCCATACGGACAGACGAAAGCGGGATTCGGGATCACAGGTAAGATTAGCCGCAGGAACTTTGGCCTTAAATGGAATGCCGTGACCGAAGCCGGTGGGGTCGTTGTCAGTGATGTCGTGCAACTGGACCTCAATGTACAGTTGATCAGGCAGTAAAAACTGCCGATTGTAAGGGATAGCTGTCTGATCGGTTTCTTAATTGGAAGCAGTGGTATCGATCGGAAAGGCCGGATCATCAACGGGATAATTGTAGGCTTTTTCCTTCTTACCAAAGACAGAAACATTGATGTACCTTTTGGGATGCAGGCGGACATCCTGGAGGAGAAAATCCAGGTTTTTGGTAGCCCGGGTAAGGTTGTCGTACAATTCCTGATCTTTCATCAGGCTCCCTACGGTTCCTTTTCCGGAATTGATCTGTGAAAGCAGCTGCTGCAATTCCTGGAAGGTGGAATCGGCTTTCTTCAGGGTCTCATCGAGCGATGTGATGGCTTCCTGGGTACTGCCCAGGGCCCGGTTGGCTTTGAAAACAGTAGTGTCGAGCCGGGCGCTGGCCAATTGACTGGTTATGGCATTGGTATTTTCCAGCAAGCCGGTGATCTGGGCATTGTTTTCTTCGATATTATTGGTGACCGATTCCAGATTTTCAAGCACACTTACAATCTGATGGGAGGAATTGGCAAATAATAGGTTCATCTGAATGGTCATATTTTTCAGGTTGGCTACTGCGATTCCCAGGTCTGCAATGGTTTTTCCGATACCCTCCTCCGAGTCGTTACTGGTAATGTTTTCCTTCAGCGTATCGATGATGCCACCAACACCCAGTTTGATCGTCTCCATATAAAGGTCAATCTCGCTGGGCTGCACCAGTGACTGAATAAAGCCAAGTGTTTTGCCGGGCAGACTGCTTCCACTTTTCAGACAATCGCTCTCACAATTCCCGCTGTAGTTCAGATTGATGATTTTACCACCCATCATTCCGGCATTGCGCAATTCGGCTACCGTACCCGGGGGCAATTTTATCTGCCGGTCGACATCCAGTACAACCACTACTTTACTAAGGTCTTCTGGTTTGATGTAGACGTTTTTAACGGTACCTACTTCAAATCCGTGTACGAAAACCGGTGAAGAAACCTGTAGGTTGTCCACATTATCGTACTCTACATAGAATGTATTGCTGCGTTCCAGTATGTTGGTACCGAGTAGAAATTTATAACCCCAGATCAGGAGAGCGGTTGCGATAATGGCCAGCAGGCCGATTTTAATTTCTTTGGACATAGATCTTTCAGGCTGTGTACTGCTCTAAACAATACATTCTCTCAGTTAGTTTGTAGAGCGCCAAAGTTATAAAAATGATGGGTGCAAACTTGACGTCTGCACCCGGATCATTTTCGATATAAAAATTCTATATTTAAATGGAGTCGAAGGCTGCTCCACCCCATTCTTTTAAATCCAATCACGCATCCCACCTCATGTTAAATGATTCTTATATCAGTGAGACATACTGATGGCGTCCTGTACTTTAATAGGTTGATCGTTGTAGTAGGCCACAATAAAACAATCCGTGAATCCTAACGCCCGGAGCCTTGTCTTTGTTTCATGGGCTTGTTCATAGGTAGGAATGGTGCCAACCTGATACTTGTACAAATTATCTTCAAAGCGAATCATCACATTCTCAACCTTGTCCCACTTGCCACCACCGGTCCTTAACTTTTTGGATGAAGCCGACAACTGAACGGCATATTCCAGGTTTTTCTCACGGGGTTTGATCTTACTGACCGGTTCAGTCTGTGATGCCGGCATCCGGCTGGTCGAGGCTACTTCATTAGTAGCAGGCTTTTTGGCAGGTACACTTGCCGGTTTGTCCGCTGGTTTTGCTGGTGACGACGCGGTTTGGTTTTCTTTCGTGACCGTTGGGTTGGCCTTGCTCTGCTGGTTTTTCATTCGTTCCATTTCCCGTTTTGCCCGCTCCACATAATTGGTGGTTTCTTCTTCCTCCCCTTGTTTTGATGGGTTGTTTTGAGCCACCGCGCCCGAATCATCTTTATAGTTTACCGGTACGGCTTCGATAGTTGATGACTGATTGGCCGCCAATTGATCCATTTCCAGTTTGTATTTGGTAAAGGCGTTGAAGATTGCGGTTGCCGATCTGCCTTTTCCTTCTTCCGAACTCAAAATGGCTTCTTCTTTGCTATGATTGAGAAATCCGGCTTCGATAAGCACACTCGGCATGATGGTATTGCGAAGCACGAGAAAGCCGGCCTGCTTGACGCCCCTGCTCACCCGCTGACCGTGTACCCTGAACTCATCCTCAATAAAATTGGCCAGCGCAATACTTTGATCGAGGAACGCATTTTGGTACATGCTCAAAACGATATGACCTTCATCGGAGTTGGGATCATAACCGTCATAATGTGCTTCATGATCCTGCTCGTACTCAATGACCGAGTTTTCCCGCTTGGCGACCAACAGGTTATCTTCTGCCCGGTGCAAGCCCATTACAAAAGTCTCGGTACCGATGGCACTGTTGCGTTTGGCCGTGGTGTTGCAGTGGATGGAGATGAATACATCTGCCTTGTTGCGATTGGCTATTGCAGCTCTTTCATGCAGAGGAACAAATTCATCGATTTTTCGGGTATAAATAACCTCGACATCCGGATGATGTTTTTTGATCAGTTGCCCGAGCCTCAAAGTAATATCGAGGGCGATATCTTTTTCTTTCGAGTGTTTACCCGAGCATCCGGCATCCTTGCCTCCATGCCCGGCATCCAAAACGACTTTCTTGATTCCGTTCAAACCAATCGAAGGGGTGGGATTGTTTTCTGAAACATCGTTTAATGAAATATTAAATTTAGCCCTATCAGGCAGCGAATAGCCTACCTTTGCGGCTTTTACAGATGCTCCGGCCATTGTATGGTGGCTGAAGAACAGAAAAACAAAAGTCAGGAAGCTGAATGCCGAAATGAAGCTTTTCATAAGTTTCCGATTTTAATATTAAAAATATATGCAATATGTAGTTAGCAAAAATAGAGCCAAAAATACTTGAAATCAACAGTTTATATACAATTTTTATTTTTAATATGTATTCCGGTCTTGTTGCGGGGTCAGGTTGTGAGTCCTTCACTATCAAACCAGATCCCTGCAACGGATTCCTTGCCGGCAAGAGATAGTATACCCCGGCTCAGAGGAGTAGTAGCTTTTTCAGCAGATACACTCGAAGATTTGGTAAACTACAGTGCCCGTGATTCGATCATATTTAATAACGCAGAACATATGATTTACTTATATGGGGAGGCGTCTATTAAATATCAAACGTACTCAATTACAGCCGATTACATTCAGGTTAATCTCGATAGCAGTATTGCACTGGCGGAACAGCTTCCGGATAGCCTGAAGAGGATTGACCCCCTCGATCAGCTCCGGAGGGAACCGGAACCTGTCGAAACACCGGAGCCCACGCCGCTCACCCAGGAACAACTCGATTCGATCTACCTGGATTCATTAAACGGAATCAGTGCCAGGGACCAACTGGCCCAGGTTCAGGTGGCAGATCAGCCTAAAAAAGAGCGTAATGAGGATGGACGTCCGTATTTTGATGATGGCTCCACGCAGTTTACCGCACACCGGTTGCGTTACAACTTCAAAACCCGCAAGGGCAAAGTTTACGATGTCATCACAGAAGAAAGCAACATGCTTATCCACGGTAATGAAACCAAATTTGTTTCAGGTGGGCCAGACACTGCTTCCACAGACTATGTCTATAGCCAGGATGTAATCCTCACAACCTGCAATGCCGATCATCCGCACTACGGCATCCGGAGCAAAAAGCAAAAGATCATCCCCAATCGTCAGGTGATTGTCGGACCCAGCAATCTGGAAATCGCCGGTGTGCCCACTCCTTTTATCTTACCGTTTGGGTTTTTCCCGATTTCGCGTGGTGCCAAAAATGGAATGATCTTCCCCAGTGACTATGAGTATTCCGATCAGTGGGGTTTTGGTCTGCGTGATGTGGGTTATTATTTTCCCATCAGTGACCATCTCGATCTTGAATTGCTCAGCGATATCTATTTTAACGGCAGCTGGGGCATCAAAGCACGTAGCCAGTACCGGAAACGATACAAGTACAATGGCAACATCAACATTGGTTTTTCCAATCGAATCGGAGAGCGGGTCACACCGGAGGGCACCCTGGTCAACGACCCTCAAAAGTCCTTCAGCATCAATTGGTCCCATTCACAAGATCCCAGGGCAAGACCTAATCAAACCTTTACCGCCAGTGTTAATATGCAGACCAGCGGATACGAACAACTAAACTACAACGATGCCGAAAGAGTACTAAATAACTCATATAGCAGCAATGTCGCTTTCCGGAAAAAATTTGCCGGCACTCCCTTTGCCCTGTCAGCCAACGTGCGACACAGCCAGAACACCCGCACAAATGAAATGCAGTTTACCCTGCCGGATGTCAATATTACGATGAACAGGATCTTCCCGTTTAAAAGCAATAAACGCCGGTCACCCGAACCGCATTGGTATGAAAAGATATCCCTGCAATACACCGGGAAAGTGCTCAACCGGATTAAGACCCAGGATACCTTGTTGTTTAATCAGCCTTTGTTTTCCAATGCCGAGTTTGGCGTTGATCACGATCTGAATTCCAGCGCATCCTTTAATCTATTGCAGTACTTCAATATCACTCCATCGGTCAGTTATAATGAAAGCTGGTATTTCAACACTATCCGCAAGACTTTCGATCCGAACATTGACATTGTCTACGATACCGTGTACAACCCGGACAGCACCGACTTTGCCATTGTGCCGGTCGATACAACCAGCTTTGGAAAGGTATTGCGGGATACGGTACAGGGCTTTGCTCCCCTGCGGGAGTACCGGGCATCGCTCTCCCTGTCCACCACCATCTTTGGTTCATTGGGTGTTGGCCGGAAGAAAGGTTGGTTCAGAGGTATAAGGCATGTGGTTAAACCAACCTTGTCGTTTAATTTTTCGCCCGATTATACTGATCCTGCCCTGGGTTATGTCGATTATGTGCAACAGGATATCCGTAACCAGGAGGAAGTGCCTTATTCGATTTTTGAAGGTGCCCTTTTTGGGGCCCCATCGATGAGCGGTAGACAAATGGCGTTGTCCTATTCCATCAATAATTTATTTGAAGCCAAAGTCTTTACCCGCAGAGATACCACCGAAAAGAAAATCAAATTGTTTAACAGCATTACTGTCAACGGCAATCATAATTTTGTGGCTGACTCGCTGCGTTGGAGCATGATCAGTATCAATGGGAGCACCCAGTTCTTCAAAGGTTTGTCGCAACTCAACTTCAACATGGCTTATGATCCCTATGATCGCGATCCGGTGACCCTACGCCGTATCAATAAGTTTTACTGGGATACCCAGGGTAAATTGCTTCGGTTTGAACGGTTGGCCGTGCGGATCAGCTCCGGCTTGACCATTGATCAGATTAAAAAACTACTCAAGGGTGAACAAATTGCACAATCGGGTACCCGAAGCCGCCAGACACCACAGCGCGAAGAGGAGGAGGAAGAATCGCTCACCGATCTCTTCCGGGATTTCCGGCTGAGTCACGATCTGGTATTGATGTGGGCCATGGATCGCAATGGCCAAAAAAAACTGGAAGTCATGACCAACTCCATCAACACCCGGGGAAATATTCGTCTTTCCCCAAACTGGGATCTGTCGGTGGGAAACATCGGTTATGATTTTCGTTCCAAGCGCATCACTTACCCGTATTTGGGTTTTACCCGGAATCTGCACTGCTGGGAACTGGGCTTTAACTGGGCTCCCCAGCGGGGTACCTACAGCTTCTATCTCCGGGTACGGCAGGAACCCCTGAGCTTTATCAAGATACCCTATCAAAAGAATTTTCAGGACGTGCAGTTCTGACGGTTCACCTTACTCCGGTACCCCTGGCCAGCCACCAGGGATGCACTTCAACCGTCAGTCTGCCGGCTTTAACCGCGGGATCGTTACTGGCCAGACGGAGAGCTTCTTCCGCTGATGAAACCCGGTACACAGTAGCACCCCGGATCTCACCATCGTCACCAAAAGGACCGTTCATGCAGATAATGCCCTTCTTATAAAGATCTCCCAGGTAAGCAAGGTGCTGTTCCTGAATCCGGCTGGCTTCCTCCTGGCTTTGCGAACGGGTGGTCCCTTTTTTCAGAAATACCACGAAATATTGCTGCATGACGTAGGTCGTGCCCTCCGATTCGTAGTTAAATGTCTCAAAATGGGAAGTATCGGCTGCCTGCGACCAGCCATTTTGCAGATAGCCTGCCAGAAAAAAGATAACAACAGTCTTTTTCATGAGATTTTTTATTCAGTAATCAGAAATCAGAAATCAGAAATCCAAATCCTACCGGTCACGTCTTTTAAGCCGGTGATTCCATTGTGCGGCATTGACGAGAGGACTTTCCCTGATCGCAAGCAGTGCTTCATCCGGATTGTCACTTTCCATTCTAAATAAGAAAAAGCGTTGAGCCGGAGTTATTTTTCGGATCAAGGTCAGGTTATATTCCACGAAAGCTTCCGACAGCTCTTCAGTGGTAGCTCCCGGCCTGAGTTCCACAATGAGTTCCCGTTCTTGGGTCATCTTTACATTTTTTCGGGCCAGCCAACCGGCCTCTTCGGCCAGAGACTCCATTTGGCTGACCAGCTCTGAAAAAACATCCGGTCCATCGCCGCGGACGCTCACTTTTTTCTTCATCCCTCCATCCTGAAAGGTGAGATGAGTGAATGGAGCATCAGAAACAGACTGATCGTAGATACTGTTCAGCTGGTCAAATCCAGATTTGCGGAAATCGTCCACCATCTGCTTAAAAGCATCAACCGACAAGGTATCTCTTTGCAGTCCCGGTACCAGGGTATGGCTTTGTCCGGTAAATTCCAGAGAATGATCACGATACAGGGTCAGGGTAAAAACCGGGCATGGTCCCAGACAGCCTGTTTTTTCCAATTGAATGACCATTTGCCGGTTTTCTGTTGCAATGCTTTTTCTGGTATGGGTACAATGGATGGTAACAGTCAGAAACATCAGATAAAATAGCCAGTTTCTCCGATTGCGAAGCATAGATTAAAAGATATTTATTGTTGACCAGATCATGTAACGACCGACTGAGCAAGACCATTCACCCGGTCACCCAGCTCCATTGCATACCAAAGTACAAAAGGTCAGGACCAACAACGAATCGAACATTGTCAACCAACAATTTTTCTGACTCTAACTTTTCAGAAATCACCCCAAAGTGTGAGGAATCCACACTAGTGAGTCGATAAATTTGGGGAAAACACAACTATCATGAAAAAGCAAGAAAACCTCAGGTCGGTAAAAATCATATCGGCTTTGTTAATCCTGGCATCTTCTCTTTTGATCATTGGTGCTGCTAATCATTCCCCCGGTGAAAAAGGGAAGGTATTTGCAGTAGCGAAAGTTGGATCCAAGACAATCTCCAGAGAAACTCAGGGAAAATTATTGAAAGCTTTCAAGGCGCAATATGGACAGAAAGCCTTGGTCGAGTCTATTACCCTCGAGCAATTTGAGGGAAAGACCTGGTTGGCCTTCCTGGGCGGGGGAGATGGAACACCCACGGTTTCCATAGCCCTAAAAGTGATCAACGGTCAATACGCTATCGATTTTGGAGGTCCGCTTCAGATCAATAATTGTCTTACCACCGACTCCTGTTCGTGTTGCAATACCTCCTGCAAGTGTTCAAAGAAGAACGGTGGTCAGGTAAGTTGTGGGAGTGGGGATTGCTCCAGTGTAAAAACTGACGACTTTATACCTTCTGATATGGCATCAGTTCTTGTCGGTTAATTGGATTTCCCGCTGCCCTTGTGAGCCAGCGAAAAGGGTGCTGTGCGTGATCAGAGCACCCATACTTTTACTCTATCAATGAATACAGCAAATTGAGATCCGGTGATAAAATGATCTCAGTTCGTCGGTTGAGACTTTTGTTTTCCTCCGTATCGTTGGGTGCAATCGGAAAGTAAAATCCCCGGCCGGATGCGATGATATTATCCGGATCGGCTCCGAAATTGGTCAGTACCTTCACCACGGCAGTAGCCCGGGTGACACTGAGATCCCAGTTTTTCTCAGCAGTGCCATCCGTATCGGTATGACCCTCCACGTTGATCTGTATATCCGGATGATTTTTCAGGACACCAGCAAGTTTACGCAATGCTTCCCGGCCCGCCGGATCGATCACGGTACTTCCTTTGGCAAACAACAGATTCTGACTGAGTGACACATAAACCTTTCCCTGGAATTCTGAGACAGTAAGGTCTTCTGCGGCAATGCCCCTTAGGGCATCATTGATGGTAGTGCGTAACGCCTGCATCACTGAATCCTTGGCGTGCAGTTTTTCCGTGAGTTCCTGTAGTTTTCTTTCCCGGATCCGCACATCTTCCTGCAGGGCTACCAGATTCTCCTCCTGCGATTTCAGTTTCATTTCGAGAAACCGAAGTTCTCTTTCCTTCTGATCAAGTTCACTTTGTTTGACCGACAGTTCTTCCGACAGTGCGGCTTTTTCTTCAGAGGCGGTATTTAATACCTGATTGCTTTGACTGAGCAATTCATCGTATTTTTTCATCAGATCCTGCTGAGAAAGCTTCAACCCCTCGACCTCGCTGCGGGTCCGGTTTAATTCCTGTTCCCGTTGGACCAGTAGTTCTTCCTTCTTTTTCAGGTCTGCAATCATGCGTTCATTGGCGGCCACTGTCGAGGTAAGATCCATCTTTTCAGACTCCAGTTGCCTTTTCTGAAAAGCCAGTTCGTCGTACTTTTTAGTCGATACACACGATGATATCATTACAGTAAGCATCAGGATGCCCGGGAATATCTTTGTATTCATATGTCGGGAAAATTTAATCTGTAAAGCTATAAAAATATTGGGGGATCTTCAAGTCGCCCGGTGTCGGATCAAACGAATTCTAAAAAGTGTCTTTCCCTGTTGAGCGGTCTTCCCCTCACAGATGAGTTTTACCTGAATGATTTTCAGGGCTGGCTCCTGGAAGTCCTGAATATTACCACATTGACCAGAATTCCGGACTGAAATCCGACTTTTAACACCTAACGGTAATGCAAATCTTTAGCTTTGTTAATGATTAAAGACGCCATGTCATTTACTGGAGCAAAGTAGCAATTAACCATGATTATAGAGGCATCGCACGATTTACAAGATTTTTTAAAATGGCACCTGGGGGTCTTTCTGATTCTCTTGATAGCCGGGTGCAATAAGGGACAGACCGGCTCTGGGAGATCGGTATTTGAAATTCCAGGGTTACGATACGATACCAATTTTCAGGTATTTGTGGAGACCCCGGCAGGTAATCTTCAAACGCTGTCCTTGAATGCAAGGACTGGGATGATCGATACACTGGCTGAAGCAGAAGGTGGTTTGCGCAACGATTACCTTCCTTATCCGCTCAACAGTTGTTTTTTTCCGCTAATCCAGGATGACAGCCTTCTCAAAATCCCGGCCTGGTTGGTGGCCGGAAGAATGACAGCGGGAGATACCCTGGCTGTCAGAATGCTGGGGATGGTAGAATACCGGGAACAGGGGATTTCGAGGAAGGAATGTCTGGTCATTCCAGCTGATCCTGCCTTGCAGACCATTCGTTCCGATCGCTTCAGAGACTTTATCATTCAGTATGATGCGGTCAAATTTATGTTTGAAACCTGGTTAAAAAACAGGCATGGCATTGGGCAGGTATCCCAACTCAGCTGGAAGGATGAAGTGGAAGCAGCCCATTATCTGGAGACCCTGACCCGGGAAGGGGGACGGTAACCCAGTTAAGTGCCTGTTCCTTCCTGGGCATTACAGGCTACCATCGTGCAGGGTGTCACGGTTTTTTTCAGCAGGATGCGTTTTATCCTGACGGGAAGGAGTGCTCAACCTTCTCCTAACGTTTTCTGTAAAATCCAGCATCCCCTGTTGTTCATAGATGGCATTCAGCTGACTGGCATAATGGTAATAGGCGTAGGAGGATGCCGGTAAATCTTCCAGGTCGGTGACTACTACCAGATGACTCCGTTCCGTCCGAATCATACCGGAGATGGCGGTCAGAGCAACCAGTATCAATAAACTGGCGGCAATCATTAGCCACCGGCGTATGGTACTGACCTTTATCTTATCCCGGTCCTGGTCCAAACGTCGTTCCAGGCGTTCCCAGGCCTGTCTGCCAGGTTCTATCCTGAGGTTCAGAGCTTTATCGTGTAACGTTTGTTTTTTTGTTTCCATCGTTGTTATCCGGCAACTGCCAGATTATTTTTTTTTAAAAGAGAGGCCAGTTTTCGTTTTGCCTGGATAAGTTGCGATTTGGATGTATTGATGCTGATGCCCAGTACTTCGGCAATCTCCCGGTGCTTCAATCCGTCGATGACATAAAGGTTGAAGACGGTGCGGTAGCCGGTGGGAAGACCGTCCAGTATATCGAGGATATCCTCTTCGAAAAGTTGTTCCTCAATACCCAGGGCATCTTCGGCAATCTCGTGGTGATGGTGATCAATACTGAAGTTGAAATTGTGCTTTTTCCGTAAGAACATCAGTGATTCATTGACACTAATACGTTTCATCCAGCCTTCAAAACTGCCTTTTCCTTCATATTGTCCAATATTGGACAGGATCTTGTAAAAGGTTTCCAGCATGACATCCTCTGCATCCTCAGCCTGCTTTACATATCTGCGGCAGATACCCAATAGAACCGGGGCATACTGCTCAAACAGCATTTTTTGAGCAGACCGTTCTTGTGCCTTGCAGCCTTTGATGAGTTCCTGTTCGGTCATTACAAAGTATAACGATACTATGAAGCTTAAAGGTTTCCTCCTATTTCTTTTACAGATGCGGGACTTTCTACAATTGGTGTACGTATCTTTGGCCCCTGAAAAAAAATTGCCCGCTGGAATCCGGAGGCAAAATAAAATTTTAAGTCTTTTAAATACATGAGTGGACTATCCAGTCGATACGAACCAGGTCAGGTCGAAGAACGATGGTACCGGCACTGGCTTGAAAAGAAACATTTTCGATCAACTCCTGATCAACGAGAGGCCTATTCGATTGTCATTCCTCCACCCAATGTGACCGGTGTATTGCATATGGGGCATATGCTCAACAACACGATCCAGGATGTTTTGATTCGCAAGGCCAGGATGGATGGTAAAAATGCCTGTTGGGTGCCAGGAACCGATCACGCTTCCATTGCAACCGAAGCCAAGGTTGTCCGGTGGCTTCGGGATGAGAAAGGTCTGACGAAAGCGGAGGTTGGAAGGGAACAGTTTATCCGGTATGCATGGGAATGGACCGAAAAATATGGAGGCATTATCCTTAAGCAACTTCAGCGGTTGGGTGCCTCCTGCGATTGGGACCGGACAGCATTTACCATGGATGAGGTACGGTCCAGGCAGGTAATCCGGGCTTTTGTCGATCTGTACCGGAAAGGGAAGCTTTACCGGGACTACCGGATGGTGCATTGGGATTCGAAGGCTAAGACCGTACTCAGCAATGAAGAAGTAATCTATGGTGAGGAGCAAACTAACCTTCACTATGTGCGATATGCTATTAAAGACAGTCCGGACGAAGGGATCACCATAGCCACTACCCGGCCGGAAACCATTCTGGGAGACACGGCGATCGCCGTCCATCCGGACGATGAACGCTATCGCCATCTGCATGGAAGGAAGGCAATCGTACCGCTCATCGGCCGGGAAATACCAATCATTGCCGATGATTACGTGGACCGGGAATTTGGAACCGGTGCCCTCAAGGTGACGCCTGCCCATGATGTGAATGACTATGAGATCGGCAAACGCTTTGATCTGGAAGTGGTTGATGTTTTGACCGATGAAGGGACCATGAGTGAAGCCGCGGTTTATTTCATTGGTGATGACCTCTTGACCGCCAGGAAGAAGATGGTCGATTACCTCCGTGAAAACCAGCAACTGGTTAAACTCGAACCCTATCTGCACAATGTAGGCCGGTCAGAGCGTACCAATGTGGTGGTCGAACCCCGGTTATCCCTGCAGTGGTATGTCCGGATGAAGGAACTCGCCAGTCCGGCGCTGGATGCGGTAATGCGGGACTATATTGAGTTCTTTCCCAAAAATCAGAAAAATACATTCCGGCACTGGATGGATAACATCCGTGACTGGTGCATCTCCCGTCAACTCTGGTGGGGTCACCGGATTCCAGCTTATTATTACAAAGATCAGGTCTTTGTGGCCGCCACTGCTGAGGAAGCGCTGGAAGAAGCGAGAAGAAAAACCGGCAATGCCCGTCTCACCCTCGCTGACCTGAAGCAGGATGAAGACGTACTTGATACCTGGTTTAGCTCCTGGTTATGGCCCTTCAGTGTTTTTGACGGCATGGATCCGAATCCGGATGTAGATTACTACTATCCCACTTCGGTATTGGTGACCGGGTGGGATATCATTTTCCTGTGGGTAGCCCGGATGGCAATGAGCGGATTTGAGTGGAAGCAGGATCGCCCATTCAAACACGTTTATTTTACCGGGATGGTGCGTGACCAGCAACGGCGAAAGATGAGTAAATCGCTTGGTAATTCACCCGATGCACTGGTGTTGATCGATACGTTTGGTGCAGACGGAGTCCGGTTTGGTATTCTTTCGAGCTCACCGGCCGGTGGGGATCTGCTCTTTGATGAAAAGCTGTGTGAGCAGGGAAGGAATTTCTGCAATAAGATCTGGAACGCCCTGCGACTTGTCAAAGGGTGGGAAGGCGGATTGAGGGAGGTACCATCGACACCGGCAGAGCAAAAAGCCATCGACTGGCTCGAAGCCAGGACCCAGATGATACTCACCGAACTCGAATCAGATTTTGCCGCTTACCGTCTCTCAGACATCCAGTTGAAGCTGTACAGTTTTATCTGGGACGACTTTTGCTCCTGGTATCTGGAATGGATCAAACCGGGAGCAGATCAGCCGCTTGCACGGGCCACCTACGAAAGTACCATAGCTGCATTTTCAAAACTCATGCAAATCCTGCATCCATTCATGCCCTTTATTACCGAAGAAGTGTGGCATGTATTAAATGGTGATGAGCAGGGAGATTGTATGGTTTCGACTTTTCCCCGACCTGCGATGTCAGACCCTGGCGTGGTGAATGCCGTAGAACATCTCAAAGAAATCGTGGTCAGGACCCGGGATCTCCGGAATAAAAACAACGTCAAGCCAAGAGATCTGTTACCCCTGTACGTCCTCCATTCGAAGAATTCCGGAAATATGATGAACGATCCCGGTTTGACAGATTTGCTCAGAAAATCAGCCAGGCTGAGTGATCTGATCCTGATTGAGGATAGAGAAGATATTCGTGAAGAAGTCAATCTGATTTCCTTTGTGGTAGGCACCGACAAATATTATCTGGCGTCTCCAAGGGTCATTGACGTGGAGGAGGAGATCAGAACCCTTCAGCAGGATCTGAAATACCAGCAGGGATTTGTCGAGTCGATCCGGAAAAAACTGGACAATGCCAAATTTGTCGCCAATGCACCGGATGCTGTCGTGGAAAAAGAGCGTCAGAAAATGGCCGATGGTCTGAAGCGGATCGAGATGCTCCAAAAGAGCCTTGACCATCTGAGGTCAGACCCATCATAATGTGTGATCTTTAGGATAACCAAGCGTATTTGAATGGCTAATATTATCGAGAACATTAAACGTTATTGGGACCTAGCTACCCATCGATATGAAGCTTTTCCGGCTACCAATCCAGCCGACATCGAGGCCTGTGTACAAGTTCTGGAGGAAGTTCGGCATAAGGAGCTCAATCGCCTTGCCGGCACCTCGGTCCTCGAATCGCATGCCT
The DNA here is from genome assembly GCA_964428345.1 of uncultured Saprospiraceae bacterium. Lineage (GTDB taxonomy): Bacteria > Bacteroidota > Bacteroidia > Chitinophagales > Saprospiraceae > JABDMH01. The sequence continues at coordinate 59,496 of CAYRYD010000015.1, read as the reverse complement.
TTGCAGGAGAAAAGCTGGATTTTATCCTGATGGCTTGCCGGGATACAAAGACCCACGCCATTATCGGTTGTATGCGCATCACCCCGGCTTCCAGTGCTCAATTTGTTCGCGCCAGCAGAGTAGAATATTCTTTGGATACAATTCCGGAGCAATATGTAAAGTCCCTTCAGATTTTTACCCGCCTGGCGGTCCTCAAACCATACCGGAAAACACCGGCAGCATTAGTCCTGATTGCTGAAAGTATGATGCACATCCTGCAGACCGGAGCGAAAGGAGCACTGATCTCCTGTGAACCCAATTTGTACAGCATGTACCGCCAGTTGGGGCTTCGTTCAATCGGTCCCCTGCACAACTCCCCGTCAGGAGGTTACCGGATACCAATGATCTTTTTACCGGATAAGGAATATCTGGAGTCCATCCGGTCACCGGCAATGCGTTGGGGAAAGAAATTTGATTTCAGACCTTATGCTGAAATCAATCAATGGTTCAGGCACTGGTGGGAGCATAGCAAGACCTCTCATCCTGGCATCACTTTATTGAAGGACACTAAAGTGGATTCTAAAATTCATCACGTATTGACCAGGGGACTGAGTGATGTGGGTTGTAAGGCTTTTTTAAGGAACGCTCTGGTCATTCAATGCCAGGATAACGATGTGCTGGTCGCCGAGGAAGATGGTGGTAAGGGCCTGGGTATTATAATAAGCGGAATGGTTAAAGTGGTCATTGATGGCAAAGCCCATGTCAGACTTCAGCCAGGTGAGCTTTTTGGGGAGATTGCATTTGTACTCGACACCAGGCGCACAGCCAGCCTGATCGCGGCAGCTCCAGACACCCGGATCTTATTGTTCAGTACCTCAGCCTACCAACGACTGGAAGAAGAGTCGGATAAAGCAACGTTATGGCGCAACCTGGCTCAGGTATTAGCTCAAAGGGTGCTAGTGAATAACAAACTATTTACCTGAATCCGGCATTTGCTCCAGATAGGTTTCTACCAGATCTAAATTTACCTGAACACCCAAACCGGGATTTTTCAACAGATCTGCCACCGGACCAATACCCTGATAACCTACCTGCCAGGGAGAATCAGTCAGATCGTGTTCCATGAGCAGCAGGCCGTAAGATCCCTCGAATGCGCGTAAATTTCCAGCCAACGCAGCCAGAATGCGTCCGGCAGCTGAGAGTATGGAGGTTTCACCAACATGACAGCCCAGTTGACAGAACAAACCCTGCTCCTGCGCTATCCGGTATACTTCCAGCGAGGGTAGAATCCCTCCGTGTTTTGAAATTTTCAGGTTGAACCCCGATACTGCCCGATTTTCTGCCAACCAGCTGGCATCCTCAGTTGTGCAGACACTCTCATCGACATAGACCTGAGCTTCAGCAGGGATGCGTTGTTGCAATGCCAGCCAGCTATTACGGTCACTGGCCGATATCGGTTGTTCAATATAAAATATTCCCATATCGACCAGAGCACTGATATGATCGACCGCCTCATCCAAAATCCAGGCAGCGTTGGCATCCACCCGGATTTCCACCTCACTACCCAGGATTTCCCTCAGTACCTCGATGTTTTTTCGATTGATCTCACGGTCAGTGCCAACCTTTAGTTTCACCTGGCGGACCTGCATAGCGACAACCTGCCTGGCGATTTGTTGTACTTTTTCGGACGTTTCGCTGGAGATCACCGCAGTATAATAGACTTTTTCCCTTTGGGGAACTCCCAATAACGGTAATACCGGCTGACCAAGATTTTTTCCCAACAAATCAAGCAAAGCCAGTTCGAGAGCGCATCGGGCCGAAGGCGCCCTTTCGAGACCTGGTATTGACTTTAGCAACCGGTCAAGGTCTTCAACGGAATCGAAGTAATTCAATTCTATTTCATGCAGAACCTTGTGCAGCATTTGCATCGTCCCTGAAACACTTTCTCCGGTTACATAAGGACGGGGAGTCGCTTCGCCACAACCAATGTTCCCCAGAGTATCAGTAAGGACCAGCAGCACCGACTCTGATGTACTACGGGAGGCCAGGCTGTGACTGAATGTTGACTTGAAGGGAATGTGCAGTTGGAAGATTTTAAAATCGTGGAGTAGCATGAAGGGATTAATTCAGGGCACCTCTAAATACCTCTGAAATTAGGCAAATTTAAAAAGAACCAAGCGAGATTGAGGAGCGAACTCCCGACCTCAAGGGCGGGACTGGTAGACCTTTGAGCGACGAAACCACTGTGTGGGTGGGTGAGCCGCGAAGGAGCCTAGCCGGAGCTAAGTGACTGAGGGATAACGAAATTGAGGAGCGATCCGGGAGGATTCCCGGTCGAGATCCAGTGGATCTCGAAGCGAGGAAACCACGAAGTGGGTGGGAACAGCAGGTTATTTTTAAATAGCTTATCATAGATAAGCGATTGCCAATTGAATGGGGTTTTTAGAGATGCCCTTCAGAGATCAGGACGTCGGATTCACTTTGCTCAGTTTCTCCAGCACCTTGCTGGCTTCCCGGTAGCCTTCTTCGACAATGGCATCAAAAGCCGTCCATTCCATCAGTCCGAACCTGCTTACATTGGGGTTGATGCAGATATCGGTTAGCGCACGTGCCTGCTTGTGTTTGAAAGTGCTGAAAAGAGTCGTTGTCTCCATGATAGTGTCGATGATTGTAGGTACCCGGTAGGACGGTTTCCGGCTAAGCCACCTGCGACGAATAACTTCCCAATTACTTGGCATCTCCCCAATATCGTGGGTATTTTCTGTATTGGCCATCAAATCTACCCCAATGATCCTGCTCACGCCCATATCACCCATGACATCCACCGGAAAATTGTTAAACACGCCGCCATCAACCAACAGGCTGTTATCAAGAACTACCGGTGGTACTATACCTGGCAGTGAGCCACTGGCACGAATGGCTGTAAACATATTGCCCCTATGGTGTATCACCGGGTGAGCCCGGGTCAGATTACTGGAGATGCAAAAGAAGGGCAGGAGACAATCTTCCAAATCGAAAGGTCCATAATGCTTTTGGAGCACCTGGTCAAGTATTTTGCCTTTCAGCAGCGATATGACCGGAAGCAAATGAAAGTCACGGGATGGTCTGCTTCGCGCCACCTCCCGGCAAACCCTTTCCACCTCCAGATAATCGGCATCCAGGGCTAAAATCCCTCCGATAAAAGCACCCATACTGGTGGCACCAATATAATCTATGTTGATCCCTGCTTCTTTGAGGGCTCGCCACACACCAATATGGGCAAAACCCTTGGCTCCTCCTCCTGACAGGACCAGACCCGTGCTGCTGCCCGTCAGGTCACGAGTCAGCCGGGCAAGATCATCATGAAACTTGTCCTGGCGTACATGCCAGTGTTTCTTCACATAGGGCCTTTTCTGCAGCCATATTGCGGTATTGGTTGGTTGTTGAATACCTGGCGGATGAATCAACACCAGGACCTTTCGCGTGTGTAAAGCCGAAGTCATGCCTTGAAAAAGATCTGATTCAATTTCCGTCCATTCCGGTGATCTGCCTGCATCGGCCAGCAACAAGACCTCATCTGCCTGGCGTATGCACCGTTTGGTCCACTCTGTCGATTGTTTGTCAGCGACATACAACAGTAATTCGTGAGTTGACTCTAGCTGATCCAGCCATACATTGAGCAGATTACTGTCGGTCTTGTAGTCGAAAGGGATCTCAGCCATGCCTGTGCCAAATTGATCGTCAATAATATTTCGATCAGCGATGGCCACCGATTTGCCTGGCCGCAGCATATTACCGATATCTTTGGCGATCCTGTGCGCATCGATTCCCGGATGGATGGGCAACAGTGCAACCGTTGAGAGGTGTCGTATCCGACGCCTGGAAGTCCCGGAAAACCGGCTGATCAACATCCGTCCCAGGTTTAGACCTACAGCAGGTACAAACCGGACAAGATGATCAAATGCTTCTTTTGAGATTCGCAATAACTGGCAGTCCCTGATGGCGACGATGGTCGCACTGCGGGCCTTTCCACTCAAAAGCGCCATTTCACCAATCGTCTCCGTTTTACCTTGCTCACTGACTTCAAGCATTCTTCCGTCACTGTTCAGGAATACTTTTAAACGTCCACTGATCACAATATACATGGCATCACCGGCATCACCCTGTTCAAATAATTTTGCTCCTCCCGGTAAGTGAACAGCTTCCAGCAGCTTAGGAAGGGTCTCCAGGAGTTCGGCTGACAAGGGTCCGAAAAGGGGTATAAGCAAAGGTTCTACTTTAGACCAGGAAAGACCGGAATCTTCAAAAGATGTAGCGGTTAACATTTTTTGGTTTTAGTACTCACCGGAGTAATACTTGGTTGTCGAGACTAATGTCCGAACCACTGATTAAAGCGAAACTTTTGCAATCATCCACCTACATATCATCAACAATTACACGGTCTGCATCTTAAAAATCTGTAATCCACAATCTACAATCAGCAATCAGCAATCTGAAATCAGCAATCTGAAATCTAAATGACCGGAGTGTCCAGCTGTGCCAGGGACGCCTCAATGTGTTCCTGGGTAATCTCGTGTTTAACCAGTTTGCCGGCAAAATAATCTTCATAGGCCTGCATATCAAAATTGCCATGTCCGCAAAGGTTGAAGAGGATGGTCTCCCGTTTTCCTTCCCTTTTGCAACGCTCGGCTTCCTGCACAACCGTGGCGATGGCGTGGTTGGCTTCCGGTGCAGGGATAATGCCTTCGGCCCTGGCAAATTTGACACCGGCATCAAAGACCTCCAGCTGATCGTGAGCACGGGCTTCAATCAGCCGGTCCTTCAGTAGCTGACTTACGATAACTCCGGCCCCATGATATCGGAGTCCGCCTGCATGGATAGGTGCCGGCACAAAGTTGTGACCTAAGGTATACATGGGTAAAAGTGGAGTCATTCCGACGGTGTCTCCAAAATCATAGCGAAAAACTCCCCTGGTCAGTTTCGGACAGGAAGAGGGCTCACTGGCAATACATCGGATTTTTTTGCCTTCCTCCAGATTAAAACGGAGAAAAGGAAAGGATAGCCCCGCAAAATTACTGCCTCCTCCAAAAGGTGCAATGACGATATCCGGAAAATCTCCGGCTTTCTCCATCTGCAACACAGCCTCCTGTCCGACTATAGTCTGATGCAACAAGACGTGATTCAATACGCTGCCTAGCGAATATTTGGTTTCGTCATCGGTGGCTGCCCGTTCGACCGCCTCCGAAATGGCAATTCCCAGCGAACCGGGTGAATCAGGATCCATGGCCAGGATTTTTCTTCCTGCCTGGGTATGATCGGTCGGCGAAGCATAGACTTTGGCACCCCAGGTATTCATCATAATCTTTCGGTAGGGTTTTTGATCAAAACTTATTTTGACCATATAGACCTCGCATTCAATACCAAACAGATTACACGCAAAACTGAGTGCGCTTCCCCACTGACCGGCTCCGGTTTCGGTGGTGATCCGCTTGACTCCTTCTTGCTTATTGTAAAAGGCCTGAGGTACTGCAGTATTGGGTTTGTGGGACCCTGAGGGACTCATGCCCTCGTATTTATAGTAGATTTTTGCCGGTGTATCCAGCGCTTTTTCAAAATTATATGCCCGGTACAGTGGCGTTGGGCGCCAAAGAGTATAAACATCTCTGACTTCCTCCGGAATTTCTACCCATTTTTCCGGAGTCACTTCCTGCTTGATCAGTTCCATGGGAAACAAGGGAGCCAGGGCTTCCGGCCCAATCGGCTCTTTGGTGCCCGGATGCAGTGGCGGCAGCGGCTTATTGGGCATATCGGCAATGATATTATACCATTTTTCGGGGATTTCCTTTTCGGTCAGTATGATTTTACGATTCAACATCTTAATAGGTATTTGATAATGCAAAGGCCCTGAAGATAATTAATAAACTCAGAATTTGGGTGGCTCACCTGACCAGATTGCCTTTATTGTCAACCGGTCTCTTTACCAGATGGGACACGGTATCAGGAGTCCCTGAGGAATTAACCGGACTCCTCCGCATTCTCCCTCAGTTACTGCTTAAATAGGCTATTTTTGAATAGCATCAGATCCGATAATTCTGTAACTTGGGGAAACTCCCGGGCCAGCGCTCTTTTCCCGAAAAATCAAAAAGTACAGCATATGAATACCAAGCTCTTACTCAGTACCATTGCCGGTGGCATTTCGTACTTTATCCTGGGTTTTTTGACTTATGGAATCCTGCTTTCGAATTTTTTCACGCCTCCCGAAGGGATCAACAAAGAACCCATGGTAATGTGGGCGATGGTTGTCAGTTGCCTGATTTTTGCCTTTCTGATCGCTCTTGTTGCCCAACGCTGGGCAGGCGTAAAAACCTTCCGGGGTGGTGCCGTAACCGGAGCTATTATCGGAGCTTTGCTCTCCGGCTCGGTCAACTTTGGGATGTTTTCCATGTACAACTTTATTTCCATGAATACCCTCTGGCTGGACATTATAGTTACTGCAGTAAACTCGGCAATCACCGGAGGGGTGATTGGCCTTGTCCTCAGATCCGGAGTAAAGAATGGTTAATTGATGTTCCGGTGAAGCGGACTTAAACAGGTTTCGGGGTACGCCATATTTTAATACTTCTGGTGTCCGGTTCCGGACACCCATTGTTCGATTATGTACATCTTATCAGCCCGTCAGATTTTATAATTGCAAGATAATCAGAACGATAGGTTGCCTGGCATAGCCATTGTCTGCAAAGAGATGGAAACCTGATAATTAAGTCGATATGTTTTTTAACTATATGAAGGTTGCATTTCGGCAATTGCAAAAGCACAAACTTTTTTCATTGCTCAACATTTTCAGTCTGGCAACCAGTATATCGATCTGCCTGTTGGTGATTATGGCAGTGCGGGATCAGTATGCATACGATCAGTTTCATGACCGGGGAAAACAGATTTACCGGGTGATTTCTGGTAGGGCTGAAAAAAGTATGCCCCTTGCAAAGGCCATGCATGCTACTACTTCAATGCAACTGGCTGAGTCCTTACCGGAAAATTATCCTTTTATCAAGCAGACCGTCCGGATGATGCTGATGGGTGGTGATTTTACGATTGACGGAAGAAGAATGAAATCCGATGGCATGGGGTTTGCCACCGATCAGGATTTTCTCAATGTGTTTAGCTTTGGCTGGAGCGAAGGAGACCAGCACAGAGCATTGCTAAACCCAGGATCGATTGTCTTGACGGAGTCGACTGCCCGGCAATTCTTTCCCGATGCTGATCCACTCGGGGCAAACTTAAAATTGGGTGCCTACGGTGATTTTTCCGTCACCGGGATTGTGCCGGATCCTCCGCGAAGGTCACACATTCAATTTGATTTTCTGATTTCTTTCTCAACGCTTAAACAATCGGTTGCTGACCAGGAAAAGGAAACCGGATTTTATAGCCCGGATGAGATCGGAAGAGGCCTGGTCTATTTGGTGATTGATGACAAAGCCACCAAAGGCATGCTTGATGAAGCATTACAGGAGCAGGCGGCAATATTCACCAACCGAAGTTTAAACCATCATTATTTATTTGAATCGCAAGCCCTTGATGACATTATGCCCAGCCGGGATCTCTTCAATGAGATCGGGATTGGTACACCCCGGATCGTGTTGTATTTCTTAATGGCGTTGGGTCTGATGATCATCCTCTCTGCCTGTTTTAATTATGTGAATTTATCAGTGGCCAGGTCGATGAAAAGGGCCATGGAAATCGGAGTTCGCCGGGTGATCGGTGCCCGGAAAAGAGACATCGTCCAACAGTTTCTTGGAGAAGCGATACTGATCTCATTAATGGCTTATGGTTTGGCTCTCGTCATGCTGGAGTTTCTCATACCGGCCTTTTTTGCCCTGGATCCATTTGTAGGAGATATTTTTGATTTGGAAAAATCCCTCTCCAATTATCTCATTTTCCTGGGATTTAGTTTGCTGGTTGGTTTTTTTGCCGGTTTGTTTCCTGCCTTTCATATTTCAGGATATCAGCCTTTACATGCCATCCGGCAATTATCAGGTATCAGACTTTTTTCACATGTCAATCTTCGAAAGGCTCTGATCACCGTCCAGTTTGCCCTTTCCCTGTTTTTTATCATGACAGTCGTCATCGTGCACCGGCAGCAAAAATATGTTCTGGAAACCAAGCTGGGACAAGATATCAGCAATGTCCTGAATGTCCGGTTGCAAGGTTATGATCCTGAAATTTTCACCCATCAGGTATCACAGCTCGTAGGAGTGGAGGACATTTCGGCCTCCGGCCTGGTGATGTTATCGGGAGAGAATGCATCCACGATGGTGACTCAAAATGCGGTAAAGGATTCCATTAAATTATACTATAATTTCGTCAGCAAAAATTTCAGGAAAAACCTGCGTATTGATCTGGTCGCCGGAACCGATTTTCCGGAAGAGAATTCCTCCGGAAGAGAACAATTTATCATCCTGAACGAAACGGCGGTACAGACTCTTGGTTATGCCTCTCCTCAGCAGGCTTTGGGTGAGCATTTGATCGTGGATACCACAGCCCTGGTTATTATTGGGATAGCTAAGGATTTTCACCACGATAATATCTGGTTTTCTCCGGTGAAACCTTTTGGCCTCAGGAATAAAGAAGGGACATATGCTAATCTCAATATTCGAATTGCCGGTATGGAAATTCCGGAGACGGTCGCATCGATTCATGCGATCTGGGATAAACTTTTTCCCGACATGGAAATGTCGTCATTTTTTCTGGATGAGCGGGTTTATTTCGTGGCTAAATTCTTTCGGATGGGTTCCCGGATTATCGGTTATGTGGGATTTCTGGCGATCATTATTGCCTGCATGGGTTTATTGGGTATGGTTATCTATACAGTGGAGGGGCGAATTAAAGATGTAAGTATCCGCAAAGTGTTAGGCGCCACAGAAAGTAATATTGTCTGGTATTTATCGAAGGGATTTGTGTTGTTACTGGTCATCGCCGTTCTGATCGCGGCACCTTTGACTTTAATCATAGCAAATATCTGGCTACAGAATTTTGTGCTCCGCATTTCTTTTGATTTTGCGATGGTTTTCTTTCCGATCAGTTTCTTGTTTATCATTGGATTATTGCCTGTAATTTTACAAACCTATGTTGCGGCAAGGACCAACCCGGTAAAAACACTTAAGAATGATTGACAGGGAATCCTGTAGCCGGGGATTACGGTAGAATGATCGATTAAATTGAACGCAAATGTATTGCTCATGAATCCATTCCACATCAGGATTGCCCTTCGCAGGTTAAGCAGGAGTCCGTTGATTTCATTTATTAACCTGTCTGGTCTGGCTCTGGGTGTCGCTTGTGCCTTCCTTGGCATTTCATATGCGTGGCAGGAATTGAATTACGAAAAATCATTTTCGGACTCGGATAGAATATATCGGGTAGGAGTGGATTTTATGAATTTAGGAGGATTTGCCGTAGGTCCTGAATATCTTCCGGAATACCTGCAAACCCATAGTGACGCGGTTGAGGCTTCCTCCCGGGTCAGCGTCAGGGGACAGATTGCTCTGGAACAAGACAACCGGTCAGTCAATGCGGTACTTATTGCCTGTGACTCTTCTTATTTTGATCTGTTTGACTTTCCTGTTCTTTCAGGCAATGATCGTCATCTTTTATCCGAACCGGGCCAGGCTGTCATTTCCTCGGACTTAGCCCTTCGATGGTTTGGCGACCTGGAAGTTGCCGGAAAAGAAATTGAATTGCTATTGGGAGAAGAAAAGAAGAACTATCAGATCGGGGCAGTGGTAAAAAGAGATGGCATATTCACGCACATGATTGGAGATATCTGGATCCCGATCCAGCCATTTCTGAAACAGGAGAGATCTTGGTATTCGGCGGCTTATTATACTATACTTATTTTAAACTTAAAAAGACTGCTGATCTGCCCGCTCTGGAAAGTGAACTGGAGCATATCCTGCGGGATGAAATTTATGAGAGTTATGGAAAGTCTGGCGGACTGTCTTATGCAGAATGGAAGCAGCAACCGGATGCCTACCGGTTTATTATTCATCCTTTGGAGGAAATCCAACTGAAGTCAGGACTTAATTTTGAAATGTCAGCAGGAGGAAATTTGCAGAAAGTCAGAGGTTTTTTAATAATTGGCTTATTGATTCTCTTAATTGCTGTTGCCAATTATATTAATCTATCGACGGCGAGGTCTTTTACGAGAATTAAGGAAATCGGTATAAAAAAGTCGCTGGGAGTGAATCGTTTTAGATTGTTCAGGCAATTTATATCTGAATCACTCATCGAATCCTTCTTTGTGGTTATTGCTTCCGCGCTGATGATGAATGCGATTTTGAAATTATTTGAATTATGGACCGGAGACACCCTTTTATCTTTGGATCATATCAACTATTGGCAGTTTTTGGGTTTCCTGTTATTTGCGGTAGTAGTTGGACTGCTGGCCGCAATGTATCCGGCTATTCATCTTAGTTTAGTCAAACCTTCAAATCTACTGAAAAATCAAAGTGAGGGGTACCGAAATACTGGTCTGAGAAGTATACTGGTCGTCTTTCAGTTTGCCATTACGACCGCCTTGATCTGCGGATCACTGGTGATTTTCAGTCAGTTAAAATTTATGCACCAGAAAGATCTGGTTTTGACCGGGATGGATTGATGGTGATTGAGAATGTGGCGTCGCTGGGAAGTTCTGCCGAAACATTCCGGCAGCGGCTCGTTTCCAACCCAGCGGTTTTGAGCAGCACTTTTGCCAAAAGCATTCCGGGAGGGAGCAGTATATATCAGTCGTCCTACAAAACAACGGAGATGGAAAGTTCAGTGCCCATCCGCACGCTCCCGGTGGATGCCTCTTTCCTGCCCACCATGGGTATTCACCTGATTGAGGGACAGAATTTTCCGGAGAAGCCGGGAGAAGACAGCACGGTAGCCATTATTAATGAATCAGCCAGAAATGCGCTGGGTCTGACCGAGGCTATCGGAGCGGATATCTCCAAAGGTCTAAAGGTCATTGGAGTGGTCAGCGATTTTCATATTGAAAGCCTGAAAACAGGGATCCGACCCGTGGTACTACAATATTCCCCAGTGGGTGATCTCCTGACCTTGAGACTTTCTGGAAACCTTAGACCGGAATCCCTGACTGGTTTTATTGAGGAGACAAATACAATCTGGCAACAGCTCAACCCCCGGCAAGAACTCCGGTACTCTTTTGTAGATGATACTTTCAAGCAGTTTGCGGAACAGGAGGAGATTGCCGGCAAAGGGATCCTGGCCTTGACGGTTATCGCTTTAGTAATAGCCTGCATGGGTCTTTTTGGGTTGAGTACTTTTACCCTGAAAAAACGGGAAAAAGAAATTGGTATCCGGAAGATACTGGGTGCCAGCATCAGCAGTATTGTGGGTTTAGTCTCCCGGGACTTTCTCAGTCTGGTGGGTCTTGGCCTGCTGATCGCTACGCCAGTTGCCTGGTATTTTATGGAGAATTGGCTCCTCAATTTTGCTTACCGCATCGAGTTAAATGGGTGGTTTTTTATGGAATCGGGAGCCATCGCCATTTTCATTGCCCTGATCACGGTCAGCGTACAAAGTCTGAGGGCGGCTTTGGTAAATCCGGTTGAAAGCCTGAGGGATGAATGAGGACTGGCTGTCCTGCATGGCGAAATGATGTCATTCGCGTCCGAAAACCTCCAAGGGGCTCCTAAAACCTCCAAGGGGTCATGACCCCTTTGAAACATGTCCTTTAAAAACTTTAAAGATCCAAAATCAAAATAAAAAAAAGAGTAGCAATTGCTCACTACTCTCATGTTTTCATTCAGGAACGGGAAGATCTGCTCACGCATACACGGATTCCTTCTTGAATTTCTTTACAATCAGGTAATAAAACACTACGCGGTATTTATTGCGGTTGGATTTTCCAATGGCCTCAATGGCATATTGGATGCCAGACTCCAGATCGTTGCCCGATAGACCCAGCTTTTTTTCCATAAAATTTTTCTTGACCCTCTCTAATTCGGCTTTATCTGAAGAGGACACGGTCTCCCCATCGGAGGTATAAATCGATGGACCGCAACCTTTGGCAATGGCCCGGACCAATGCCTCATCGACTTTCTGGCCTAGTTTGGTTAGTTCTTTGGAGTAAAGTGCTACTTTCTCATCTAACTTGCTCATGAGTTACTCTTTTTTTGGATTAAGAAAATGATGCTTAAAGATATTAAATAAAACCGGTATTTTTTGGGCAATCTCACCAAAATACAAATTACCATAAAACCATAAAACCAAAATACAATAATACCAACTCTAAAACTGACTTATCATCCCGAAATGGATGCGGCCTTCCCTGAAACTGAGAGGCAGGTTGCGTCGGGTACCCAGCGCATAGCTGATGGAGAAGATTCCGACTTTGGTTTCCAGATTAAGACCGGTACCAAGTCCGGATAGCCGGTCGGTAAATTTTTCGAGATTCGTATTCTTTTCTGTATAGGCCACATCCCAGAATATAAACAGATTGCTGTTCCGGTTAAATAGCAAACGGTACTCCGAGGTGAAGACGGAATAGAAACTGGCAAAGATGGTTTCTTCATTGAAACCACGTAATAACCGGGTGCCCCCAATGCGGTAGAGTTCGTTGTCTGACAACGCCTGTCCTGATCCGATCAACGCGGTCGTATTGGCTAATTTAAGAGCACTGCTTTGAAAAAGCGGGAAGTATTTTTGTAATTGAACGTACATTTTATATTGAAAGGAATTCAGGTCGATTTCTTTATAGAGATCATTAAAGTCAAAGCCCGGATCTCCTGGATCCGTCAATCCGAGAATACTGTTATTTTTCTTTATTTTTTTTGTGCCTCCGCTGATACTAAAGGTCAGATCATAGCCCCGTCGGGGGTTTAGCCGGTAGTTGAGCTTTTCAAAATGAAGGGTGGTGCCCAATAATTTTTGCCGAACATCCAGGAATTTTGGCAGTCGACGGGTGAAACGGACCTGATTGGTGTCGACCGTCAGAAGATTGGTGCTCTGATTTTCCAGAAAAAATTGGAAATAATTGCTGCCCCGGATGAAATATTGAAGTCCGGTCCGATACCCAACATCGATATAAGACGAATCGCGCTTGTAGAGGTTGAAATGCAGATCGGCACCAAAAGGCCAGTCAAAAATAAAGGGATAATTTAAATTGAGATCGAGTCTCTGGGTACCCGGCATCAGATTTTCATAATTAAATTGCAGAACCTCACCGGCGCTAAATTGATTGGCCAGGTCGATGTTGACATTACCGGTGAGTTGAAAGCGACGGTTTTCCTGCTGACTGGGCAACAGGCCCAGGAGAATATCAAAACGATTGGCATTTTTTCGGTCCAGAAATAACCGGAGGGTTGCTCCGTTTCCCAGAAATTCGACCACAGGATCCTGCCGGTAGTCCATAAAGCTGACAACTTCCAGGCGATCCCGGATCCCCATGATCTTGTCTCGTATGAAGGGTTCTCCTTCTTCGATGTCGAGTAGATGCCGGAGGTAGCGGTCGCTCAGTTTAAGACTGCCATCGATCCGGATGCGTTCGATTTCGATGCGTTCATTTAATGCCACGATAATTTTGGCATCGATCCTTTCCTGACGGATACCTATACTGTCGAGATGCACCGCAGCAAAAGGATATCCCCGGTTTTCGGCGATCTCCAGGATCCGCTGAAACAGATCCTGTATCTCAGCATAGCTGAACAATTTTTCCGGAGGAATGTGAAGCGTCAGCTCATTTTGAATCACCGGCGGGATTGCGGAAAAGTCCAGATAACTCCAACGATAAGGCTTACCCAAGTGAAGAAGAACCTGGATCTCATCACCGTTTTGCCAGATACTGTCAACCGCTGCTTCGAGATAGGCTGCTTCATGCAGTTGATGGAGATAGACCAGACAACTGTCTCTGGAAGACAAGAGCGGCAGCGAATCCGGTAATTCCAGGGGTAAGGGTTCTTCCGTCAGCCATCTGACCGCCATGTTCTGGCCGGATATTAAACCGGATGCCGGAAATAGTGTTATGATCAGGATGAGATAACGGACGAAGATCAAACTGATATCTTTGGGTCAAAACGAATCTACAACGAAAAATGGCAGGCCTCTATATACATATTCCCTTTTGTAAGCAGGCTTGCAGTTACTGCAATTTCCATTTTTCTACCCGGCTAGGGCAGCTGGACCGGATGATCGACGCCATAATCCGGGAGTTGGAATTGCGAATTGACTATTTGAAGGGCCAGTCGATGGAGTCCGTTTATTTTGGAGGTGGAACACCCTCCTTATTGTCAGCGGAACAACTTGACCGGATCTGGCTGGCCATCAGCCGGCATTTTGAAATAGAACCGGATGCGGAAGTCACCCTGGAAGCCAATCCCGACGATTTATCCCGGGAAAAACTGCAAGCACTTGGTTCCGGACCGGTAAACCGGTTGAGCATTGGCATTCAGTCTTTCCGCGATGAGGATTTGCGCTGGATGCACCGGGCTCATGATGCCCGGCAGGCTATACAATGCCTGGAGTATATCGTTGAATTGGGTTTTAGGAATTTTAGCATCGACCTCATATACGGATTACCGGGTCTGAGTGAAAAGGCCTGGTACCGGAATCTGGAGATCGCTGCATCTTTTCAGGTTAATCATCTGAGTTGTTACGCATTGACGGTAGAACCGAAAACGCTACTGGCTCATCAGATCCGCCGGCAGCAGGTACCGGCACTGGAAGATGAAATGATGACCCGTCATTTTCAACTCCTGACCGAATTTGCCGCCACCCATGGTTATGTGTACTATGAGATATCCAATTTTGCCCGTGAAGGATATCTGGCAATCCATAATACCAACTACTGGAAGCAGAAACCCTATCTCGGACTCGGACCCTCGGCCCATTCTTACGACGGATGGTCACGCAGCTGGAATATCGCCAACAATGCACAATATATCCGTGCCATTGAAGAGGGACTCTGGCCTGGTGAGGCTGAAGTGCTGACCGCCGATCAGCGGTACAATGAGTACGTTATGACCGGGTTGCGCACCAGATGGGGTTGCCGTGAAACCGATTTGAAGCAGATGGGTGAAAGGTATGTACAGACCTTTCAGGAGGGAATCCGGTTATTTGTGCAGCGGGGCTGGGTTGAATCCTCCAATGGGACCTATCTCCTCACTGGTGAAGGTAAGTTATTTGCCGATTTCATTGCAAGTGAGTTATTTGTGGTCTGAAGGTCACCCGGTTTTAAAGTCTTTGTAACGGTTAAGTCCAGAATGTATTAATGGGTTCTCATGTCGCTCTCATTCAAATGGTGAAAATTCGATTTGTTTTATTTTCGTAAGTATTCGCTTGAATTTTATTAAGATTTTGATGGCAAGGTTCATTACGTTTGATATGTTAGATAATATCTTAAATTGAGAAAAAGTTGTTGAGCCTGATCTGAGGACATTTTTGAATAAGTACACTCTTAAGGGTCATTACCGGAAGGTTGTTATTGTAAAAGTCAGCGTTAGTCAAACTGATGGATAAACACGAAACCATAGAGGAATTCTACAAGAGAAAGTTCGACTGGATGCCTGGTAATATCCGGAATGAAATCGGACATTTCAATGTGTTCCGTTTAGATCCTTTTGTAGGTGATCGGGCAAGCCCCGTGCCCTATAAGCGTCGCGACTTTTATAAAATCATGCTTGTGGTCGGCGGTGGCAGAGTACATTACGCGGACAAGGTAGTGGAGGTACAGAAACAGGCTCTGTCTTTTTCCAACCCTCAGATACCCTATAAATGGGAACATACAGAAAATATCCGGAGTGGTTTCTTCTGCATTTTCAATCCGCAATTCTTCCATCAATATGGTGATCTGAATCAGTATTCCGTATTCCAGCCCGGTGGCAAACATATATTCGAGCTCGAGGATGAACAGGTAAACCAGATCACAGGTATCTATGGTCGTATGTTTGAGGAAATCGTGTCGGATTATTTCCACAAGTACGACGTACTGCGCAATCTGGTATTTCAATTGTTACATTTTGCCATGAAAATGCAACCCTCCGGGGTGTTTGACAAAAAACAGGTTAAGGCATCTCAGCGGATCACAACACTGTTTTTGGAGTTGCTGGAACGACAGTTTCCCATTGAGGAGAATCATCCGCGGGTGAGTTTACGTTCTGCCTCTGATTTTGCTCGTCAAATGAATATCCACATCAACCATCTGAACCGGGCTATCAAGGAAACAACCGGTAAAACGACCTCCCGCATCATCGCCGGACGGATTTTGCAGGAGGCAAAGACTCTGTTGCGGCACAGCTCCTGGAACGTTTCCGAAATCGCCTACGCATTGGGTTTTTCCGAGGCCACTCATTTCAACAACTTCTTTAAAAAGCACACACAGCTCAGTCCGACTAAGTATCGAAATGTTTGAATTTGGTAGGTTAGGGTTGGGTTATGGCCCGGAAGATTTTTGCCGGAATTTTCACTGGATAAGGAAATATAGAAAAGAGAGTCAATAATGACAAAACGCTACCTTGGGAAAAGTAACCTGGAAGTATCGGCTATCGGGTTGGGCTGTATGGGCATGAGTTTCGGTTATGGACCTGCGGCCGACAAAAAGAAGATGATCTCCCTCATTCGTTTGGCAGTCGAACAGGGCATAACTTTTTTCGATACTGCTGAAGTATACGGACCTTTCACTAATGAAGAACTGTTGGGAGAAGCTTTGGAACCTTTTAAAGGAGAGGTAGTGATTGCTACTAAATTTGGGTTTAGGATCGACCGACAACTAAGGAGACATACCGGACTGGATAGTCGACCGGAAAGTATCCGAAGGGTTGCCGAAGGGTCTTTAAAAAGATTGAAAGTGGAGGTTCTTGATCTGTTTTACCAACACCGGGTTGATCCAAACGTCCCGATTGAGGAGGTGGCAGGTACCGTTGGAGACCTGATGAGAGAGGGGAAAGTGAAGCATTTCGGACTTTCCGAAGCTGGGGTACAAACCATTCGGTGTGCGCACGCGGTACAGCCCTTGACAGCGTTGCAAAGTGAATATTCGCTCTGGACAAGACAGCACGAACGGGAGATCATTCCTGCTATTGAAGAACTTGGTATTGGGTTGGTGGCTTTTAGTCCATTGGGTAAAGGTTTTCTGGCTGGAAAAATAGACGAGAACACCCGGTTTACCGAAGATGATATTCGTAATATCCTACCCAGGTACACCAGGGAAGCACGCGTGTCCAATAAAGCCCTGTTGGATTTATTGCACCGATTTGCCGAAAGTAAAAACGCTACCCCGGCGCAGATCGCCCTGGCCTGGGTACTGGCACAAAAGCCGTGGATCGTCCCCATCCCTGGAACAACAAAAATTCACCGGTTGACAGAAAACATACAGGCTGCATCCATCCAACTGACTGATGAAGAGTTGCAGGATATCGAGAATGCATCTTCTCAGATAAAAATAATGGGGGCACGTTATCCTGATCAACTGGAGAGAGCGACAGGATTATGAATATATCCGGAAAATTTTCGTTGTATTATTGTTTGAATTTCGTAAGAAGTTGTTTGTTCTATGTGTTTTTCTAATCTAGATAGGTGAATATCTTTGGATCATCACAGATAATAATTACCTACAAATGGCAATATTCAACCTGCTTATCAACGGAAAAAATCGTCAGGTGGATGCAGACCCAGCGACACCATTACTTTGGGTACTGAGAGACCACCTCCAACTTGTCGGTACTAAATACGGTTGTGGCATCGCCCAGTGTGGTGCCTGTACAGTCCATCTGGGCGAAGTGGCCATGCGATCCTGCATATTGCCGGTTTCACAGGTGGGCAACCAACCGGTAACTACTATCGAAGGGCTATCTGAAAAAGGTGACCATCCGGTACAGCAGGCCTGGCTCGAGCACGACGTAGCTCAGTGCGGCTATTGTCAGGCCGGTCAGATTATGAATGCGGCAGCATTCCTGAAAGCCAACCCCAATCCCGGGGATGAAGAAATTGAAGCAGCAATGCACGGGAATATCTGTCGCTGTGGTACTTATATTCGAATCAAAGCCGCGATCAAAACAGCTGCAAAATCTCAAACACTTTAAATTCCCGGAAATGACACGCGTGAAAACAACCGTCAATCGAAGATCTTTTTTCAGAGTAACTGCCCTGGCGGGTGGTGGCATGATGATCAGCTTCAGCTGGCTCGCAGGATGCAAGCCTCAGGGTGAGGAATCTTTGACCCTTCCTGAAGAGTGGTTCGAGTTGAACAGCTACATCAAGATCGGTGCAAACGGGGTAGTTACCCTGATGTCACCCAACCCGGAGTTTGGTTCAAATATCAAGACTTCGATGCCTATGATCCTGGCGGAGGAGTTGGATATAGACTGGAAGAACGTCATCGTTCAACAGGCAGATTTCTTTCCGGAACGATTTGAACGTCAATTTACCGGTGGCAGCCAGTCTATCCGACAGGGATGGCCCATATTGCGTAAAGCAGGTGCGACCGCCCGGCAAATGCTGATTAATGCAGCTGCCCAAACCTGGATGGTTCCTGAAGGAGAGATCACCACTGAAGCCGGAACCCTGCATCACGAACGGAGTGGTAAGAAAGCAGGTTATGGTGAGCTGGCTGCCCTGGCAGCCGGACTTCCCGTTCCGGATGAAGTTTCCCTGAAAGAGGTGAAGGATTTCCGCATTGTGGGCACTTCCAGAAAGAACGTGGAAGGGCAGAATATCGTAACCGGCAAACCTATGTTTGCGATGGATCATATTCAGGATGGAATGCTGATAGCAATGATTGCACATCCACCTGCATTTGGGCTGAAGGTCAAGTCAGTCGATGCTTCCGGCTCAAAATCCATGCCTGGCATCAGGGATGTATTTACCATCCAGACGCTCATGCCAGAGTACGAGAGAAACGGCTTTGACACTACTACTTTCACGGAATTGGTTGTGGTAGCGGGAGATTCCACCTGGGAGGTGATGAACGCCAAAAAAGCGCTGAAAATCGAGTGGGAAAAGATTTCCGACAATAATATTGTCATTAATGGCTGGGGAGGTAAGCAAACAGTAAAAGTCCCCGCTGGGTTGGAAAGTACCACTGGCCACAGGTCTAAAATGGACGAATGGTCAAGAAAACCAGGGAATATTCTCCGAAGAGACGGTGATCCGGAAGGTGCATTCAGGAAAGCTGCCAGAATCCTCGAGCGAACCTATACCGCACCTTTCCTCGCCCATAATTGCATGGAGCCGGTCAATTGTTTTGCCCATGTCACAACGGATAGCGCTGAAATATATGGTCCGGTTCAGGCGCCGGAGTTCATTATGCAAACCCTTTCTACCCGACTGGGAATGCCAAAAGAAAAGATCCAGATCAAACTGGCACGAATGGGAGGTGGATTTGGTCAAAGAGCCTATGGACATCATCTGGTCGAAGCCGCTGTTATTTCACAGAAACTGGGTGCTCCTGTCAAGATGGTATATTCCCGGGAGGATGATATGACTTACGGCATATACCGTCCTACCTACACTGCTACCTATCGGGCAGCTTTGGATGAAAACAATAACCTGCTGGCTATCCACGTGAAAGCAGGTGGAATTCCCGAAACACCCATTGCTCCTAACCGCTTCCCGGCAGGAGCAATCGATAACTATCTCGCGGAAGGTTGGGCGATTGAATCCAACATCACCATCGGAGCTTTCAGAGCGCCAAGATCCAATTTTATCGCCGGAGCGGAACAGTCATTCCTGGATGAACTGGCGGAGGAAATGGGCAAAGACCCGATAGAATTCAGACTGGAACTCCTGGACCGGGCTAAAAAGAACCCGGTGGGAGATAACAACGATTACGACCCGGAACGATATGCCGGTGTTTTAAGATTGGTGAGAGAGAAGTCTGGTTGGAAGGAACCACAAAACAATGTGCACCGGGGAGTATCCGCCTATTTTTGCCACAATTCTTATGTGGCTCAGGTGCTCGATTTGACTATGCAGGAGGGTAAGCCCCGGGTGGAAAAAGTCTCTTGTGCCATCGATTGTGGCATCGTCGTCAATCCTGATGCTGCCACCAACATGGCGGAGGGAGCTATAGTGGATGGTATCGGTAATGCCCTTTACGGCGCCATGACTTTCAGAGAAGGGATGCCGGAAAAAACCAATTTTGACAAGTACCGGATCATACGCATGGGTGAGGCACCAAAAAATATTGAGGTTCATTTTGTGAAAAACGACATTGATCCGACAGGTATGGGCGAACCTCCGTTTCCACCCATTTTCGGAGCGGTTGCCAATGCTTTATACAAAGCGACCGGTACGCGTTCCTATCATCAGCCATTCCTGGGTGACGAAAGGGTGTTGGGGTAACGGACAGCGATTGGAATGAAAGTATTGTCGCTCTAATCTGTATAAGAGAGACCTTATCAGGAGGTTTGAGAAATTAAAGCAAGATCTCTTTGGTTGCGGGTAAATACCAAAAGCTGTATCTTGAAGCATATATGTTTTATCCTTTCACTTTTGATTTTACTGCAACATGACTCTCCTGAAAACAACTTCCGGCCGACGTTCTTTTTTGAAATCCAGTGCGCTGGCCGGGGGTGGTTTGCTGCTCGGCTTTAATTTTTTGGCATCCTGCCAGACCGGCGACGATGAGATGACCGAGGCGATGCCTGATGAATGGTTTGAGATCAACGCCTACCTCAAAATCGGGGACAATGGCCTAGTAACCATTCTGTCACCAAACCCTGAAGGTGGGCAGAACGTAAAAACCTCGATGCCAATGATTGTAGCGGAGGAGCTCGATGTCGACTGGAAAGACGTGATCGTGGAACAGGCGCCATTGGATACGGATTCGTTTACCCGTCAGTTTATCGGTGGTAGCCAGGCTCTCCGCCTGGGTTGGAAGAACCTCCGGATGGCCGGTGCTGCGGCACGTCAGATGCTCCGGGAAGCGGCCGCCGGTGTTTGGGAAGTGCCGGTAGACGAAATCACTACTGATGCCGGTGTCTTGCAGCATAAAAGCAGTGGAAAAACCGCCGGTTATGGAGAAATGGCTTCTGCAGCCTCCCGGTTGCCCGTACCGGATGAAGTCCAATTGAAGGACGTTAAGGATTTCCGGATTATTGGCACCTCCCGTAAAAATGTAGATGCCCGTAAGATAGTCACCGGGCAGGCCCTCTTCGGTCTAGACTACCATCGCGATGGCATGCTGATCGCCATGATCACCCATCCTCCGGCTTTCGGGATGAAACTCAAATCGGTCGATGATACCAGAGCCAGGACGATGCCGGGCATCCGGGATATCTTTACCATTAAAACATTAGTGGATGATTATGAATGGCAATATTTTGACACCTGTACCTTCCCGGATTTGGTAGCAATAGTGGGCAATACCACCTGGGAGGTCATGAAGGCCAAAAGGGCCCTTCGAATAGAATGGGAACCAGCAGATGACCGCAGTGTGGTCCAGAACCGGTTTGGTACCAAAGGCAGGCTTAACTTCCCGGCAGGACTGGAGAACACCTCCGGTCACCGGGCAAAGATGACTGAAATGGCGGGCAGACCGGCTAAAACACTCCGTCAGGACGGTGACCCGGAAGCTGCCTTTAAGAATGCCGCCCGGATCATCGAGCGAACCTACACCGCACCCTTTCTGGCGCACAACTGCATGGAACCGATGAATTTTTTTGCCCATGTAACGGAAGAAAAAGCCGAGCTTGCCGGACCACTTCAGAAGCCGGAATATACCGAGCAGGCCTTGTCTGCCCGCCTTGGATTGCCTCTCGACAAGATCGATATTCAAATGACCAGGCTGGGGGGAGGATTCGGACGGCGGTCATACGCTCACTGGCTGATAGAAGCGGCATTGATCTCACAAAAAATGAAAGCGCCGGTAAAACTTGTTTACACCCGGGAAGACGACATGACGGCCGGCATTTATCGACCTGCCTATCACGCGGTTTACCGGGCGGCTTTGGATGCAGACAGTAACCTGACTGCTTTCCACGTGAAGGCCGGGGGTATTCCGGAGAGCCCCCTTCATGCCAACCGCTTTCCCGCCGGTGCGGTCGAAAATTATCTCGCCGAGGAATGGTCGCTGGATTCTAACATTACCATCGGGTCGTTCCGGGCGCCGAGGTCTAATTTTATGGCCGCAGCCGAGCAGTCTTTTCTGGATGAAGTCGCAGAAGCCGCTGGAAAAGATCCCATTGAGTTCCGGCTGGCACTTCTGGATCGGGCCGGAACAAATCCGGTGGGCCAGAATAACGATTACGATGCAGCCCGCTACGCCGGTGTACTGAGTCTGGTGCGGGTAAAATCGGGCTGGGTACAGGGCACGTCCAACTCCCACCGTGGGGTTTCCGCTTACTTCTGTCATAATTCTTATGTGGCTCAGGTACTGGATTTAACCCTTGAGAATGGCAATCCAATTATTCAGCGGGTTTGTTGTGCCGTTGACTGTGGCATCGTTGTTAACCCGGATGCTGCCATAAATCTCGCCGAGGGAGCGATCGTGGATGGTATCGGAAATGTCATGTACGGAGCCATGAATTTCAAGGATGGAGTGCCGGAAAAAAACAATTTTGATACCTATCGTATGATCCGGATGGGTGAGCAACCCAAACAAATCGATGTTCATTTTGTCCAAAACGGGATTGATCCGACGGGTCTTGGTGAGCCCCCATACCCTCCGGTCATGGCGGCTTTGGCCAATGCCCTCTACCAGGCCACAGGCCAAAGGTTTTACAATCAGCCATTTTATTCGGACCAGCCGGTGTTGGGATGATTGGTATCAATATGGGCTGTGAAGAGGTTAGATGGGAGTAAGTACGATATGGTTTACTGAATTTCTCCTTTTGGGTCCGGGGGCATCTCTGAAAATCATATTGATACCCCATTGTCAGATCGGATTAAATCAGGTTAGGAATTATCCGATAGCCGGTAAATGAGTCAATTATCCAATTTTTTCCAATTGAAAAATGAACAAATGGACTATTGGAGTGTGACGATCATGTAAGACCTGCGTTAATTGATGGTACAAGTAAATAATCAGTGTGCCAAGGCAATTATTTGTGGAGTTTAGTTGCATATTTAATCATTAAAAAATATAAAAAATATTCTTGTTTGAACATATGCAGATAATCGAAATTGGCTCAAAAGCCCGGCGAAGCCTGACCATTACAGCTGACCACGTCCGGAAATTTGCCGAGATCAGTGGGGATTACAACCCCCTTCATTTTGATGAATCCTTTACGGCTGAAACTAAATTTGGAAGATTGGTCGTGCAGGGTGGGCTGACTACCGGCCTGCTTCATGCGCTGGTCGCAATGGATCTGCCAGGTCCGGGTACCGTCTTTTTAAGTCAGAACTGGAAATTTACCGCCCCGGTCTATATCGGTGACACGATTACGGCCAATGCTGAAGTAGTCAGTATCCATGCCTCAAAACCGGTGACTCAATTGAAGGTTAATATAGAAAGGCAGGATGGTCAGACCGTGCTGGAGGGTGAGGCCTGGTGCTATACCTTTCATCCTGATATTTCGAGGCAATAAATTTGAAAAAGTAGTTGACAATTGAACGTGGTTTCCAGAGTTGCCCTAAATTTATCAGTTAGCGGTCATTGTGTGAAGCTGGAGTATATTTCGATACCAGCGAATGACACTCTGAATAAACGAACAAAGCAATTAATTAGATCATGGACATATCAATTTTTTTTGCGAAACTATGGGGTAGCTTTCATGTAATCTTCGGTTTATTATTTGTTTTTACTGGACAACTTGGAAAAACCATAGAGATGACAGACAACAAAGCTTTTGTGATCTCAACTGGTTATATTTCACTACTTATGGGTTTAGTCACAGTCATTTTACATAATGTTTGGACAGCAGACTGGAAAATTGCAATTACTATTCTTGGTTGGTCGACTTTGGTAAAAGGAATATTGAAAGTTGGATTTCCTGAGCTGATACACAAGCAAGCACAAAGGTTCAGACATAAGCAAATATTAAGTGCCATCTTCATGATTATTTTAGGCATTTGGCTCTTTTGGATGAGTTTATGAATATACACGGACAACGCAATATTTCGGCTCCACTTTAAGTCTGGGTTGACCATTATGTTGACTCACAGATGACGAAATACAGGACAAAACAAGGAACCGCTAACAGCGTGTTGCCTCAATTGGCAGTGAAGTGCAAAATGGAAGCCGAGTGCTACTATCAAACTTTTGTGCGGGTTGATAGTGAAGTGCTCCGAAATCGCCAACTGCGGGCAACACCCAAACCGATAAAGGAAACCTAATCATTTATCCTCTTTCTTTTGTCTGCGGTAATCATTAAATTTCGATAAGTCCTGTTGTATCTGGCGGAATGGATTTCACCTGAATGGTGACAGAGTCCGGAATGATTGGGAGAGATAGGATGATTTTATTGACAGGAATTCAGTTTGCTCGAATTAATGGGTTTCCGGTAGTAATTTAAAAAAATGAAATCCTGTAATGGCACTAAAAGACAGTATGGACAGAAGAAGATTCCTGCAGAATTCCGGAATAGCTGTGGGTACATTGATAACACCGGGAGTCACGGTTTCCACAAATAATGTAACCTCCCGTTCATTCAAACCCGAGTCCTGGCTGAGTGTCAGAGAGCAATTTCTGTTGAAACATGAACGTATTCAAATGGCACAAATGCTCTTTGCCTCCCACCCTGCTCCTGTCAGGGAAGCCATCGACCGGTATCGTCTGGCCTTTGATCAGGATCCGGCGGTATTCTTTCATGAAAACTGGATCGAAAAAGAGCGGGCGGTAGCCGAGGCGGCAGCCCGGTATATGAGGGTCGATCCGGATGAAATCGTGCTGACTGACAACACCACCCAGGGCCTGGCTTTGCTGTATAATGGCTTGATGCTGAAACCGGGTGATGAAATCATTTCGACCACCCACGATCACTATGTTACCGACAAATCATTGGAATACGCCAGTAAGAAGAAGGGAGCCACCCGTAAGGTGATTGAGGAGTATGCCGATCCGGCCATAGTATCCGTTGATGAAGTCGTGGATAAAATCAGCAGGGCTATCACGGCCAGAACGAGAATTGTCGCAATCACCTGGGTACATTCCTGCACCGGCGTCAAACTACCTGTTCGGGCGATTGCCGACCGGATTGCTGAAATCAATCAACGCCGCAGTGACCCGGATCGCATTTACCTATGTGTGGATGGGGTGCATGGATTTGGCAATCAGGATGATGACATTTCTTCGCTGGGTTGTGATTTTTTTTCAGCCGGTACTCATAAATGGATTTTTGGACCTCGGGGCACCGGTATTCTCTGGGGTAGAAAGGATGCCTGGTCACAAATAGCTCCCACGATACCACCTTTCCGTTTCAACCCCATCGCTGCATGGCTGGACTTGCCGGCAGGGGAGATGACCCCATATGATCTTTACACACCGGGGGGTTTCTATACTTATGAATATCGCTGGGCGTTGAGGGAAGCGTTCGAATTTCAGATGGCTATCGGCCGGGACCGGGTGCATCAGCGAACGACGGAACTCAATACCCGGCTGAAAGAACAACTGCTCACCATTCCCAATCTTAGATTGCATACTCCGGTCGACTCGCGGCTGTCGGCGGGGATAAATTGCTTTGAACTGAAAGGAATGGGCGCTCAGGATCTGGTAGCAAAACTGTATGATAAGGGAATCATCGCCAGTGACTCGCCCTACAAAATCAGCTATGCCCGGCTTACACCCTGCATCATCAATCATGAAGATGAAGTCGATCAGTGTATAAAAGCCCTGGCTGAGATTTGACACTTCTAAAACAGTGGTGGCTCTTCATCTGTCCGTTAGGCGAGACCGGGCTCTCCGTTTTGCAAGGCAGTTTATTTTTCACCTTATCCGGATGACTTACCCTTTTTATTTTTTGTAGTTTTCAATTTGGATTTATAAAGAGTGCAGCTAATGATCACCGGATCTTTTAAACCAGTCATCGCGGGATTTGTGATCATTTTATGTTTTCAGGGTACATCTTCCGGTCAGAAGTCACCCTATCCTCCCAGCCGGGTCATTAAAGGAATTGAGTTTCACTGGTCGACGCATCTCCGGTTGGCCACCGGGAGTGACAATTGGCCGGTCACCTGGGCCGATGATGATCATCAGTATGTCGTGTGGGGTGATGGTGGTGGATTCGGAGGTACCAATTCCATCGGCCGGTCAAGTATTGGAGTAGCCCGGCTGGAAGGCAACTGGCACGATTTCCGGCCGGAGAATGTCTGGGGTGGTTATCAGTCCAGGCAGGATCATCAGATCACCGGTAAAAGCTATGGTATTGTCTGCATCGACGAAATTCTGTATATGTGGGTGGGCATGCTGGAAACCAGGGTCGATCCCTTCAAAGAAGTAAAACTGGCTTATTCGAAAGATCACGGAGGTACCTGGGAATTTACCGACTGGTCATTGACAAAGACTGATGGCGTGATGATGCCGACCGTGTGTAATTTTGGCCGGAATTATGAAGGGGCCAGGGATGATTATGTCTATCATTATCTGATCCGTTTCCAGTCTTATGAGGGCCCTGACAATTATGAAGACAAGGTCGACTGGCTGAATTGTCAGAAACCGGGTCTTATCGATCTGGCGCGGGTTCCAAAAGATCAGATGTTGCAACGGGAATCATATACTTTCTTTTCGGGAATGGTGGATAACAAACCTTCCTGGACCGCAGATATCAACCAGCGGAAACCGGTATTTGAAAACCCCGAAGGGGTAGGCTGGTGCATTAATGTGAGCTATAATGCCGGGTTAAAAAGTTATTTACTGACCACGGAGCATACCGAAACCCACAGGGGCAATATCGGCATCTTTGATGCACCGGAACCGTGGGGACCCTGGACCACGGTAGCTTATCAGAACAGATGGGGAGAAGGGCATTTTCCGCTCAATACATTTTTTTGGAATTTTTCCAATAAATGGATCAGCACAGATGGGCTAACGTTTTCACTGATTTTTACCGGCCGGAAGGAAAACGATTCCTTCAATATCATCCGGGGAAAATTTATTACCGATTAATTATTGCCGGAAAAATCAGAACATAGGTCAACAGGAATTAGCCATACTTTTCCAGTAATTCGATGGCTGCCAACGGTATGTTGGTACCAGGCCCAAAAATGGCAAACACTCCTTTTTCCATTAAATCCGGTTGCTGGCTTTCCGGAATGATTCCTCCCAGCACGACTTTAATATCGGATCGCCCCAGTGCTTCCAGGGCCTTCAAGGTCTCGGGAACCAGGGTACTGTGTGCACCGGTCATCGAAGAAATCCCCAGAAAATGTACGTCATTTTCGGCTGCCTGCATGGCCGCTTCTTCCGGGGTTTGAAATAATGGACCAATATCGACATCAAAACCCATGTCGGCAAAGCTACTGGCAATAATGCGGGCACCCCGGTCATGACCATCCTGACCGAGTTTGGCCACCATAATGCGGGGCCTGCGGCCGTATTTTCGGGCAAAGGCATCAGTGGCCTCCAGTGCCCGCCGGAAATCTGGTGCGTGTTTCATCTCGCCTGCATAAACTCCTGAAATTAGGGAATTTCCGGCCTGATACCTTCCATAGACTTCTTCAATTGCCGATGAAATCTCTCCCAGGGTTGCCCGGGCTCTGGCGGCGGCGATACAGGCCTCCAACAAATTATGGGCGGAGTCTGCAGCTGCTTCACGAACCTGCTGCAGGGCATGCCGTACCCTCAATGGATCCCTTCCGGCTTTCACGGTCGCCAGCCGTTGTAACTGCCGGTCTCTCACCGCTTCGTTATCCACCTGAAGCAGCTCAGGGATTTTGGCCTCCGGGTGAGGAAAACGATTTTTACCGATGATGGCTTCCTTTCCCGAATCGATGCGGGCTTGTCGCATCGCTGCAGCTTCCTCAATCCGTCTTTTGGGCAGGCCATTTTCAATGGCGGCAATCATCCCTCCGGCTTCCTCGATCTCCCGGATCCAGGACCAGGACTTTTCGTACAGTTGGGCAGTAAGCTTTTCCACATAATATGACCCTCCGTATGGATCAATAGTCCGGCAAAAATCGGTTTGTTTCTGGAGAAATAGCTGAGTATCCCGGGCAATCCGGGCGGAAAAGTCGGAAGGCAGGGCCAGTGCTTCATCCAGGGCGTTGGTGTGCAGCGACTGGGTGCCTCCGGCAATGGCGGAAATGGCTTCCAAAGTGGTCCGGGCGATATTGTTATAGGGATCCTGGGCAACCAGACTCCAGCCGCTGGTCTGACAATGGGTACGCAACGCCATCGAGCGTTCATTGGTGGGATTAAAGGGTTTGATCAGTGCTGCCCAGATGGCCCGGGCAGCCCGCATTTTGGCTACTTCGGTGAAGTGATTCATCCCAATTCCCCAGAAAAAACTGATCCGGGGCGCAAAATCATCGATAGATAATCCGGCCTCCACTCCGGTCCGCACATACTCGAGACCATCGGCGAGGGTATAGGCGATTTCGAGATCTGCGGTGGCTCCGGCTTCGTGCATATGATATCCACTGACACTGATGGAATTAAACCGGGGTAAATGGTCAGCCAGGTACCGGAATATGTCGGCTACAATGCGCATCGATGGCTTAGGTGGATAAATAAAGGTATTCCTTACGATAAATTCCTTAAGGATATCATTCTGGATGGTACCCCGGAGGTCCCTGGTATCGACTCCGGTTTCCTCGGCAACGACAATAAAAAAGGCGAGTATTGGTAACACCGCACCGTTCATGGTCATGGACACCGACATCTGATCGAGAGGTATGTCCTTAAAAAGCAGATGCATATCTTCAACCGTATCGATGGCCACTCCGGCCTTACCGACATCGCCAGCCACCCGGGGGTGGTCGGAATCATAGCCGCGGTGGGTGGCCAGATCAAAGGCCACCGACAATCCCTTTTGTCCTGCCTGCAGGTTGCGCCGGTAAAAAGCATTGCTTTCTTCGGCCGTTGAAAAACCGGCATATTGCCGGATTGTCCAGGGGCGCACCGTGTACATGGTAGCGTATGGTCCCCGGATAAAAGGTGGTAGCCCCGGAGGATACCGTCCGGTGATCAGTTGTTCAGGATCCGCCAGATCCGGGTACTTGCGGGAAGTGTTGTTAACCACCCCGGTTTTTGTCCGCAAATGCGGATCGAAGGGTATACCCGACAAATCTGGGATCTCCATGACGGTTAAAGGTACAAAAGAACGCTGCTCCGGATTGTTCATTTCTTGGTGTGCCATCAGGCGCTCGCAATTTGCGAGGGTACTTTGATCGTCAATAGGTACCTTTGCCGGATTATTGCCTTTAAAGCATGGTCACTTACGAACGCTTTCAACTGGACAACGGTCTCAAGGTAATCCTGCATCAGGATAAATTAACCCCGTTGGTTGCTGTAAATCTTCTGTTCCAGGCCGGATCGAAATTTGACCCACCCCAAAAATCGGGATTGGCTCACTTGTTCGAACACTTGATGTTTGCCGGTACCAAAGAAGTGCCTGATTTTGATGAACCCATTCAGATGGCCGGAGCCGAAAATAATGCCTTTACCAATAGCGATTATGCCGACTATTACAGTTACGGACCCTTTCAAAACCTGGATACCCTGCTTTGGCTGGAGGCCGACCGGCTGGCCAATTTAAAAGTGAACCGCAAGGCATTTAGAACGCAGCAGAAGGTGGTCATTGAAGAACTTCATGAATCCTGTTACAACGTACCCTATGGAGATATCTGGCACCATCTCCTGCCTGCTATTTATGAACAACATCCTTACCGCTGGCCAACGATCGGATTGAATGAAGCGGAAATTGCCCAGATTGAGCTGGAAGATGTCCGGCAGTTTTTCCGGCAATATTATAATGTGCATAATTGTATTCTGTCGGTGGCGGGTAACTTTGAAACAGACCAGATCCGGACATTAGTAGAAAGGTACTTTTCAAAAATACCGGGGGGGGAAGTGCAAATTGCTCCATTTTCCTTTGATCTGAAGGATTATCATCCGAGAAAGTTATTCATTCAGTCGGATGTTCCCGTGCCGGCCTTTTATCTCGTATTTCCGATGTGCGGCCGTACAGATGATGATTACTATGTCTTGGATTTATTGTCGGACCTGTTGGCCCTGGGTAAGAGCTCACTCTTTTACAAGAAGCTGATCAAGGAAAGTCAGGTTTTGGCAGCTGCCGATGCCTACATCACCGGTACCCACGAAACCGGATTGTTTGTGATCGAAGGCAAGCTTTCGGAAGGAGTTACCTTCGAGCAGGCCTATTCGAAGATCATGGAGATCCTTGAAGAATTGAAGCGGGTGCCAATCCGGAAAAACATTATGGAAAAGCTGAAGAATGCGCTGGAATCGTCGGTGGTTTTTTCGGAGACCAGCACCCTGAGCAAAGCGATGAATCTGGCTTACTATGAGCTGATCGGCGATGTAGACCTGATCAATACCGAATCGGACAAGTACCTGGCCATCACAGCCGGGGATCTGATCCGGGTCGCCAGAACATACCTCCTTGAAAACATGGTGACTACGGTGCTCTATGAACCGAGGGCTGTGTGATGGTATGTGCCATGGCTCATCGACCGATTTATGGGAATCTCGGAAGTGATCGGCTATTTCTCCTTAGGCGCCTGTGTTCATCTGGTTTTGCCAGACAATGTTCCATGATGACCTAGTTCCTCTAAAGGTACCGGATGTGTTATCGTGTTGACGCCGGACAACCTTGATTCCGATCCCTTGACGTTCACATTTCCTTTTGAAGGATGCCGGTGTCCAGTCCTGGTTCTTTGAACCGGAGGTCCAAATAATTTGCATTTCCAGGTCGTTAAAGAGGAGTTACGCTAGTACTCTATGAAGTTGACCGGAGATCAAAGCCCGTTTAAATACCAGTTTCTGTCCGATTTTTTCCAAAAACTTTCCACCCGGATAGCCGGATGGCCGATTTGGCAGGCCAGCCGGACCTGGATCTTGCGTCAACCGCGTTGGAAAATTGTATTGTTGACAGCAGGATCCGGTCTTTTTGCCGTTGGGTTTTTTCTGACCGTGATGATCCTGCTGGTCCGGATGGGTACTTTTGGCCCCTTACCCACCTACGGAGAATTGGGCAACATTCAGAACAATCAGGCTTCTGAAATCTACGACCGGCAAAGAGTTTTGCTGGGCAAATATTATATCGAAAACCGGGTAAACGCTGATTCGTCCGAGTTACCGGAATACCTGATTCAGGCATTGATAGCAACGGAAGATGCCCGATTTTTTCAGCATCAGGGTATTGACCTGCGATCACTGGCAAGGGTTCTGATTAAATCCATCCTGCTGTCTGATGAAAGCTCCGGGGGAGGGAGTACGATCAGCCAGCAGCTGGCTAAGAATCTCTATCCCCGGCGGGATTACCGTTTTTGTGGCGTCCTGATTAATAAACTCCGGGAGATGTTGATTGCCCGGAGACTGGAGAAAATCTATCCTAAAGATTACATACTTCGGCTGTACCTGAACACGGTTCCGTTTGATGGTAATGCCTATGGCGTCAAGATCGCCTCCCAGCGATTTTTTAACCGAAACCTGGATCAACTCAGGCTTGAGGAAGCGGCGGTACTTGTAGGAATGCTGAAAGCCACATCCTATTACAATCCGGTGCGTTTTCCCGAACGGGCCCTGGAGCGACGCAATACCGTGCTCCACCAGATGGTACGATTCGGTTACCTTGATACGCTGAGAGCCGGGGACCTTCTTGCCAAACCACTGCAACTGGATTATCAGCCGGAGAGTCACAATCTGGGCCTGGCCACCTATTTCAGAGAGCATCTTCGCCTGGAGGTCGAGCAGCAATTGAAGAAGGTAAGCAAACCGGCTGGTACTCCCTATAATCTCTATACGGATGGATTGAGAATTTTCACCACACTGGATGCTACTTTACAGCGGTATGCCGAAGAGGCAGTTCGCGGACACCTTCCCACCCTGCAGAAAACATTTATCAGCGAATGGCGGGAAAAGGAGCCGTGGTTTACCAGGGATATAAAGAATACGTTGATCAAACGCAGTTCCCGCTACCGGGATCTGGCCTCCAGGGGACTTACGGAAAAAGATATCTTTCTAAAATTCGAAGAACCGGTCACCATGACCATTTTCGATTGGGAGAAGGGGGAGAAGGAAGTGGTTATGTCACCTCTGGATTCGATCCGTTATTATCTCCGGCTTCTTCACGCCGGAATGTTGGTGGCCGAGCCGGAAAGCGGTTCGATCCGGGCATGGGTTGGGGGGATCGACCACCGGTTTATGCAGTATGATCACGTTAAATCGAAAAGACAGATCGGATCAATAATGAAGCCACTGGTCTACGCCACGGCCTTGCGAAGTGGTATCAAACCCTGTGAATATTTTGAAAACAGCCTGGTTCAATATGCCGAATATGATGGATGGGAACCCCAGAATAGTGACGGGTCATACGGTGGCTACTACAGTATGGAGGGTGCCCTGACTCATTCGGTCAATACCGTCGCAGTCGATGTGGCTCTCGCAACAGGTCTTGAGCCTATTGTCCGGCTTGCTGAAGAAATGGGGATACAGGGGGATATACCCCCGCAACCGGCGATCGCCCTGGGGGCAGTAGATGCCTCTCTCCTTGAAATGATTGAAGTCTATGGTACTTTGGCCAATCAAGGTCTCAGAACGACGCTCCATTTCCTTGACCGGATCGAAACGGCAGATGGTCAGGTGTTGATTCATGGATCCGAAATTATTGGTAAGAAAACCTCGCAGGTATTAACCAGGGAAGAAGCATCAGTGATGACTCATCTGATGCAATCGGTCGTCGACAGTGGTACTGCCCGTCGGTTGCGATACGATTTTGGGCTGAGAGGTGCCATTGCCGGAAAGACAGGCACTACTCAAAACCAGTCGGATGGCTGGTTTATTGGATTTACCCCCCGGCTAGTTGCAGGGGTCTGGATCGGAGCGGACCTGCCATTGGTTCATTTTAGATCCATCCGCACCGGCCAGGGATCCAACACAGCGTTGCCGGTATGGGGTCAGTTTATGCGAAAAGTACAGGGGAACTCCAAAACCGTTCAATATACCCGGGGAACGTTTCCGGCACCCCCGGATACTATACTTGCTCAATTGGACTGCCCGCATTACCTCCCGGATCTCCCCGGGTTTTTTGACAGCATCATGAATTACGACCAGTTGCTGGAATTTGTCCAGGTCGCAGGGACCATTGATACCGGTCAGCTGATGGAAATCATCCGCGATGCTCCCCGGCGGAATACCGAGTCTGTCAGCGAATACAGCCGGCGAATCCGTGAAAGGAATCAGAAAATACTGGAAAAAAGGGAGCGGAAGCAACGGCGGAAAGAATTTTTTGACAAATTATTGGGACGACAAAAAAACTAGATCGTATGAGTATGTCATCCATGGAAAAGTGTATGATTTATCTTTTGATCGGTCCCAAGGGATCCGGTAAATCCTACATAGGTCAGCTAATGGAAAAATACTTTGGAATCCGGTTTTTAAGAGTGGAAGATTGGGCCCGGCAAATAAAGCGGGACCGGTCAGTGGACAATAAGACCTATTTAAAGGAAGTCTTTGCCGCTATCGAAGCCGGAGTCAGGAAAGAGTTGGAGTTAAGATGCCCGGTAGTTTTTGAGTCGACCGGTCTCACCGGTTATTTTGATGCAATGCTTGAAAATCTGAAGCGCGATTATGCTGTCAGGACGATTGCCATAATGACCGATCTTTCCATTTGTCTGCAGAGAGTAAGATCCAGGGATCAGTCCATCCATATTAATGTTTCGGATGCGCAGGTTTCTGAGATCAATGCACGCGTATTCGAAAAACAGATCAAGACGGACTTTATCATCGATAATACCGATAAACAGGAAGAAGATCTATGCTATGAACTGGAGGCAATCCTGGGAATTGCCGGTGGTAACCGGATGTCCACCAGGATCTGAATTTCTCTATTGCATTTTATCTTCGGAGCAATTTAAAGGCAATTTCCCGGCCCAGCCCCCGGTTCATCGCCAGATTGATCCAGAACCAGGCAAATTGTTCCATTAATTGAAATTTGTCATTACCACCAATATCATAACATTCTCCAAAGCCGGCATCCAGGGCCAGGTCCCGCGCGATATTTTTACCTTTTTCACTGTCTCCGCACATGAAAAGATCGATGGTTTCCTGCCCGTAGACAGGATTAATGATGTTGTTGTGTCCGGTAGTATTAAAACATTTGACTACATCCCGCGTTGCAGTATGTGCCAGAATGGCGTCAGTGGTATTGGTAAAGCCCTGAGGTCCGCGTCCCTGAATCATGTTCATTGCATCGATAATTACTTTATTGGCAGTATCGCCGAGTTCGCAGGCCACTTCGATTGTCGCTGTTGCCGGTGATGCGACAAGAATCACTTCAGCCCGTTGACAGGCCTCGCGGATAGGATGTACGCTCGTGCGGGCATTCCGGAGTAACGCCTTTCCTTTAAAGTTTAGCTGATCTCTGCTACCAAGATAAATGGTGTGACCGGCCGTCGACCATTTAGTGGCAAGAGCGCCACCCACATTACCCGAACCAATGACAGCGATGTGCATATTGAAGAGTGCTTGAGAGTCAAAGGAAAGCAAAAGTTAAGGATTGCGGTAATTATTTTTGGGTGCTTCAAGAAACCTTTTATTAGCATATCGCAGATAAACGGTTGACAATTGAACGGGCTATTCCCGGACTTGATCTGGATCATATCTTTCACAAAGGCACCTTCCTAATATTCGTAATTCGTAACTTATAATTCGTAATTAATAATTTATCAATCCTGATCGTAAGGCCACGATAAAAAAAGCCCGGTTTATCAAAACCAGGCTTTTACAATTTTTAATTAATCTCAATTTTTATCCGAGTACTTTTTGGTCAACCATAAAGGGTTGATGGTACTTTCGTTCTCCGGTGGCTTTATACCAGGCATTGGCCAATGCTCCGATGACCGGGGGCAAACCCGGTTCGCCCAATCCGGTTGGATGGATTTCGTTCTTGACAAAGAAAGTTTCCATCTCCTTTGGTACTTCGTCATGCCGGATCAACCGGTAGGTGTGGTAGTTATTTTGTTCCGGTTGCCCGTCTTTAAAGGTGAGGGCGCTATACATAGCGTGACCTATTCCGTCAATGGCTCCTCCCTCCATGATGTTGCAGGCAGCATCGTGATTGATTACGATACCGCAATCGGCTGCCGCCCAGACTTTCTGCACTTTTGGCTGACCATCTTCCATGACCATATCAACCACCTGGGCAACGTAGGAATTGTGACAATAATAGGCAGCCACACCCCGGAACATTCCCGGTTTATCCATACCCCAACCGGTTTTTTCCTTAATGAGTTTTAAAACTCCTGCGTAGCGCTCGGCATCATAGTCATTCTTTTCACCCACCGGATTTTTTATCGCCCGGTCAAAGAGTTCCAGACGAAATTCAATCGGATCTTTACCCATTGCTTCGGCTACTTCGTCCAGGAAAGACTGTTCAGCTCCCGCGATGAAATTGGAGCGGGGTGCTCTCCAGGCTCCGGTCGAAATATTGGATTCTATCTTTGCCCGCTCGACCAGATAGTTGTCAATGGCTCCGGCGGGGAAACGGTTTTCGAAGACCGGACTTTCACGTATACCGGTACCTTTAATATGAATGGCGGTCAGGTTGTTGTTTTCATCCAGGGCCGCCCGGTAGGTGACCATGTATGCAGGCCGGTAGGTACCCTGGGTCATATCGTCTTCCCGGGTATAGATCAGCTTGACCGGAGCTTTGACGGTCTTGGAGATGACGGCTGCCTCCACGCCAAAATGACCATACAGGCGACGGCCAAAACCTCCACCCTGGCGGGTCATCATGACGGATACCTTGTCTTCCGGCAGTCCTACTGACTGAGCAGCGGTTCTCCACATATTTTCCGGAGTCTGGACAGGACCGATCAGTTCGGCGTGGTCCTCCTGGACATCGGCGAAGAAATTCATCGGTTCCATCGTACTGTGCGACAGGAAAGGAGCCGTGTAGGTTCTTTCAATCACCCGGGCCGCTTTCCGGAAGGCTTCCTCTGGATTGCCATCCCGGCGGGCAACTTCCATCTTCTGCATGAGAGATTTTTCAAATGCTGCGGTATGGCCGGCACTGTTTTCCGCCGGGGTTTCCGTTTCCCATTCTACTTTGATCGCCTTCTTGGCTTTCATCACCTGCCAGGTAGATTCACCAACGATGGCCACCAGGTGTGGGAAGGCATTGTTATCGGACCAGTTTGTTTCCGTTCCTTCGGGATAAGTGGAAAAGGTAAACACATCCCGGATGCCCGGCATACTGCGCACAGAAGCATCGTCGACCGATTTAACCTTCATGCCAAAGGCTGGGGGGTGGACGATCATGGCAATCAACATGCCTTCCTTTTGTACATCCAGTCCGTAGAGGGGTTCCCCTTTCACGATTTTTGGTCCATCGACATTCTTGACGCTGGTGCCAATGATCTTATAGTCTTTGGGTTCTTTGAGAGCAACTTCCGTAGGTACCTGCATGGTTGCCGCTACGGAGGCGACTTCACCATATCCCATCGTTTTACCGCTGGTCTCATGTTTGATGATTCCGGCTTCGGTCGTTAATTCTTCAACCGGTACCTGCCATTGTTTGGCGGCTGCTTCCATGAGCATCCGGCGGGCGGTCGCTCCGGCCATCCGCAGGCTGTCCCAACCTGCCCGGATCGACTGGCTGCCTCCGGCAACCTGACGGGTATATTTTGTGGTATTGAGTGGCGCCTGCTCCACAATGACTTGCTTCCAGTCCACATCGAGTTCTTCGGCGACAATCATTGGCATGGACGTCTTTACATTCTGTCCGATCTCCGGATTGGGTGAATAGATGGTAACAACCCCATTGTTACCAATTTTTAAAAAGGCGTTGATGTCAAACCATTCATCAGGCATAGTAAGCATTGCCGATTCTTCGGCCGGTGTGCAGGATGCCAGCCAGCTGAATCCAAGCATGAAACCACCTCCGGCTGCCACTGAAGCACTTAAAAACGATCGTCGATTATATGTTGTTTTAAAAGAGGTCATGATTGCTTATTTTTTGGTGAACACAAATTATTGGCTGTCCGCAGCCGTTTTGATCGCAGCTTTGATCCTCACATACGTTCCGCATCGGCAAATATTGCCACGCATGGCCACATCAATATCTTCGTCACTGGGTTTTGGATTGGTTTTGAGCAATGCGGCAGCATTCATGATCTGACCAGCCTGACAATAGCCGCATTGGGGTACATCGTGTTCGATCCAGGCCTTTTGAAGAGGGTGATCGCCCTTTTCGGAAAGGCCCTCAATGGTTGTAATAGCTTTACTCCCAACTGCCGAGACCGGCAGGCTGCAGGAACGCGTAGCGACCCCATCCACATGAATGGTGCAGGCTCCGCACTGGGCAATGCCGCAACCATATTTGGTGCCTACCAGCTTTAAATGGTCTCGCAACACCCACAGGATAGGAGTGTCCTCATCAACATCAACCTGATGTCTTTGCTTATTGATCAACAAATCGTATTTCGCCATAATACAAGGTTATAGATTAGTAATTAGGATTTTCCAGAATGTTCAGGGGTCGTAGCAGAGGAATCAGACCGTGAAAAGATCCACACAAAAAGCCAAGATACAAAAATATCCAAATAAGTTCAATTACTTCATAGGAGGATCATAATCCTAAGATAGGCTAGAATATTCCTTCCCCACACTACCCCAAAGTATGGGTGATTTCCTTTGATAAAACACTTATCTTTGACAGGGATTTCCTGACCATTTCAACCTGTTGGATTATGAAGTATCTATTGATTGCCCTGGTGTTTCTGACCCTCACCTCCGCTCAGACCTGTAATGTGCCGGAAGACCAAAAACAACCGGAAGGTACTGTACAAAAAGACCTCTCGGGCTATCACCGGGCTTATTTCGCCAGTGGTTGTTTCTGGTGTGTGGAAGCTGTTTTCGAGAGCGTGAGAGGGGTTGAGGAAGCAGTTTCCGGTTATGCGGGTGGCAGGACGGCAAATCCTACCTATGAAGAGGTTAGCGCCGGTCTCACCGGACATGCCGAAGCGGTCGAAGTATATTACGATACTACAATCATCGACTATCCTACTTTATTGAAGGTCTTTTTCGGATCACATGATCCGACAACCCTCAACCGCCAGGGACCTGATGCCGGTACCCAGTATCGTTCTGCCATCTTTTTTCAGAACGACCAGGAGAAGAAACTGATCAAAGATTATATTGCCAGTTTAGCGGCATCCGGGGTTTACAATGATCCAATCACCACGGAAGTCAGTCGGTTGAAGAAATTCCATGTAGCGGAGGATTATCATCAGGATTACGAAAGGAAAAATCCAAATAATCCCTACGTGCGGGCGGTGTCGATTCCCAGGTTGAAGAAATTTCAGGCCTCCCACAAAGACCTGCTAAAGGAAGGGATTGCCCATTGATTCAGTCTGCAAGACCATTAGGATAACAGCCTGAAAGTCTCAGTTCTCTCCTGTTCATCCGGCGACTTTTGACACCTACCTGTCAACTGGCATAATTTTGGTGGCAAAACCCCTGGATAATTGACGCACCTATCTTTCCCCCGCTTTTCGATCCTCAGGGTAAAATAAATCGGAGTTGAGGTCGTTGCTTAAATTGTTCACCTCAGTTACCCGGTTAGTTTTTTAAACCGAAATCAAAATACATTCAAAATCCTTGTTGCATGAGAAGAGCGAGCAGCCTTCTGCTGATGATTTTATTTCCCGTACTGAGTATCCTGAATAACAACCATTGCCTGGCGCCCGCCTATCTGGAAAATGTCACTGCCGGCCTTTCCTGTGAGGATGAGGAATTTATCCGGGCATTTGATGATGATTTCAGCCACCGGTTACAACGGACAGGCTGTCCCGGGGCTGCGGTTGCCATTGTCCGCAATGATCAGGTGATTTTTCTGAAGGGATTTGGCACCCGAAGATATGGTACCTCTGACTCCGTTGATACCGAGACGGTCTTCCGCATCGGCAGTCTGTCGAAAGGATTTGCCGGATTACTGACCAGTATGTTGGTCGAAGAGGGCTGCCTGAACTGGGAAGATCCGGTACAGGGAATCATCCCGGAGTTTGATCTGAAAGACCATGCACAGGCTGCCAGAATCACTATCCGGCATCTGCTTTCTCATTCAACCGGGTTACAACGGCATGCCTACACCGATCTCACGGAGAGGGGACTTTCACTGGACCGGATTATTCCTGAATTTTCCAATCTGGATGTGTATGGTAGAGAAGGAAAATACTATGCCTATCAGAA
Organism: uncultured Saprospiraceae bacterium; assembly: GCA_964428345.1. Classification (GTDB taxonomy): domain Bacteria; phylum Bacteroidota; class Bacteroidia; order Chitinophagales; family Saprospiraceae; genus JABDMH01. Next base: position 20,237 of record CAYRYD010000015.1, on the reverse strand, counting down.
TACTGCCTTCTCTTTTATTGAAGAGATCATACTTCGGAAGACCGGTAAGACCTATCATGACCTTTTGGTTGAAAAGATTTTCCGGCCGGCAGGAATGGGCCAGGCCTCAGCAACCTTTCAGGAAATTGCTGCATCCGGCAATGTAGCCAGACCTCATGTAGGAAATTTTCGGAATAAATGCAGATCAGCCCGTCTCAACAAAAAATACTATAATGCCATATCTGCCGGTGGGGTCAATGCTTCCATCAAAGATATGGCCAAATGGCTGCGGATCCTTTTAGGCAACCGTCCGGATCTGATATCTCCGATGGGTCTTGATGAGATATTTACCCCCGTGGTAAAAAATCCCGACCGGAGTACTTTTTACCGTTGGGGTGGCGTGGAAAGTAACTATTATGGTATTGGTTGGAGAATTGTCAACTGGCTTGAACATGCATTGATTTATCACAGTGGTTCTGTCAATGACTACCGGAGTGAAATCGCGATTGACCGCGAAAATCGCATCGGTATCTGCATTTTGTTCAACAGTAATACCCCTTTCGGCAGCGATGTGATCCCCGATTTTTTCCGTCAATATTATCGACATCTGGAAAGAGAGACTTCCCCGGCTGAAGCAATTACCATGAGCAAGGATCGGAAGGTTGAGATCCGGTCTTAACAGTTTCTTTAAATCAGTTTTTTCATTTGACCATCACTGTATCTGCCGCCTCGACATGATAGGGTAGAGCCTCCTTGCCGGTCAGCTGCAGGCGTTCATTGATTTTCTTCAAATGATGATCCACTCCGAGTTCCGCTCCCGGGATAAATCCGGGTACCGTAATGACCTGGGCGAGGACACCATCGATCCCCCGGTGCACGACTCCCCGGGGAAGGTAAACCAGGTCACCCACCTGGAGTTTGGTTTTTTTCAGCAGGTTTGGGGCCATGTCACGGGTCACCAGCTCCGGATTGATGATCAGGTCATGGTGATTACCGGTAATAATCGAGGCTTCAGGTTGAACCATTTGCACCAGATAAAATTCATCGAATCCACCCTCCAGGGGGTGATAATGGGTAAAGGAATCGGTAATGCGTACCCGGTGAGCATTTAAAGACTTGTAAAGATACTTACCCACTTTTCCCTGCCAGGTCAGGAGTATGCGGCGGTAAGCATTGGTTTCGGTTGCACATCCACCCGGTGTATCGGTGATATTCAGATCCCAATCGGGACGAATAAAATGCGGAATATCGGTGGAGGGTGGATCCGGTGTAGTAAATGCTACCACATCAACCAGACTGTCTACCGACATGCTGACACCGGCATCCAGTAAGATGATATCACCCACTGCGATTTTCGAACGCTCTCCTTTATTGAGGATGGCGGTGCCCCCTCCCTTTTGAACAAATAGTACTCGTTGTTCCGGCCGCGATCTGATGCTGTAGGTTTGCCGGAAAAACTCCAGTGTATAGCCGGGATTGTTCCGGGTAAACGACGACTGAATCTGGTGCAGGGCTTCGGAATCGCGGTATAGATTGGCGATGATCATGGTGTCAGTAATCTCTTGGCCCATGACCGAAGCGGGAGATTCGATGTAAGAATTCTTTTTGGCAAAACCAACGAAAACACCAACGCTCAGGGCTATAGAAAGTATTCTTAACATTCAGAATCCTGGTTTTGCATTTAAAGATAGGGCACCCCGTCGATTTCCGGGCATTTCTCCCCGTTTTACCTGGTTGAAACCGGGGACCTGTGGTAGAATTTCTCCCGAATTCCGGTCAAATCCGTCACCAGTCAGATCTATTGGCACGTCGTCGCCGGTGTCCCGGATCCAGAGCTCCAGCAGCTGGCGATAAAATTGCAGGGTATCATTTAGGGAAGGGAGCGATGCTACATTGCATAATTGGTCGGGGTCGGTCTGCAGATCATAGATTTCTTCCGCCGGCCTGGGAGTAATATAATTATCAGCCTGGGCAGGAGTGAGGAGACCCAGTTGCCGTACTGAATCCAAAGCCGCTTGCGAGGCACTCCTTTTTGAATCGGCTGGTCCGCCATTGCTCAGCTCCGGACGGTTGTTTCTGATATAGAGATAATTCTGTGAACGTACCATACGTTCATGTGCCTCATAGTCATGCCAGTTGTGTTCAGCATAGACATATCTCCGGAAGGGATGCCCGCCGGTGTGTAAAAGAACTTTGAAGCTTTTTCCCTGAAAGTATTCCGGCATCTCAATGCCGGCCATGTCAATAATGGTGGGAGCGATGTCGACTGCGCTTACCAATGCTGAACTGGTCATGCCGGGTTGAAGTGAAGCCGGCCACCGGATGATCAGAGGTGTTTTGATGCCGCTGTCGTAGAGTCTGGTTTTGGCTCTGGGGAAAGGCATGCCATTGTCCGACATGATGATGATCACTGTATTTTCAACGATACCCTGTCTTTCCAGTTCTTCATGGACTTGACCTACGTAGTAGTCCCAGCGGCTGATTTCATGATAGTAAGCAGCAAGGTCTTGCCTTGTAGCCGAACAGTCTACCAGATAAGGAGGTGCCGTGATCCGTTCGGGATTGGGAGTTACTCCGTATTGGTCATGATGCCAGTCACGGTGGGCGTCAACTGCAGCAAACCAGGCAAAAAATGGCTGGTTTGCAGGTCTTTCCCGGAGACAACGCACCCATCGTTCCTCACCCCCGACGCCACCTTCTTCCATCTCGTAGGCCTGGTCAAAACAGCGCAATGCCGGTTTTCCGAAATGAGATTTTCCAGCCTGAACCGTATAGTAACCTGCATTCTGCATTAAAAGTGGGAAGGGGATCTGACTCTCGGGGAGCGGTGTGTGCAATTCAGCGGCACCGGTGTTGTGCGGATAACGCCCGGTAATAATACTGCACCTGCTAGGACTGCAGCTGCTTGTAGTCAGGAAAGCATTGGTGAACATCATCCCTTCCCTGGCAATCCGGTCGATGTTGGGTGTGCTAACCACCTGATTTCCGTAACAACCCAGATCATTCCAGCCTACATCATCGGCAATAATGAATATGATATTGGGTGGCTCCTGTGCCATTTCTTTGCGGCCACAGATTAATGTACTCCATAAAAAAAGGATCAGCAAATGGAAGTTCATGATGGGTAATTGTCTATCGATAAAACTGCAATATAGACTTACCTCTGTAAATATGCATTCCAGGACACCGCACTCTCACAAGTTTGTTAGGATCCGGGAGCTCCCGACCAGATGGACGACAGAAGCGAAGAGGGAACCAGGGATACCATTGAAAGACCAGGAGCAGCGACCGGACGTGAGATCCTGGAGCCGCTTAGGGATGGGGTCAGGCTCCAGGATCCTCAGGAGCACTGGCTTGATCACCGGTGGTTTTGAAATTCTGGTCATCGGTTTCTTGGTCTGGGGTTCTGTTTGGCTCCCGGATCCGTCGGTTACTCCGGTCTCCCAACCTCCTGAAAATCGCTATCATTGACCCACCCGGCAGGAACTTTTTCGCCTTTCATGTAGCGCTCATAGAAGCCGGCCGCTGGAGAAGCATCGGGATATCGGTCAAAGACATCACCATTTCCGGTCATCCGGGGATCTCCCTGGGCTGTCAGTTCCCGGTATAATTGCCTTTTGAGCCTGGCCTGGATTTTCCGGGTTGAAGGATCAGAAGCCAGATTGTTGATACAGTCGGGATCTACATCCATTTTATAGAGCTCTACCGGTGGTCGTTTGCCGAAACTCCATTGCCAGTACATTTTGTTGCCCGGGGTGGTGCGGTGGTTGAGTATCCAGGTTTTGGTCGGACTGCCGTCGCAATTCAGATAACCGGTTTCCGGATTGCCTGCCGGCCAGCGATCGGGCCTGAAATTTTCGAGATACAAATAATCGTCCCGGATGATACCTCTCACCGGGTACCCCACGTCATTGGGTCTGCCCACATCATGCCTTTCTTTTCCGATCAGGGTATAATCTCGTTTGTTGCCAACGTTGCCCCTTCTGGCGTCCTCGAAAATATCGGTGAGGCTTTTTCCGGTTACCGGATGCATCTCCGCTTTTTGGGGTGTCAGTCCGGCCAGTTCCATCACGGTTGGTGCCAGATCGATCAGGCTGACAAAATCGTCGATGACCCGGCCCGGATTCCTGATACCCTGCGGCCACATGATGGCGAGTGGCAGATGATTATCTGCCTCATACATCTGACCTTTTACCTTGGGGAAAGGCATACCGTTATCGGCGGTGACGATGACCATGGTATTTTCTAAAAGATTTTTTTCTTTCAGGATGTCCAGCATTTTGGCGAGATGCCGGTCAAAGTACTCGATCTCGAATGCGTAATCCAGCATATCGGTTCGCACAGTGTCACAATCCGGCCAGTAGTCCGGAACCCGGTCTATATCAGTCAGTTTTTTACCGCCATACTGGATGCCGGCCCCGAATTCATAGGCGCGGTGAGGTTCGGTGGAGCCATACCAGAAGAAGAAGGGACGACCTGCACTGTTTTTATCCAGAAAGTCCCGAAAATTTTCAGCGTAATCATTGGTAGAGATATGCCTTGCCGGCGGAGTGGTTTCCTTTTCGTTGTATGCCGGGCCGATGAGCTGCCGGGGCTGATCGTTTATCCGGGCGATCCCGGGGGCCCATCCCTTGGCGGTGTGCCCTACCTGATATCCGGCCTGGGGCAGGGCTTCGGTAAATGCTTTGAATTTCTCGGGAAAATATGGCCAGTGATTGCAGGCCTCCTCAAGCTGCCACGAATTGCGGCCGGTCAGGATGCAGGCCCGGGAGGGAGCACACTTGGCATTCGGGGTATAAGCCTTCATAAAGAGCAGGCCTTCCCGGGCCACCCGGTCGAAAGCCGGCGTGCTGATCCAGCGGGTGCCATAGGCACTCATGTGCGGAAACGATGCGTCATCGGCGATCGCCAGCAAAATATTGGGAGCGGGAGGTACCTCTGGTTTCTCCTGCCAGCTCATCCAAAACGTGGCAAGCATCATCCACACGCCCAGGAACGGTACAAGCCTCCATTTTTTCATATCCGGATTAATTATAAAGTACAGTTCCTGGTTAGTACAGCCGGTTTCTCGGCAACCGGGTCAACCGTAATACGGGTGATGACCGTGCAGACACCATCGGTCATCTTAATAAAGGTATGACCGGATCCTTCGGTCATCGCAAATAGATTGGCCGGCGTAAAAGAAATTTTTCCCAACTGCAACAATGTGTGATGGGCACTCTTCTGGTAGAAAGTCTCCATTTCAACCGGTACATCCGGAGCAAACTCCTGCCGGACAAAATCGAGTCTGACCGGTTTCCGGTAATGCCGTGCGGTATCCAGGTGGAAGAAAACCACACCCGGATCGAGTTCGGCCGGATCAACGGCTTCACTGAAATCGGGTAAATGCTGACCCTCCACATAACCGGGCAGACCTGCCATCAGGCAAAGCAAAAAGACCGGGATCCATTTCATTGATGAAAAGATACAAAAACTTACGGATGAAGGAGAAATTGTGACCCGGACCCGGAAACAGCCAAAGATTTCGGTAACTTTCAGCATGTTGTGCTAAATCAATAATCATGAAACATTTAATGATCTTTATCTGGCTGATAACGGGCAGTCTGACGGCCTGGTCGCAGATCGATTCCATTCCGGTACGGGGACTATGTATTGCCGCCCCGGCAGTCGAAGAAGTGGATCGCTTTATCCAATTCATCAACGAAGAGTTGAGCAAATTGAAAGTCAACACCCTGGTGCTCCGGGTCGATTATCGCTATGCTTATGAATCGCATCCGGAGCTTCGAGGTGAAAACCCCCTGAGCCGGATGGATGTTAAAAAGATGGTGGATGCCTGCAAAAGGCATGGTATTAACCTGATTCCTCAGGTTAATCTGCTGGGCCATCAGTCCTGGGCGGGTACCATTGGCAACCTGCTGAAACATTATCCGCAATTTGACGAAACCCCGGAGGTACAGATGCCGGAAGAATACAAATGGCCCAATCCCGATGGCTTGTATTGCAAAAGCTATTGTCCGCTGCATCCGGACGTACACAATGTCGTTTTTACGATCGTCGATGAGATCATGGCTGCCTTTGAAGCCACAGCTTTTCATGCGGGTATGGACGAAGTGTTTTATATCGGTGAGAAGCAATGTCCCCGCTGTAACGGCCGGGATCCTGCTGAGTTGTTTGCCGGCGAAGTCACCAAAATCAGAAATCACCTGGCCCTCAACGACCGGCAACTCTGGATCTGGGGCGACCGGCTCATCGACGGAAAGACGACCGGTATTGGGCTGTGGGAAGCCAGTCTGAATAATACCCACCGGGCGATCGATCTGATACCCAAAGATGTGGTGATCAATGACTGGCACTACGTTCGTTCCGATCCCACCCCTCATTATTTTGCATTGAAAGGTTTCAATGTGATCATCTGCCCCTGGAACCGGCCGCAGGTGGGGTTGGATCAGTTGGAAGATTATTTTGCATTTAAGCAGCATGCGCACAAAACCACAGCGGCGAGACACCTGGGTATGATGCAAACCTATTGGGGTAGTGCCTCGGATTTCATGAATATTTATTATCAGACTCCGGATGCCTCCACAGAGCCCCGGAATACGGGTGCGGTCGATTGTTTCAAGGCCGTTTTTGCCCGGATGATGGAAGAGTAAGACAACAAGATAACCGAATACTGATGCGTATACAGTCGATCGATATATTCCGGGGCATCACGATGGTGCTGATGATTTTCGTGAATGATTTCTGGACGCTGGAGGATATACCCCAGTGGCTGAAACACACCAAGGCCCAGGAAGACGGGATGGGTTTCAGCGACGTCATTTTTCCGGCCTTCCTTTTTATTGTAGGCCTGAGTATCCCCTTTGCCATCGACAACCGGCTGAAAACGCAGTCCCGGGCTCAGGTTTTTTACCACATCCTTACCCGGAGCATCGCCCTGATTGTGATGGGTGTCTTTCTGGTCAATCTGGAAAATATTTATCCGGCGGCGATGAGTGTGCCGAAGCAGCTTTGGCAAGTCCTGCTGATTGCCGCATTTTTCCTGATCTGGAACAACTACAAGCCCACTTCCCTGAGCAAGAGAACGGTCAATATACTCATGGGACTGGGAATGGTTTTGCTGGTAATCCTGGCTATCCTGTACAAGGGTGGTAATGCCGACGATATCCGCTGGATGCAACGCTACTGGTGGGGCATCCTGGGCCTGATTGGCTGGGCGTATTTCTACAGCGCTTCGATTTACTTGTTGGGCAGTGGCAGACTGTCGGTCGTAATAGCTGGAGCGGTATTTTTCTATTTGTACAATCTGCTGGATAATTTCGGCTTGCTTGATTTTATGAGTGCCATCGGCGCCAATGCCTGGCTGGGCAATGGTTCGAATCAGGCCCTGGTTTTGGGTGGGGTGGTGGCCTCGTCGCTGTATAAGGTGTTGCAGCAACGGGGACATCAGAAAATCATCACCATGCTGGTCATCTTTGGTGTACTCATGCTGGTGTACGGATTTTTGGTGAGGCCCTGGGGCGGCATTTCCAAGATCCGGGCTACGCCGTCGTGGGTTGGCATTTGCACCGGCATCAGTTTGCTGGCCTACGCCTTCTTTTATTGGCTGATCGATGTGCGCAGGCAGTCATCCTGGACAAATATCATCGGTCCGGCGGGCAGGAGCACCCTCACCTGCTACCTGGTACCCTATGTCTATTATGCGATATGGAGTATCTGGGCGGTTACCCTGCCGGAGTTTATCCGGACAGGCGTGGTGGGATTGCTGAAGTCATTGCTCTTTGCGTTGCTCATTGTTTTCCTGACCGGACTCTTAAACCGGATGAAGATCAGTTTGAAGATTTAAGGACATCTTTTTTTCCAAAGATTCCTTAACTTTGCCAGCCCTTACAAAGGAAGGGTCCTGACTACGCACGAAGGGATCTTAGCTCAGTTGGTTTAGAGCGCTGCCTTGACAGGGCAGAGGTCGTGGGTTCGAATCCCTCAGGTCCCACTTTACTGGGTGTGGGTGCGAGTGTGAGTGTGAAAGTGTGGTTGTGAAAAGTTTGGGTTTGGGTTTTGAGTTTGTTAATATAAAGCAGATTTGTTTTTGATTGGTAAATCACTAAAGGAATAATTTGTTTGACTTTGAGAAGCTGGAGGTATATCAACTGCTGCGCAATACCAATGTGGAGCTTTTGCGATATCTGGAAGCTAGTGGGATCAATGACAAATACCTTGAAGACCAATTGAAAAGAGCTGCTTTTTCAATTACATTGAATCTGGCAGAGGACGTCGGAAGGACAACCAAACCAGATAAGCGCCGGTTTGTAACGATGGTCCGGTCAAGTCTTTTTGAAACAGTAAGTCTGGTACAGATTTTAAGGGATCTGGATAAGATGGAGAGTGAGTTGTATAAATGTCTTTATGATAATTACACTTCCATTTCAAAAATGTTGCTGGGTCTTTATCGAGGCTATGGTGAATACAAAAAATAAAATAACACCCCCACCCACACCCGAAACACCACACCTGAAACACCACACACCCACACCCACACCAAAGTTCGGGGTGTAGCTCAGCCCGGTTAGAGTGCACGTCTGGGGGGCGTGAGGCCGGAGGTTCGAATCCTCTCACCCCGACAATCTTTTCAAAGGTCGCCACCGGTACGGTGGTGACCTTTTTATTGCCGCCCCTGACGAATGCTTGCATTCGGGAAGGGCTGGCAATAAAAAAAGGCGAGCCCGTAGGGCGAGGACCTTTGAAAAGATTGAGCATCCTCTCCATTTTGAGGATCAGCGAAGCTAATCCTCTGTCCGCCGAAGCCTTGGCGAAGGTGGACCTACAAGGTAATTATACGAAGCCAGCCCCTGGCGCCTGCTATGCATTCAGGAAGGGCTGGCATTAAAAAAGGCGAGCCCGTAGGGCGAGGACCTTTGAAAAGATTGAGCATCCTCTCC
>CAYRYD010000015.1:0-11222 GCA_964428345.1 uncultured Saprospiraceae bacterium | reverse complement strand
CCTTTGAAAAGATTGAGCATCCTCTCCATTTTGAGGATCAGCGAAGCTAATCCTCCGTCCGCCGAAGCCTTGGCGAAGGCGGACTCCGTCCATCGAAACCTTTTACGAAAAGAGGCACCATCCGCCGAAGCTTTAGCAAAGGCGGACACCGGTTGCCGAAGCCTTGGCGAAGGTGGACCTACAAGGTAATTATACGAAGCCAGCCCCATCCGCCTGCTTGTATTCGGGAAGGGCTGGCAATAAAAAAGGCGAGCCCGTAGGGCGAGGACCTTTGAAAAGATTGAGCATCCTCTCCATTTTGAGGATCAGCGAAGCTAATCCTCTGTCCGCCGAAGCCTTGGCGAAGGTGGACCTACAAGGTAATTATACGAAGCCAGCCCCTGGCGCCTGCTATGCATTCAGGAAGGGCTGGCATTAAAAAAGGCGAGCCCGTAGGGCGAGGACCTTTGAAAAGATTGAGCATCTCCTCCATCTTGAGGATCAGCGAAACTAATCCTCTGTCCGCCGAAGCCTTGGTGAAGGCGGGCTCCGTCCGATGAACAAATGTCATCTAAATGATCTCAACATCTTCTTCCAATTCCCTTCCATACGATCCACGAACAACTACCCGAATCCCTACATCCGGTACTACCCTCGCAATCGGAGGGTAGTGTCACTACCTAATTTTAGCGATCAGCAATTACCGTATAGTGGCTGTTGTCAGATAACCCGCAATAGGCATTCAAATTCTCAAATTCTGCGATGGTCCGGTCCAGGGCGTTTTCGCTAGTTTTGGCAACAGATTTTGAGCCGAAGTGATGGAATTATTTTTTTTAAAGAATAAAGCCTTTTTATCTGGATATTTTAATGGTATTTACCGTACTGCAAAAAAATATTTATTGATTTTTTTGGCGGTATTTTCTTGTATTCCTGGCTATGCCCAGACTATCCGGGGAAAAATTGCCGATCGCTCCGGAAATGCCGTGATCGGTGCTACCATCTGGATCGGGGATACTCAGAAGGGTACCGTTTCGGATACGGACGGTATTTTTGAAATCCAGGAAATTAATCCGGGAAAATATGAGCTGATGGTATCGGCACTGGGCTTCGGGAAGAAAACAGTCCCGGTATCGGTTATCACTGATGAGGACATCCGGCTGGATATCGTGCTGGACGATGATACCAGGATATTGGATGAAGTGGTCATAACCGGAAAATCCAACGCCACCCTGATCCGTGAACAAGCCTATGCCGTCGAAGTGGTAGAGGCCAAAGGTTTCAAAAATCTATCGACCAATGCCAACGATATCCTGGGCCGTATTTCGGGGGTCAATATCCGTCAATCCGGAGGCGTTGGATCGGATTTTACACTGTCGCTCAACGGTCTTTCCGGAAACCAGGTACGCATTTTTCTCGATGGGGTGCCGATGGATTATTTCGGCAGCTCCCTGTCTCTGAATAATTTTTCCGCCAACATCATCGACCGCATCGAAGTGTATAAAGGGGTGGTGCCGATCCATCTGTCGTCCGATGCGTTGGGTGGGGCGGTCAATGTAACAACCGGCAACAAAGGTCATTCCTATCTGGATGCCTCCTACAGTTTCGGATCTTTCAACACCCATCTCGCTTCCCTTAATGCGCAATACCGCGTCCCAAAATCCGGATTTACCACCCGCTTTAAATCGTTTTTGAATTTTGCGGAGAATAATTATCGCGTGCCGGTCAGGCTTATCAATTTTGACACGGGAAAGGAGGATGACCAGCCAACCTGGGTAAGACGGTTTCACGATGACTACCGAAGCCGGATGGGATGGGTGGAATTTGGATTTACCGGGACGGATTTTGCCGACCAGCTGATGGCAGGCATTATTTTTTCGAATAAATACAATGAACTGCAACAGCCGGTCAATGCCATCGGCCAGGCAAAAATTCCCTATGGCGAAGTAGCCAACGAAGAGGAAAAAATCATCGCCAATTTTACGTTTAACAAACGCCGGCTTTTTACCGAACGGCTTTCTTTTAATTCCTACCTGGTGGCTGTCTTTGCAGAAAGTCTGGCCAGGGATACGGCAAGTGTACGATACGACTGGTTTGGCAATCGCTATTCGAAAATCGATAACACCACCGGTGAAATTGAGAACCGGAAGACCCTGTTGACCCTCGGCACCGAAAATGTGCTGGCTAATGCCAACGCCGAATACGCACTCGGGCTGCAGAACAGCATTACCCTCAATTACAGCCTCAACCATCTCACCCTGCAGGGAGCTGATCCCTTTAAGCGGGAAAATAATACCCAGTTCAGTCATCCAAACCGGGTCACCAAACAGGTCTTTGCTGCCAGCTATACTCATACCTTACTCCGGGAAAAATTGAAGACCACTGTTTTTGCCAAGTATTACGATTACGACATGGAATCGATCGAGACCGACTACGGCGGTGACGGTACCCACCCGTTTACCAGCGACCGCTCAAACCTGGGAATGGGTATTTCCGCTACCTATGTATGGAATAACTGGCAGATAAAAGCCAGCTTTGAGAACGCCACCCGGTTTCCGGAGGTGATCGAACTCTTTGGGGATGGTCTGAATACCGTTCCCAGTCCAGGGGTGACCCCCGAGCAAAGTCTTAATTATAATCTGGGTTTTCTCTACAACCGGAGTGCCGGAAAACATGATATCATGCTCTCGATGAACGCATTTATCAGGGATGCCGGCGATTTTATTATTCCTGTCATCCAGGGCCTGAAAGTGCACCATATGAACAATGGAGAAGTATTGTCGAAGGGTGTCGATCTGGGTATGGGATACAACTATCACCATCGCTGGTTTTTCACGATCAACGGCACTTACCTCGATCTGAGAGACAATAATCGCTGGCGAAACGGACAAACTGGAGTGGAAAATGCCCTGTTTAAAGCCCGGTTGCCCAATGTACCTTATTTATTTGGTAACATGAGCCTTTCCTACCGGAACGGTCATTTGTTTGCTGCCGGTGACAGCTATGCGATCTCCCTGAGCCAGAATTATGTCCATGATTTTTTCTACCGGTGGGAAGTCCTTGCCAGTAGCAATAAAGGGATGGTCCCGGACCAGTTTACAACCAACCTCGAGTTTGTTTATTCCTATCCCGGTGAGCGGTATAATGCATCACTCGCCATAGTGAATCTCTGGAATGCCGAGGTCTATGATAATTTTCAACAGTTGAGGCCTGGGAGGAATTTTAATTTAAAACTCAGGTATTTTTTCAATAAAAGTGTACAATAAAAAATCGATAAAAAATGAATAGCAAAAATTTATTCTTTTTTCTGACAGCAACTGTATTACTTTTTGCCTCCTGTTCCAAAGACGAACCGGGAAATCTCGTATCGGATCCTGATCCGGAGGAAAAAACCTATTATTTTTTGGGGATCGAAGCGGCCACTGATCCCAGTACCGATGTGTTGAGTCCTGCCATCAGTTTGATGCAGGGAACGGTATCGCCGGTCAATAACGGTTTTGAGCAACCAGCCTGGATGACGTATATTCAGGGTGTTGATCAGATCATTGCCGGTGGTTATACCTCCGCCCCCGAATTTATCAGTTACGAAATGGTCAACGGCGAATTGATCAAGGGTGGTAGTTTTTTTACCGATCTCACTATTTACGCATTTACGGTTGTCGATGAAGCGACCATGGTTATGATTGGTTCAGCGCGGGAAGGTCTTTCAGACAAGAAAATCTACCTGGTCAATACCAATACCATGTCGATCGAAAAAACCGTGCTTTCCGCCTTTGGGAATGTAGCCGGGGATAGTCTGCTTGCTTTTCCGGTCGATGTAGTGGTCAGGGGAAACAAAATGTTTGTTGCGTATTATCATATTCATGCTTCGGGAGATTTCAGTACACCGTTGTCCAATGAAGCCCATGTTGCCGTATTTAATTACCCCGAATTGACGTTGGAGAAAATTATCTCAGACAACCGCACTTCAAACATTGGCCGGTACTACACCAATAATGCGCTGGAAACCGACGAAAATGGAAATATCTATAGTTTTTCTCCCTCTTCGCTGGCTTCCGGATATTCACCGGTGCCCGGCAATAATTCGGCAGTGCTGAGAATTAAACAGGGAGAAACCGATTTTGATGCATCCTTCCATATCGACTTTGAAACCCTGAGTGGTGGATATAAAATCAATGACCTGTACTATGTAGCCGATGGCAAGGCGGTAGTCCGGGTCCTGCAGGAAGATGAAAATGATCCTGCCTACCTCTGGGCAACGTATGCGCCGGTATCGGATAAACCCCTCCTGAAAACGGGTATCCTGGACCTTCACAACCAAACCTTTACGCTCCTGGATGAGATACCCCTGGCCGGTGGCGGATGGAATAGTGCCATTCTGGTCGAAGGTACCAGATTGTATCTGGGTGTCAGCAACAGTTCATATGCCGGTATCTACGTCATCGATGTGGCCACGGGAACAGCTACCGAAGGGGCAAAGATAGACGGCAATTATGCCAAAAGCATCTTATCGTTATCCGAATAAGGTGAGAGGTTACCTTTTGGAATGTACATAGAAAATCAGCGAAAAATGAAGAGGTCAATAATAGTCATAGTCATTTTGCTCTCTGGAGTAGCCAGGGTGTCTGCACACTATCTTTGGGTTCAAACGGATCCCTTGGGTGAATTGGGCAGAGAACAGGAAGTCCGGGTATATTTTGGAGAATATACCTACGGCTTGAAAGAAAAAGTTACTGGTGAAGCCTTTGTCGCAGTGAAGGATTTTACGTTATGGGTCGTCGATGATTCCGGGAAGAGAACGGAATTGCAATTCGTTCCCAGGGAGGACTATTACCTGGCTACCTTTACTCCGTATAAGGAAGGCACCTACACCATTATTTTAAATAATGATCAGATCGGTGTCATCGATTATTCGGCATACGATTTCGGCATTTTTAAAACCCATTACCATTCGGTGGCAAAAATTCAGGTAGGTGAAAAAACGGGTCAGTCAGCAACCGGTAATCCAACCGGTTTAACGATCAGTAATGTATCGCAAAATCAGGACTCATTGAGACTTCGGGTTTTTTATAAAAATGAAATTTTACCAAAGCACGAAGTGACCATTTTTGTGGCAGATCAGTGGTCTAGATCCCTGGAAACCGATGATGATGGTTATATTGACATTGCCCTGCCCTGGAAAGATACCAACTATATTGTGGAAATCACCAGGAAAGAAGAAACACCGGGAACATTTCGACATAAACCCTACGAATTTATCTGGCATTGTGTCACCCACTATTTTACCAGGTAGCCACCTTGACCGTATTGATTTCCATATTGATTTTTACGGCTTGTTACCTCTGGTATGCCACTTCCTGCAGAATGTGCGATGTGCCGGTACTAGGTCTTGAAACCGTCTTGCGGCAGAAACCAAAATTATCCCGGTGGACGGGGTTCATCTTCTTGTTGGTAGCTTCGGGTTTTTCGATGGACCATTTCGGTCCCGGAGCCGGAATATTGACGATTTTGATTTTGTTGATGACCATCCAAAGTCTGATCATTTTATGCGCACCATTGGGTGTTCTAAACAGAACAACAGTCTTCCTTGTCGTGGTCTTGGGTGCACTGTTGGAAAAACTGATCTGAAATGCCGGCAAACGTCAAATACCTTACCAAATCCCCGTGGCAGCGTTTTGCGAAATTATCGGCAGGACTGGTCGGTGGCTATCTGGTGAGCATGGCCTTTCACGTCGCCCTGGCAACCTGGATAAATCGACCCGTGGTGATCATTAGCAGCACCTATACCGCCTTTTTACTTTGGGTTGGATTGTTTATAGTGGCTTTTCTGATTAGGAACGGCTGGAAGATCTGGGGCTTGTATTTATTGTCAACCCTGATTTTTGCAGCGCTGGCCTGTAGTGGAAATTTAATGACCGGTGATTGAGAAAATATGCTGAATAATCGAACATACAACATACTGTATCACACCCACACCGTGAGTGGCATTGTAATCAGTGTCGCATTGTTTGTTATTTTCTTTACCGGAACTTTTTCTTTTTTCAGGGACGAGATCGTAAACTGGGAACGGAGTCATGAATTAAGGGTAACCGATGAGATCGGGATCCCACCGGATACCGTGCTGTCTGAGCTGGGCAGGCAGTACCGGCTCTATGGTCGAAGCATCGATTTACGACACTATTACAATGAACGGAGGGTGTCAGTCAGTCTGGGCGCATCGCTGGATTCCCTGGCCCAGGAGGAAGATAAAGCACGCGCTTTTTTCTACCTCGATACGGATGACAAATCCACAGCTAGCTATGCAGACTCGTACACCCTTGGAGAGTTTTTATACCGGCTTCATTTCTTTGCCCAGATTCCCTATCCGGCAGGTTATTATCTATCCGGCTTCGTTGCTTTCTTTTTTCTGTTTGCCATTTGCACCGGAATCATTATCCATTGGAAAAAAATAATTTCCAGTTTTTTTGTCTTCCGTCCCTGGGCAAAATTGAAAACGGTATGGACGGACGCACATACAGCATTGGGGCTGGTCGGATTTCCATTCCAGTTGGTGTATGCTTTGACCGGTGCATTTTTTATGTTGAAGGCGCTGATCGTGGCTCCCTTTATTTTTTCACTCTATGACGGTGATGACAGGCAGTTTTACCGCGATCTGGAATATGAATTGCAATTGCCAAACTACGCATTCAGCAATGCTCCATTGGAATATTTTCCATCCCTGCAGCCGTTTATTGACCAGACAAAAGCTCAATGGAGAGATTTCAGGATCACTGATCTGAAGATTGCCCATTTTGGTGACACCAACATGCATCTGGAGATTGCCGGAAATCTGCCCTATGCTCATAAATTTAACGGGCTGGGCAGGATTGTTTACCGGGTGGTTGACGGCCAGATCGTTTACAGTCGGAATCCGGTCACCAACAATAGTTATCTGGATGGAGTAAAAAATGTTTTGTACCGCCTGCATTTCGCCGATTATGCAGGCTATGGTCTGAGGATAATATCGTTTATTTTGGGTTTATTATCCTGTTTTGTGATACTGTCAGGGGTGATGATCTGGCTGACCGCTCGCGAAAAAACGAATATGTCCGATCGGCAACGCCGGTTCAACGAAAATGTGGTTTCCTGCTATCTGGCTATTTGTTTGAGTATGATACCCATGATTGCCCTGGAGTTTCTGTTGGTCAAAATATTTTCCCCTGCCGGAATGACCTTTATTTACCGTACTTTCTTCGGCGGCTGGCTGATCCTGAGTCTGTTATTTTCCTTAATAAGAGATAATGCATTGACATTGAGATGGTCGCTGATGTCGGGCGCATGCCTGGGGATATTGGTGCCGGTGGTCAACGGAATGGTCAGTGGTCATTGGTTTTGGCAATCTGGTGGGGGCCTGTCTCAGGCAAGCCGGCTGGTCGACCTGCTTTGGATTACCTTATCCATGGTGTCGCTGGTGGTACTATTTAGATTGAAAAGGAAACCAAGTTACACATCCGGGATAAAAAAAGAAATCAAAGCAACCCAAAGAATACACGATGTCGATGTACCTGTGCTGGCGGCGAAAACCAATGACCGGATTTGAAGGATAGCAAATTTCACTATGTCATTGGATCTCCGGCACTGCCGGGAAAGAACTTTTTGATATCTTCCCCCCTCATCCAGATTTCGATTTTGATATGATAAAGTACTTATGCGTCCTGTCGATATCCATGGCTATGAGCATTAAGATGACTGGCCAGGAGATGGACATCATGAATGAGAAAAAGCGTGCTGCTATTGACTTCATTGATAAAAATTACTCTGAACTCTCTCAGCTGAGTGACCGGATCTGGTCGTACAAAGAGATTGCATTTCAGGAAGAGCAGTCCAGTAAGGCGCTTTCAGAATATGCCATGAAGCAGGGATTCCGGGTGACCCGGGGTGTGGCGGATATTCCCACCGCTTTTATTGCCGAGTTTGGCAGTGGAAAGCCGGTGATTGGGATTTTGGGCGAGTTTGACGCGCTTCCCGGACTTTCGCAGAAGGCGGTCCCGGTCAAGGAGGCGGTCGATGATGGTGGTCCGGGTCATGGATGTGGTCATAACCTGTTTGGTGTGGCCTCTTTGGGGGCGGCTACTGCGATTAAGGAACTGATCGAATCGGGGCAACTCCAGGGCACCATCCGTTTTTTCGGTACTCCGGCGGAGGAGAAATACTTTGGCAAATTATGGATGATCCGGGCCGGGTTGTTTGACGACGTCGATATTGTGATGGATTGGCATCCCAGTGCTGAGACCAAGGCCGATGTGCAGAGCAGTCTGGCCCTGGTCGATTTTATGGTCGAATTTTACGGACAGGCCGCCCATGCTTCGGGCGATCCCTGGAATGGCCGCAGCGCGTCGGATGCGCTTGAGCTCTATACGAGTGGTATCAATTTTTACCGCGAGCACATCAAACCCACCGTAAGGATCCATTATCACATTCAGGATGCCGGTAAAGTAGTCAACGTGGTACCCGACTATGCCCGGATCTGGACCAGAGTGCGTGATACAAAAAGGGAAGGCATGGAGCAGGTATGGAAGCGGGTAGAGCGGATTGCCGAGGGAGCGGCCATCATGGCTGATGTAGACTACAAGATTTCGCTGATTTCCGGAATCCATGAGGTCCTGGTCAACCGCACGGGCGGTGCCCGTCTGCAAAAGAATCTCGAATACCTGGGCCCTATTGCCTATGATGACGCCGAGCAGCTTTTTGCCAGAAAGATCCAGGAATCGGTTGATAAACCACAGGTTGGTCTGTATTCAGAAATCACTCCCCTTGAAGAGACCCAGGAGCATCCGATGGGAGGCTCCACCGATGTGGGAGATGTCAGTTTTGTGGTGCCTACGGTACGTCTGCGGGCTACCACAGCGCCCAAAGATACGCCCTGGCATTCCTGGGCGGTTGTAGCCTGTAGCGGCATGTCGATAGGCCACAAGGGAATGGCGCATGCTGCCAGGGCCATGTCGATGACGATGGTCGATTTTTTTGAGGATGCCCAGCTACGGGGAGACATGAAAAAAGAGTTTCTGGAAAGAAAGGGTGATTATGTATACAAGGCGATCATTCCGGATGGACCACCTCCGATTGAGGATGCCCTCAAAGACCAGTGAACGTTGGATTCCCCATATTCAGTGACGATAGCAAGGAAGATGAACCGGAATGCAGAAATTCTGTAAAAAATTTTAATTTCGCCTTCCCATTTCGGGATGTAGCGCAGCCCGGTAGCGTGCTTCGTTCGGGACGAAGAGGTCGCTGGTTCGAATCCAGTCATCCCGACCACATGATTCATAGATCGTATGATAATCAGTAGATTACATATGATCTATTTTTATTGGTTGTTGTTTTAGTTGTCGAAATTTCAAAATTTATCATTTGAAGTTGAAGCTAATATGTTTTGCAGGAGGTGTATCAAAATCAAAACTTTAAGACATGTATGACCGAAAAGATCCGACTTTTCAGGCCCTAGACATACTGAAGGGCTTTCAGCATCGAATCGCTAAAAATGTAGAAAAATGGCATGCCGAGGCAGATAATCTTGAATCTTTCTTTAAATATTTCAAAGATGAGTCAGGATACAATGATTTGGAAACCATCCGAAGCGAGAGAGAAGTCAAGGTGGTCATTAAATGTGGCAGTTATATTGGAGAGTTGCATTATCAACTTACTCCACTAGGCCGGATTGACATAAGTCACAAGTTTACCACTGAAAGAAGGGTGCGATATGGAGATGACAAAATAATTTCGAAGCAATTTGAAATCTCTGACTTTAGAAATGATACTAATGCCACCATAAAAGAGCAGTTCACTGTCTTTCTTCAGCAATTTGTGATTGCAATGGAGGACTTTGATAGAAATATAGCGGACTGATCCATCGGACGCAAGTGCTAGTCAACTAATGACATGGTTATTGAGAAACAGTCTATAAAGCAACCCAACATTAAGACCATTTTGCAAGGGGAGCTAAGAGATCTACGCCATCCTACTGATTATGAAGAACTTGGACAAAATTTTCAAATGATTGATGATTTGGAGCAATCTCTTGTAGCTTTGATAAATGAAAATCCAAAATGACAGTCTTAATTGCCGTAGATGCAGTATCCAACTGGACGTATTTATTGAGCATGTACCAGTTCAGTATTACTCATACGGTCCAAGTCGACCAAAATCAGACGTTTGCTTGTCGATTTCGATAGATCATCGAAATGAACCGCCATCGTTGCCTAGTTGGAGTGAAACTTAGCAAATATCTTGTAGTAGTCCCTCAACATTCTTTCATGACTCTTCAGGTAGTCGGTAAAGATTACCTTTGTCTTTACATCCGTGATTCCATATTTATCAAATAGTGATCCAAATGAAGAATTAAGAAATGATGATGAGAAAGCTCCACAACCTTTCAGTGAGATCCGAACGATATTTCCCCTTTCCAAATGCTTGTTGATTTCGGTGAAGAGTGTGATCCCATCAACATTAGTCGCAGTGCCTTCGACAAGGTCTAAAAGTTTCAGGTTAACGGTCATCATGGTGTTCTTGCTTTATCTTACCTTTTAAAAATATAGATCTTCCGGGGAATAGTCAAGATCCTTAACATCTAATTGTGTTGTATCAAGCACAACATCAATAAGTGTACCATTAAACGTCCATTGAGAACAATTAGTTCGATGGGTATTGTTCTCAATTTTCATAAACGCCTGATTGGTTAAAACCTCCAATGACCCCCCGGTGCTGAGAATAGCGGATTTGAGATTGTCAAGACCGAATCCTTTGTTATGTTGGCTAGACTTAGTGGTGAATCCCTGTTGGAAAGCAGCCATAAGTGCATCATCATCGGGTATGACAGGATCATTATTGAGCTTTCGGAAATTATTGACTGACTGTGAAATGCCAATCCCTAGATCGCAGATTGACATTCGAATAATATGATTCTTTGGGAAGAATTGACTAATAGTATATCCAAATACACATGACTCAGAGTGATCAATGATATTGTTGAAGGTTTCCATGAGACAAATAATGAGAGGCTCAACTGAGCGTCCTTCAAAGTGATTTCTCTCAAAGAATGATTTCGCAGCCTCCAGATAGGAATGGATTCGACTTGAATCAAGTTGCCAAAGACAAAAAGCCGTTTGTTTGTTCAGTGCTCTAAATAGGTTACGATCAAAATTTCTTTCCCAATTGGTTCGGCCCCCTATAAATCAGACAATATGAACGATGGTTATTGAATTAAATGT